>JAHBWG010000144.1 GCA_019637095.1 Sandaracinaceae bacterium | reverse complement strand
GCCCGTGTACGCCGCGCCGCCGAGGCCCTCGGCGCCGCTGCCCTCGGCGCCGCCGCCGCTCCTGCTCGACGTCACGCCGCTGACGCTCGCGATCGAGACCGTCGCGGGCTACTGCGAGCCCGTGATCAAGCGCAACGCCGCGATCCCCGTCGAGCAGACGCGCACGTTCACGACGGGCGCGGATGGACAAGACGTCGTGTCGGTCTCCATCTGTCAGGGCGAGTCGCGCCGCCTCGACGAGAACCAGGCGCTCGGCGCGATCGAGCTGACCGGCCTGCGCCGCGCGGCGCGCGGCGACGTGAGGATCGAGGTCACCTTCCAGATGAGCTCGGACGGCATCCTCGGCGTGCGCGCGCTCGACGTGGACTCCGGGCGCGAGCAGATCGTGCGCATCCGCCTGGTCGGCGGGATGGACGAGCAGGAGATCCGCCGCATGCAGGAGCGCCAGGCGCGCATGATGGGGAGCTGAGCGCGATGTCCGACCGCCTCGATCAGCTCGACTACTACACGCTGCTGTCCGTCGACGAGCGCGCGAGCGCCGACGCGATCCGCGACGCGTTCCACGCGTTCGCGCTCAAGTACCACCCGGACCGCTTCACCGACGCGCCCGAGCCCAAGCGCGAGCGGGCCGAACAGATCTTCCGCCGCGGCGCGGAGGGCTACCGCGTGCTCCTCGATCCCGAGGCGCGCGCCCGCTACGACGAGCTGCTGCGCGCCGGCAAGCTGCGCATGAGCGCCGAGGACGAGCGTGCGCAGGAGCTCGCGCGGCGCGCGAAGTCGGGCGGGCTCACCGTCTCGCCCCGCGCGCGCCCGTTCGTGCAGAAGGCCACGCAGGCGATGCAGGCGGGGGACTTCAAGACGGCCAAGCTCAACCTGAAGCTCGCGCTCGGCCACGAGCCGGGCAACGCGATGCTCGAGGCCCGCCTCGCCGAGGTCGAGCGCCAGCTCGGCCGCTGAGTCAGAGGAGCGCGGCCTCGAGGTGACGCGCGTAGGCGCGGAGCTCGCGCTCGCCCCCGATCGCGCCGGCGCCGACGAGGGTGACCGTGCCGAGGTACGCGGCGAGCGCGTGCAGCGCCCGGCGCCGTGCCGCCGCCCGCGGGTGGCCGAGCGCGCGGTAGATCCGCTCGACGTACGCGAGGCGCTTCGCCGTCACGCGCGCGACCACCGGCGCGACCCGCGCGTCGCCGCTCGCGGCGGCCGCGCTCAGCGCGCCCTCTGCGCGCAGGTGGTCGAGCCGGTCCCACGAGACGTGCACGAGCGCGCGCAGGCGCTCGCGCGGATCGGCCTGCGCGTCGAGGTCACGGATGACGCGGTCGGTGCCTCCTTCTTCCCAGGCCTCGAGCACGGCCTCCACCAGCGCGTCGAGCGAGCCGAAGTGGTGGTAGAAGCTCCCCTTCGTGACGCCGAGCCGCCGCGCGAGCGGCTCGATGGCCACGGCCGGCAAGCCGCCCTCGGCGAGCGCCTCGATCGCGGCGTCGATCCAGTCGGAGGGCTCGAGGCCGGGGCGGCCACGGCGCGGGGGCTTGCCTTCGTCGTCGCGTGAATCCATACGCATGAGTATGGAACATACGCAGGCGTACGAAAAGAGGGGGCCTCGGGTGACGGTCGGCGCCCTGCTCGTGGGCATCGGGGTCGTCCACGACCTGGTCGGCGTCGCGTTCGGGGTCGGGTGGCTGCCGCCGGCCGAGGGTGCGGCGGCGCGGGCGCCGCTCACCGAGATCGTGCGGGCCGGGATCATCGGCGCGGTGGAGCCCGACCCGTGGCGCATGACCTTCTTCTGGTTCGTGATGACGGGCTTCGCGTTGATGCTCGCGGGGGTCGCGGCGCACGCGATCGAGCGCGCGGGCTTGCGGCCCTCGCCCGGGCTCGCCGCCTCGATCGCGGCGTTCTCGGTCCTCGGGATCGCGCTCATCCCGGCGAGCGGGTTCTGGTTGGGGCTCGTCCCGGCCGGGCTCGCGTGGACCCGGTCGCGGGCCCGGTCGCCGACGGGATGAGCCGCGGGCGGGGCCGAGCGCTTGCGCCGCCTCGCGGGGCGCGCCAGAAGGGGCGCGATGTCCAGCATCGTCAACCCGCACGTCTTTCGCGAGTACGACATCCGCGGCCGGGCCGACGCGGATCTGCCCGACGAGATGGTGCGCGATCTCGGCCGCGCGCTCGGCACGTTCTGGGCGCGGCGTGGCGGTCGCCGCGTCGCCGTCGGCCGCGACTGCCGGCTCAGCTCGCCGCGCCTCTTCGAGGCGCTGGTCGAGGGGCTGCTCGAGACGGGCGTGCGCGCGTTCGACCTCGGCGTCGTGCCCACGCCGCTGATGTACTTCGCCGTCCACGCGTGGGACCTCGACGGGGGCGTACAGATCACCGGCAGCCACAACCCGCCGGACGACAACGGCTTCAAGATGATGAGCGGCGCGAGCACGATGAGCGGCGCCGACATCCAGGCGCTCGGCGCGTTCATCCGCCGCCGCGACTTCGTGCGCTCGCCCGGCGGCGCGATCGCCGAGAAGGACGTGCTGCCCGAGTACGTCGGGTTCGTGGAGGGCAACGTCGCGCTCGCGCACACCGACTCGTCGATCGCGATCGACGCGGGCAACGGCGCCGCCGGGCCGACCGCGCTCGCGGCGCTCCACGCGGCGGGGGTCTCGCCCGTCGCCCTGCTCTGCGAGCCCGACGGCCGCTTCCCGGTGCACCACCCGGATCCGTCGATGCCCGAGAACCTCGAGCTGTTGCGGCGCACCGTGCTCGAGCGGGGCCTCGACCTCGGCGTCGCGTACGACGGCGACGGCGATCGCATCGGGGTGATCGACGCGCGCGGCGAGGTCGTGTACGGCGACCGCCTGCTCGTCGCGCTCTCGCGTGCGCTGCTGCGCGAGCGGCCGGGCGCGGCGATCCTCGGCGAGGTGAAGTGCTCGCAGTCGCTCTACGACGACATCGCGGCGCGCGGCGGCCGGCCGATCCTCTGGAAGACGGGGCACTCGCTCATCAAGAAGAAGATGAAGGAGGAGGGCGCGCTCCTCGCCGGAGAGATGAGCGGCCACATCTTCTACGCGGACCGCTTCTTCGGGTTCGACGACGCGGTCTACGCCACGCTGCGCCTGCTCGAGATCCTCGCCGCCGAGGAGCGGCCGCTCCACGCGCTGATCGAGGATCTCCCGCCGACGTTCTCGACGCCCGAGCTGCGCGTCGACTGTCCCGACGAGGAGAAGTTCGGCATCGTCGAGCGCGTGCGCGATCGCTTCGCCGCCGACCACGAGGTCATCACCGTCGACGGCGCGCGGATCCTGTTCGACGGTGGGTGGGGCCTCGTGCGGGCGAGCAACACGCAGCCGGCGCTCGTCCTGCGGTTCGAGGCGACGAGCGAGGGGCGCCTGTCGGAGATCCGCGGGCTCGTCGAGCGCGCCGTCGCGGAGGCGGGCTGAGCGTGGCCAACCGCACCCTGCCGATGGACGACGCGATCCACGCCTACCTCGTGGGCGTGTCGGTGCGCGAGACGGACGCGATGCGGCGGCTGCGCGCCGAGACCGCGGCGCTCGCGCAGGCGCGGATGCAGATCGGGCCCGAGCAGGGCGCGTTCATGGGGTGGCTCGTCGCGAGCATGGGCGCGCGGCGTTGCCTCGAGATCGGCACGTTCACGGGCTACAGCGCGCTCTGGATCGCGGGCGCGATGGGGGAGGGTGGCCGGCTGGTCTGCCTCGACGTGTCCGAGGAGTACGGCGCGGTCGCGCGCCGCGCCTGGGCCGACGCCGGGCTCGCGGACCGCATCGCGCTCCACGTCGCGCCGGCGGCCGAGACGCTCCGCGCGCTCGACGAGCCGGGCACGTGGGACTTCGCGTTCATCGACGCCGACAAGCCCAACTACGACCTCTACTACGAGGCGTGCCTGCGCCTCTTGCGTCCGGGGGGCGTGATCGCGATCGACAACGTGCTCTGGGGCGGCGCGGTCGCGGATCCGGCGAGCACCGGGGAGTCGACCGAGGCGCTGCGCGCGCTCAACGCGAAGGTCGCGGCGGACGCGCGCGTCGACGCGTGCATGGTGCCCATCGGCGACGGGCTGACCCTCGCGCGCAAGCGATGAGGGACCGGCGCACCTGGCTCGGCGCGGGCGCGGCGGTCGTCGTCGCGGTGCTCGGCTACCTGGCGTGGGACGCGCTCGTCGAGACCGACGAGGAGCGCCTCGAGGGGTTCGTCGCGGACGTGACGGGCCCGGTCGCGGCGGCGCGCGTCGACGCGGCGCGGGCGCGGTGGGTGGATCTCGATCGCCAGCCCTTCGAGGTGAGCGCGCTCGGCGAGTCGCTCTACTTCCGCGCGGGCGAGGACGCCGCGCTGGGCGAGCGTGCCGCGCGGGCGACGCGCGAGCTCGCGGGCGCCGACCTGCGCGCGCTCACCCGCGCGATCGTGGTCGAGGGCGACGCGGCGCGCGTGACGCTCCGCCTGCTCAGCCGCGAGCGCGGGATGATGCAAGTCGAGTGGCGCCTGCGCCGGCACGGGCAGGACTGGCTCGTCGAGCGGCTCGCCGTCACTCGGTGAGCGCGCCCTCGAGGTTGATCTCGACGGCCGCCTGCTTGCTGCCGTCCGGCGCCGCGACCCACTCGGCGGGCGCGAGCGTGCGCGTCGCTACCGGGTGTCCCGCGTGGAACACGAGCAGCTCGAGCTCCGCGTCGGTGCGCACGTTCTCGATCACGACCTCGGGCGAGAACCCGATCAGCAGATAGACGCGCGCGCCCGGCGGGTTCGTGATCACGCGCACCGTGCCGAGGGCTCCGCTCGGCGCGCCGAGCGCGTCGCGCGGCAGCGTCGTCGGGCCGAGGTCGAGGGCCTCGGCGGCCATCTCGGCGGTGCCGGCCTGGAGCGCGAGCTCGTAGCGCCGCGCCTCGCCTTCGCCCTCCCACGCGGCGTCCGCGGGGACGTAGGCGCGGCTCGGCGCGCGTCCGTCGGCGATCGCGACGAGCTCGTGGGCGACGCCGATCGGCAGCTCGGTCGCCTCCGCGGGGCCGCGCCCGACGAACATCAGGATCTGCGACTGCGCGGGCGTCGCGCGCACCGTCAGCGTGCCGAAGCGCCCGCGGTGCTCGCGCAGCATCGCCTCGCGGTCCGCCTCGGTCGGGCCGGGATCCGGCTCGGGCGCGGGGGGCCGGCCGAGCATGCGATCGACGAGGTCGGGCCGCATCACGGCGAGCGCGGCGACGCTCGCGGCGAGGATCGCGAGGAAGGCGAGGATCCACGGCAGCACGCTGCGGCGCGGTCGCTCGAGCTCGTCGCCGAGCGCGTCGAGGTCGACGCCGTCTCCGTCGGCGCGAGCGGTCCGCTGCCCGGTCTTCGCGTCGAAGCCGGGTCGCGTCGGCGCGTTGGAGGGGTGCTTGCGCTCGGCGGGCGGGTCGTCGGCGATCGTGCGATCGGCGGCGTCGACGTCGCCCGGAGCGCGCTCGAAGTCCGCGAGCGTCGCGTCGAGCTCGGCGTCGAGCGCGCCGGCGGGCGGGCGGCTGCTCGGCCGCGCGCGCGGTCGCGGCGGCTCGTCCTCGTCGCCGAGGAGATCGTCGAGCTGGTTGTCGAGCGTCGAGTCGCTGGGCTCGGGCCGGCCCGAGCCGGGGCCGGGCGCTTCGGAGCGCGGGCGCTTCGACTCGCGCAGCATGCGCGAGAGGACGCGCCGCGCCGCGCCGCGGTTGAGCGGCACCAGCGACGCCTCGAGGTCGTCGCGCAGCGACGCGAGGTCCCAGCGGCCCGACGACGGGCCGCCGTCGAGCAGCCCGACGAGAACGCGCGGGACGCCGGTGCCCGCCGCGACGAGGAGCGCGCCGAGGAGCGCGACGACCGCGCGCGCTGCCTCGTCGCTCGTCGCGCTGCCGGGCGGCGCGAAGACGCCGATCGTACCGTCCTCGGCGATGCGCACGTCCGCCGGCCGCACCGCCGCGGGCCCGTTCGCGAGCGCCTCGCAGACCTCGAGCGCGATGAACGCGCCGATCTCCGACGGGATGCGCACGCGGCGCTCCTTCATCGTCGCGATCAGCTGTTCGATGGTCGTGCCGAGGAGCTCGCTCACCCTTCGCCCTCGGTCAAAGGCCGCACTCGCACGCCATGCGCCCGAAGGTACTCCTTCACCTGACCGATGGTGAACTCTCCGTCGTGGAAGATCGACGCGGCGAGAGCGGCGTCGGCGCCCCCCTCGACGAGGCCGGCGCGCACGTGCTCGGGGCCGCCGACCCCGCCCGAGGCGATCACGGGGACGGGGACGGCGTCGGCGACCGCGCGGGTGAGCGCGAGGTCGTAGCCGTCGCGGGTTCCGTCGCGGTCCATGCTCGTGAGCAGGATCTCGCCGGCGCCGAGGGCGGCGACCCGTGCGGCCCACGCGACGGCGTCGATGCCGGTGTCGCGGCGGCCGCCGTGGGTGTGGACGGTCCAGTGATCGGCGACGCGCTTGGCGTCGATGGCGACGACGATCGCCTGGCTGCCGTACCTCTGCGCCATCGCCTCGACGAAGGCGGGGTCGTCCACCGCGGCGGTGTTGATCGAGACCTTGTCGGCGCCCGCGGCCAGGAGGTCGCGGACGTCGTCCTCGACGCGGACGCCGCCGCCGACGGTGAGTGGGACGCAGATCGCGGCGGCGGTCCGCTCGACGACGTCGAGCAGGATGCGGCGCGCGTCGCTGGAGGCGGTGATGTCGAGGAAGGTGATCTCGTCGGCGCCTTCGGCGTCGTAGCGGGTGGCGCACTCGACGGGGTCCCCGGCGTCGCGCAGGCCGACGAACTGCACGCCTTTGACGACGCGGCCTGCCTTGACGTCGAGGCACGGGACGATGCGGCGCGCGAGCACTACGGCGCCTCCCGGAGCGCGGCGAGCGCGTCCTCGAGCCGGAGCGCGCCTTCGTAGAGCGCGCGGCCGCAGACGGCGGCGCGCACGCCGGCGTCGCGCAGCGCGAGGACGTGCGCGAGCGAGCCGATCCCGCCCGAGGCGATGACCGTCGCGCGCACGCGATCTTGCAGGGCGCGGGTGCGCTCGGTGGCGGGTCCCTCGCCCGTTCCGTCGCGCTCGATGTCGGTGTAGAGGATCGCGGCGGCGCCCCACGCGTCCGCCTGCTCCGCGAGGGTCGCGAGGTGCGCGCCGCCCGCCTCGCGCCAGCCGTCGACGGCGACCTCGTCGCCGCGCGCGTCGATCGCGACGATGACGCGGCCCGGGTGCGCCGCGCAGATCGCCTCCGCGGCGGCGGGATCGCGCACGGCGACGGTGCCGAGGACGACGCGCGCGGCGCCCGCTTCGAGCCAGCGCTCGGCGGTGGCGCGGTCGCGGACGCCGCCGCCGACCTGCACGGCGAGCGGCGCGGCGGCGACGATGCGCGCGATGACGGCGGCGTGCTCGCCCGCGCGTCCGCGGGCGCCGTCGAGGTCGACGACGTGCAAGCGCGTCGCGCCGGCCTCGGCGAAGCCGAGCGCGACGGCGACGGGGTCGCCGGCGTAGGCGGTGGCGGCGTCGTAGTCGCCCTTGTGCAGGCGCACGACGCGGCCGCCGAGCAGATCGATCGCGGGGATCAGCTCCATCGGCGCTCCAGGAATCGTTCGAGGAGGCGCGCGCCGGCGCGCTGGCTCTTCTCGGGGTGGAACTGGCAGGCGAAGACGTTCTCGCGCGCGACGGCCGCGCAGATCGGTTGGCCGTAGTCCGTCTCGCCGACGCGCAGCGCGGGGTCGCGCGGGACGCACGCGTACGAGTGGACGAAGTAGAACCACTCGCGCTCGGGTAGCAGTGGGTGGCGGCCTTCGACTTCGTTCCAGCCCATGTGCGGGACCTTGAGGCGCCGGCGCGGGTCGTCCGGGTCGGGGGCGGCGGCGAGGCGCTCGACGGTGCCGGCGAAGAGGCCGAGGCCTCGGGCGCCGGGGGCCTCGGCGCTCGCCTCGAAGAGGACCTGCATGCCGAGGCAGATGCCGAGGTAGGGGCGACCGGAGGCGATGTGCTCGCGGACGGCGTCGCCGAGGCCGCGCGAGAAGGCGAGGGCGCACTCGCCGAAGCCGCCTTGGCCGGGGACGACGAGGCGGGGCGCGGCGCGCAGGGCGTCCGGGTCGTCGGTGACGGCGACGTGCGCGCCGGCGCGCTCGAGGGCGCGCGCGACGCTCCGGAGGTTGCCCATCGAGGTGTCCGCGACGAGGACGCGCGGGGCGCTCATTCGGTCAACGTGCCTTTCGTCGAGGGGACGCTCGGCGCGCGGGGGTCGAGCTCGCAGGCGTCGCGCAGGGCGCGGGCGAGGGCCTTGAAGGAGACCTCGACGATGTGGTGGAGGTTCTGGCCTTCGTGCTTGTGGACGTGCAAGTTGATCTGCGCTCCGCGGGCGAAGCCCTCGAAGAAGACCTCGGCGAGCTCGCTGTCGAAGAGGGGGCCGATCTTCGCCTTGGGGAGCTCGACGCGCCAGACGAAGTAGGTGCGGCCGCTGAGGTCGAGGGCCACGGTGACGAGCGCCTCGTCCATGGGGAGGGTGGCGCTTCCGTAGCGGCGGATGCCGGCCTTGTCGCCGAGGGCGGCGGCGAAGGCTTTCCCGAGGGTGATGGCGAGGTCTTCGGTGATGTGGTGGCCGTCGATGTGGGTGTCCCCTTCGGCGCGGACGGTGAGGTCGAAGGCGCCGTGGCGAGCGAGCTGCTCGACCATGTGGGAGAGGAAGCCGATCGGCGTCTGGACGTCGTGGCGGCCCTGTCCGTCGAGGTCGAGGTCGACCTGGATGGAGGTCTCGCTGGTGGTGCGGTCGAGCTGGGCTTGGCGGGCCATGGGGCGGGGAGCCTAGCGCAAAAGGGTCGGCGGTGGTGGCGGGGCGCGGGTGATGCGGGTGCGCGGTGTGGGGCGCGGGGGGTGGTGGTCGCGGTGGTGTCGTGGTCGGTGGTCGTGGTGGCGGAAGGAGGGCGCGGGATGGCCGACGGGGGCGGTCGCGGGAGGTAGCGACGCGCTCCGGCGCGCACGCTCGGGAAAGGGCGGGGCAGGATGTCTTGCTCGATCCGTCGTGGAGGGTGAGCGCGCATCTGCGCGTCGCGGTCCGCTGGTTCGGCGGCGAGGGTCGGGTGGGCCGTCTTCGATCGCGGCGCGCGCTCTCGATGATCTCAGCGTTGACTCGAGACGCCGTGGGACTGGTCTCGCGCATGTCGCGCGTTGCCACCCCCACGCCCGCCGCGGGACGGCCGGCCGTGGCGGCGGGCGAGGATCCCCAGCTGTGGTGGAGAGGAGGGCCGGCCGGGCGGTTCGGTCGACGGGCGCGGGATGGCGGCGTGAGACGTCGAGCGTGGTCGTGCTCGTGCTCGTGATCGTGTGGTCGCGGTCGCGGTCGTGGTCGTGTCGTCGAGGGCCGAGGCGCCGAGGGCCCACGGCGTCGAAGGGGCGCCGCTGCAGGGGTCGGGGCCGCCCGAGGGGCGTGAGGGAGGGGGCTATGGGCGAGGTTGGGTGAGCCAGGCGCGGCCGGCTTCTCGGAGGGCGGCGCCGGGCGCGGACATGTCGAGCGGTGGGCGCGCTCCGGCGAGGCGCTCGATCGACGCGCGCGCGTAGTACCGGACGAGGGGGTAGTCGTGCGCGAGCTGCTCGACGAGGGCCGGGAGGTGGCGCCTGTCGCGGGTGTGGCCGAGGCGCTCGATCGCGACCGTCTGCTCGTGCGGGCGGCCGCGCGCGAGGGTGGCTTCGAGGATGGAGACGGTGAGGTCCTCGCCGTAGAGGACGCGAAGGCGGTCGCGATCGTAGCGGCGACCCCACCAACGCTCCATCGTCTGCACGGTCTCTTCGACGGTCGCGTCGGGGTGACAGAGCGCGCACTCGAGGGGGCGGTCGCGCTCCACGCGTACGGGGTCGGTCGGTGCGCCGATGCGGTGGTAGCGCGTGAGGGCGTAGCCGAGGCCGGCGTTCTTGCGCGGCATGTGGCAGCCGACGCAGGACGCGCCTTCGCCCGCAGGATCGTGATGCGAGTGGGCGCGGAGCGCGCCGTCGCTCGCGAGCCCGCCGTGGCAGCCGGTGCACGTCACGTTGCCCGCCGGCGTGGTGAGCCACGCGAGGCGTGTGGGGTCGTCGGGCGCGTGCGGGTCGTGGCAGGTGGTGCAGCTCATGGCGCGCGCGCAGCCGCCGAGGAGGAAGTCGCGGGCCTCACCCGAGTTGACCGTGCTGCCGCCAGGGTCTCCGTCGCGCGTGCCCCCCTCCCAGGTGTACGGGTAGCGGGTGAAGAGGACGGAGTGGCAGCGGGCGCACGCGTGGTTGATCTCGGCGGCGCGCGTCAACTCGCCTTGCTCTGCCGTGACGTCGAACATCGGGCTCACGGGGCGATAGGTCGGGCGGACCGCTGGCGTGTCGACGTGCTCGCGTGCGCCGCCGTGGCAGGACTCGCAGCCGATGCCGAGCTCGACGAGGTGCTCGCGCGAGAAGTGATCGCTGGTCGCCCGCGCGGCGCTGCGCAAGAGAGTGTCGAGCGAGGTCCGCTCGAGCGCGTCCGGGGCCCCGAGGCGCGCGGTCTCCGCGGCGAGCGCGTCCTCGAGGGCGCCCTCGTCGCGTACCTCGAAGCGCAGGCGGCGCGCGCGGGGCAGGAGGTTCGACGGTACGGAGCCCTGGTAGCGGATGCGGGAGCGCGCGAGATCGTCGTAGGCGCTCGCGAGGTACGGGGCCGTGTTGTGGCAGAGGATGCAGGTGCGGCTCCAGACCGGGCCGGCGGCGAGCGCGGGTCGCTCGCGCACCTGCACGCTGTAGCCTTTGTAGCGCCATTCCTCGTCGGCCAGGATCCACGAGACGGGCAGCACCAGACGGGTTGGTGGGTCCGACAGGAGGCGCTCGCGCGCGCCGCGGCCGGACACGCGCACGCCGACGTAGTCTTCTCGGTAGCGGCCACCGATGACCTCGGTCACGCGGTAGAGGCGCGAGCCGCCGCCCGCGTCGATCTGCACGTAGCGCCGCTCGCCCACCCGCGACATCGTGGCGACGTCCGCGCCGAGGCGCAGGGTCCCCGTGAACGGGGCGCGGATCTCGGCGCTGAGGGCGTCACGGGTCATCCGCTGCATCGGGGAGCGCGCGAACCCCTCCGCGACGTCTGCGTGACACGCGGCGCAGGCCGCGGACCCCGCGTAGTCCTCGAAGCGGACGTTGCTCGCGACGACGCGCTCCGGCTCGCCGCGGTCGCGCGGGCCCACGGGCGTCCCTGCGCACCCCGCGAGCGCCGCGAGGCACGCGAGCCGCGTGGCGACACGTCGATGAAGCACGGATCCCACGAGCCGCGGAGCATACGTCAACCGTCCGCGCTTCGAGGCGCGAGGGG
>JAHBWG010000143.1 GCA_019637095.1 Sandaracinaceae bacterium | reverse complement strand
TTCTCTCGTCGCCAACAAGGGGCGAGGGTCGGTAAACAGAAGCCCCCAAGGAGCGATCCGAGGGGGCTTCGCCGTTTCTCCCCAGAACTCCGGGCGTTTCGCGCGCTGCGCGTCCTGCGGCGCCGCTCTCGAGTGTGCTCGCAGAGAGCGCCGAGCGAGCTCGATGGGCGCCGCGTGGGACAGCTTTCTCGCTCTCTCTCCTGTCCCGTGGGGAGAGAGAAGCCGAGAGGCGTTTAACTGCGTACCCGGCGGTTAACGTTCGGCCCCGTTGGTTAGCAGCTTCGGCGCCGCTTCGACGGGCCGAGCTGTTGATCATCGGGGCGAAGGCACGCGACGAGCGACGAACGGCGCCGGCCGACGCACCTTGCGAGCAGAGCGCCCAAGGTTCGAGCGTCGGCGTGGTCGCGGGCGTCGGCGGGCCTGTTGATCGCTGGGGCGCTGTCCCAGCGGGCGCCAGCCGGTCGCTGCACTGTCGCTCGCTCGAACTCCCATCGAGCGTCGCGTCATTCGCAGGTCAACTCGTCCCCTCGACGTAACCGATCGGGATGAGCCCCGGCAGCGTCTCGGTGCGGGTCACGCGGACGCCCGCGTCTTCGACCGCCTGCTGTAGGGAATTCGCCGTGAAGCGCCGGTGCCCTGGGAAGCCGGTCACGGCCAGCGCCCGCGAGACGACCCACGAGAGCGCGGTCTCGTCGTGGCAGAAGGTCGGGACGATGACCCTGCCGCCCGGCTTCAGCACGCGTCGAAGCGCCGCCAGGGCCCCCGGCAAGTCCGGCACGAGGTGGAGGACGTTCGCGGCGACGACCGCGTCGAACGATCCGTCGTCGAACCGGAGGGCGTAAAGGTCGGCCTGCTCGCATCGCACGTTCGGCACGGCGGCGTCTCGCACGCGCTGCGCGAGCGCGGCGACCATCGCGGCCGAATAGTCGGTGGCGATGACCTCCCCGGCGCCCGCGGCGAGCGCGGGTGTGACGAGCCCGGTGCCAGCCGCAACCTCGAGCACTCGGCCAAGGCCGCGCGTCGCCTCCCCGGCCAGCTCGACCATCCGGGGGATCGGCCGCCCGAGAAGCGACATCGAGCGGTCGTAGTTCTTCGCGTGCTTGTCCCAGTAGCTGCGGTCCCCGTCCGTCATATCGCTCCCCGTCGATGTTCGTAGGCCAGGAGCCTCAGCGCGTTCGCGACGACGAGCAAGGTCGAGCCCTCGTGCAGCGCGACCGCGACGCCGATTTTGGCGAAGCCGAAGATGGTCGCGGGGATGAGGAACGCCACCATGCCGAGGCTTGCCCAGAGGTTCTGCCGGATGATGCTGCGGGCGGCGCGGCTCAGCCCCACGGCGAAGGGCAAGGCACGGAGGTCGTCTGCCATGAGCGCGACGTCCGCTGTCTCGAGGGCGACGTCGGACCCACCCGCGCCCATCGCGATCCCCACCGTGGCGTTGGCCATGGCCGGCGCGTCGTTCACGCCGTCACCGACCATCGCCACCCGGCTCTTCGAACTCGCCAGCTCCAAGATGGCAGCGACCTTTTGCTCGGGCAGCAGGTCTCCGCGTGCGACACGGATACCGACGTGCTTCGCGACGGCGTCCGCCACGCGCTGATTGTCCCCGGTCAGCATGATCGTCTGCTCGATGCCGAGGGCGTGTAGCTCCGCGACCACCGCCTGCGCGCTGTCACGAGGGGTGTCCATCACGCCAAGAACGCCGAGGAAGCGGCTTTCCGAGCGGACCACCATGACCGTGCGCCCCTCGCCCTGCAGCTTGCTTACGGCGTTGGCCACGCTCTGCGGCAGCGGCCCGTCCCGCGTGAACAGGCCCGGCTTGCCGATCGCCACCTCCGCCCCGCCCACCGTCGCGCGAACTCCGTAGCCGATCACGGCCTCAACGCCCGAGGCTTCCATTGCGGCGAGACCAGGACGCCGCGCGTCCGCGCCCTCCACGACCGCGCTCGCCAATGGATGGTCCGACTGCTTCTCGACGGCGACGGCGACCGCGAGCAGCTCGTCCTCGGGCCCGCCGTCGACGGCGATCACGTCGGTGAGACGAGGCTTGCCTTCGGTGAGCGTCCCAGTCTTATCGAACGCGATCGTACGGACCAACCCGAGCGACTCGAGGTGCGCGCCGCCCTTTACGAGCACGCCTCCACGCGCTGCTCGCGCGACGCCCGACAACACCGCGCTCGGTGTCGCAATCGCGAGGGCGCACGGACTCGCGGCCACGAGTACCGCCATGGCCCGGTAGAAGCTCCGCGCGAAGGGTTCGTCGACCACGACCCAGGCGAAGAGCAGGCCGACGACGAACACGAGGATGACTGGGACGAACACACGCTCGAAGCGGTCGGTGAACTGCTGCGTCGGCGACTTCTGCGTCTCGGCCTCGGCAACGAGCTTCACGACACGGGCGAGGGTGCTCTCGCTCGCGGTCTTCGTGACGACGACGGTGAGAGCCGCCGCCCCGTTGATGGTGCCGGCGAAGACGCGATGTTCCGCGCCCAGTGCCTCAGGGGCGACGAGCGCAGCGTCCGGCTCAGGGACAGGTCCCTTGTCGACGGGGACGCTCTCTCCAGTGATCGGCGCCTGATTCACGCTGCTCGAACCTGCACTGACGAACCCGTCTGCCGGGATGCGCGTGTTGGGCTTCACCAGGATGCGGTCGCCCACCACGAGCTCGGCTACCGCCACCTCTTCCTCGCGACCGTCGTCGTTGATGCGCAGCGCGGTCTCTGGGACGAGCTTCGCGAGCGCGCCGATGGCGTTGCGAGCGCGGCGCATCGCGTAGCCTTCGAGCCCGTGACCGAGGGTGAAGAGAAACAACAGCAGAGCACCCTCGAACCACTCGCCCAGGATGGCCGCGCCGATCGCGGCGAGCAGCATGAGGAAGTCGATCTCGAACCTGCGCGCACGGAGCGCGACGACGACCTCCTTGGCCGTGAACCAGGCCCCCAGGACGTACGCGACCACGAAGAGGCTGGTCGTGACGAGCGAGGCCACGCCTGCCTTCTCGAGGCCCCAGCCGATGCCCGTCAGCGCGCCGCACGTGAGGCTGAAGACAAGCTCAGAGCGCTCGCCGAAGGGGCCTCCGTGCTCATGCTCATGCTCCTCGCGCTCGGCGGCAGCCGCCGCGGGAGACGCCGCCTCAACAAACGAGACGATGCCCGCCTTGGACGCGACCGCGAGGAGCGCCTCTCGATTCGTCTTGGTGGGATCGAACTCCACGTAGAGGCGACGGGATCCGAACGCGACGGAGGCGTGCAGCACCCCGGGCTGGCGAGCGAACACGCCCTCGACGAGTCGGGCTTGTCGTTCGTGGCGCAAGCCGACCGCCGGTGCCGACAGGTGCTCATAGCGCCCTTTGAGTGCGGCGCCGGTGCTCTGAACGAGAGCCTCCACCTCTTCAATCCGCACCGAGGTGGGCTCGTAGTGAAGGCACAGCTTCGGGCGCGCCGGGTCCTCGCGATCGACGTGCACCCGCGTGATGCCTCGAGTTGCTCCAACAGCCTCGACCATCCGCCCGACGCACGCATCGCACGCTACAGCGTCGCTCGGCAGCGCGAGCTCCAGATCGAGCTTGTGCTTCTTCACGCTGCCCCCTGCGGCTCTGCAGCATCGCCGCCGATGTCTGCGGCCGGCTCTTGACCGCCATCGCTCGGCGGCGCGGGCTCCTCCTTGCGGTAAACGAAGGCGTAGACGGTGGGCAGGACGAACAGGGTCAAGAAGGTCGCGCTGACCAGGCCGCCGATCACCACGGTGGCGAGAGGCCGCTGCACCTCCGCGCCCGCGCTGGACGAGAGCGCCATGGGGATGAAGCCGAGCGCCGCGACGGTCGCAGTCATCACGACGGCGCGCAACCGAGACTCGGCGCCCTCGCGCGCCGCTTCGAGCGGGGACCTCCCTTGCTCCCGTAGCTTTTTGACGGTTGTGAGGAGCACGACGCCGTTGAGCACCGCGATGCCGAAGAGCGCGATGAACCCAATCGCCGCACTGATGGAAAACGGCATGCCCCGCACAGCCAGAAGGAACACACCGCCCACCGCGGCGAACGGCACGTTGAGGTAGATGAGCAACGCCGGCTTGAGCTGTCCGAACGCCATGTAGAGCAGGATGAAGATGAGGCCCAGCGCGACGGGCACGGCAACCGCGAGCCGCTCCGACGCGGCGCTGAGGTTCTCGAACTGACCACCCCATTGCACGACGTAGCCAGGCGGCATCTGCACCTGGTCACGTACGCGCGTCTGCGCCTCGCTCACAAACGAGGCGAGGTCACGACCGCGCACGTTCGCTTCGACGTTCGTGCGGCGGCGGACCGCCTCGCGGCTCACGCTCGCCGGTGAGTCGACGATCTGGATGCTCGCGATCTGGCCTAGCGGTACGAGCGGACCGCTCTGGCCGCTCACCGGGAGGTTCCGCACCTGGTCGATGTCGTCGCGCAGGCCCGACGGCACGCGCACCTGGAGGCGGAAGCGACGCTCGCCTTCGTAGACCTCGCCGACATTGCGACCGCCGAGCGCCTCGATGGCGTCGAGTGCGTCGCGCACCGAGATCCCGTAACGCGACGCTGCGGCCCTATCGACCGTCACCTCGAGGGTCGGGAGCCCGGCGAGTTGCTCTCCCCGCACATCGGACGCGCCCGGGATGGCGCGGACGACGCCTTGCACCTGCAAGCTCAGCCGCTCGAGCGTCGCGAGGTCGTCGCCGTAGATCGTGATCGCCACGTCCGAGCGCGTGCCGCTGATCAGCTCGGCCATGCGCAGCTCGATGGGCTGCGAGAAGGAGAAGCCGAGCCCGGGCAGCGCCTCGGCGAAGCGCGCGGACATCCGCTGAATCAGCTCCTCACGTGTGCGAGCGGTGGTCCACTCGTCCTGAGGCTTCAAGATGACGATGCAGTCCGACAACTCCACGCCCATCGGGTCGGTCGCAATCTCGGCGCGCCCCGTCTTCGAGACTACGGTCACGACCTCCGGGAACTCGCGGATGACGCGCTCGAAGCGCGTCGAACCCTGCACGCTCTCCTCGAGGGAAACGCTGGGCAGCCTCAGAATCTGAATTGCGATGGCGCCCTCATCGAGACGCGGGACGAACTCGGCCCCCATGCGCGAGGCCACCACGCCGCTCGCGACCAGCAGGACGAGCGATACTGCGATGACCTTCTTCGGGGCCTTCATGAGCGGAGCCAGCAGACGCGGATACACGCGGTGGAGCAGGCGCACGATGAAGGGCTCCTTCTCCTCGGTGTGCTGACGAAGAAACGTGGCCACCAGTACCGGCACGAAGGTCAGCGAGGCGACGAACGCACCGAGCAGCGCGAACAGCACCGTGATGGCCATCGGCTTGAACATCTTCCCCTCGATGCCCGCGAGGGTGAGGATCGGGATGTAGACGATCACGATGATCGCCTCGCCGAAGAGCGCCGCCTTGCGCACGTCGAGCGTGGAGTTGAGGACCACGTCCGCCGCCTCGTTGTACGTCATCGGGCGCTTCTGCCCGCGTGCTGCGGCAGCCAGGTGCACGACGGCGTTCTCCACGACGATGATGGATCCGTCGACCACGATGCCGAAGTCGATGGCTCCGAGGCTCATGAGGTTGCCCGAGAGCCCGAGCGCCTTCATGGCGGTGAACGCCACCAGCATCGCGAACGGGATGGCCGCCGCGACGATGAGTCCGCCACGAATGCTGCCGAGCAACAGGAACAGCACCGCGATGACGAACAGCGCGCCTTCCGCGAGGTTCTTTCCGACCGTGTGGATGGTCCGGTTCACGAGGTCAGAGCGGTCGTAGAAGACGTCGATGCGCACTCCGGGAGGAAGTGAAGGAGAGATCTGCGTGATCTTCGCCTTGACGCTCTCGACCACCTCGCGGCCGTTGGCTCCGACGAGCATCATCACGATGCCGGTCACCACCTCGCCACGTCCGTCGCGCGTGACCGCGCCCTGTCGAATGAGCGGCGCCAGGTGAACACGAGCGACGTCGCGGACGCGCACGGGCACGCCGTCCTCGCGCGTCTCGATCAGCACGTCGCCGATCTCGTCGAGGCTCTGGATGCGACCCTCGCCCCTCACGAGGAGCTGCTCGCCGGAGCGAACGAGGTAGCCGCCGCCCGCCGTAGCGTTGTTACGTTCGATCGCCTCGAAGAGGTCATTGAGCGAGACGTTCAGCGCGCGAAGTCGGTCCGGCAGAACCTCGACCTCGTAGGTCTTCAGCTCGCCGCCGAACGAGTTGACCTCGACGACGCCGGGGACGGAGCGCAGCTCGTAGGCCACGAACCAGTCGAGCACGGAGCGAAGCTCCATCGGCGAGTAGCACTGCTCGGTGTCGGGCTGGCCGGCGGCGCACATGTTGTCGGCGCGCACCTCGAACTGAAAGATCTCTCCGAGGCCCGAGCTGAGCGGGCCGAGCTCTGGCGAAGCACCAGCGGGAAGACGCTCTCGCGCCTGAACGAGCCGCTCGGAGATGAGCTGCCGCGCGCGAAGGAGATCGGTGCCCTCCTCGAACACGATCGTCACCGCCGAGAGCCCGAAGCGCGACACGCTGCGGATCTCCTCGACGCCGGGGAGACCGCTCATCGAAGCCTCGACCGGGAACGTGATGGTGCGCTCGACGTCGACCGGACCGAGCGCCGGCACATTCGTTAGCACCTGCACTTGGACGTTGGTGATGTCGGGGACCGCGTCGATGGGCAGCTGCTGCGCGCTGCGCACGCCCACCGCCGCGACGATGACGACGAAGGCGAAGACGAGGAGGCGCCACTTTAGGCAAAGTTCGAGAAGCTTCTTCATGGCGAGTCCCTCAGTGCTCGTGGCCTTCGGAGAGCTCGCCGCTGCGTAGAGCGCTCTTCAGTGTGAACGCGCCGCTCACGCACAGACGTGCACCTTCTTCGAGCCCCGAGCGGACCTCGAAGAAGCCACCTGCGCGACGCCCGAGCGCGACGGGCTGCGGCCGGAAGCTGTTCGGCTCGTCGGCGGGCACGAACACCACCGTCTGGCCATCGAGGGTCGCCACCGCGTCGGCTGGGACGACGAGCACGCGCTCGTCCGCGCTCCCGCCGACCAGCTCAATGCTCCCGAAGAGACCGCTGCGGAGGCGAGCGTCCGGCGCCTGGAGCGTCACGCGAACAGGCAGCGAGCGCGTACGCTCGTCGAGCGCGGGCGCGACGTACGTGATCGTGCCCGGCATCGTGACATCGGGAAACGCATGGAGACGAACGACGGCGGCCGAGCCCGCTTGGACGCGAGCCAGCTCGAGCTCCGGGACGTTGCCGCGCACCCAGACCTTCGTCGGGTCGGTGATGATGAACGCGGGCTGGTCCGGCGTCGCCGTCTCCCCGAGCGTTCCGTGCACCGCGACCACCACGCCTTCGATGGGCGCCGTCAGCGCGAGCTCGCCCGCGCTCCCGGAGCCGAACACGGAGAGCTGACGCCGCAGACCTTCGACCTCGGCGCGTAGCTCGCCGACCTGTGCCTCCGCGTCGATGAGCGACCGCTGTGCGCCGATGCCCTCGGTCGACAGCTGCTGCTGCCGCCGGAGGGTGGACTCGGCCGCGGCGAGTCTCGCGCGGGCCTGGTCAAGGCGCGATCGAGCTGCCGACACGTCGCTCGACGCGACGACGCCGAGGAGTTGGCCGCGTCGCACGCGGTCGCCGAGCGCCACCGAGACGCGGGTGATGCGTCCGGGCACCAGCGGGCCGACGTGAGCCGTGCTGCTCGGTTCGAACTGAACCTCAGCCGGGATTGCCACGCCTCCGGTGAGTGCTCGTCGTTCAGCGGCGGCGACGCGGATGCCCGCGCGCTCGAGCGCCTCGGCCGAGAGATGCACCTCGTTCTCATGCTCGCCTTCACGATGGCCAGCCTCTTCGGCGTGCCCGCCCTCTTCGGCATGACCGTCGGTGCTGCCGCCCCCTTTGTTGCAGGCCGAGGTCAGCAGGGCGAGTAGGAAGGAAGTCAGAAGCGTGCGGTTCATGGGGTGCTCTCCTCGTGATGGTCATCGCGCCAAAGGTCGACGCCGACGACCCGCTCGAGTCCGGCCAACGCGACGAAGTAGTCCTGCTGCGCGCCGAGTGCGTCGCTCTGGATGCGCAGGAAGCGTTCGCGCCCGGTGGAGAGCGCGAGGATGTCGATCTCACCAAGCTCGAACGAGCGGCGCAGGAGAGTGAGGTTCTCCTCGAAGCGCGGCAGGATCTCCGTGCCATACGCGCGCGTGCGGGCCGCAGCCGCGACGACCTCACTGCGGGCTTCGGCGATCTGCCCGTCGAGCAAGCGCCGCGAGGCATCGAGCTCGGCTTCCGCGACCGTCACATCCGCGCGCGCTCGTGCGCGCTCGCCTTGATTCAGCTGGAAGCTCGGAATGGGGATCGAGACGACGCCCATCACGATGTCGTAGGCGCCCTCGCTCGTCGGATTGCCTTCGCGTCGGTACTGCACTCCGAGCGATGGGCGCGGCCACGCTTCGCGATCGGCGAGCGTCGAGCGCGCCTCGGCCTCTCGGATCCGCGCGGCACCGGCGCGGAGGCTTGGCAGGCGCTCGCCAGCGACCGCGACGAGGCGTTCGAGCGGCGGCGGGTCTCGCGGGCTGTCGACGGCCCCGGCCGGCATCGGCGGCGTCCAGACCGGCCAGCCGGAGAGCTGCGCGAGGCGGATGCGCGACACGAGGAATGCCTGCTGCGCGGCGACCAACACCTGCTGCGCCTGCGCCACCTCGGCCTGCGCCAGTCGAAGCGCGAGGGGAGCAACCTCGCCCGCAGCGATTTGGCGCTCGACGACGCGCAGCACCTCCTGCTGGAAGGTCACGACCCGCTCCGCGAGGCGCATACGTTCTTGTTCGACGAGGGCGCGGTGAAAGGCTGCGTGCACGTCGCAGTGCACGGCCCATCGGATCTGCTCGATCTCGGCGTCGGTGAGGTCGCGAAGAGCGTCTGCGGCGTCGATGCGCGCGCCGCGCTCACCCGCGATCTGGATCTGTTGCATCAGGGAGACGTCGACGTCGACGCCCGTTCCAGTGATGCCGAAGCGGGGCCCGGCAGCGACCGACACCTCCGGGTTCGTGGGCAACAGGATCGAAGCGGCCACGCGGGCTGCTTCCGCACGCGAGCGGGTGCTTCGGGCGACGGAGAGAATCGGCGAATTTTGGTCGGCGAACGCCAACATGCCGCCGAGTGAGACCTCGCCCCCAGCGGACGGGTCGGGCACGGGATCGCTGTGCTCGGCGTGACCGAGGTCCGCGCCACCGTCAGCAGGACCGCGGAGATGAGGCGGCGGTGCCTCGCGAGCATCGAGGGCACTTCTCGTCGGAGCTGCGTGGGCGCATGCGCCGACGAGCAGCGAGAACGCCACCGCGAGCGGCGTATTACTATGTGCAATAGTAGTTGCGGGCAAACGTGTACGGTGCGATCGAGCCATCGAGTTCCTCAGCGCCAGAGGTAGGTGAGCGCGTGCTCGGCGCCCGTGTGGAGCACATCGAGCGCGGCGGTGCCGGTCTGATGCGGCAGGAGCAGCGCGATGAGCAGGAGAACGAACGCCACCGGGAAGGCCGAGGGGCCCTGGTGACAACAGCGGGCGGGAGCACGCTCCGAGAACGCGAGCAACATTCCGATGCGGAACTTGAGGACCGCGGTGTCACGAGCGCCAAGTGCGACGACTTCACGGGCACCGGGCCTCGCCGCTCGCACGATGGCGTCCGCGAGCGGGAGCGGAGCCGCTCCCAGGATGACGGCTTCGCGATCGCAGTGGGCCTCGCGCGCCGCCTGCCATCGGGCAGCGTGCGGATCGAGCAAGAACCGCCCAAACGGGTTCACCGCGAGCGCGAGTTGAAGAATCAGGTACCGGAGGGGATCGAGCGCGCGGACATGCTCAGCCTCGTGCCCGAGCGCGCTCGCGAGCATCTCGTCGGAGAGGCGTGCGGCGAACGCGGTCCCGACAAAGACACGCGGCTTCAAGAGCCCGTGGGTGCCGAGCGCGAAGCCGTCGTCGTCGGTGACGACGACGCGATCACGGAGGCTGGCGAGCACGGGATCGCTCGCGATGATGCGAGCGACACGCCGCAGGAGCGTGTGCGCGGCGTCGGTCGAAGAGACTCGTGCTCCTCGATGCTTCCGCATCACGCCGACGGACGAGGTGAGAATGGCAACGGCCAGCATGAGCGCGAAGAAGCCCGGCTCGAAGCACAGCTCAGCCGTGTCGTGATCGAACAAGCACGCGAGCGCGGACTTCCCGGTCTCGGCCTGATGTAGGCCCGCCGAGACCAGCCACGCGATGGGGAGCACGCTCGAGCCCGTCAGGAGTACGTAGCGCAGGTTGAGGCCGTGAAGTGGCCCTCCCACCTCGTCGCGCTCGAGCATCACGAGACCCGCCTTCGCGAGCAGCGCAAAGGTGGGGAGCACGATGAGCACGACGAACGCCGTGCCGAGCAGCGGGAAGGTCGCCTCGATCACGCGTCGAGTTCCTCTCGTCGCTTCTGGATGAGCGCCTCGAGGTCGTCGAGCTCGCCTGCCGAGGCCTCGGAGACCTTCTCCGCGAGCATCACCATGGCTTGGTGGCCACCGACCGCTTCGTCCAATACCTCACGCGCGGTAGACTCCATGAACTCCTCGCGCGTGAGCTTCGGGGAGTAGAGGTAGCGCTTGCCGTCGCGCTCGCGCCCGAGGATCCCCTTCTCGTAGAGCCGCGTCACGGTCGTCATCACCGTGGTGTAGGCGATGTCCCGCTGCTTCTCGAGGATGGCAAGCACGTCGCCGACCGCGAAGGACGAGAGGTGCTTGCCCCAAACCACGTCCATGATGGTCGCCTCGAGGTCGTGAAGACGGATTTCGAGGCCCTTCTTCCCTGAGCGAAGGCGGAACGTCACGGCTGGCTCCTCCGGTGGCTTCTCATCTACTAACCGCTATAGTAGTTGCAGATCTGGCCGATGTCGAGTGCGACTCATCGCGGCCGAACCGGAGCACCATGGAGACCACCGCCCCAGCCACATCCTGCGGATGCCATACGGCCTGCGCTGCATCAGCCCCGGATCTCCGGCCGGAGTCGGTGAACCGCGCCCTGCGCCTCGAGTACCTCACCGTCGGTTGGAACGTCGTCGAGGGGATCGTTGCGGTGACGGCGGCGCTCATCGCGGGCAGCGTGGCGATCCTCGGCTTCGGCATCGACAGCTTCGTGGAGTGCGCCTCGGCGCTCGTGATGATCTGGCGCCTGCGCGCAGAGCGCGACCACCGGCTGAGCGGCGAGCAGCTCGATGCCATCGAACACCGCGCGCGCCGACTCGTCGCAGGCTCGCTCTTCCTGCTCGCCGC
>JAHBWG010000142.1 GCA_019637095.1 Sandaracinaceae bacterium | reverse complement strand
TGTGCTCGAGATCCGTCAGGGCCGCCGGCTCGTCACCCAGGACCCGCGAGGCTCGCAGGCCCTCTGTGAGCTGACCACGCCGACGCTGACGACGCTCGAGTGGGCGCTGTCCTCCGAGAAGCTCGAGCTTCCGGAGGCGGCGCTCGCGAAGATGCAGGAGCTGGTCGACGCACCGACGAAGCCGAGCGAGCGGCTCCGAGCAGCTGCGAAGCGCCACGGCCGATGAGCGAGCGGTCGTATCGCGCCCGGCCGATCGGGCCGGCCGATCCCTCCTCGGGCTTCCGGAGCGGGACGCGCCCGCTCGTACATCGACTGGGCGGTGGACCAGGCCCGGCGCATGAACGAGATCGACCTCGAGGTCGAGGGCGAGACCGACGACGAGAAGGCGCAGTCCCTCGTGCGCGCGATGCTCGCGGCGGGGCTGGCCGAGAAGCTGTGAGCGGCGGCGAGCTCCGCGAGGTCAAGCACTACCTGGTGATCGACCTCGAGGCGACGACCGACGACGGCGTCGACGACGAGCGGGCTGTGCCGCGCGACGAGATGGAGACCATCGAGATCGGCGCGGTGCTGGTGCGCGCGAACACGCTCGCCGTCGAGGGCGAGTTCCAGACCTTCGTCCGCCCTGTCCGGCACCCCCTCCTCACGCCGTTCTGCACGGAGCTGACGGGCATCACGCAGGAGATGCTCGCAGACGCGCCCGCGTTCCCCGAGGCCATGGCGGCGCTGCGAGAGGCGATGCTCGTCGGGCGCTGGGGCGTCGTCTGGGGCTCGTGGGGCCTCTTCGACCAGACACAGCTGCGCCGGGACTGCGCCTTCCACGGCGTCGAGTACCCGATGCCCGAGCACATGAACCTGAAGAACGTGTTCTCCGCCGCGCAGGGCCGGCGCAAGCGCTACGGCATGTCGAAGGCGCTGCGCTTCTGCGGGCTGGGGCTCGACGGCGCGCACCACCGCGCGCTCGACGACGCGAAGAACATCGCCCGGCTCCTGCCGTGGATCGTCGGCGGTCAGCGCCTGCCCACTACGTGAAGCGATCGCTTCTTTCGGTCTGGGGACGAGCAGCGATCGCTTTTCGTCGAGGCACGACCACGCATCGCCGCGCGGAGGCGCCATGAGGTCTACTCCATGGGCTCTCCGGTGGTTGTGAACGGTGGTGTTCTTTGGTATCTACTAGTCGTCCTTCTTGCGCAAGGTGCCTGGCGTGGACGACGAGATCCTGACCATCCGTGAGCTCGCAGCCCTCCTGAAGATCGGGGAGAAGACCGCGTACACGATGGCGCAGAGCGGCGAGCTGCCCGGGTTCAAGGTCCGCGACCAGTGGCGGTTCCGGCGGGCGGACATCGACGCGTGGATCGACAAACAGGTCCGCTCCTCCGATGAGAGCGACGTCGCAAACCAACGTGAGGAAGCCCCATGAGCACCTACGACCACCTGCTGCACCTCTCCCGAGCCGGCGCGCCCCTCCTGCATATCGCGTCGTACGAGTGGGAGCGCGTGCGGGGGTTGGTCATCGGCCTCTCGAACGCGATGGACCTGCCCTTGAAGGTCTGGAGCCAGTCGACGGGGCTGCTCACCTGCAACGAGGATGGTGAGGTCAGAGTCGAGGACGACGCTGCGATTGACCCGATGGAGGTCCTTCGCCAGATCCATGGCTCAGACGAGTCGGGTGTCTGGTTGCTGGAGGACTTTCAACCCTTCCTCCGCGAGGAGCACCACCCGCTGCTCCGCTGGCTCCGCGAGATCGCGCGCCTTCCGTCCTCGCCGCGCAAGATCGTCGTGCTGTCCACGCCGCTGCCGGGCCTGCCGATGGACCTCCGCAAGGAGATCCCCACCATCGAGCTCGACCTCCCTGGCGTGGACGACCTGCGCGTCGTGCTTCAGGACGCGGCGGCGGCGCTCGACGTGCGCGCCTCGGCGGACGAGGCGCTGCTCGACGCCGCGCGCGGCTTGACCGTGATGGAGGCGCGGCTCGCGTTCGGCAAGGCCGCCGCCGAGCTCGGGCGTCTCGACCACGGGGCGGTGCCGCTCGTGGCGCAGGAGAAGGAGCGCATCATCAAGCAGAGCGAGGTGCTGGAGTACTACCCGACCGACGCCCGTCTGACGGACGTGGGCGGACTGGACCAGCTCAAGGAGTGGCTCGACCGGCGCGGGCGCGCGTTCGGCGCAGGCGCGCGCGACTTCGGTCTCGACGCCCCCAAGGGCGTCCTCCTGCTCGGCGTGCAGGGCTGCGGCAAGAGCCTGCTGGCGAAGGCCATCGCGGCGACCTGGCAGTTCCCGCTGCTCCGCTTCGACATGGGCAAGGTGTTCGGCGGCATCGTCGGCCAGTCCGAGAGCAACATCCGCACCGCGCTTCAGGTGGCCCAGGCCCTCGCCCCCTGCGTGCTGTGGATCGACGAAATCGAGAAGGGCCTCGCCGGCATGGGCAGCTCTGACCAGACCGACGGCGGTACGACCGCGCGCGTCGTCGGCACGCTGCTGACCTGGATGCAGGAGAAGAAGGACCCGGTGTTCGTCGTTGCGACCGCCAACCGCATCGACATGCTCCCGCCGGAGCTGCTGCGAAAGGGCCGCTTCGACGAGATCTTCTTCGTGGACCTCCCGACGCGCGCCATCCGCGAGGAGATCCTGTCCATCCACCTGAACAAGAAGCGGCGCGACCCCAAGGACTTCGCGCTCGCCGACCTCGCCGCGCGCTCGGTCGGCTTCTCGGGCGCGGAGCTGGAGGAGGCGGTGCGCGAGGGGCTGTACGACGCCTTCGCGGAGGGCCGCGAGCTGCACTCCGACCACATCGCCCGCGCGCTCGACAAGACCTTCCCGCTGTCGCGGACCATGCGCGACCAGATCGATAGCCTGCGGCAGTGGGCGAAGGTGCGTGCGCGGCTCGCGGCCGGGGAGCCGCCGGAGCCGCTGCCCCAGGAGAACCCCGAGTCTTCCGCTCCTCGGCTGCGCCAGGAGGCCACCCGCAACCCGTTCATCCCTGGTGGTCGCTCGTGAAGGTGCTGTTCTTCCACGCGACCGCCGGTCACCCCAAGGTCGCGCCGCCGCTGATGAGCCAGGCGGGGAATGTGCTGCGGCCGTTCAACCGCTTCCTCGGCCAGGCCATCCACACCGCGAAGCAGCGGCAGACCCGCTACCAGCTCCCGTGGGAGCGCGTGCGGAACCTGCTGTCGATCCGGTTGGAGCCGGCGGACAGCCTGCTGCGCGTAGCACGCCGGCTACCCGGCGTGGTGCTCGCGGACTGGCCAGCGGACAAGTCGCCCGACCTCACGCAGGCGGGGTTCGTCCCCACGCGCGGTGTGGCCGTTCGCGTCGAGGCCGCCACCAACACCAAGGATGGGCTGCTCGTCCGCGCGGAGCCGCCTCTCCTTCCGAGCGACCGCGTGCTCTGGTGCATGGTCGAGAGCGCCGTGAAGCAGGAGGCGGCGCTACCGCCGCCCACCGAGATTACCGACCTCCAGGGACGACCGCTGAAGCTCGTCGCCCCTCCGCGCGCCGACGCCGACGACCGGCACTGGCTGCTCCTCGTCGAAGGTGACCTGGGCGACTGCGACCTCGTGGTGGACGGCGAGGAGGTCGAGGCCGAGGCGCTGCCGGCATCGGAGGGTCTGCGGCGCGTGGTGGACCGCAACGGCGCGTCCTTCGACGTGAGCGGCAGGATGCTGCGCGTCGAGGAGGCCCCCGCCGACGGCCTCCTCAAGGGCGACAACGGCGTCCGCTACCGCTGGCACGAGGTCGGGTCGGCTGGTCGGCGGGGCTGCTGGATTCAGCTCCTTCCGCCCGAGTCCTCGGAGGCCGACGAGTTCCTCGACCCGCGCGCCGCCTTCTGCGAGGGCGACGTGAGCGAGGTGCTGACGGAGAAGCGCCGTCGTAAGGACACGACGTTCAAGGTCAAGAAGGTCGATCAGGACCGCTACCAGCTCCTCCTCGACCGCTACCCGCCGGACGGCTCCACCCTCTACCTGCCCGTGGACCTGCGGAACCTCTACCTCCAGAAGCGCGCGCTCCGGCAGCTCTCCGACGCGCCACTCCCGCACCACCAGGGGCTCCTCCGGCTGTGCGAGGATCCCCAGCACGCGCGCTGGCCGCGCGTGAACCCGGCCTACCTTCCCGACGACGGCTGGCGGGCGCTCACGGACGCCACCCGCAGCGGCACCGACGAGCAGCGCTCCTTCGTCCAGAAGGCGCTCGGCAGCCCCGACTTCGCCTTCCTCGAAGGGCCGCCGGGCTCGGGCAAGACCACGGCGATCTGCGAGATCGTTCAGCAGCTCGTCGAGAAGGGCGAGCGCGTGCTGCTCTGCGCCTCCACCCACGTCGCCATCGACAACGTGCTGGAGCGGCTGCTGGAGTCGTCGTCGCCCATCGACGCGGTGCGCATCGGCAAGCTCGACAAGGTGGACGACAAGGTCCAGGCCACCCAGCTCGACGAGCGGGTGAACGCGCTGGTCGCCGCGTGGCGGCGGCAGCCGGCGATGGGCAAGTACGGGGACGCCGAGCTGGAGGAGATGGCCGAGCGCACCGTCATCATGGCGGCCAACCTCACCTGCGGCACGACGATGGGCATCGTGAATCACCCGCTGTTCCGGGGCCGCGACGAGGACATGCAGGTGTGGGAGCGGCCGATCACCACGATGCCCCATTGGGACGTGCTCATCGTGGACGAGGCCAGCAAGACGCTCATCCAGGAGTTCCTCGTCCCGGCGCTCATGGCGAAGCGGTGGATCGTCGTCGGCGACGTGCGGCAGCTCCCGCCCTTCGCCGACCGGGCCGATATCGTCGCAAACCTCCGCGACCTCGTGGACGAGAACGACAAGCCCGTGTTCCCGGCCGATCACCAGCGGGCGTGCCACCTGTTGTTCCGGCTCATCCAGCGACGGCTGCGTCAGCCAGGGATGCGCTGGCTGCTCGTCGAGCGGCCCGGCGTGCTGGAGTGGATCGCGCGTGAGCTCGAAGCCGAGCCCGCACCCGACCTGTCCGTGGTTCGGGTCGTCGCCAAGGGCGGCCCGTCGAGCGGGCCGGTGGACGTGGTGACGGTCGCGCAGATCCGCTCGGGCAAGGCCGAGGCGCTGCGGCTCGCGGCGGCGGATTGGGTGCTGGTCGGCGACGACCTCATCGGCGAGGTGGCTGACCTCCTGCCCGCCAACCTGCTGGTCGCCGAGGAGCTAACGGGGACGGGCGGTCCCCTCGCCGAGGGCAACGCGCTGCTGGCGCGGCAGGCGTGGTGGCTCCAGCGGGCCGGCTCCCTGGAGCGGTCGTATCAGGAGCGGAAGTTCCGGCGGGAGGACGTGACCACCTTCGCGGATGCCCAAGCGTGCGAGTCGGACTGGCTCCGTCGCAACGACCTGGCGCAGGAGATCGCCTGGCGGCTGACCCGTCTGCACGAGCTCCGGCACAGCCGAAACGAGCGCGAGCGCAAGCGCCTCCGCGACGACCTCGGCCGCCTCCAGCCGGTCGCGGTCAGCATCGAGGAGCCCATCGCCGAGATCGAGGACATCGGGCTCCCGAGCATCTTGGAGGTCTTGCAGGAGGGCATCGGCGTGGACCGGGCGAAGCGGCGCAGCGCGCTCACCGCCGGCTTGAAGGCCACCCGGCCGGCGGATTTCGCCGCCCGATTCGAGAGCCTGAGCTACCAGCACCGGATGCACGCCGAGATCGCTTCGTTCTCGCGCGAGGTCATCTACGAGGGGAAAGCCCTTCGCGACGCGAACACCATCCAGATCCGCGACGCGAAGCTCGGGTGGGACTTCGGGCAGTTCCGAGCCCGCCGCGTGTGGGCGCATGTCGATGGTCGCGAGCAGGGCGGTGTGAACGGCGACGAGATCAAGGCGATGGCCGCCGTGCTGCGCGACTTCATCGCCTGGGCGCGGCGGAAGGGGCCGCCTGCGCGGGACCTGCCGCGCGTGTGGGAGGTCGCCTGCCTGTGCTTCTACGTGAAGCAAGAGTGCGCCATCTCCGACATGCTCCGGGAGGTCACCCAGGACGACCGCAAGACGCGGTTCATGGTCCGGGACGCCCCCGTCGAGATCGTGTGCGGCACCGTGGACCGCTTCCAGGGGCGGGAGGCCGACCTCGTGATGCTCTCGATGCGGAACACGCGGCGAGTGGGCTTTCTCGACAGCCCGAACCGCCTGAACGTCGGCGTGACACGCGCGCGGCAGCAGCTCGTCGTGGTCGGCAAGGCCGACTACTTCGGCGACTGTCGGATCTCCGAGTTGGAGGAGCTCGCGCGTCGCACGCCGCTGATCGAAGAACAGGAAGTCCGGCGTTGGAGGCGCGCCCGCCAATGAGAGTAGTCCTGACGACCGAGATCCCCGTGAGCCGCGTCGCGGTGTTCGCCGAGATGGCCTGGATGGAGCGGCGGCCCGAGCTGGGCTTGCTCTGCCGGGCCGCGCGAGAGCACGGCAACCGCATCACCACCGCCGTCGTGCAGTCCGCGCTTCCGGGTCTGCCGGACGCCGGCGCGAACAACGTCATCGCGTGGTGCAAGATGCTCGGCCTGTGCGACGGGCGCGGCGGGCTGACGGCGCTGGGTGAGGACGTGGCCGACGCCGACGAGGCTCCGGTGCCCGAGCAGGGCGTCTACGGCTTGTGGCTCGCCCAGCACCCCGTGCTCGGCCGGCGGGTGCTCGCCGTCGAGCGTCTCGCGTCGAACCGCGACCAGCGGTTCGAGTCCATCGAGCCGCTCGCGGTGGAGCCCGATCGCGGCAAGGTGTTCCGCTCCGTGCTCGACGGGAAGGGGCGGTTTATGGTCCGCGACCTGCCGACGAACCACGGGCAGCCTGGCGGGCTCATCGGCGACACACGCGCGACGTGCCGGCTGCGCTGGACGCTCGACTTCGACCAGGCGCGGGACCAGTGGCAGCTCGACGGCATGATCGAGGCCCCCCAGGGCAACGGCAAGCACGCCATGCGGCCCATGCAGCACGAGCCCGAGTCCGATGGCCTCGACCTCTGGAACCTCGCCTCGACTTGGGCCACGGGTGCGCTGTCCGCCTTCGGCCGTTGGCAGGCGAACGAGCGACGCCTCGCCGTCGCGTTCGACGGGCTCGCGGAGGGCGAACTCAACACCTTCCGCAAGACCCTCGCGCTCCGTCGCGTCGAGATCCCTGGCAAGGGCGTCTACGAGAACGTCACCTTGGAGGACGTGCCCGTGGGGCCTGCATCGGCTCAGGACGCGCAGCGGTGGGCGATGGCCCGTTTCGACCGGCACCTGTCCGCGAAGCCCGGTTACCGGAGCCGCGCGGAGGTCCGCGAGCAGTTCGCGCAGCTCACCGAGGACACGCCGCTGGAGACGTTCGCTCCCACGCTTCCGGCGCACGACGACCTGCTGTCGCAGGCGAGCAAGGACCCGGAGCGGTTCTGGTCCCTCGCCGCACCCGTGGACCTCTCGCCGTTCCCGGCAGCCTCGGACGACCTCGGCCCGCTTCGCATCGGCTCTCCGGCTCCCATCGCGGCGTCTGAGCCGGCCGGAGTGGTCAGGATCCCGTACCGAGGCGGGTGGTCGATGCGGAAGCTCGTGGATCGCCTTCTCTCCGGCGTCGCGCCTCGTCGCGTGCTGCTCTGCGACCGCTACGTTCGTGGGGACGACAACCTCGACGCGCTCAAGCTCCTCGTCACGGCCCTGCGCGCGGCGGCCCCCAACGTCACGGTGGACGTGTGGACCGGCGAAGAGGATGCGGACTTCAAGAAGGTCCAGGCGATCACCGGCGCGTCCCCGCGCAGCTACCGCGAGGTGTTCGGCCGGAGCCTGCCGCATGACCGCTACCTGCTCGTGCTCCCCGGTCAGGGCCAGGGCTTCGGCTGGCACATGAGCAACAGCCCCATCCACGCGCGCGCCGACGTGAAGGGCGCCGGCCCGGAGACGCCGCTGCGGTGGAAGGACCTCGCGGCGACCCGTGTGAGTGCCGATGAACTCGAGCCCGCGCTGCGCCAGTGGCTCGCCGGGGGTGGACGATGATGCAGGGACCCATCCAGCGCACGGTGCGCCACCGCGTCGAGCAACGCGCCGACGCGCGTTTGCCCACGGCGTGGATCGGCGGGGCCGCGGCTCAGCCGACGTGGACGGACGGTACCTGGCTGACCCGAACGCCGGGCCGCGCGGCTGCCACCGGCACCGCCCCGGTCCTCGTGTTGCTCGGGAACGGAAGCGAGGACGCGCGCGCTGCGTTGCTCGCCCACGCGGCAGCCGGTGCGCGCGTGTACGCGCTCGCCGGGCCAGGATGGAGCAAGGACCAGGCCGACACCCAGGTCCTCCAGGCCCCTCGCGTGCTGGTCCGGCGTCTCGCCGAGGTGCCGGCCTCTGCCGTCCACGCGGGGACCGAGGCGCGCCTGTGGATCGGGGGAGGGTTCATCATCCGCCTTGATCCGACCCAGGCCGAGGCCCTTCGGCAGACCTTCCTGCGCCTGTTCTGGCACGAGGCGACGGAGGAGGCGTGGTCGGGAGGCCGCCAGTTCGTCTGGCGTCCGGCCCGTGAGCGGCCGTTCGACGTGCCCGAGGTGCCTGCGTCGGCGGCGGTGCGTTGGGAGCCGGCCGATGCCCGTCTCACCGGGGACCCTCGCGGCGCGTTGATGCACGTCAACACTGGCCTCCCGCCGGACCAGGCCCCCCGACGGCTCTGGTTCCCCGCTGGCCCGGACCACCACGAGCGGCTCGCGAAGCTCGCCCACGCGGGCGTCGAGGTGTTGTGGGCCGACCGAGGGCTGCCCGACCTTCAGGTGAACGGCGGCGCTGGAGAGGTGCTCCTCCCCGGCACGCGCGGCCGACTGCGGGTGCGGCTCACGGCCCAGCAGGCACCCGAGGTGGCGCGACTGCTGGAGGCCCCGTCTGCGTGGCGGTTCCAGGGCAACATGCGCCTGGGTGAGGCAGGCCATCGAGCAGCACAGTTCTGGCTCTCTGGCGAGGCGGCAGCGCGCGGGCTGGAGGCCGAACAGCTCGTCGAGGTGCCCGACGTTCCGGCAGCCTCGCTGCGCGATGTGCCCGCCACCGAACCTGCTTCCGTGCCCGCCGCGCAGCCGCTCGCGCTGACCGTCCGCTACCAGTGGACGGTGGTGCCGCCCCGCGTGCCGACCGGTGCCGAGGAGGACGCCCTGGTTGGTCGCTGGCGGAAGCTCGACGAGGACTGGACCGCGCGCCTTGTGCGGTGCCGCGAGGTGTTGGTCGCCGCCGAGGGGGACCGCGGACGGATCGGTCGCGCCTTCTCACGCCTCGTCAGCGCGATGCTCGGCTTCGAGCGCACGCACGGCGGACTCCTCGCTCGCGTGAACGCCCTGGAGGCGCAGCGCCCATCGGCGGCTGGCCCCGCTGGCGCACCCGCACTCCTCGCCCAGCTCGCGGAGGTCGAGGACGCCGCACGCAAGCTCCAGACCGATCTGGACGAGGCTGAGCGCAAGGCCCGCGAGGATGAGGAGCGTGAGAAACAGCAGGCTGCGTGGCAGGGCCGCGTGGACGCCGCGAACCGTGACCTGCCCGACCGACGAACGGCGTTGGCGACCGCAGAGAGCCGACGCACCGCTATCGCGGACGAGCTTCGCGGGGTCGAGGAGTCGCTGAAGTCCGCCGACAAGCAGGCGAAGAAGGACCTCACCGCCAACCAGCGCAAGCTGTCCGACGACCTTCAGCGCGCGAACAAGGAGGTCACCCGCCTCCGTGGCGAGATCACGGCCCTGGAGCAGCAGGCTGCCGAGCGGTTCGAGTTCCGCCCGCCACCGGCCCCCACGGGGCGCCCGGCACAGCCCGGTGGACGCTTCGTCCCGACGGCGTCCAGTGCTCGTCCCACCGCCAATGTGCCCGACGAGGCGCTGCCCGAGGTGGGCTCCCTGCGAACCCACAAGGGCCAGCGCTACCTCGTCATCCAGACGTGGGATCAGCTCGCCGCTGGCGAGCAGGTCGCCTCCCGCCTCGCCGCCAAGCTCGTCGCCCCGGAGAACGCATGAAGGAACAGCGCATCACCATCGAGATCGACCACGAGGGACGGATCACCGCCGACGCCGACGGCTTCACCGGAGACGCCTGCCTGAAGGACCTCGAGCGCCTGTTGGAGGGCCTGGCCCCTGGTACCGCCACCGTGGACCGGAAGCCCGACGCGGGCACCGCGCGCGTGACGACGAGTCGAACGCAGGGCGTGGGGAAGAAGCCATGAGCGCGTACATGACGCTGGTGACGCCGATGACGGATCAGGCGTGCCTGCTGGCGGCGCTCGCCGATCTCGGGTTCGACGGTGCCAAGGTGGAGGTCCACGCGACTCCGGTGAACCTCGTGGGCTACGCCGGGGACCGGCGCGCGCAGACCGCCAACATCGTGATCCGGCGGCAGCACGTCGGGGCGGCCTCCAACGACGTGGGCTTCCTGGCTTCGGCCATCGGCTATCAGGCGTTCGTCAGCGGCTACGACCACCCCCGCTTCGGCACGGGGTGGCTCACGCAGCTCAACAGCCGATACCAGAGCCACTGGACCGCGAAACAGGAGCGGCTCGCGGCCGAGGAGCGGCGACGCCTGGAGGAGGAGCGGCAGCGGGTCGTCGAGGCCCAGCGACAGGCCGTCCACGAGCGCGCCAAGAAGATGGGCTACCGCGTGCAGGAGACGCGCGAGGGCGACACGATCCGCATGGTCCTCGTCAAGCGGACGTACTGAACGTGCGCCTCAACCTTGCCCGCACGCTCCCACGCAGCGCCGCGAACGGCCCCGGCGAGCGTTTCGTCCTGTGGGTGCAGGGCTGTCCTCTCGCGTGTCCTGGCTGCTGGAACCCCGACACCTGGGCCTTCGAGCGACGTGACCTTCGTTCGGTGGAGGACCTGGCAGCCGTCATCGTCGCGACCGAGGGCATTGAGGGCGTCACCTTCACCGGAGGCGAGCCCTTCGCGCAGGCCCGCGCGCTCACGGCGCTTGCCGAGCGGGTCCGTACGGCCGGGCTCTCGGTGTTCGTGTTCACGGGCTACGACCTCGACGAACTCTCTCGACCCGAGCACCTCGCGCTCCTCGCGGTCACCGACGTCGTGGTGGCTGGCCGCTACGTCGAGAGCAAGCGGGCAACCGGCCTTGCGTGGCGCGGCTCAGCGAACCAGCGCGTCCACTTCCTCTCCGACCGCTACGGTCCTGCCGACATGAACGAGGTTGCCGAGGTCGAGTTCCACGTCGACAGCGACGGGACACTCACCGTGACCGGATTTCCTGATGCGGAGTTGCTGGCGTTCGCCGTCGACGAGTAGCGCCCGCGCAGCGTCAGATTTCCGCCTGCCGCGTGTCCCACTCGCCAGAGTCAACCAGGTGCTCTTTGGTGTTAAGCGCCGCGGAGACGTCTCGGGGCGTCTCTCGGCCCACGAGAGCCCAGATCGATCCCGAGAGCGCATCGTCGACGGTCTCCGACGAGACGCGCGCGCTCTCGACGAGAGCACCGCGGACGCTCGTCGCCGACGCCGCATCGGGCGAAAGCCCCGGAAAAACAGGGCCAAAACGGCGAGAGCCCCGACGGGGTGACCGTCGAGGCTCTCTGTAAACCGCCCACCGTCGATGACTCGCGGTGGGGTC
>JAHBWG010000141.1 GCA_019637095.1 Sandaracinaceae bacterium | reverse complement strand
GGATCGATGCGCGCGCCGCCTCGACCGACAATCTGGCGCCGCGTCACGCGCGGGCTCGCCACTCGGGCAGCACGACTCAGAAGCCCAACGTAGCTGGGCTCGTCGAGGCCCAGCGCTGGGTGCTTCGCTGGGGCCGTCACCCGTCGTCCGAGCGGCGGCCGCGCTCCGCGAAGGGCGGTCGTCGAGCAGCTCCGGGCGTCGCTCGGGGCGTATCACCCAGATGGGTGAAGAGATGTCTCATAGATCGCGAGACTCGACCCCGATATACGAGATGAGTTCGACCTGATCGGGGGGAAGATGGCCATCCACAACCACGGTGCTGACCATCTGCTGGGGAAGCAGAAGAAGCAAGATCAGCGGAGCCCCCCTCATCCGGCGGACCTCCGGCCGATCGAGCCTCGGAACTCCGCCACCTGCGCGGACGCTGCGCTCAGCGGCCGACATATTACTAACCACATGGTTGACCGACGAGAGGGCCAGCATTATTCTCCTGCGCATGGATCTCCTGGTCGCCGTCATCTCGCTCCTCGCCGCCCTGATCCAGCTGTTCGCGGTGCGACGGAAGTCCTAGCGGTTCGCCGCAGTCCCATCCCCCCGGGCGTTGAGCACTGGTTCGCCATGTGTCGGCCGCACAGCTCTCCGTTCCGATGCCTTCGGGCGATGACTTGGCCGCGTTCTAACTTCCCAACGATGTGCTACCCATGACCACACTCGAGCTCGCATTTCCGCTGCGGGGGACCAGCCTCCCCCGCGATCACGGCTATCCGCTGTACGCCGCCTTGGCCTCGCGCGTTCCGGCGGTTCACGGCGCCGGATGGCTCGGGGTCCATCCGGTCGGTGGGAAGGTCAGCGACGGGTTGATCGCCCTCGGGCCCGCGGCCGAGTTGCGCGTGCGGCTGCCGAGCGCGCGGGTCGGCGAGCTGCTGCCGCTCGCCGGCGCGCAGCTCGACATCGCAGGCTCCGCCATCCGGCTCGGTGCGCCCGTGGTTCACGCCCTCGCGCCGCGGTCCGCGCTCGACGCCCGCATGGTGCTCCTCAAGCTCACGGCGCCACCGACGCGGCCCAACACCGACCTCGCGCGCGACGTCCTCGACAACGAGGGGTTCGCCGACCGCTATCGGGCAGAGCTCGGCCGTCAGCTCGAACGTCTCGAGGTGCGCTGCCACCTCGAGCTCTGCGGTAGGCGGACCATGACCATCAAGGGCAAGCGGCTCGTCGGCTACTCCGTTCGTCTGACCGGGCTCGATCCCGATGGCTCCCTGCGCGTACAGGCCAAGGGCCTCGGCGGCCGTCGGGCCCTCGGCTGTGGTCTCTTTCGCCCGACGCGAGGCCGGTGAGCGACGCGATGCACGGCGTGCTCCTCGCAAAGAGCACGGGCAAGCGCGCCCCCGTCACGCTCGAGGAGCATCTGCTCGACACCGAGCGGGCAGCGGACTGCTTGTTCCGTCCGGGCTCGCGGTGGCTGACCGCCTTCGTGCGGTTCTTCGGGTTGCACGCGGGCGATGCCGATCGCTTTCGTACGCACCTGCGGATCGCCGCGTTGGCGCACGATCTCGGCAAGGCCAACGGCGACTTTCAGAAGGCGATGCGCCAGCCCGGAACGCGGCAGTCGATCCGACATGAGCACCTCTCGACGCTCTTCTTGCACCACCCCCGCTTCGTTGCCTGGGCGCGCACCCACGACCTCGATCACGACGCGATCTGCGCTGCGGTGCTCTCTCACCATCTCAAGGCCGGCGGGCCAGGGCGATGGGCGCTTTGCCAGCCTCTCGCCGCGCGGGATGTCCGCCTGGCCTTCGGCCACGCCGAGGTGACGCGGGTCCTCGACCGAATGGCGGTCGTGCTCGATGCCTCGGCGCCGTCGATCGACCCATTGCCCGAGCGCTTCATGGCGGAGGAGTGGCAGGAGGTGCTCGCGGCCGCGGACGCGGCCGCCCGCCGTTACGGCCGCGACCGGACGGATCGTAGGCGGCTCGGATGGGCGCTGAAGGTCGGCGTCATCGCCGCAGACAGTGTCGCCTCGGCCATGGTGCGCGAGGGCCACGACATCGAGGGTTGGATCGAGGACGCGGCGCACTCCCGCGCCATCACCGGCGAGGATGTCGAGAAGGACATCGTCTCTCCGCGCATCGGCCAGATCAGGAGCAAGGGCGGCTCCTTCCAGCCCCGAGACTTCCAGGAGCGCGCGGCCGAGCTGCCGTCGCGCGCGCTCTTGCTGGCGGGGTGCGGCAGCGGCAAGACGATGGCGGCATGGCGGTGGGCGCAGCGTCAGCTCGACTTCCATCCCGCAGGACGCGTCGTCTTCCTCTACCCCACGCGCGGCACTGCCACCGAGGGGTTCCGCGATTACGTCGGGTGGGCGCCGGAGGGGAGCGCGGAGCTCCTCCACGGAACGGCGCGGTTCGAGCTCGACGCCATGCGAGCGAACCCGCCCGAGTCGCTCGACGGCAAGCGCCTCGTCGACGAGACGGCTGCGCGACTGTTCGCGCTCGGCGTGTGGCCGAAGCGGTACTTCTCGGCAACGGTCGACCAGTTCCTCTCGTTCATGGAGAACCGGTACGAGAGTCTCTGCCTCGTCCCCGTCCTCGCGGACGCGATCGTCATCTTCGACGAAGTGCACAGCTACGACGCGAGGATGTTCGAGAACCTGGTCGCGTTCCTCGAGCACTTCGATGTGCCGGCGCTGGCGATGACCGCCACCCTCCCACCGCGACGAGCCCAGCAGCTCGTCGAGCGCGGGCTCCGCCTGTACCCGCAGCCCGAGGAGCGAGCGGAGCTCGACGGGCTGGTGAAGGCCGAGAACCACCCGAGGTACCGCATGCGCCGGTGCGCGGGGGAGGACGAGGCGCTCGCGCGCGCGATCGCCGCGCACCGGGAGGGGAAGCGCGTCCTCTGGGTCGTGAACGTCGTGCGACGTTGCCAAGCCCTCGCCGGCCGCCTCGCGACAGAGCTCGGTGTCGAGGTCGGCGCGGAGGTGCTCGCGTACCACTCCCGCTTCAAGCTCGAGGACCGCCGGCGAGCTCACGACCGAACCATTTCCGCCTTCCAGCGGGGCGAAGGCGCCGCGATCGCGGTCACGACCCAGGTCTGCGAGATGAGCCTCGACCTCGACGCGGACGTGCTGATCAGCGAGATTGCGCCGATCTCTTCGCTCGTGCAGCGTCTCGGTCGCGCGAACCGACACCTCCGTCACGGCGAGAGCTTTCGGGCCGAGGTGGTGCTCTACGCGCCGGAGTCGAACGTGCCGTATGACGTGGAGGATCTGGATGCCGCCGAGCGCTTCCTGGAGGCGCTTCCCGACGAGCCGAGCCAGCACGTGCTCGCGCTCGAGCTCGATCGCCATGCCCCGATGGAGCGCGCCGCGCTGATGGACGCGGCAAGGTTCCTCACCGGTGGCTACTACGCGCTCCCCGGTGACTTCCGCGATACGGACGACTTCGGGCGCCGGTGCATTCTGGACACGGACATGCAGCGCGCGGTCGCACTCGTCGATGCACGCGAGCCGATCGATGGCCTCATCGTGTCCGTGCCCAAGCGCTACGTCGAACAGGATGCGCCCAGGCCGCTTCCTCGGATGCTCGGGATCGCTTCTGCCTGCCACTACGACGTGAACCTCGGCTTCGTCGAGCCGAACGGAGGTGAGCTGTGAGCAGCCCGACGAAGAAGGGCAAGAAGGCGAAGGTCGCTCGGGCCGAGCCCCTCGACCTCGCCTGGGAGCTGGCGGAGCTGCCCTCGTCGCAGCATCGCGCCGGGCTCGCCGGTCTCGTGATGATGGTGGACCACCTTCAGCGGCGGCCGTTCGCCGGAGTTTGCCAGGTGAGCCGCAGGGACGCGTACGGGGCGACGCTGCGCGTCGACGCGGACGGCATGCAGTCGCTCTTCGACGACTTGTACGCGGCATCGAACGAGGAGACCCTGGTCAAGCAGCCGTGGAAGGACAAGTCGAAGAACATCAAGCCACCGAAGCGCGAGACGGAGATCGAGGTCGAGGTCGTCAACGCACGAGGAAAGAAGACCACCAAGAAGGAGCGGCGTTACGTCTACGACGTCGTCGTGCCGAGCGGGGCCTTCCTCGACTTGGGCGCGTCCCCCGGCACGAGCGATCCTTGGCTCAAGCTCTTCCGGGACTTCGTGTGGAGCATCCTCCGCGGCGTGCCGGCCACGCGCCTCCCCTACCAAGCGCGCGCCGATCGCGAGCCCGCTTCTGACGGACGCGAGACCTTCGAGACCCTGGCGAGCGCCCTGGACCGCCCCGTCGATCTCCCCAGCACGTACTTCCTCGGTGCGCAGGCGTGTACGGCGGATCTCGTGCGGTTCAGCGATCGCGAGCGTTATCGCTTGCTCCTGCATTTCTGGCCCTACGCCGCGCGAGTCTACGTGCCTGCGAGCCTGACCGTGCAGGGCGACCGGGAGTTTCAGGGCTTCGCGATCGCGGTGCCGGACGTCTCCGACCTCGACGAGTTCACTCGGGCGTTCTCCGCTTCGTTGCGGCATCGCAGCAACGACATGAGCGGCTATCGGCCGCGCGACGCCATCATCGACGTCCCCGCCGAGGCGGGAGTGGATCTGATCGCGCGCGTGTGCATTCCGCTGGCGGAGACGGAGCGGCGGGGGCCGGCCGCCGACCTGGTCATCGGGGTCGATGTGTTCCACTGCGAGAAGCAGGGGAACAACGTTCGAATCCGCTCCGTGACCCGGGTCAAGGCGGATCCGCCCAAGGCGCGCGCGTACATTCGGGTGCGGCAGGCGTACTGGTCTCCGCGCTTCCGAGCCCGGCGCATCGAGAACGTCCTCGAGGGCCGACCGTGGTGGTATGGGTACGCCGAAGTGATCGCTCGCGCCCCACAGGCTCAGACCATTGGCAACGACTACTTCCGCCGCGACGTCCGCGAGGCGTTCAAGGGATACGAGGTTGAGATGAGCGACGAACAGGGCAAGACGATCGAAGAGCTGGTCTACCGGACCATCGGCATCTATCTCAGCGGACGCCTCAAGTCTCGATACGGCCTGGAGTGGTCCGACGTGAAGACGGATCAGGACAAGGCGATGTACAACGAGAAGCGGGGGAAGCTCGCGCGCGACGCGTTTCTCGCGGTTCGAGCTCGTACTCCGGCCGACTTCGTGACGTACTTCACGAGCACGCTGTGCTCCGTCCCCCAGCGGCTCAAGGAGGAGCAGTACGCCTTCCTGGCCCGCGAGCTGACGAGCAACGCCGAGAAGGTACGGACCCTCACGCTCCTCGCCCTCTCCGCTCAGGGCTGAACTTCAATCCACGACCCGAGGACCCATCATGAAGAAGAACCTGTTCGCCACCGTGCTCACGTACGCCGCTCCGTCCTCCAACTACCGCGGAGAGAGCGAAGAGAACCGCACGATCATCCAGAAGATCACCCGGGGCGACCACGAGTTCGCGGTCATCAGCCCCGAGGCGATGCGGAACGCGCTCCGAGAGATCCTCGCGAAACGGGAGCTCCCGATGAACCGGCGACGCCTCCACGACGAGGATCAGCTCGCCGTCGAGTACCAGGCCTATCCGGACGCGAGCAAGTACGCAGACGACTTCCTCTTCGGGCACCTCGTCGCCGACCAGGCGGAGGTGAAGAAGAACAAGGGCAAGCCGGCGAAGCGCGACAGCATCCTGCGCATGAACATGGCCGTGGCGCTGACGCCGTACCGGTACGACGCGACGTTTCATCAGTCGCCGGTGAACGCGGGGGCGAGCCCGTGGAAGAACGCGTCGACTTCGGCGCTGCTCCACCGCGAGGTCACGTACACCGCGTTCCAGTATCCGTTCGCGCTGAACTTCCAGGACGCGACGCGCGGCGCGAACGACAAGCCTCACCCGAACGGGGCCGCGTGGACGCGCGCGCTCGTCGCGGCCATCGGCGAGCTGTCGGGCGTCGCGGGGGCACACGCGCGGAGCCTCTTCGAGATGGCTCCGCGCAGCGTCGTCGCCCGGCTGACGCCGCGGCTCGCGGCGGGCTTCGACATCTACGGGTTCGCGAGCGACGGGAGCTTCCCGGAGCTCGCGCGGCTGCGCCCCGCGGACCTCCCGCCCGACGAGTTCTACGTCGGCGGCGAGATCGTGCGCGCCATGAGCGACGCGGAACGCGAGCGGCTCACGGCGGCGGGAGCTCGGCTCTTCGACAGCGCACCGAAGGCCCTCGACGCGGCGGCCGCGGACGGGCTGGGGGCGTGACGACCGCGCCCCTCTGGGTGCACGCCCGGGCCCCGTTCGCCGCCTACCGATGGCTGCAAGCCGGCGTCTATCGGGCAAGCGCACCCACCATCCCTCCGTCGGCCGCGTGGGGGCTCCTCCTCAACCTGGCGGGGATCGAGACGCGGGCGGCGGCCGGCGACGATGTCTCGACCGGGATCCGCCCCGACGCGCCGGCGCTGCGCCTCGCCATCGGGCTCGTCCGGCCCGTCGGGGTCGCCAAGCTTCTTCAGCAACTCCACACGTACCCCGTGGGTAGCTCCGGGAAGGAGCTCAAGTCGCGCACGCACGGGGCCAAGTACTGGATCGCACCAGTTCGGCGCGAAGTGCTCGTCGACCTCGATGCGATCCTGGGGGTCGAAGGGCCTCCGGAGGTCCTCCAGCGGATCAGGGACGGGTTGGGGGACGCACCGCCCGGCCCGCGCTATGGGGTCCCGTTCGCTGGCGACAACAGCTTCTTCTTCGAGCGACTCGATGTCGTGGAGCGCCCCCCCGCCGTACGGTGGTACACCCCCGTCGTTCCGGGCGAGCCTCCGCGGGAGGGTAGCGCCCGGGTGACCGTCGCCATCGACCGCGCGGAATCGAGTCGGACGACGACGAGGCTCGTGGCGCCCGACGGAATGGCGAGTGAGCTGCCTCCTGACGCCGCTTGGACGTGGGTGCCTGGGCCGCCCGGATGACCGCCCTCGAGGAACCGCTGGTCAGCGTCGCCGGCCTCCACGCGCTCGTCTACTGCGAGCGGCTGTTCTACTTGGAGGAGGTCGAGCGGATTCGGCTCGCTGACGCTCGGGTCTACGCCGGTCGGCGCGTTCACACGGAGCTCGAGTCGACGGCGGGCGAGGAGGAAGAGGGGACGGTGAGCCGAGTGGTGTTCGAGAGTGAAGGCCTTGGGATTCAAGGCGCCGTCGACATCCTTCGCAGACGCGATGGTCGTCTGATCCCCTACGAGCACAAGCGGGGACGCTCGGCCGGTCGAAAGGGCGCCCGTGAGGCGTGGGAGACGGACCGGGTTCAGGTCGGCGCCTACGCTCTCCTGGCCGAGGAGGCGCTCGGTCAGCGCATCGAGGAGGGCCGCGTCCGCTACCACGCCGATCGCGTCACGGTGCGCGTGCCTCTCGATGACGCGCTGCGAGACCGAGTCCGCGCGTGCATCGACCGCGCCCGGCTCCTGCGGGACTCGCTCGACCGCCCTCCGGTCACCGAGGACGATCGCAAGTGTCGCGCGTGCTCCTTGGCGCCGGCCTGCCTGCCCGAAGAAGGGCGGCTCGCCGCCGATCCCGCGTTCCGCCCCATCCGCCTGCTCCCCGTACACCCCAAAGGGCAGACCGTGCACGTCCTGGCACCCGGCGCCCGCGTCGGATGCTCCGGCGAGAGGCTCGTCATCGAGGATCGGGAAGCGAACGTCGAGCGAGTCCCGATCGTCGAGATCGGCTCGGTCGTGGTTCACGGCCTCGCCCAGATCTCGACTCAGGCGCTGCGCCTCTGCGCCAGCCACGACGTCCAAGTCCACTGGATGACCTTCGGCGGGGGACTCGTCGGGTCCTTGGCCCCCACGGCGCCGAGCGCACAGCGGCACGTTCGGCAGCTCGAAGCGCTCGCCGACGATCAGATCGGTCTGACCCTCGCCCGTCGCCTCGTCCGCGCGAAGGTCGATTCCCAGCTGCGATTCCTGTTGCGTGCGACGCGTGGCGCCCCCGTGCGCGCGACCGTCGAGCCGGCGATCATCCACCTGCGCACGATGCTGCGAAGCCTGGACACCGCCACCGATCGAGCGGCCCTCCTCGGCTACGAGGGAACGTCGGCGGCGGCCTATTTCGGGAGCCTGCCGGCCCTCTTCGCCGAGGGCGTCGACCCCCGGCTGCTGCCCGCTCGCCGCAGTCGCCGCCCACCTCGTGATCGTTTCAACGCGCTCCTCGGATACGCCTACGGTGCCCTCTACCGGGACGCGCTCGCTGCCGTGATCGCGGTGGGCCTACACCCCGGCATCGGCTTCTACCACCAGCTCCGCTCGAGCGCGCACCCGCTGGCCCTCGATCTCATGGAGCTCTTCCGGGTCGCGATGGTCGACATGCCCCTCATCGGCGCCGTCAACCGCCGCACGTTCGACGCCGACGCGGACTTCGAGGAGCTGCCGGGAAAGGTGCTGCTCTCCGCCAGCGGGCGCGCCAAGTTGATCGAGCTCATCGAGCGCCGGCGCCACGACGTCTGGCGCCACGACGTCGTCGGGTACTCGCTGAGCTACGCCCGCATCGTCGAGCTCGAGGCGCGCCTCCTCGAGAAGGAGTGGACGGGCGAGCCAGGCCTCTTCGCGCGCCTGAGGATCCGCTGATGGGCCAGGAAGACAAGCGCTGGCGGCTCGTCTGCTACGACATCCGCGACCCCGAGCGCTACCGCAAGATCTACAGGATCGTCACGGGGCATGGGCACCGGCTGCAGTACTCCCTGTTCCGCTGTCGCCTCGACGACCAGGAAGTCGAGAAGCTCCGCTGGAGACTCGCCCAGGTCATGGCCGCCGAGGATTCGCTCCTCATCATCGACCTCTGCCCGAGCTGCGCCAGCAGGGCCGTCAGCAAGAACCAGGTCGACGACTGGAGCCCCGAGCCTGTCCCGTTCCGCCTGGTGGGCGGGAAGTCGAGCGGCGATCACGAACCCGACGGCGGCGGCTCCGAGACGCCATGAATCGCCCGGATCCCCGAGACATCTCGCAGGATTAGGCGCGTTGACAACCGAATCAGATGCATGACTGCCCGCAGAACCAACGATTCCGCCGAGTTACCCCGTGCTGCGGCGAGGTCCGCCAAGGTCGCACCGGCCTCGGGCCAATGGTGCTTGATCTCGCCGGCCCAACCGTGCGAAATCACTGCCCCGCGACGGGGGTCCCTGATCCCCGCCCCGATGCCTTCGGGCGTTGAGCACCGCACCGATGCGTGCGCCGACGCGCCGACGAACTGGTCTGATCCCCGCCCCGATGCCTTCGGGCGTTGAGCACCTCGCGTGAGCGGCCTCCTCTCCCGCGATGCGATCCTGATCCCCGCCCCGATGCCTTCGGGCGTTGAGCACGCGCGGAAGCTTTCGAGGCGTGCGGAACACACGTTCTGATCCCCGCCCCGATGCCTTCGGGCGTTGAGCACCACCGCGCGAAGCTGCGCGGCCCCTCGTCGAGCGCCTGATCCCCGCCCCGATGCCTTCGGGCGTTGAGCACCCGCGCTCGAGGTCGCTGCGTACGACACACGTACGCCCTGATCCCCGCCCCGATGCCTTCGGGCGTTGAGCACCTGGTGTTCTGTCCGCGAGTAATGCTGCATGACTGGGCTGATCCCCGCCCCGATGCCTTCGGGCGTTGAGCACATCCTCGTCCGCGTCCAGGCCGGGCGCGTCGTCCTGATCCCCGCCCCGATGCCTTCGGGCGTTGAGCACCTCGGAATCCCCACGGCGCTCGCGGACCAGCTCGGTCTGATCCCCGCCCCGATGCCTTCGGGCGTTGAGCACCGAGCTAGGCTATGGGATCGGTGCGTTCGCTTGGCCTGATCCCCGCCCCGATGCCTTCGGGCGTTGAGCACGTCGAGTTCCTCGAGACGTCGGCGAAGGACGGCGCTGATCCCCGCCCCGATGCCTTCGGGCGTTGAGCACGGTGAAGATAGCAAGATTCAGTGGACCGATCACACCTGATCCCCGCCCCGATGCCTTCGGGCGTTGAGCACATGGCCGGCGGCGGCAAGCCCGACCTGAGCGGGCTCCTGATCCCCGCCCCGATGCCTTCGGGCGTTGAGCACGGGCGCAAGAAGGAGGCGGTGATGGGGCGCAAGAACTGATCCCCGCCCCGATGCCTTCGGGCGTTGAGCACGGCTGGACGTGCTCCGGTACGCACAGCACAAGCACAACCACTGATTCCCGCCCCGATGCCTTCGGGCCTTGAGCACGAGATCACGGGCTCGGAGCGACTCCAGCTCGTCACCCTGAGCCCCGCCCCGATGCCTTCGGGCGTTGAGCACGACGACCCGAGCTCCGTTACCTCCAAGACTCCCGGCACCTGATCCCCGCCCCGATGCCTTCGGGCGTTGAGCACGTCGCGCCCGGTACGAGTGGCACCGCGCTTGGGGCCTAATCCCCGCCCCGATGCCTTCAGGCGTTGAGCACCGGGCGCCGAGCGTATGCGTAGGCATACGCGCACGGTCTGATCCCCGCCCCGATGCCTTCGGGCGTTGAGCACGGCGCCGCACGCCCGATATGTACGAGCCCGGGTCACCTGATCCCCGCCCCGATGCCTTCGGGCGTTGAGCACCCGTGGAGCACGGCGGTCCGCAGCGCGTGGCACAGCGGATCCCCGCCCCGATGCCTTCGGGCGTTGAGCACGCGTCGACGGATCCTGATCCGGTCAGCGCTCTTTCCGACTGATCCCCGCCCCGATGCCTTCGGGCGTTGAGCACGACCGCGACTCCGCCAGCGCCATCCGCGCGCTCGTCCTGATCCCCGCCCCGATGCCTTCGGGCGTTGAGCACCGCGACGAGATCGCGCCGCTGCTGGCCGAGCTGCGCGGGCTGGTCCCCGCCCCGATGCCTTCGGGCGTTGAGCACCGTGACGCCCTCCTCGGCACCGCACGGACGGCCACTGATCCCCGCCCCGATGCCTTCGGGCGTTGAGCACTACGTGCGGACGAGGATCGTCCGGTCGACGTCGTCCTGATCCCCGCCCCGATGCCTTCGGGCGTTGAGCACCTCGAGGTCGAGCAGGCGCCACTAGCCCGGCGTACGCCTGATCCCCGCGCCGATGCCTTCGGGCGTTGAGCACCATGCGATCTCCCACCGCACCGCGCTCGCGCGCAGCGCTGATCCCCGCCCCGATGCCTTCGGGCGTTGAGCACGGCTAGTCCGGCCAGCATTCCGTGGGCGCGTACCGCTGATCCCCGCCCCGATGCCTTCGGCAGTTGAGCACACTCGGATGATCATCGTGCTCTCCTCTGCGCCCCCGGTGATCCCCGCCCCGATGCCTTCAACCGTTGAGCACACGTCGGTCGTGACCGCCGCATCGACGTCGGAGCCGCTGATCCCCGCCCCGATGCCTTCGGGCGTTGAGCACCCCGAGTCGCCGCTTCCCGACCGAAGCAACGCAGGCTGATCCCCGCCCCGATGCCTTCGGGCGTTGAGCACACAAGGCGTCTTGCGAGATGCAACGGGTGTACGGGCTGATCCCCGCCCCGATGCCTTCGGGCGTTGAGCACAGGAGCTCCGCGTCCGTCTCGAATAGGGAGACCAGACTGATCCCCGCCCCGATGCCTTCGGGCGTTGAGCACTCGGGGGCCCGGCCGCCACTCCGCTTGCGAGAGCGCGTCTGATCCCCGCCCCGATGCCTTCGGGCGTTGAGCACCTGACGCGCGTGCCCTTGTCGAAGTAGTCGAGATCTGATCCCCGCCCCGATGCCTGCGGGCGTTCAGCACCTGAATGGCGTAGAGGCGCGTTATCAGTGCCGAAGCTGATCCCCGCCCCGATGCCTTCGGGCGTTGAGCACACGACATGATCCGCCGGCTGGCTCGGTCTCGACCTCGCCGTCTCCGTGGCG
>JAHBWG010000140.1 GCA_019637095.1 Sandaracinaceae bacterium | reverse complement strand
GCGGTGGGCCGCCCTGCGCTGCCGGCTCCGAGCCCGGCGGCAGCGCGCTCGCCACGAGCGGCGGCGCGCCCGGCGGGGAGGGGCGCGCCGGCTCCGAGCCGCGCGGGGGCGCGCTCGCCACGAGCGGTGGCTCGCTCGGTGACCCCGCCGCGACGTCGAGCATCGCCTCCTCGATGAGCGCGGCGCGGCGCCGGTAGAGGGCGGCGCGCTGCTCGCAAGCGCGGCCGCAGTCGGCGGCGGCGAGGCGCTCGAGCTCGGACGCGATCGCGACCGGGCGGCCGACGGGGATCGTCCCCGCGTCGACCCACGGCGCGGGGCTGACCGGCCTCGTGATGAAGTAGTGCTCGACCTCGACGCGCTCGATCGAGAGCCGCCGGCCGCGCCAGCGGGTCGTCACGATCGCGAGCGGCGCGTCGCGGACGCCGACCGTGCGCGCCGCGAGATCGCCCGCCGGCTCCTCCATCGCGGCGAGCAGGTTGCCGAGCGAGTAGAGGACAGGCACCCGCCGCCCGTCGCTCGTGACGACCTCCTCGGTGCTCCCCGGAAGGTGCGTCCCGTGGCCGACGACGAGATCCGCGCCGGCCTCGGCGGCCTCGCGCGCGGCCTCGCGCATCATCGGGCGCGGCCGCGTCTGGCCCTCGTGCGTCCAGTGGAACACCGCGACGACGAGGTGTGCGTCACCGGCGCGCGCAGCCCGCAAGCTCGCTTGCACGGTGCCGTCGCGCAGGAAGGCGACGCGCGGCCCTCGACCTTCGGTGATGCTGGGCCGGTGGTTGGTGCCCTCGGTCCAGGCGGCGAGCGCGACGCGCGCATCGCCCGCCCGCATCACCACCGCGCGCGCCGCCGCGCGAGGGCTCTCGCCCGCGCCGACGAGCGGGATGCCGCGCTCGCGCGCCGCGGCCATCGTGTTGCGTAGCCCCCGCAGTCCCTGGTCGTACGCGTGGTTGTTCGCGACGGTGAGCGCGTCGACCCCCGCCGCGCGGAGCGCGTCGAGGAAGTGCTCGGGCGCCCGGAACACCGGCACGTCCTCTTCGGCGGTGCGCTCGCGGTAGCGGTGGCTCACCGGGGTCTCGAGGTTCACCAGCGCGAGGTCCGCGCGGCGCAGCGCGGGCGCGACGTCGGAGAAGACCTCGCGGTACGCGTCGTCGCGCCCGATCTCGCGCGCGCGCCGGCGGAGCTGGTACGCGAGCGGCGCGTCGTAGAGCACGTCGCCACCGAACGCGAGCGTGGGCCCCGGCCGATCCTGCGCGCCCGCCGTCGTCGACAGGAGCAGGGCGAGGCACAGCGCGGGCCCCCGGCGAACGAGCACCGCGCGAGGGTAGCGGACCGGCGCACCGGCGAGAACTTCGAGGCGCGCGCGGCTCGCTCGCGACGCTTGCGGTCCGCGGCGCGCTCTTCGATGCTCCGTCGGGCATGGGGCGGACCTTCGCGATCGGTGATCTGCACGGCGACCTCGACGCGTTCCATCGCCTCGCCGAGCGCCTGCCGCCGCTCGCCGAGGACGACACGATCGTGTTCCTCGGGGACTATATCGACCGTGGCCCGCGCTCGCGCGAGGTGGTCGAGCTCGTGCGCCGGCTCGACCGTGACGAGCGCTGCGAGGTCGTGTGCTTGCGCGGCAACCACGAGGACGCGTGGCTGCGCGTGATCGACGAGGGTTGGCCCGAGTTCCTGCTCCCGGGCCCGAACGGCTGCCTCGCGATGTACCGCTCGTACGAGGGCGGGCCGATGCCGCGCCCCGGCGAGTACCCGCGCCCCGACGAGCTCGATCGGATGGAGCGCGGCGCGTTCCTGCCCGAGGCGCACGTCGCGTGGATGCGCTCGCTCCCCTACTGGTACGAGGACGAGCACGCGATCTACGTGCACGCCGGCCTCGTCGAACGGGGCGGGCGGTTCCTCCATCCGAGCGAGGCGGACACGCCGATCGCGATGCTGTGGACGCGCTCGCGCCGCTTCTTCCGCGAGTACGCGGGCAAGCGCGTCGTCGTCGGGCACACCGCGACCGAGCTGTTGCCGCAGGAGCTCTCGACCCACACGCCGGAGGATCCCACCGACCTCTGGGCCGGCCCGTGCGTCGTCGCGCTCGACACCGGCGCCGGCAAGGGCGGCTTCCTGACGTGCGTCGAGCTGCCGGCGATGAACGTCTACGAGTCGCGGTGAGCGAGTCGTTACAGTCGCTCTGCGAACGACTCGTCGGCGCTACCGCCGCGCGATCGCGGCGCGGTGCTCGCTGAACGAGCGCAGCGCGCTGCGCACCGCGGCGTCGAGCGCGCTCCGGGTCAGGCGGTCGGGGTCGCTCCCGCCGCGCGCGCCGGCGCGCCCGGTCAGCATCGCACGCACCGCTCCGCCGCGCGCGTCCGCGACGACGACGGTCACGCGCGCGCTCACCTCGACGCCATCGCGCAGGTGCCGGCGGCTGACCTCGTTCACCGTCCCGCGCAGCTCGAGCTCGGCGCGCCCTCTCTCGACCACGTCGAGCTCGGGCGCGACCGCGAGCGCGGCGCGCATCGCGTCCTCGATGGTCGGCTCGCTCACCACGGTCACCCGCACGCGCCGGTGCGCGCGCGCGTCGGCCGCGAGGCCGCACGTCACCGCCATCGCGACGGCGAGCGTCGCGAGCGTTCGGGCTCGGGTCATCGGACCTCCAAGCGGCGGCACGACCGGCCGCCTCCTTCCACCTAGCGCGGAGCGCGATCGTCGGTCAAGAAACCGTCCTCGATGCCTACCGAGCTGTCGTCCCTCATCCGCGGCGAGGCCTCGATCGCCGACATCGCCGCGTACCTCGACGGGCTCGACGCGGCCCCGCGCGCAGCCGAGGCGAACGCGCTCGCGCGGGCCGAGCAGGCGCGCCTGTTCGACAAGGCCGCCGACGCGCCGCCGATCGGCGTCGAGCACTTCGTCCCCCGCGGGCTCCCGGACCTCACGCCGGTCCACCACCCCGGGCGCAACACGATCATGACGCTCCCGTACTTCCAGCGCTTCGAGAAGCGCTTCGCGCGCGCCGCCGACGGGAGCGGGCGCCTCTTCGGCTACAACGCGAGCAACGCCTGGTTCGTCACGCCCGGCTACTTCGTCGCGTACGAGACGCGCGAGCACGCGAGCTGGGCCGAGCGCGGCGGCGTCGTCGTCGACTACCACCAGGTGCCCGACGCCGACGTGCCCGCGGGCTGGCCGCGCGTGGTCGACAACGGCAAGGGCCTGCAGCGCCTCGTCTACCACCTAACGCGCGACTTCATGCGCCAGGTCTCGCGCCACGTCTCGATCGGGCGCGCCTCGCGCGAGGACGAGCGCGGCGATCGCCTCCTCGACTACTGGTTCACCCTCTGCCGACAGGATCGGAGCGCCACCGCATGACCACCGCCGACGACGTCGCCGCGCGCGCGAAGGCGCGCTTCTCCACGACCCTCGAGCGCCTCGCGGACTACCTCCGCTACCCGGCCATCTCGTGCGAGCCGGAGCACGCCCGCGACGTGCGCGCGCTCGCGGAGCGGATCGCCGACGACCTCGGCGGCCTCGGGATGGAGCGAGCGCGGCTGCTCGAGCTCGACGGCGCGCTGCCGTGCGTCGCGGCCGAGCGGCGGAGGTGCCCGGGCGCGCCGACCGTGCTCGTGTACGGGCACCTCGATCTGCAGCCGGTCGCGGGCGAGGCGTGGGACTCGCCGCCGCACGAGGCGAGCGCGCGCGAGGGCCGCCTCTACGCGCGCGGCGCGGCCGACGACATGGGCGGCTGGGTCAGCCACCTCGCCGCGATCGAGGCGTGGCTCGAGGTCGCGGGCGAGCTGCCGCTCAACATCCGGCTCTTGATCGAGGGCGAGGAGGAGATCGGCTCGCCGAACCTCGTGCGCTACATGGACGCGTTCCCCGACGCGTTCGAGGCCGACGTGATGGTGCTGACGGACTGCGAGAACCCGTCGACCGACGTGCCGGGCCTGACCGTGTCGCTGCGCGGCCTCATGGACGTCGAGGTCCACTGCGCCTCGATGGCCGCGGACGTCCACTCGGGCCTCTGGGGCAACGCGATCCCCGACCCGGCGGTCGCGCTGATGCAGCTCGTCGCGCGCCTCGTCGACGAGGACGGCCGCCTGAAGCACGGCCGCGTCGAGGTGCCCGAGGCGTGGGCGAAGGCGAGCTTCGACGTGCCGCTCGGGCCGGAGGTCGTGCGCGAGGGCGCGCGCCTGCTCGACGGCGTCGAGCCGCTGCCCGGGCGCGGGCGCTCGACGGCCGAGTGGATCTGGCGGCAGCCCGCGGTGACCGTGCTCTCGACGACGCTGCCCGCGCCGGGGCGCGAGAAGAACGCGGTGCGCCGCGAGGCGTCCGCGCGCCTGAGCGTGCGCGTCGCGCCCGGTCAGCGTGGCGAGGACCTCTACCGCGTCCTCGAGGACGTGCTGCTCGCGGATCCACCTGGCGGCGTGAAGGTGAGCATGCGCCTCTTGAGCGCGGGCGGGAGCTGGCTCTACACGCCGAAGGGGCCCGCGTTCGAGGCAGCGGACCGCGCGTACGAGAAGGCGTGGGGCAAGAAGCTCGTGCAGATCGGCGTCGGCGGCTCGATCCCGTTCGTCGCGATGTTCGGCGAGCGCTTCGGCGATCTCCCGCTGATCCTCAACGGCGTGATGGACCCGAGGACCGCCGCGCACGGCCCGAACGAGTCGATGGATCTCGCGCTCTTCGAGCGGGCCGTCCTCGCGAACGTGCACCTCTACGCGGAGCTCGCCGCGCTCCCTCGCTGACGCGTGCGGGTTGCGACGCAGGGCGTGGCGACCTCATGATCGCTGGGTGCAGTACGCGGTCTCGCTCCTCCCTCGTCGCGAGGTGAACGTCGTGAAGCTCCGCGAAGCGATCGAGTTCCAGGCTCCGGTGGTGCGCGATGCGGCGCTCGCGGCGCACGCGCAGCTCGATCGGCTCGGTGTGCGGCACGCGTTCGTCGGGGGCCTCGCGGTTGGGGCGTACGGATACGTGCGCGCGACCGGCGACGTGGACTTCCTCGTAGGCCCCGACGCGTTCGAGGAGCAACCAGGGGGTCTCGTGACGTTCCGCGCCGGCGTGCCCATCCACGTCCGCGGGGTGTCGGTGGCCTACCTGTCGGCGGAGCAGTTCGGCCCGGTCGCGGCGGCTGCGCTCGCCGCGCCCATCCTGAGCGACGACCTCCCGGTGGTCCCGCTCCCGCTCCTGGTCACCATGAAGCTCGTCGCGTACCGGATGCGCGACCGCGCCGACATCGTCGAGCTCATCAAGCGCGGCGCCGACGCGGGGGCCATCCGCGCCCACCTCGCGTCGCACGCGGCCGATCTCGTCGCGCGCTTCGACGAGGCCGTCGCGCAGGCGAGCCGCGAGCAGCGAGCGGGTTGACTCAGGATTGCGTCACGCTCGAAGAACGGGGATGCTCCGCCCCATGTCTCTCGACGCGACGATCCCCCACCGGCCCCTGGGCCTCGACGCGGCCTCGATCCGCGACTCGATCCTCGATCACCTCGAGCACGTGAGGGTGCGCGACCAGCACACGACCAGCCGGCTCGACCTCTTCCACGCCGTCTCGCACGCCGCGCGCGCGCGCCTGGCCGATCGCTGGCACCGGACGCGGCAGCGCGAGTGGGACGCGGGCACCAAGCGCGTCTACTACCTGTCGATGGAGTACCTGCCGGGCCGGCTCCTGCGCGACGCGCTCTACAACCTCGGCATGCTCGAGGCGACGCGCGAGGCGGTGGCCTCGCTCGGCGCGGACCTCGACGCGATCTTCGACGAGGAGGAGGACCCGGGGCTCGGCAACGGCGGCCTGGGCCGCCTCGCCTCGTGCTTCATGGACTCGATGGCGACGCTCGGCATCGGCGCGGTCGGCTACGGCATCCGCTACGACTACGGCATCTTCCGCCAGGAGATCCACGGCGGCGAGCAGCGCGAGCAGCCCGACGACTGGCTCAAGCACGGCTCGCCCTGGGAGGTGCCGCGGACCGATCTGCGCATCACCGTGCGCTACAACGGGCGCGTCGAGCCGCGCACCGACACGACGGGCCGCACGCAGTTCGCGTGGCTCGACACCGACGACGTCTACGCCGTCGCGTACGACATCCCGGTGCCCGGCTACAAGAACGACGCGGTCAACACGCTGCGGCTGTGGCGCGCGGTGCCGGTGCGCGAGTTCGACCTCGACGCGTTCAACCGCGGCGACCACGACCGCTCCGTCGTGCAGCGCGGCTACGCGGAGAACATCTCGCGCATCCTCTACCCGAACGACGCGGGCCCGCCAGGCAAGGAGCTGCGCCTGCGCCAGGAGTACTTCTTCGTGTCGGCCTCGCTGCAGGACGCGGTGCGCCGTCACCTCTCGCGCCACGAGAGCCTCGACGACCTGCCCGACCGCGCGGTCTTCCAGCTCAACGACACGCACCCCGCGCTCGCGGTCGCCGAGATGATGCGCATCCTGATCGACGAGCACCGCGTCGACTGGAACCGCGCGTGGGCGATCACCAAGCGGACGTTCGCGTACACGAACCACACGCTCCTGCCCGAGGCGCTCGAGACGTGGCCGCAGCACCTCCTCGACAAGCTCCTGCCGCGCCAGCTCGACCTCATCCGCGAGATCGATCGGCGCCTGCGCGCCGAGCTCGAGGCGCAGTACCCGCGCCAGCCAGAGAAGGTCGGCAAGATGGCGATCATCGAGCAGCGCCCGCAAGGCCACGTGCGCATGGCGAACCTCTCGATCGTCGGCAGCTTCAGCGTCAACGGGGTGAGCGCGCTGCACTCGCAGCTCCTGCGCGAGACGATGTTCCCCGAGTTCGACGCCTACTACCCGAACCGCTTCCGCAACAAGACCAACGGCGTGACCCCGCGCCGCTGGGTGCTCGAGTGCAACCCCGGCCTGTCGCGGCTCGCGACGGATGTCGTCGGCGACGATTCGTGGGTGACCGACCTCGAGAAGCTCCGCGCGCTCGAGCCCCTCGCCGAGGACGCGGGTTTCCAAGAGAAGTGGAGCGCGGTCAAGCGCGAGAACAAGGTCGCGCTCGCCAACCGCATCCGCGAGCAGCACGGCGTCTCGCTCGATCCGGACGCGATCTTCGACATCCAGATCAAGCGCATCCACGAGTACAAGCGCCAGCTCCTCAACGTCCTGCACGTCGTGACGCGCTACCAGGAGATCAAGCGCGGGGTGATCCCGGCGGCGCCGCGCGCGGTGATCTTCGGCGGCAAGGCGGCGAGCGGGTACGTCGCGGCCAAGCAGATCATCCACCTCATCCACTCCGTCGCGGACGTGATCAACGCGGACCCCGACGTGAGCCCCCACCTCAAGGTGTTCTACGTCCCGAACTACCGCGTCTCGTGGGCGGAGCGGCTCATCCCGGCCGCGGATCTCTCCGAGCAGATCAGCTGCGCCGGCCAGGAGGCGTCGGGCACCGGGAACATGAAGTTCGCGATGAACGGCGCGCTGACCATCGGCACGCTCGACGGCGCGAACGTGGAGATCCGCGAGGCGGTCGGGCCCGAGAACATCTTCATCTTCGGGCTGACCGTCGCGGAGGTCGCGAGCACGCTGGCGCGCGGCTACCGGCCGGGCGCGATCTACGAGGAGCGCGCGGAGGTGCGCGCGGTGCTCGACGCGATCGGCCAGGGCGCGTTCAGCCCCGAGCATCCTCACGCGTTCGAGGCGCTGATGCGGCACCTCGTCTCGGACGGCGAGCGCTACGTCCACCTCGCGGACTACGGCGCGTACTGCGACGCGCAGCGCGAGGCGGAGCGGCTCTACGTCGATCGACGCGAGTGGACCAAGCGCGCGATCCTCAACAGCGCGCGGATGGGTCGCTTCTCGAGCGACGAGACGATCCGCGACTACGCCCGCGACATCTGGGGCGTCCCCGTCGCCTGAGCGCCGCGACCCCGGTCGCGGTCGCGCGTCCCGTGGCCGTGGTGATCGCCGTGCGCCCCGCGGCCACGTCTGGTCACGGTCCCCGGCTCGCCGTACCATGCGCGAGGGGAGGTCTCGTCCATGACCGCCGAGCGCCAGATCGTGGCGCAGCTCGCGATCACGGACGCGGGCACGATCGGGCTCGTACAGGAGAAGGGCGACCCGCTGCCGCCGCCGCAGGACGTGGTCGCCCTCGCGGCGCCGGACGTCGCCTTCCCGCGCGCGGCGCGGGGCGGCGGCCAGGTCGAGCGCCCGTGCGGCGACGGCGGAGCCACGCTGCTCGCGGGCAACCATCACCTCCTGGTCGGGCTCGGCGGCGAGGGCCCGGGCGCGGACCGGATCACGTTCACCGCGCTCCGGAGCGGGCACGTCCGCTCCGTCCTCTTGCGCGGCCCGCGGCCGGGCCGCGTGCTCGCGGCGGCGATGCACGTGAGCCGGCTCGAGGCGCTGGTGCTCGCGGAGGTCGAAGAGCCGCCGCCGGGCCTCGCGGACCGCCTCGGCGGGCCACCGCCGCGACCGCCGCGAGGCTGGCCGGTGTTCGCGCGCTTCCTCCTCGTCGACCTCGCCGCCGGCACCGCGCGCGAGTTCGCGCGCTTCCCGCGCCTGCGCGCGTTCGCCCGGCACGCGCTCGTCGGGACCGAGAACGGCGGCTACGCGCTCGCCGCGACGAACGAGCGCGCCGGCCACACGTGGGTGTTCGGCCTGGCGTCGGACCCCGCCGGCCTTCACCTGCGGGGCGCGACGCGGCTCGACGGGCGGCTGCGCGGCGCGCCGATCGCGTCGGAGCGCGGGATCACGCTGCCGCTCGCGCGCGCGCGCGGCGTCGGCGTGCCGTGGGAGCCGGTGGGCGTCCGGCCGTCGGACCTCGGGACGCGGCCCTCGATCACGCTCGGGGCGGCGATGTGAAGCTCCTTTGCGCACTCTTCTCGTCGGCGCTCGCGCTCGGCTGCGACGGCGCCGGGCCGCCGGACGCCGGCACGCGCGACGCGGGCCACGACGCCGGGCGCGACGCGGGCCACGACGCCGGACACGACGCGGGGCCGGGCCGCGACGCGGGCCACGACGCCGGGCTCGACGCGGGCGAGGACGTCGCCTGGACCCGCGTGCCCGGCTTGCCGGAGGGATGCGTCGTCGACACCACCACCGATCCGGCCGCCCTCGAGCCCTTCGTCATCGAGCCGTGCCCCGACCGCGACGGGTGCACGCAGCTCGTCCCGAGCTGGGACACGTGGTTCATCCTCATGCGCGTCGACGGGGGGGTCGCGGTGGACGGCCAGGGTGCGTTCTGGTTCGTGCGCACCGCGCCGGTGACCTACATGGAGCGCTGGCTCGTCATGGCGGACGGCACGCCCCGCCTCGGTATCAGGGGCCTGTTTCGCTCTGACGACTGCCGGCATTCCGCGTTCGATGCAGACACCGCGCGGTTCGCTTTCGTCGTGGTCGTTCCGGATCGCGAAGGCTATCTCGATAGTTGGGCGCTCGGCGGTGAATGGCGTGGCCACGCAAACCTTCGGAACTACGGAGCGCTCGATGACGAGATACCGCGGGGCAGCTACTTCCACCGTGTCCGCGTAGGCCCCACACGCATCGCGCTCGAATCGGCGCCATGGTTCTCCATCGTCGACGTACCCTGGGAGGGTGAGCCGACCATGATCGCCCAGAGCGCCACGAGCGGTGGGCAGACCTACGTGGCCGCCTCGATCGGCGAGACCGTCTTCTATACCGTCTACGGCGAACACCATCACGTGCGCGCGTCCACCCGCGGCGAGCCCGGCCGGGTCTTCCTCGATCCGACCGACGCGGAGGCGGTCCGCTTCGTCACCGACGGTGTCGACATGGCCTGGGTGCAGGCGTACGTACGGGATCGGCACTACCGCTTCGAGCACATCGAGCTCTGGAGCGCGCCCTACACCACCCGCCCCGAGGATGTGCGCCCGCGGAGAATCGCGAGGCTCGGCGGGACCAACCCGTACCCCGAGATGGCGATCGGCGCCGGCTACGTCGCGGCCCGCGAGTGGATCCCCGACGAAGAGGTCACCGTCGTGCGCGTCTTCCGCCTCTCCGACGGCGCGCGCGCGACCATCTACCCCTACGAAGGCCGCTCGTTCCGGATCGCCGCCGCGTACATCCTGCCGGACGAGATCGGCGTGCAGGTCAGCCGCGGCGGCACGCCACCGCAGGACATCGCGTTCCTGCGCATCCGCCTCGACTCGCTCACCTTCGAGCCGCCCTGATCACCACTTCTCCCCCTCTCTCGTCCTCCTCGTCTCCCGCTGAATGAACACCTCGACGCGTCGCGCGGGAGGGAACGATCGCCGGGAGAGGACGAGACCAGGAGTCGGAGGAGAAGGCTCCCGCTGCGCGGGAGCGGGAGTACGATGACCTCTGCGATGCGAGGGCAGAGGATCAGGTGCGCGACGAGCATGCCGTCGCGTCGACTCGCGCGGGGCGTGACGCGGCTCGACGGCCGGCTGCGCGGCGCGCCGATCGCGTCCGAACGCGGGATCACGCTGCCGCTCGCGCGCGCGAGGCGCCGGCGTGCCCTGGGAGCCGGTAGGCGTCCGGCGGTCGGATCTCGGGACGCGGCCTTCGATCACGCTCGTGGCGGCGTGTGAAGATCCTTTGCGAACTCCTCTCGTCGGCGGAGGCCGACGGCCGCGCGGGCTTGGCGCAGAACGACGCAGAGGTCAGCCGCCGGCCGTCACCTCGATCGGGAACGACGCCACCTCGGCGTCGTCGAGGACGATCACGACGCGCGAGCCCGGCGTCCACCCGTTCGGCGGCGCGAGCTCCATGAGGTAGTTGCCCTCGTCGCCGCCGCCCGCTTCGCCCATCGCCTCGCGCGCGAGCTGGTGCTGGGGCTGGCCATCGAAGTGCGGGACCGCGTTGAGCCAGCTCCGGTGCCCGAGCGCGGCGCGGATGACCGCGTAGACCGTCTCGCCCGGCGCGAACTGCCGGGTGGGGGCGCCGGGATCGCCCAGACGCGGATCGGCGCGGTAGAGCTCGGCCGACACGAAGCGGCTCGGGCGCGCGCCGTCGGGCGGCCGTACGTGGAAAGGATAGTTGCCGAGCTCTCGCTCGCCGTCGAGCAGCACGAGCCGGTAGCCGTCGCCGATGTAGAAGAACGGCACGTTCAGCCAGCCCTTGATGAACGTGTCCTGCCCGAACGAGAAGAGGACCCCGCTGTTGACGTCGGCCAGGTCGATGCTCGCCGTGCCCACCTCGAGGTCGCGCCACATCCAGCGCATGTGGATCGTGCCCTGCCGCGGTCGCCCCGCGAGCGTGACGCGCGCGTTGATCCTCGACTCGTCGGCGCGCACCTCGGTGATCGCGCCGCCCACCGGCTGCCAGCTCGCGTCGAGCTCGCGCGCGAACACCACGGACCTGACCTCCACCGTGGAGGTGGCCTCGCCCGCGCTCGGATCGGCGGCTCCGTCGTCCCCGCCCGGGCCGCACGCCAGCCAGAGCGCCAGCCCACTCCACGCCGCCATCAGCCGCAGCGCGCGCCGCACCCTCACCGCTCGTCTCGTCATGCAGGCCTCCCGGCCCGGATTGTCCCACACGGCGCCCGCCGATGCGCGCGTCCATTCGGCTCGCGCGCCGGTTGGCATTCGCGCCGTGTCGGGCATCCTGGCTCGTGGGAGGACTCCATGGCGAAGCCGCATCGAGCACCACGAGCTGAACACGAGCGACGTCGACGGAGCGAAGACGTTCTACGGGGCGCTGTTCGGCTGGACGTTCCAGGACATGCAGATGCCCGAGGGCGTCTACTCGATCGTGAGCACCGCGGAAGGCGCGCCGTTCGGCGGCTTCTCATGCAATCCGGTGCCGGGCGCGCCGAGCCACTGGCTCAACTACATCATCGTCGCCTCCCTCGACGCCGCGGTGGCCGACGTCGGTGCGCGCGGCGGCGCGGTGGTGGCCGGCCGCACCGAGGTCCCCGGGTTCGGTTGGTTCGCGGTGTGTCAGGCCCCGCGGGGTGCCGCTTTCGCGATCTGGGAGTCGGCCGAGGCGCCGCCTCCGCCCGAGCCGCAAGCGAAGAAGGCACGGGCGAGGAAGCGGAGGTAGGCTCGGGGTCGCTGGCGTCGGCGGCGCGCGCGAGCGGAGGCTCGAGTGAGCGAGCGACCTGGCCCGCGCTCGCCGTGGACCGGGGCGCTGCGATGAGACGCGTGTCGTCGCGAGTGATCATCCAATGATGTTCGCACGCGGGATCTCATGCCAACGCCCATCGGGCCAAAACGCCGAGAAGCGCGCTGGCGCAGAGCGTGGTCAGCATCCCCCGCTTGAAGCGGAAGAGCGCGACGAACGCCC
>JAHBWG010000014.1 GCA_019637095.1 Sandaracinaceae bacterium | reverse complement strand
GAGCCCCGCGTGGACCGGCGCGCCTCCGTCGCTCGCCGAGCCCGCCCGACGCGACGGCGACGAGCGCCCGACCGAGCGCGGGATCCCGCTCTTCTCCGACGAGGAGCTCGGGCTCGAGGGGGGCAGCGCCGCGTGGTTCGACGCCGGCGTCGGCTTCGACGAGGCGAGCACGGAGTACCGCCCGGTGGCGATCCCTCCGCCCGAGCCGGGCGACGACGAGGTGCCGCGCACGGTGGTGATGCGCCCCGATCAGCTCCCCGGCGCCCCCGCGGCGTCGCAGCCGGCGCTCGCCGCGCCCGCGCGGGACGGCTCGATCGCGCTCTGGCTCGCGATCGGCGCGCTCGCGCTCTTCGCCGTCGCCGGCACGGCCCTGCTCGTCATCGCCTTCGCGACCTGACGCGCGGCGACGTCCGGCTCACGTGACGTTCATCTTGCAGAGATCATCGTGCCGGCTGAGGGGCCGCCCCTTGACCATCACCGTGTCGGACCCCGTCACGATGACCGTGTCACCCGTGCCGAGCGCGACTCCAGTGATGACGCCCTTCCCGGCGTTGCCTTGCACGCCGGAGATCCGCGTCCCGACCCGGAGCGCCTTCGCGCCGCGCACGACGAGCTGCTCGGCGAAGTCGCTCGAAGTGAACGAGAGCTCGCGCGCGATGTCGAACGGGCAGACCTGGCCCTCGACCTCGCAGAAGTCGGGAGTGACGTTGAGCACGAGGAACTTCGCCTCGGCGTCTGCGGTGTGTTGGCTCATGCGCTCCTCGCCCGACTGGACACCACGACGTTCTGCGCGCCGAGCGTACCATCCAGAGTCAACCGCCAACCGAGCATGACCCGTCGACGATCGACGTCGATCTCGACCGTGTCGAGATCGAGCTCGGTCCACGTCATCCCCTCACGCGTCTCGACTCGAGCGCTCACGACGAGGCCAGGGAGATCGAATCCCAGCGGGGCACCCGACGGGTCGAGCCCCGCGAGCGCGATCGACTCGTCCCCGCGGAGGAAACGAGGCGCGGTCAACCGCTCGTTGGCTGCGTTGAAGAACCGGACGTCGAAGTCGGCGGGATAGTCCAGCGGACGACCCGCGGCCGCGTCCGCTCGCGCCGCGCTTCGCCACTCTCCGTCGTAGGTACCCGCCCACCTCATGCGCGAAGCCCACGTGCGCGAGACAGGACCGAGCCCAGCGAGCTGGGTGGGCTCGAGGGGACGAGACGTCTCCTCGAGCAGCGGGTACCACTGCGGTGCCGGGTGCTGGCTGTGACGGTCGAGCCGCGCGTAGTCGTAGAACCCCACGCCGCTCGGGTTCGCGCGATACCACTCCCAGCGCGCGCCGCCCGGAGAGCTCGCGTCGAGCACCGGGTAGCCGCCGCCGAAGGCGAGCCGATACTCGATCGGCACGCGCAGAGTGGGCTCCGGATCCGATACCCCCCACCCTCGGAGCGCGGCGTGCCTCAGCCAGCGTGGCCCCGTGACGGTGAAGCTCGCCGTGACGACGTCCTCACCTCCCGAGCGGACGACGACGGTGGCGTACCAGCTCCGCGCCATGTCCCCGTTGGGTGCATGCGCATGCCCCGAGAGGATGACGTCGGTGCGCGGCTTGTAGAGCAACACGTCACCCGCCGCGGCGAGGTCCGAGCGCGCCGGCGCGGTGGGGTCCCGCCACTCGTCGGCGAGCCGGACGGGCGCCTGCTCCTCTGCACGGACGAGGCGGCCCTCGACGAGATCGAACGTGCCTTTGATCGACACGACATCGAAGAAGCGCCGATCGCGCCCCATCTTCTGGTAGTGGAGCTCGCGGAACCCGGTCAGGTCGACGACCCGCTCGAGGCTCGAGTCGGGGATCGGATACGTCGATGGACGCCGCCGGTGCGCAGCGCTCATCTTCCGCTCCTCTCCTCGAGCATCGGCGCGAGCCGTACGATGCATGTGTCGATGCGCTTCACCATCCGTTGGAAGTGACGCTTGCGCTCTTCGGTACGCCGCCGGTACGCCTGCCGAAGGTTCTCGTCCGCGCGCTCCGCCGCGCTTATGGCCGTCATGACGCGGTGCCGGGCCATCCCGTACCCATTCAGGTTCTGGAGCCAGGTGGCGTCGTGCGCGGCGAGCTGACCGCGCAGGGCCGCGAGGTCCGAGGATCCGAACTGCGTAGCGCTCGTGGACGCGGCCGAGTAGAGGCCCACGGCGCTGCTGGCGACCGTGGCCACCGGCGGTACAGCGCCGACGATCCCAGGTACCCGGACCCCCGCGAGCTCGGCCCCTTGGATACCCGCAGCGGCGCCGTCGAGGCCCGTCTGTGCCACCGTGGTGCCGCTCAGCGCGGGACCCTCGCGGGACAGGTTGTTGACGAGCGAGACCGTGCCGATCCCGACGGTCGCGATGAGCGCCGCCGGGCCGGTGAGCGGGAGGCTGAGCAGCCCCGCCGCAGCCGTGCCGATATCGACGCCGTCCTGGATGTTCTCGACGCGTTGGAGGATCTCGTTCAACTCGCGCGTCGCGGCGGCGAGACGATCGCGCGCTTCGAGCGCGGCTGCCTCCGCCGCAGCGTACCGCTGCTCCTCCATCACGAGAAGTCGATCGCGTGCACCCTGTGTCGCGAACGCACCCGAGCAGTGCTCTTGCGCGGTGTCTTCGAACGCATAGATGCGCCCCCACGAGTTCGCGACGATCTGGTCCGCCCAGTCCTCCATCCGCTGGCGCCGCACGTCGTGAGAGAACGAACGAGCGGCGGTACCCGAGCGGATCTCATATCGGTGGGGATCACTCATGCGTACGACCTCAGTTGAGGAAGATGGTCTCGCCGTTGACCTCCACGTCGCCCTCGGAGTCGACGAAGATCGACGTACCCTTGATCTGGACGGTGCCGTCCTTGAGCAGCGTGATCGACGCGTCGCCGCAGGTGAACGTGATGGTCTCCTCGGCGGTCCAGCTGATGTTGCCGCCGGCGGGCGCGCTCTCCTCGCCTCCGCCCTCGGCGCCTTCACCACCGCCACCGTCGCCGCCCTCGCCCTCCTCGGCCGCCGCGGCGGCGACGTCCCACTTGCAGTCGCCCGTGATCTTCTGCGTGAAGTCCCCGGTGACGTCGAGCGCGTAGCCGCCGCCGACCGTGGTCGACAGCGCGCCCTTGATCTTCTGGATCAGGTCCACGCCGACCTTCTGGGTCAGCGTGGTCCCGATCTGCAGGAGCGCCTCGCCGCCGACCTTCTGCGTGTCGCTGCCGACGACCGACCGCAGCGCGTTCATGCCGACGTTCTGGATCGCGTTCATCAGGACCTGCTGCGTGAGGTTCTTGCCGATGTTCTGCAGCAGGTTCGAGCCGATCTTCTGCTTCGAGTCGTTGCCGACGCTGACCGTCTCGTCGTTCCCGATCGTGACCGTCTCGTCGCGGCCCACGCGCAGCGTCTGATCGGAGCCGATGGTGACCTGCTCGTCGTGGCCGACGTCGCGGATGCGGTCGTGGCCGACCGAGTCCCGCTCGTCGTGATCGACGCGCTTGCGCTGATCGTTCTGGATCGTGATCTGCTCGTCGTGCCCCACCAGGCGCACGCGGTCGTGCACGACCTCCTGTGTCTCGTCGTGGCCGACGCGGCGGGTGAGGTCGTTCTTGATGAGGGTGTTCCAGTCCTTCTCGCCCTGGAGCCAGATCTCCTCGCTCCCCGCGCGGTCCTCGAAGCGCAGCTCGTTGAAGCCGCCGCCGCCCGGCGAGGAGTTCGTCTTGATGGTCGTGCGCGTCTTGTCCGCCGGGAAGTCGTACGGCGGCGGGCTCTCGCCGTTGTAGACGGTGCCCGTGATCAGCGGCTGCGAGGGGTCGCCCTCGACGAACGTGACCACGACCTCCATGCCGATGCGCGGGATGAAGGCGAAGCCCCAGCCCGGGCCGCCCATCGTCTGCATGACGCGGATCCAGCACGAGTCGTGATCGTCGCGAGCGCCGAGGCGGTCCCAGTGGAAGTGGACCTTCACGCGGCCGTGCGGGTCGCAGTGGATCTCCTCGCCCGCGGGGCCGACGACGGTCGCCGTCTGCACGCCGACGATCCGCGGCGTCGGGCGCAGGCGGTCCGGGCGCCACGGGACGCTCGCGGGCAGGCACTCGAAGCGGTTCACGTAGCCGCCCGCGCCGTGCTCGCGCGCGTGCTCGAGGTAGCGGTGCTCGGTCGCGACGAGCGTCCACTCGCCGTCGAGGTCGACGCGCGGGTGCTCGACGAGCTCGAAGCGGCGGCCGGCCCGCATCGCGAGCGAGCTGCCGACGCCCTCGGCGAGCCACGCGTCGCGCCGCACGCGCTCGGTCGCGACGCGGAGCTGGTCGGCCATGTTGTGCGCGCCGTAGGTGTGGTCGTAGCCGTGGAACGTCAGCGGAGCGTCGTGCACGTAGGCCTCGAGCGCGGGCCACGCCGCGTCCGGCACCTCGGCCGCCGCCTCGATCGCGACCGAAGGGTGCGTCCAGTCGAAGTGGCGAGCGACGACGCGGTTCGGGCGCAGGCGCGAGACGCTCTCGAAGCTCGCGACGCCCTCGGCGCTCTCGAGCTCCTCGTCGAAGCGGCCGACGTAGCGGACGGCGCTCCCGCCCTCGGCCTCGATCGCCAGGTGGTGGGCGGGGCGATCGAACAGGACGAGGCGCTCGGCGTCCCCGTCGTGCTCGAAGCAGTAGCCGATCCCCTCCTCCTCCATCAGGCGGTGCGCGAAGTCGAAGTCCGTCTCGTGGTACTGCACCACGTACTCGCGCGCGGGGTAGCTGCCCTCGAGGCGAGACTCGAGCGCGCGCCCGAACGCGCCGAGCGGCCCGCCGAGCACCTGCTCGACGATCGCGGGGACGGTGAGGTTCTGGAAGATGCGCGAGTCGGTGCGGTGGCGCAGGGCGACGAGCGCCGGCTCGAGGTGGAGCGCGAGCTGCGTGCGCTGGGCCTCGTCGGTGCCCTCGCGGACCATCGTGACCACGCCGCACACGCGCAGCGCGACCTCGCGCCGCACGAGCGTCAGCACCGCGGACGAGCCGAGGAGCACCGAGCCGTCGAGCTCCCCCGCGGGCAGCGCCACGTCGAGGGCCACCCGGTACGGCTCGTTGAGCCGCTCCTCGACCGTGGCGCCGACGACGATCCACTCGGGGCCGTCCCACCGCTCGGCCTCGAAGCGCGCTTCCACTCGGCGTCGTGTCTCCATCCTTCGTCCCTTCGAGAGCTCTGCGGGCCGGACGCTACCACCGGCGCCGCGCCACGGGCTCGGCATGTACGAGGCTCGCCGTCGATCGGTTCGCGCCTCCGTGACCGTTCGAGCTGAGCCACCTCGAGCCGCCGCGCCAGCGCCTGGCGCGAAGGATCACATCGTTGGCGCGCTCGATCCGAGGCGCAGCCGGCAGGCGAGGAGGCGGCCGAGCGCGAGGTAGCCCCCGCGCGCGAACCTCGCCGCGACCAGCGGCGCGAGCCGCGGCTCGGCGAGCAGCGCGTCGTCGGCGACGAGCTCGCCTGCGGCCGCGGCGCGTGCGAGCTCCTCGGCCTCGTGCACGACGCGCCCGAAGTAGGCGAGCGCGCCGCCGGCGGAGGTCGCGCGCGCCGGCCCGGCGTGCAGCGCGAGCGCGACGCCAGGGGCGCCCGCGAGCACCCCGGCCGCCGCGCGCAACGCCGCGACCGGATCGGCGAAGGCGGCGAGCGCGCCGTCGCCGCGCAGCGACGAGACGCCGCCGCCCTCCTCGCCCGCCGCGCGCTCGACGAGCTCGCGCAGCGCGACGAGCTCCCCGTGGACCCCCGCCTCGTCGCGCTCGAAGCGCTCGATCGCGCCGGGGAGCCGCGCGAGCACGAAGGCGACGTGCGCGACCGAGACGAGGCGGTCGGGCGAGAGCACCTCGGCCGGGAAGAGCTCCCGGAAGAGCGGGTGGGTCGCCGCCTCGGCGGCGCTGAACGCGTCCTCGCGGGGGCTCGCGCGCTCGAGCCGCACGACGACCTCGCGCTCGAGGTCGCTCGTCAGCTCGATCTGCTGCGCCCCCGGCGCGAGGCTCCGCGCGCTCTCGGGCGGCGGACCGGCGCGCAGCGCGAGCTGCCAGCGCGCGAGGCTCGCGCGCGGCGCGACGGTGAAGTCCCACCGGCGCGGCAGCCCGCGTCCGGAGATCGTGTAGGGCCCGGGCGGCAGCGCGAGGTCGAGCACGAACCGCCCGCGCGGCGGCAGGCGCAGCTGCGCCAGGACGTGCGGGGTGTGCGCGGGCCCCCCGAGGCAGTAGACGCCGGCGTCGGGCCGGCGCAGCGAGGGGGACGCGGCGAGCACGAGCTCGATCGAGCGCGCGAGGTCGAGCGCGTAGTCGAGATCGCAGGCCTCGCAGCGCCCGTGCTCCGCGAGCGCGCGCAGCGAGCCGGCGACGTCGCTCGGCACCCGGCACGCGGGGCAGATCAGATCCCAGCGCAGCTCGAGCACGCCCTCGGCGGCGGCGAGGAGCAGCGCGTGGAGCACGGCGGGCTCGGCGAGGCCGCGCTCGCGCGCGAAGACGCGCGGCCGCAGGCGCGCGAGCCGCGGGGCCGGCGCCGCGAGCAGCTCGTCCTCGAGCGCCGCGACGGCGTGAGGATCGGCGCCGCGCGCGAGCACCCGGGCGAGCCGCTCGTCGAGGCGCCGCCGCAGCTCCGCGGCCGGCTCGCTCGGCGGCTCGAACGGGTCGTCGCGCGCGGTCCGCTCCCGCGGCGCGGCGACGCAGGCCGCGTCGATGCGGGCGTAGACGCGCTCGAACGCGCGCCGCAGCCGGAGCCCGACCTCGATGCCCGCCGCGGCGCGGCCGAGGAGGTGCCGCGGCTGCACCTCCACCGTGTGGCGCAGCGCGGTCCCACCCGTCTCTCCCGGCGCGAGCTCGACGGTGCTGCGCAACCAGGCGAACGGCCCGACCTCGTACTCGCGCACGACGCCGAGCCGCGAGGGCGCGATCCACTCGAAGGGGTTCTCCTTCCAGCGCAGCTCCATGCCCGCGGCGCGGAAGCGACCGCGCGTCTCGACCCCCCCGTCGCCGGCGTGGTGCGTCCACTCGACGTCGTCGAGGCCGGCGGCGCGGTTGACCCGCTCGGTGTTCGACACGAACGGCCAGAGCGCCTCCGGCGCCGCGCGCAACGCGAAGCGGAAGTCGTAGACCTGCGGCGCGCCCGCGAGGCCGATGCGCTGCGGGATCGCGGCCTCGGTCGGCGCCGACGTGCCGCGCCACGCGGTGAGGAGCGCGTCGTGGAGCGCGGCTGCGTCCGCGTAGCGAGCGCCCGGCTCCTTGGCCAGGCACCGCATCACGACGTCGGCGACGGAGCCCGGCACCGATGGCTCGAGCGAGCAGAGGGGCGGCGGCTCGGTGCCGACGTGCGCGAGCATCACCTCGTGCGGCGAGCCCTCGAACGGCGGTCGGCCCGCGAGGAGCGCGTACGCGGTGAGCCCGAGCGCGTAGACGTCGGCGCGCGCGTCGAGCGGCGCGCCGGTGATCTGCTCGGGCGCCATGTACCGGAGCGTGCCCGGCGTGCCAGCGGCGGTGAGCGCCTCGGCCTCGGGCCCGACGCCGCGGGCGATCCCGAAGTCGCAGAGCTTCACGCGCGGCGGGGTCGCGTCGAGGTCGACGAGCACGTTCGCCGGCTTCACGTCGCGGTGCACGAGCCCGAGGGCGTGCACCTCGGCGAGCCCGCGCGCGAGGTCCGCGATCACGCTCGCCGCGAGCTCGAGCGGGAGCCGACCGCGCGCCGCGAGCACGCGGTCGACGGGCTCGCCGGCGAAGTGCTCCATCACGAGGTAGTGCAAGTCGTCTTGCTGGTTCGCGCCGACGAAGCGGACGATGTGCGGGCTCTCGAGGGCGGCGAGGATGCGCGCCTCGCGGCGGAAGCGCGCGAGCAGCTCGTCGTCGCGCGCGAGGGCCGTGTGCAGCACCTTGACGGCGACGAGCGCGCCCGTCCCCGCGTCGCGCGCGCGGTAGACGCGGCCCATGCCGCCCGCCCCGAGGAGCTCGAGCAGCTCGTAGGCGCCGAGGCGGCGCGGGACGCCGAGGTCGATCTCGGGCTCGGGCGCCGCGCCCGGCGAGGTCGGCTCGTCGAGGACACCGAGCGCCGCCGCGACGCCGCCCGCGCTCGGGCGGCGCTCGGGGCTCGGGTCGCGCATGCGCGCGAGCAGCGGCGCGAGGGCGCCCTCGTCACCCCCCGCCGCGAGCGTCGCGAGGCCCCAGACATCGCTCGCCGCGCTCGGCGCGCCGCCGCGCGCGAGCTCCGGCGCGAGCGGCCCGGCGGCGACGCCGTACACGTCGAGCCCGGAGAGGTCGAGCGCCGGGCGCGAGTCGGCGTCGAGCGCGACGCTCGCGGGACCGAGGCGCCCGTGCACGATGTCGAGGGCGTGCGCGCGCGCGAGCGCCGCGGCGAGCTCGCCGAGGTGAGCGCGCACGAGCGCCGGCGGCGCGCCGCGAGACCGAGGACCGCCGCGCACGAGCACCGTCGGCGGGTCGCCATCGAGCCCGACCGCCGCGATCGGCAGGAGCGACGGGTGCGAGAGCTCGGCGAGGAGCGTGAGCCGCCGCCGCGCCTCGGAGCCGGCCGCGGCCGGGCGCAGGCGCCAGAGCTCCGCCGATTCCTCGCCCGAGGCGAGCGCGTACGCGGCGCCGTCCGCGCCCTGCCCGAGGAGCACGCGCACCACCGCCCCTCGCGCGGTGCGCGTCGCCTCCTCGAGGTGCGCCCGGCGCGCGCGCGCGTCGCGCTCGACGACGCGGCTCTCGGTGCGGGACGTACGGGCCATGAGCGCGGGCTCCGCGAGCGGCTCGGTCAGGGGCGCCCGCACGGCGACGCGGGCGGGGTGCCGGCGATGATCTGCGTGATCAGGTCGCGATCGACCTCGTCGACGTCTCCATCGAAGTCGACGTCGCCCTCCGAGAGCTGGCACGCGGTCGGCAACCGGCCCTCCGAGAGCAGCGCGGTGATCGCGCTGCGGTCGGCCGCGGTGACCATCCCGTTCTGGTCGACGTCGCCGCAGACGCCCGTGCACACCGGGCACGGGTGCGGGGTGCTCTGCCGTCCCATGATCGCGGCCTCGAGCAGGCGCTCGTCGCGCGGGCCGACCGTGCCGTCTCCGTCGAGGTCGGCCGAGTCGCGCTCGCAGATCGTCAGGACGGACGAGCCCGCCTCTCCGAGCCTCGCGAGGTCGGCGCGCGTGAGCATGCCGTCCTGCGTCACGTCGCCGCAGATCGCGGTGCAGATCGGGCAGCGCTCCTCGGGCGCCGCGCGCCCGAGGAAGATGTCGCGCGCGAGGTTGGCGTCGCGCGCGTTCACGCGCCCGTCCGCGTTGATGTCCGCGTGCGCGCGCTCGCACAGGTTCGCCTCGCGCGTCCCGAGCTCGATGCTGCGGATGACGATCGTGTCCCCGCTGCCGACGGCGCCGTCGGCGTTCACGTCGCCGCAGCGCCGCGGCGGGCACGGCTCGCACGCGACGTCGCCCGAGCCGAGCAGGGTCCCGAGGACGATGGCGGTGATCGCGAATCCGTCGCGACGGTCGATCACGCCGTCCCCGATGACGTCGCCGGCCGCGAACGCGCACGGCGTCACCGCGTCCGTCGACGTCGCCGCGCCGATCGCGCGGATGACGTCGAGCACGCTGACCGTGCCGTCCTGGTTCAGGTCGCCGCAGGTCCACGTGTCGGCGCACGCGCCGCAGGTGGGCTCGACGCGGCCGTCGGCGATCGCGGCGACGAGCCACGCGGCGCGCTCGCCGAGGCGGCCCTCGCGGAGCACGTCGGCGGAGAGCAGCTCGCACGTCGTCGGCGTACCCGCGCGCAGGCGCGCGGCGAGCTCGGCGTCCGCGACGTCGACGTCCGAGTCCCCGTCGAGGTCTGCGCACCCGCCGCAGGGCTCGCACACCGCGCGCGCCGCGCCCGCCACGACGGCGAGCAGCGCGTGGGTGTCCTCGGCGTCGTAGGCTCCGTCGCGGTTGACGTCGGCGGCGGCGCGCAGGCACGCGTCGGTGACGACGGCTTCGGGCAGCTCCGCGAAGTCCGAGTCCTCCACCCGACCGTTGCCGTCGACGTCGATCTCGCCACACGCCCTCGTGCACGTGGGCGCCGCGTCCGGGCTCGCGTCCGCGGCGCCCGCGTCGTGGGCGCCCGCATCCACGGCGCCCGCATCCACGGCGCCCGCGTCGAGCGCGCCGCCCGCGTCCGCGCGCCCCGCGTCTTCTCTCGCGTCCGGGACGCAGCGCAGGTCGACGCACGCCTCGTTGGACCCGCAGTCGGAGCGCGAGCGGCAGCTCCCGACCGGGTGCGATCCGGAGCACGCGAGGAGCAGCGCCGTACCGAGGAGAGGGCCCAGAGCGGTTCGTGTCGGAGGCATGGGGATCTCGTAGCGCGAGCGAGCCGCCCTCGACCAGATGCCGCACGCGGCGGCGCGGCGCACCGGCGTGGCGCGAACTGTCGCATGGTTGGCGCGCCCGGTGCGCGGCGCGTCAACTCTTCTTGCCGAAGATCCCGAGCTTGAGGTGCGCGAGCTGGCTCTCGACGAGCCGGCCCGCGATCTTCAGCGCGCCCTCGTCCTCGCGCTTGTCGAGGGCGTTCTCCTCGTAGAGGGCGCGCGCCCGGTTGCGCTGGAGCTTGCCGCTCGAGGTCTTCGGGATCGTGCCCGCGTCGACGATCACGACCTCGTCGACGGTCAAGCCCGTGCGCTGCGCGATCTCCGTCTTGACGTCGCGCGCGAGCTCCGCGCGGCCGTCCTTCTGCTTGGTCTCCGCGACCACGACCACCGCCTCGCGGCCGAGCCCTTCGCGGAACGTCGGGAACGCGATCACGTTGCCCGCGCGCACGCCGGGCACCTCGCTGCCCGCCCACTCGAGGTCCTGCGGGTAGTAGTTCTTGCCGTTCACGATGATGACGTCCTTGGCGCGGCCGCAGATGAAGACGGCGCCGTCGACGAGGTAGCCGAGATCGCCCGTGCGCAGCCACCCGTCCGGCGAGACCGTCTGCGCGGTGATCTCGTCCTGCTCGAAGTAGCCGCGCATCACGCTCGGGCCGCTCACCTCGATCTCGCCGACGCGGCGGTCGGGCAGGACCTCGCGAGACTCCACCTCGACGACGCGGATGCCGTGCTCGGGGAACGCGCGACCGCAGCCGACGATCTCGACGCCGCCCTCTTCGACCGGCGCCGCCACGCCGTCGCTCCACAGCCGGTCCGCGTCGACGCGGTCGGTCGGGATGCCGGTGCTGAACGCGATCGCGAGGGTGTACTCGGCCATGCCGTAGCTCGGGACGAACGCCTTCTCGCGGAAACCGACGCGCGCGAAGCGATCCGCGAAGGCGCGCAGGGTGTCCGCCTGGATCGGCTCGGCGCCGCAGCCCGCGACGCGCACGTGCGACAGGTCGAGCCCCTCGAGGTCGCGGTCGCGCACGCGCTTGGCGGTGATCGCGTAGCTGAAGTTCGGGCCGTACGTGATCGTTCCGCGGTGCTTGCTCAAGACCTCGAGCCACGTCGCCGGGCGCTTGAGGAACGTCATCGGCGACATGAACGTGACGGGGACGCGGTGGAAGATCGGCGCGATCACGAAGCCGATGAGGCCCATGTCGTGGAACAGCGGCAGCCAGCTGACGCCGCGATCCTCGTCGTTGCTGTTCAGCCCGACGCGCATCACCGCGTGCGCGTTCTCGGCGAGGTTGCCGTGCGTGACGACGACGCCCTTCGGGCGGCTGGTCGAGCCGCTCGTGAACTGGATGAACGCCGAGTCGTCGAGGGTGAGGCCGGGATCGCGCCACAGCGCGGGGTCGCCGGCGAGGTCGCTCATGCCGAGGATCTGCCGCAGGTCCGGCGCGCTCTCGTGCACCTTGCCGATGACCGCATGGATCTGGCGGTTGGTGACGAGCCACTTCGCGCGCGAGGCACCGACGATGTGCTGACAGTGTTCGAGGTAGCCGCCGAGCTGACCCACGCCCATCGGCGGGTAGAGCGGCACGGGGACGCCGCCGCCCTGCACGATGCCGAGGAACGTCGGGATGAAGTCGCCCGCCTCCGGCAGGATCAGCGCGACGTGGTCGCCCTTCTTCATCCCGTGGCCGTGGAGGGCGACCGCGATCGACTTCGCCCGCGCGAGGAGCGAGGCGAACGTGTGGTCCTCTTCGCTCCGGTCGTCCTTGACGAAGGTGAACCCGGCGCCGGTGCGGGTCGCCGCGCCCTCGAGGGCGCGCGGCATGGTGATCAACAGCTTCTCGGTCATCGCGGCCCGCATATAGCCGGCCGGCGCGCGCGTGTCATGCGGCCGCCGCTTGCGCCCGAGCGGTCGGGGCCTCACCCTAGTCGTCGTGCTCCGGGCCTTCCTCGTCGCCGCGCTCTGGTTGGGCTCCGCGTTCGCGAGCGCGGACGCGCCGGAGCCCGCGCCGCTCGACGAGGCGACGATCGGGCACGCCGACGCGTGCGCGATCGCGCCGGCCGACGCCGGCGAGGCCCGCTCCGCCGGCACCGTGACCTCGGCGCGCGTCGCGCGCCTGCCCGCTCCTTCGGACGCACCGCGCGCGCTCGCCGCGCGCCCGAGCCAGACCACGGCGCGGGCGCGACCCTCTTGGCAGCGCGTCGCGCGCTCCCGCTCCGATCACGCCTCCGACCCATAGCGCGGCCGGCGCGCCGCTCGCGGTGAGCCGCGCGCCGCCCCGCTCCAGTGTGTCGGTCCGCGCGCGCAGCGCGCGAGAGAGGTCGTGAACCATGAGCTCGTCGATCGAGCCGCGCCCCGACGAGGGCGCGGCGCCCACCGAGCGCGCCGCGGAGCCCGAGCCGGGCACCCCGGGCGCGGCCACTGGGAGCCCGCACCGCGTGCTCCTCTGGCTCGTGCTGCCGCTCGTGTTGGTCATCCTCTGGCAGTTCTTCTTCGAGCGAGGTCCGTGATGGCGGGCGGGCGAACCCGACCGGCTCGCCCGCCCGCGCGGCGGGTGCTCCTGCTCGACGACGACTCGATGGTGCGCGCGCTCTGGCTGCGCATCGCGGAGCCGCTCGGCGTGGACCTCATCGCCGTCGAGACCGCGACGCAGGCGCGCGCCTTCGTCGAGGTCGAACGCTACGACCTGGTCGTCTGCGACTGGCGCCTGGGCCCGAGCGAGACGAGCGAAGCGGTCGTGCTCCACTGCGCGACCGAGGGCATCCCGCTCGTCGTCATGACGGGCGACCCGCGCGCGCTCGAGCGGCTGCGCGGCGCGCACGCCGTGCTCGGCAAGCCGTGCCACCTCGCCGAGGTGGAGGCCGTGCTGCGCGGGAGCGAGGCCGCGGCGCTGGCGCCACGCCCGCGCGGGTGAGCGCGTCCCCGGCGTGGCCCGCTCCACGGCGGGGACCTCTGAGGCGCGCCGCCGCCGCGCGGCGCGGTCTCTCGAGCGCCCGCGCGACGCGGCCGAACAGAAGCGGGAACCAGACCCGTCCGGTCTCGCGTGCGCGACCCGATGAGATTCGCGTGGCGTGGCGCAGCCGCCGAGGGTCTCTCGGCGGCTTCGCGTCTCGGCGCGAGCTCCTCGTCCGTCGAGCGGGTACCCTGAGGCCTAGGGCACGTCAGAGCGTCCGCGCGGCTCGGGCGTCACTCGAGGAGATGCGCGCCGAGGGTCCCCGCGAGCGGGCCGGAGTCGGGGCCCTCGTAGCCCAGAACGAGCACGCGCTCGACCGCTTCGGTGCTTGGGTTCGCGAGGTCGAGGTGGAGATGGGTGAACGCTTCGTCGATCGACGTGTTCTCGCCGCGGTCGCATCCCTCCGAGGGCTCGCCCGTGCAAGCGCCCGGGAGCGCGAAGAGCGCGAGGTAGGGGCTCCCGCTCACCCGCCCACGCACCCGCACGGTGCGACCCGCCGGGACGGTGACGCGGTACCAGATCGCCTCGTTGGTCGCGCTGCATGCATCGGGACGCCACTCCGCCACGCCGCGCGCGTAGGGCGTGACCTCGAGGGGTCGCATCGCCCCTTCGCTGCCCGCGACGTCGAGCCGGCTCGCGCGCTCGCACGTGGCGTTGGGCGGCAGCGGCGCGTAGCGCACGCCGAGCGGCTGGGACGGGTCGCGCTCGAGCACGACGGTCCGCGGCGCGTCGGTGAAGTTGTCGAGCAGGTTCGTGTACCCGCCGCGCGGATCACACCCGCACTCCGCACGCTGCCGGAGCACCTGCGAGTCGGGGAGCGCGACCGTCTGGTGCCATGCGGGGATGGTGATCTCGTGGAAGTGCGCCTCGGGGAGCCGAATGCAGTGCCAGTTCTCGTACGTGCCGCCGCGCTCGGAGCGCGCCGGGAGGAGCGCGCCGGGCGCGAGCGGGCGCGCGGCCTCGCACGCGGCCTCCGCGGGCAACGAGAAGCTCCGCGTCTCGAGGGTGAATGGCGTAGGGATCGCCTCGTCACCCAGGCCACTCCAACGCAGGCTCAGGACGAGAGGCTTGGTCACGCCCTCGGGGTTGCCGAAGAAGAAGACGCCGGGCGTCGACTCGAAGAGCGTGGACGCGCCGTAGGTGACGCAGCGTTCTTCTCCCGGCGCGACGTCGCAGCCCTCGACCAACGCGAGGTACGGGATGCGATCCGTCTCGGACACGGTGAGCTCGACGCCGGTGCGCGCGGGCACCTCGATGCGATACGACAGCTCGCGATAGCGGGTGTCATACTCGTCGAACCCGAAGATCGACGCGCGGAAGCACGAGCCCGCGGGCGGCGGCGTCGCGCCCGTCGGATCGACGCGCAGGCGGTGATCGTTCGGCAAGAGCGGCGCCGTCGCACACGCGCGCGGGTCGCCCGGGCCGAGCTCGCGCGGCGCCGTCCCGCCGTCGTCGCCCCCGACGCCACCGTCGGTCGGGTCGCGGAGCGTGCTCTTCGCGCAGCCGACGACCGCCAGCGCCGCGACCACGCCGAGCGCGACGGAGCGGCGCGCGACGCGGTGGTCAGAGATTCGTCCTACCCAGCAAGCCATCGTGTTCATGCGGCGCGGCCTCCGCAAAGCTGGTGCCGACGCCTCGCGGGCCCGAGCGAGCGCGGCGCGGCGCTCTCCGGGCGAGGCCGACCGGCCGAACCCGGTCACCACGGAACACAATGGAACAGAATCAGCTTCACTCCACGGGCGCGGCGACCGCGCGCGGGTCAGCGAGTCCCCGCCGTGGCATGCTCCGCGGCGTGGACCTCGTGGGCGCGCACGTGGAGCTCAGGCGCGCCGCCATCGCGCGGCACGGGTTCTTCGAGGGCCCGCGCGCGCCGGCGGAGGAGAAGCTCGGCGACTACCTCGCGCCGATCCACGCCGAGGGCGAGGTCCGCGCCCTCCAGCGCGGCGGCGCGATCGACGCGATCGTGGCGTGGCGCTTCGACGAGGCGTCGTGGTTCGGCACGCCGGTGTGGACGATCGCGATCGATCGGCGCGAGGGCGCCGACGTCGCGCGCTGGCTCGACGCGACGCTCGCGGCCGTGATCCCGGCGCTCGAGGGAGAGCTCGACCTGTCCGTCGACGCCGGCTGCCCGGAGGCGTACCGCGCGCTCCGGCGGCTCGGGCTCGGCGTCGACAGCGTCCAGCTCGTCGGCGACGTCGAGGCGGCGCGCGCGCGGCTCGGCGGTGGCGCGCTCCCCGACGGAGTCACGCTCGCGCCGATGGAGGAGGCAGACGTCGAGCCGGTCCTCGCGCTCTACGAGGAGACCTTCCGCGCGGCGCCCGAGCACTGCTGGTTCGGCGCCTACCCCGGCTACCTCGAGAAGCAGCGCGCGCAGCTCGTCGCGGGCCTCGGCGACGGTACACGTACGCAAACCACATTGCGCACCGACCGCGGCGTGCGCGGCCACGCGAGCGCGACCGTCGCGCTCGACAACCCGCTCTGGGGGCCGATCGCCGGGATGAGCCTGTGCTTCGCGCCGGAGCTGCGCGGCCGCGGCGTGCTGCGCCCCGTGTACCGGCACCTGCTCGACGCGATGCACGCCGCGGGAGCGCGCACCTTCAAGGGCGGGACGAGCCAGCCGCCGGTGCTGCGCCTCGCCTCCGAGATGGGCCGCGAGCTCACCGCGGTGAACCTCCGGCGCGACACGCCGTTCGGCGAGGCGCACTTCGCGCCCTACCTGCCCCTCTGAGCTCGCTGACTGGAGCGGAGGCGCGGTAACGAGCGCGGTGAGCCATGCGTAAGGGTCGCATGCAACGGACACTCGCCCACTCGATCCTCTTCCTGCTCGCGCTCGGCGGCTGCGATCCCGATGGCGCGCGCGCGCAGTCCGGCACGCAGGCGGCGCCGCCCGTGCCGGACGCGATGGCCGAGGCGATCTTCGCCGGCGGCTGCTTCTGGTGCATGGAGGGCCCGTTCGAAGCGCTCGACGGGGTACGGAGCGTGCTCTCCGGCTACACGGGCGGCCACGCGCAGCGGCCGTCGTACGAAGACGTCGGGCGCGGCCGCACCGGGCACCTCGAGGCGGTGCGCGTCGTCTACGACCCGTCGCGCATCAGCTACGAGCGGCTGCTCGAGGTCTTCTGGCACAACGTGGACCCGACCGACGACGGCGGGCAGTTCTGCGATCGCGGCGCGACGTACCGCACCGCGATCTTCGTGCTCGACGCCGAGCAGCGGCGGCTCGCGGAGGCCTCGCTCGCGCGCGTGCGCGCCGAGCTGCGCCAGCGCGTCGTCACGCGCGTGCTGAACGCGTCGACGTTCTGGGTCGCCGAGGCCTACCACCAGGACTTCCACCGCACGAACCCCGCGCGCTACCAGAGCTACCGGCTCTCGTGCGGGCGGGACCGGCGCCTGCGCGAGCTCTGGGGCGCCGCCGCGGCGCATTGAGCTCGCCGCCCACGAGCAACGTCTCTTGCGAGAAGCGATCGATCGGGCGGCGGGCGACGCGAAGCGCGCGCACGAGACGTTGCCCCGAGAAGCCGAGGAGCACGGCCTCGCGGATCGCCTCGCGCCGGGGCGCGGATCAGGTCCCCGTCGGCTGTGGCTGGAGCGACTGCAGGTAGGCCCACATCGCCTCGAGCTCCACGTCGCTCATGTTCGAGATGTAGCGGCGCATGAGGCTCATCGGGAGCCCGAGCTCGGTGCCGTCGGGGCGGCGGAACTCGCGCATGGCGGTGCGGAAGTCCTCGTAGGACCAGCCCGCGAGGCCGTCTGCGTGCGGCGTGAGGTTCGCGGCGGCGAGCCAGTCGGGGGGAGCGGCCGGGATCGGGCCGCCGCGCATGTCCTCGCGGTGGCAGCCGGTGCAGACGCCGGCCAGGTGCTCGCCGAACTCGACGGTCGGCGCGGCCTCGGGCGGCGCGACGGGGTGCGCGCGGTCGTGCTCGGCGATGCGTGTGACCGAGAGCGGGAGCTGTCCCGTGGCCATCAGCACGGTCCCGAGCGGGCCCAGCGAGATCGGGGGCATCCGCCGGTCGACGGCGGGGAACGAGCGGACGTAGGCGATGACGTCGGAGAGCTCCTGGTCGCTCATTCGCTGGTAGTCCTCCGCCGGCATGGCGCTCGGGCGCCCACCGGGGAGGATCCCGTGCCGCACCGCGCGGTCCCACTCCGCGACGGTCCAGTCCGTCACGCGGCTGCCCTCGCCCCCGGTGAGGTTGGGCCCGTAGAGCGAGCCGATCATGGGGTCGTCGATCATCGTGCCGCCCCCGAAGTCGTCCCCGTGACACTCGATACACGCGTAGCGAGCCTCGACGAGGTGACGCCCGCGCGCGACGGCGCGCTCGAGCGCGAGGGCCGCGAGGTCGACGCCTTCGAGAGGATCCGCGGGCGGAGCGGCGGGCGGCGCGGCGACCACGACGCCCTCGGCGCCGGGGTCCTCCGCGTTCGCGGCGTCCGCGGCGTCGGCGTTCGCGGCGTCGGGCGCCGCCGGCGGTGTCCGCTCCGCGCGGAGGGCTGCGAGCTCCTCCTCGGTGAGCGGGAACGGGACCGGGAAGTCGACGTCGTGCGCCTCGTACGTCACCTCCATCATCGACGCGCTCTTCCACGACGCCCACGCGTAGCCGCTCCCGCCGGCGACGAGCAGGACGAGGACGATCACGCCGACCACCTTCCCGACCTTCTTCAATCGTTCCATGTCGTCACCCCTGCGCGAGCACGCTCGTCGCTTCGCATCCCAACCATCTGCGAGGATGCCACAGAAGTCGCGAGGGGAGGCGACGAGACGCTGGGCGTGACCGACCCGCCGGTGACGGCGGGAGCGCGCCCTCGATCGACGGCGCGCAGAGATCCCGCGTGAAGCCGAGGGCGTCCGCCGCGGCCGCGGGCCTTGCGCCCCGGGGCACGACGCCTCCACCCTGCGCGGATGCCACGCGCCGCTCCGTCGTACCGAGCCCCCGCGTCACGTGCCGCACCGCTCGGGTTGCGCTCGTGACCGGCGAGATCCTGGTCGTGGGCGCGCGCGGCCGCGTGGGGAGCGAGGTGATCCGGGCGCTCGCCGAGCGCGGCGCGCGGGCCCGCGCGTTGGTGCGCAAGCCGGGCACCGCGCCCGCGGGCGCACAGGAGGTGGTCGGCGACCTGGGCGATCCTGCCTCGCTCGCCGCGTCGCTCGAGGGCGTGGACCGCGCCTTCTTCGTCACGCCGCACGACCCCGCCGAGGAGGCGCTGGGGCGGGCCTTCGTCGACGCCGCGCTCGCGGCGGGCGTGCGCCGGCTGGTGTTCGCGTCGGCGTACCACGCGGACTTCTCCAGCCGCCTCGGCTTCTCGCTCTTCGTCGGGGGGGACGATCGACGACGCGGGCGTCGCGCCCCTGACCGACGCCGCGGGTCGCGACGCGGGCGATCGCGACGCGGGCGATCGCGACGCGGCGATCGTCACGCCCACCGGCTGTCCCGCGCCGGGCGCGCCCGTCGCCGAGCCCTACGCCCTCTACCCGACGCTCGACCTCGCGGGCGTCCCCTTCCACGTCGCCGACGAGCCGTGGGGCGCGCGACGCGCGATCGAGGCGCCCGCCGTGCCGGTGACCACGCGCCGCGTGCCGCGGCGCACCGCTCCGTCCTCGGCGCCTGCTCACGGCCGACCTGCCGCCCCTCAGGACGCTCTCGGACGTCGGCGTGGGGCTTCGTGCCCAGCGCTGGCGTCGGCGGCGTGCCGATTCGGCCTCGCGATTCGCCCCGATTCACGTCCGGTTGCGACCCGCGCTTCTCGGGCGGTATCGTCTTCCCGGTTCGTATGGTCAGGTGACGGGGGGACGGGATGCGCTGGGTGGGAATCGGGTTGGTCGCGTGGCTCGCAGCGAGCGCGCCGTGCGGCGCCTGGGCGCAGGAGGAGGACGCGCACGCGGTGTCGGGGCTCGACGAAGGGCGAGCCGCATCGCTCGACGCGGAGGCGCGCGCGCTGTTCGATGCGGGCAACACGGCCTACCACGCGGGTCGCTTCGACGCGGCGCTCGAGTACTTCCAGCGCAGCTACGCCCTGAGCCAGCGGCCCGAGCTCCTCTACAACGTCGCGAGCGCCGCCGAGCGGGCGCGGCAGGACCGCGTCGCCCTCGAGGCCTACGAGCGGTACGTGGAGCTCGCGCCCGCCGCGCCGCAGCACACGATGGCACGGAATCGGATCGATTTCCTGCGACGCCAGCTCGAGGCCGAAGTGACTCCGCCGGCCGAGGAGAGCCCCGCATCGGAGCCCACCCGCCCCTCGGGGCCGAGCTCCCCGAGCGGGGATGGCCACGCGGGCGCGGGCCCCTGGATCGTCGTCGCGGTCGGGGGCGCCGCCGCGATCGCGGGCGCCGTCCTGCTCGGGCTCGGCGCGGTGGACCGGGCGACGGTGGAGAATCCACCCGTCGGTGCGCGCTGGGCCGACTCGATGGCGGCCTATGAACGAGGCCCGGCCCTCGAGACCGCCGGCGCGATCCTGCTCCCCCTCGGAGGCGCGGCCATCGTCGCGGGGATTGTCTGGGCCGTTGCCGGCGCGGGCGGCGAGTCACCAGCCGCAGTGCGTCCTCGCGGCCTCGGCGTCGAGGGGGTGTTCTGATGGCGCGCCGGCTCCTCGCGCTGACGCTCCTCGCGGGCTGTGAGCTCACCATCCCGTCGGGCCGCTACGTCTGCGACACCCACGACGACTGCCCCAGCGGCTTCAGCTGCGCCGCCGGCGCGTGCGTGGCACGCGAGCACGACGCAGATGCAGATATCGACGCCGCGAGCCCGCGGGGCGACGCCGGCGTGGACGCGCGACTCGACGCAGGGATCGACGCGGCTCTGCCGCCCGTCGATGCGGGCGTCGACGGGGGGGCGGCGCCCGACGCCGGGTCCGACGCGGGCGGGTTCGACGCGGGTCCGACCGACGCCGGCGGCATGGACGCGGGCATGGACGGCGGCGCCGACGCGGGACTCGACGCGGGCGTCGACGGCGCCGTCCCCGATACTGGCGTCGACGCGGCGACGCCCACCCCCTGCGGCTGGGGCCGCTTCGACGGCGCCAGCCACGTCGAGGTCAGCGGGTTCTCCCTCGCGGACACCGCGCACACGGTCGAGGCCTGGATTCGGATCCCGGCGGTGACGGGGGATCGGCCCATCATCACCGTGGGCCGCCTGAGCTTCACGGCGCGCGAGGTGGGCGACCTCATCGTGCAGTACACCGCGCACAACGGCTTGCGTGCGCCTGCGGCGATGGCGGGTGCCGTGACCCGCGGCGTCGGCGTCTGGCACCACGTCGCATACACCTACGCCGGTGGCGGTTACTCGAGCGCCGCGGCGTGGACCTTCTGGGTCGACGGGGTTCCCTTCGCGGTCGACCGCTTCGAGGGCAACGCGGCGCGCAACCCCCTCCCGACGTCCGGGATCACGACGCTCGGTCGCGAGCCGACCGAGACCGCGCCCGCCTTCCGGTTCATGCAAGGCGACGCGAGAGAGCTGCGTGTGAGCTCGGCGGTGCGGTACACGGCGCCGTTCGCGCCGGACGTCGACCTCGTGCCGGACGGAACGACCCTCGCGCTCTGGCACCTCGGGGACGTCGCCGGCGGGACGGCGCCGGACTCCTCGGCCGGGGGCCACGACGGCCTCGCGATGGGGGTGACCTCGGGCGGCGGCCCTTGCCCGGAGCCGCTCTGGGGCGACGGCCGCGATGGAGATCTCGTCGTCACCGGAACGAGCACGCTCACGGGGGACGTCCAGATCGAGAACTTCACCGTCGCCGCTGGCGGGGTCCTCCACACGAGCGGCTACCTCATCCGCGTACGCGGGACCGCGCGCATCGACGGGGAGGTCCGGAACGACGGCGTCACGGGGCTCTCCGGCGACGGCGCGGCGGGCGCCGCCGGCGGCCACTTCGACGGCGCCGGGTCTGCGGGAGGAAACGCCGTGTACGCAGGCGGGCTCGGAGGCGCCGGTGGCGGCGGGGGCGCGGCGGAGGGACCGTTCGGGGGTCCGGCGTTCGCGACGGCGGGCGGCGGTGGTGACTGCCTCCTCGGCGGCGCCGGGGGCGCCGCGGGTGACGGCACCGCGGGAGGTGGCAACACCGGGTCCGGGTTCGCAGCCGCCCGCGCGCTGCTGATGCCGCAGGCGATCCTCACGGGCGCGGCCGCCGGGTGTCCACGTTTCCAGGGAGGCGGCGGCGGTGGTGGCGGGCGGGGAAGTCGCAGCGGAGGGGGCGGCGGGAGCGGCGGCGGTGGCGGCGGGGTGGTCGCGATCATCGCCCGATCCCTCGTCGGGACCGGTACCCTCGCGGCTCGGGGCGGGGATGGTGGCATCGACTGCCCCGCTTGCGCGCGCGCGGGCGGCGGCGGCGGCGGCGGCGGCGCCGTGCTCACCGTCTCCTCCGGCTTCTTCCCCGGGGGCATGACGCGTGACGTATCGGGCGGGGTGCCCGGCAACGGCTTGCACGGCACCGGCGTCGCGGGCGCCGTCGGACACGTTCAGCACTTCATCCGCTGATGTGGAACGAAGGCTCGAGGACGCGCGGGGCAACTGTCTCTCGGTGGGGAAGCGGCTGCCCAGTGTGCAGGAGTGGGACGCGGCGATGACAACGACGGCCGCCGGTTCCCTGGGGCAACCGATGGCCGGCGGCGAGCGGAGCGCACTTCGGGCGGGCGTGCCAGCGGAGACCGTGCACGGCGAGGGTGGGTAGGTACCCCGGCGAACGTGAGCGCGTACGGGGTCTACGACATGCGGGGAACGTATCGGATCTCAGTAACCCGCCCACGAGAGACGTGAGGCGCCCCCGGCGCGGCGAATCCGGTCGTGGTCCCGCTGGTCGCGAGGTCGGTTGCGTGCTCCACTCGGGCCGTGAAGGGAGTGGATCTGGAGGACGCCGAGTCGATGCGGATCGCGGGCGAGACCCTCGTGGAGCTGGCGCGCACGATTGTGCAGGTGGCGAGGTCGCTGCCGGATCAGGATGGCCCCTGGGTGAGCGCAGCGCGGTGCATCGCGTGGCCGGGCGGCGCGCGATGCGTGGGTCGCCTGCGTGTGCAGCTCTTCGACGAGCGGATCGAGTGGAGCTGCGCGAGCTGCGAGGCCCGCGGCGTGGTCACGGGCTTCTTCCTATCGAATCTGGACCTGTCGGACTTCGCGCCGATTCTCGAGGACGCCGTGCGTTGGGGGATGGACGAGGAGGAGTACGCGGTGCTGTGGGAGGCGACCGCGACGATCCCGTCGCTGCGGGCGCTCATCGCGCGCACGAGCCCACACCCCGACGATCCTTCGTTCGTGTGGCTGTCGGCGGAGGTGCGGGAGTTCGACGAGCTCTACACGCTCGTCGAGCGCCTCACCGAGATGACGCGGAGGCGCCACCGGCGCGAGCTGCTCGATGGACTGCGAGCGAGCCTGTCGGCCTCGATGGACGGCTTCTGAGCGGCGCTCAGGTGGTGTCGCTCGACAGGGCGAGTTCGGGGTGCGCGGCCACGAGCCGATCGGGGAGCAGGTCGCGCAACTTCGCTTGCGGCCATCCCTCGACGATGCGCTTGACGACGAGGTGCAGGTAGGCGCGCGGGTTGACCTCGTGCGCGATGCAGGTCGCGATGATGGTGAGGATGCTGGCGGTGCGGTGACCGCCCTCGTCCATCCCGAGCCTCGACGAGGTGACGCCCGCGCGCGACGGCGCGCGCGAGCGCGAGGGCCGCGAGGTCGACGCCTTCGAGAGGATCCGCGGGCGGAGCGGCGGCCGGCGCGGCGACCACGACGCCCTCGGCGCCGGAGCCCTCCGCGCCCGCGGCGTCGGCGTCCGCGGCGTCGGCGTCCGCGGCGTCGGCGTTCGCGGGGACGGGCGCCGCCAGCGGTGTCCGCTCCGCGCGGAGGGCTGCGAGCTCATCCTCGGTGAGCGGGAACGGGACCGGGAAGTCGACGTCGTGCGCCTCGTACGTCACCTCCATCATCGACGCGCTCTTCCACGACGCCACGCGTAGCCGCTCCCGCCGGCGACGAGCAGGACGAGGACGATCACGCCGACCACCTTCCCGACCTTCTTCAATCGTTCCGCGTCGTCACCCCCGCGCGAGCACGCTCGCCCCTTCGCTTTCCGACGATCTGCGAGGATGCCACGAGCGTCGCGAGGGCTCACGCGCCCTGAATGCGCCCCGGCGCGGCCGCAACGAGGTGCAGCGAAACGGGGACGGCGCGGCCGCGGCGATCGGTGCCGCGCGCTTCGCCGCGCCGTCCCCCGCGACGCGAGGAGGCGTAGGTGCGGAGCACGAACATCGTGCGCTCCCTTCGGTGGGGTGCGCTCATCCTGGGCTGCGCGCTCGGCGCGTGCGAGCCGCCGTCGATCGACCCCGCGGGCGACGCGGGCGGGACGCCGGCGGGCGACGCGGGCGTCACGCCGCGACAGGACGCGGGCCCGCCGCCGATCACCGGCGAGTGCCGCACGAACGCGGACTGCGACGACCGCGATCCGTGCACGACGGCGTTCTGCGAGGACGGCGCGTGCTGGGCGCGGCGCGTCGAGGGCTGCGCGAGCTGCGGGACGGACGCGGACTGCGACGACGGCTTCCACTGCTCGATCGAGCGCTGCGAGCGAGGCGTCTGTGCGCGCGAGTGGCGCCCCGAGTGCGAGTGCCTCTCGTCGAGCGACTGCGACGACGGGAACCCCGCGACCGCGGATCGCTGCGCCGACTACCGCTGCGTGCACGAAGCGCGGACCTGCGCGAGCGACGGCGACTGCGACGACGCGAACGCGTGCACCACCGACACCTGCGTCGAGGGCACGTGCGCGTCCTCGCCGATCCTCGGGTGCGGCACCACGTGCCCGGATCGAGACGGCGACGGATACGGCACGCGCTTCTGCTTCGGCGGCACCGACTGCGACGACGCCAACCCGCGCGTGAACCCCGGCGCCACAGAGATCTGCGACAACGGGATCGACGACGACTGCGACGGCCGCGTCGATCTCGTGGACTCGGACTGCGCGCCGCCCGGCGCGAGCTGCGAGAGCGCGCGCGCGATCACGCCGGGGACGCGGGTAGAGAGCGCGGTGATCAGCGAAGGCGGCCCCGGGAGCGGCGGCGGCGGCTCGTGCGGCAGCTCGAGCTTCCACACGCTCGCGCTCGCCGAGACGAGCGACGTCACCGTCACCATCACGTTCGAGGCGCCGCCCCCGCCGACGCCGGTGCCCGGGTGCCCCGAGTGCACGCCGGCGCACGAGTGGGAGTACTGGTTCAACGTCCTGTTCGAGTCGACCTGCGGCGACCCCGCCACGGACCTCGGCGGCGCCGCGGGCGGCTGCCGGATCTACGGCTCCGACCGCTGGTTCGGCGGCAGCAACACGCTGACGCGGCTGCTCCGCCGCGTGCCGGCCGGCAGCTACGCGATCGAGGTGCAGGCGAGCGACTGGCGCGGCTGGATGCCGACCGCGATCCGCTTCGCGCTCGACGTCTCGGTGAGCCCGTCCGACGCGCCGGCGTGCGAGAGCGCGGGCGTCCTGACGCCCGGCACGAGCGTGTCGGGCCGCACCGGCAGCGGGACCGACGCGTTCGGGACCGACTGCCGCGGCGGCGCGCTCGTCGCGGAAGAAGGCTTGCACACGTTCACCCTCGGCGCGCGGCGGCGCGTCCGGCTCGAGGCGGTCGGCGCGCCCGACGCGGCGGGCGGGCTCGCGCCCGGGCTGCGCCTCGGGCTGCACACGGGGTGCGATCCGTCGGCGGCGCGCGCGGACTGCCTCGAGCACGCCGGGCGCGAGTGCTTCGAGCGCGCGACGCTCGAGGCGACGCTCGACGCGGGGACGTACTTCGTGGTCGTCGAGGGATCCCACGGCGGCGATCACGGCTACACGCTGACGCTCGAGACCGCGGGGCCCAACGCCGCGTGCGGCGCCGCGACGCGGATCGGCGGAAGCAGCACGTTCAGCGGCGACACGACGGGAACCCCGGACGCGTTCCGCGACGCGACGGTGTGCGGCGCCGGCTACGGCCCCGACGCGGTCTACCGCGTCGAGGTCGCGGCGGACGCGCGCGTCGTGCTCGACCTCGTCGCGAGCTACGCGAACGCGACGCTCTCCTTGTTCGAGGGCTGCGGCACGCGCCGCATCGCCGGCGGCGGGACGCGCACCCGCATCGACACGAGCCTGAGCGCCGGCACCTACTACGCCGTCGTCGGCGGCGCGCGCGCGACCGACGCGGGCCGCTACGTGCTGAACGCGACCTACGTCGCGCCCTGAGCGCTCGGCGTCACGCGCCGAGCGGCTTCAGCTGCGCGAGCAGGATCGTCGCGACCTCGACGATCACGGCGGCTCACCACGACCGATCGGTCCCGAGCGCGCGAGCCGCGACCGTGAGGCTGCCGGTCTACCGGATCGCGAGCAGCCCCCGGACGTCGTCCCACCTGGGCGCTTCCTCGTGAGACATGCTTCAACGCATGCCACGAGCGCCGCAGGGCATCGACGGAACGGGGATTCCCCCTGGGAAGGCGCTCGTTCTACACTCGACCCGGGCTGGTTCGAGCCGGCGCGATGCTCCACGACCTGACCCAGCACCCCCTGGTCCTGAGCCTCCTCGCGGCCCAGCTCGCGACGCTGGTGATCTTCGTCCACCAGGGCACCGTGCTCGCGCTGCTCTATCGTGCGACGCGACAGCCCGAGTTGCTGCGCTACGCGCACTGGTGCTTCTGGTCGGCGCTGGTGCCCGTCACCCAGCTCCCGTTGGCCTTCCGGCTCTCCCCCGACGCCGTCCTGATCGCTCTCCACGCCACGAGCATCGTCGTGCCGATGATGATGATGACCTACATGCAGGCCGTCGCGGCGTACCTCGGCATCGCCAGCCGGTGGCTCCACGGGCTGGCCCGCGTCCAGCCGGCGATCTCGGTGCTGGCGTGCGCGTCGCTCGGCACCTTCCTGTTCGGGGGAGAGCCGTTCCTCCTCGGCGAGGGGCCCCCCGGGCCCAGCCTCATCGCGGCGATGGTCCACTCGATCCAGCCGCGATACCTCGTCCACCCGGCGTACCTGGCGGTGTCGGTCCTGCTCGCGATCGTGAACGTGGTCAGCCTGCTCGTGTGCGCGCGGCGCGCGCCGACCCAGGACCGCCTGGTCCAAGCAGGCATCGTGATCACGCTGGCCGCGATCGCCTTCGAGATGAGCGCGTTCGGCCTCGAGCAGTCGTGGGCGGTGCCGGCCATCTTCGCGGCGAACCTGCTCGAAGTGCTTCGCATCACCTACGTGTCGACGTGGCGCGCGGGCGCGCAGGCCATCCGCCTCGAGCACGAGCTCGAGCGACAGCGGCACGTCGTCGACTCGCAGGTCGCCGCGCTCGACGCCGCCGCGCACCTCAGCACCCTGGGCGCGATCGCCAGAGAGCTCGGACACGAGATGCGTAACCCCGTGGCGAGCGCAGCGCTCTACGTCGAGGCGGCGCGGCGCCGCGCGGTGGATGACCGCTCGCTCGAGCCCCTCGAGCGGGCGACCCGCGCACTCGAGCACCTCGACGCGCTCCTCGGCACGCTCGGGCGTTACGGGTGGAGCGAGACGGCCACGTCGCCCGTCCGACTGCGCGACGCGATCGTCGACGCCGCCTCGCTCTGCGGACATCGGATCCGCCAAGCCGACGCGGAGCTGTCGATCGACGTCTGCCCGTCCCTCGTGGTCCTCGCGCGGCCCGGCGAGCTCATCCAGGTGTTCGTCAACCTGATCGCCAACGCGTGCGACGCGGTCCGCGATCGCTCGGAGCGCTGGATCCGCATCGCCGCCGACCGCCGCGACCAGCTCCTCTCGGTGCGTGTGTGCGATGCGGGGCCCGCGCCGTCTCGATCGGTCGCCGAGACGATGTTCCGAGCGCCGTTCACGACCAAGGGCGCGGGGGGCGTCGGGTTGGGGCTGCCCATCTGCAAGCGCGTGGTCGAGTCGCTCGGAGGCTCGATCGCGCTCGACCGGCGGGCCGCGACCACCGAGATCGTCGTCGAGCTGCCGGCGGCGGAGCCGGAGGCGTCCGAGTGATGCATCGCGTGCTCGTCGCGGACGACGACGCCCTCTTTCGGGAGGCACTCGCGATCACTCTGGAAGACGCCGGCTACGAGGTGGTCGCCGTTCGGGGCGCGCGGGCCGGCGCACGCGAGCACGACGAACGCGCGTTCGATGTCATCGTCGCGGACATCGAGATGCCGGGAAACCGGCGGCTCGAGTGGTTCCACACGCTCGCGGCCTCGGCGCCCGAAGTTCCGTTGATCATCGTGACCGGGCACGCGACGGTCGAGACCGCGGCCGTCGCGGTCCGCCTCCGCGCGTTCGCTTACCTGATCAAGCCGGTGACGGCGCACGATCTGTGTGCCGAGGTCGCCCGCGCGGTCGCGCTGCGCTCCCGGCGAGACGGCGTCGCCGGGCGAGTCGCGATCGCGCGCGAGCGCTGGCAGCTGACGGAGCGCCAGGCGCAGACACTCGACCGGCTTCTGCGCGGGGACTCCAACAAGCAGATCGCGAACGCCCTCGGCTGCGCCGTGCGCACGGCCGAGCTCCATGTGACGGCGATCCTCGCGAAGTCGGGGCACCCGACGCGCACGGCGCTCTTGGCGGCCCTCTGGAGCGCGCGAGGCGAGGGCGACGACGACGAGGCGGGAACCGGTGCGTGATCGGCCCGCCCGGCCGAGCCCGGCCTGCGGGTTCTACGTATGGACCGGCGCGCGGCACCCCCCTAGTGTGGGTCTCGTTCAGCCGTCGTTGACGGGCCCGTCGGAGGTCGATCCATGCCGTGTGCCGTGAGAGCCATCTCGCTCCTCGCTTCCATCTGCATCCTGTGCGCGTGTGACGCACCGAACGTCATCGGCCCGCAGGGCGGTGTCTACGAGCACCCCAGCGGCGTCCGGGTCGAGGTGCCGCAGGGCGCGGTCGACGAGGAGGTCACGTTCGAGGTGGTCGTAGCGGCCTCCTACTCCGAACGCGTCCTCGACGAGAGCGTCCCCGTGGCCCCCACAGAGCAGTACGAGATCAGCGCGGGGGGCGCGGCGCTCCGCCTCCCGGTCCGCATCTGGCTGCCCCGGCCGAGCCAGCACAACATCGCGCTCCGGGGAGGTGGCCCCGATGGGTGGGTGACGTTTCGGCCGGAGGAGCCGCAGGAACTTCCGCCCGACTTCGCCACCGTGCAGACCCAGATGATGGGCACGTTCGGGACGGCGCAGCAGGTGTCGGCCGGGCCTCCGAGCGCGCCGACCGTGCTCGTGTGCGAGTTCTTCGTCCCTCACAACGGCGCCGCCGACGTCTCTTCGCAGCCGTTCCTGTGCGACGAGACGGGGCAGAGCTACCACATCCGCGCCGCGCGGTTCCCGATGGACTACAACCTCTCGGCGCTCGCCACCTCGGCGGGTGTGGGCATGGTCGATCTCAACATCGACGAGGCGGCGGAAGACTTCGGAGTCGCGTACGCGTGGGTCGACTCGGAGTTCGTCGGCACGTTGCCGGCGGAGATCCCGGAGCTGAGCTGCCAGGGCTGCGGCCTCCCGTGCCCGGACTGGTCCACCCTCGTGCTCGCCCCCGGTGTGCACACGCTGCGCGTCGAGACCTTCGACACCGCCTCGTGCACCGCGTACTTCACCCACTCCGACCTCATCTGCGGCGGCGACTTCACCCCGGCCGGGAGCGTCACAGCTCGGTACGACGGTACGTTCACCGTCGGTCTCGGGGCGTGCTCGTCCATCGCGGTGACCCCCACGCCGATCCCCAGCGGACCCTCGGGCGTCCAGCTCACGACCGGATTCTGGGGCTACTCCGTCGCGGACTCCGTGGACGCGTTCTACGTCGATTACCGGTTCCTGTCCGACGGGACCGCCAAGGTGTACTCGCGCCGCTACAACCCCGACTTCGACCACGGCTGCCCGAGCAGCCCGGACGGGGGCGTCTACAACGACTCCGTGTCGCTCGTGAGCTGGACCCAGGCCGGCGACGTCGTGACCGTCGGGACGATCGAGATGACGATCCGAGGTGACGAGCTGGTGCAGACCTCGCCCTCGAGGATCCTGCGGCAGTTCTCGGAGCCTCAGACGCCCGGCCCCTGTGCGATGCGCACGGGGGCGCCGGCCTGGCCCTGATCCGGCGGGCATCACTCGGGGATGGCGACGGGGGGCGACCGCGGCTACACGCTGACGCTCGAGAACGCGACCTACGTCGCGCCCTGAGCGCTCGGCGTCACGCGCCGAGCGGCTTCAGCTGCGCGAGCAGGATGTCGACCACGGCCTCGATCCGTGGCTGCTTCCGGATCGCGCGGCGCGTCACGAGGAAGAGCTCGAGCGCCGGCCCGGGCGGATGGTCGTCGAGCGCGACGAGCTCGCGGTGGGTGTCGAGGACGGCCCGCGGCACCACCCCGACGCCGAGCCCCGCGCGGATCGCGGCGAGCTGCACCTCGTAGCTCGTGCACACGAGCCGCGCCGCGCCGCCGAGCTTCTGCACCCAGGCCGCCTCGCGCGTCTCGAGGCCGGGCACGTCCACGACGATCCACGGGAGCGCCGCCGCCGGCGCGCCGCGGACACGCCGCGCGACGCGACGGCGCGCGAGGATGGCGGTGGGGATCGTCGCGACCTTCACGATCACGAGGTCACCCCGACCGCCCCGGAAGAAGCGCAACGCGATGTCGGCCTCGCGCGCGGACAGATCGACCGCGCGCTCACCCGTCGACAGCTCGATCACGAGCTCGGGGTGCGCTCGCGCGATCACGGGGAGCACTCGCGGGACGAGCACGTGGATCGCGAGTCCCTCGCTCGTCGCGATCCGCACGCGCCCGCGCACGGAGGGCTCGTGGCCCGCGGCGGCGTCGGCGAAGCGGTGCATCTCGTCGCCCACGCGCTCGGCGGCCTCGCGCAAACGCTCGGCGAGCTCGGTCGGCCGGGGACCTCGCGCCGTGCGCTCGAACAGCACCGCGCCGAGGCGCGCTTCGAGCGCGGCGACACGGCGGCTCACCGTGGACTGATCGGTCCCGAGCGCGCGAGCCGCGAGCGTGAAGCTGCCGGTCTTCAGGATCGCGAGCAGCACCCGGACGTCGTCCCACCGGAGCGCTTCCTCGTGAGGCATGCACGAACGCATGTCACGAATGCGTTCTGACGGCTACCGATGCGCCTATGCATCGACCAGAACGAGCGCATGACGCACGCCACGCTCCTCCTCGGTCACGCCGACGACCGCAGCTTCAACACCGCGCTCGCGCGCGCCTACGCCGACGGCCTCGAGTCGGCGGGCGTCGAGGTCGAGTCGTTCCAGCTCTCGACGCTGGCCTTCGACCCGGTGCTGCGGGTCGGGCACGCGGGCGAGCAGCCCCTCGAGCCCGACCTGCTCCGTGTGAAGGGATCCGTCGAGCGCGCCCGGCACCTCGTGTTCGCGTTCCCGACCCATTGGGCCTCGGCACCCGCGGTCGTCCGCGGCCTCGTCGACCGACTCTTCCTCCCGGGATGGGCGTTCCGGTACGAGGGCGCCGCGCTCCCCACCGGCCTCTTGGCCGGACGCTCGGCGCGCGTGATCGCCACGATGGACGCCCCGTGGTGGTGGTACGCCCTCTCCTACCGCCGCGCGCTCCACGCGACCATGGGCGGCGCGACCCTCGAGTTCTGCGGCGTGCGACCGACGCGCTTCACGACGGTGCACCACGTGCGGGCGCTCGACGCGACGGCGCGTGCAGCTCGGATCGAGCGGCTGCGCGCGCAGGGCCGCGCCGACGGCGCGCGGCTCACCGCACGCCTGCCAGCCGATGCCGCCGTCGCGCGTCCCTGAGCACCTCGCGCGGGCCGCGCAGCGCATATCACTCGTTCTGCATCAGGCCGACGATTCGGCCGTCGACGAGGCGGACGCCGCGCGCGGCCGGGACCTTCGGCAGGCCGGGCATCGTCATCACGTCGCCGGTGAGCAGCACCACGAAGCCGGCACCCGCGCTCAGGCGCGCCTCGCGCACCGTGATCGTGAAACCGCGCGGGCGCCCGACGCGCGAGGGATCGTCGCTGATCGAGAGCGGCGTCTTGGCGACGCAGATCGGCAACCGCACGCCGCTCGCCTCGAGCCGATCGAGCACGCGCGCCGCCGCGGCCTCGACCACCACGCCGTCCGCGCCATACACACCGCGCGCGACCGCCTCGATCTTGTCCGCGTAGCTCGCCTCGAGCTCGTAGAGGAAGCGCGGCTCGCCGCCGCCCGCGCGCGCGGCGTCCCGCGCGAGGGAGGCGAGCTCGCGCGCGCCCTCGCCTCCGTCGGCGAAGCCGCGGCACTGCGCGCACGCGACGCCCTGCGCCTCACAGTGCCGCTTGATCGCGGAGAGGTCCGCCGACGAGTCGTCGGGGAAGACGTTGATCGCGACGAGCGGCGTGACGCCGAAGCGACGCACGCTCTCGAGGTGGTGGTCGAGGTTCGCGAGGCCCGCCGCGAGCTCGCCCGCGCCGTGGCTCGCGAGCGCGCGCGCCGTGACCACGAGCACGACCGCGTCGGGCCAGAGCCCCGCAGCCCGGCACTTGATGTCGAAGAACTTCTCGCCGCCGAGGTCGAAGCCGAAGCCCGCCTCCGTCACCACGAAGTCCGCGTAGGCCAGCCCGAGCCGCGTCGCGAGCACGCTCGAGCAGCCGTGCGCGATGTTCGCGAACGGGCCGCCGTGCACGAGCGCGGGCGTGCCCTCGCGCGTCTGCGCGAGGTTGGGCGCGAGCGCGTCCTTGAGCAGCGCGGCCATCGCGACGTCGGCGCCGAGATCCTTCGCGGTCACCGGCGCGCGCGCCCGGTCGTGCCCCACGACGATCCGGCCCAGGCGCTGGGTGAGATCCTCCATCGAGCTCGCGAGCCCGAGGATCGCCATCACCTCGCTCGCCGCGGTGATGTCGAAGCGCGTCTCGCGCGGGACGCCGCCGTTGACGCCCCCGAGGCCCACGACGACCTGGCGCAGCGCGCGGTCGTTCATGTCGAGCGCGCGCGGCCAGGTGACGCTGCGCGGATCGAGCCCGCTCGCCGCGCCGAAGTGCAGATCGTTGTCGATCAGCGCCGACAACAAGTTGTGCGCGCTCGTGATCGCGTGCAGATCGCCCGTGAAGTGGAGGTTGATGTCGGCGGCCGGCTCGAGCTGCGCGCGACCTCCGCCGGTGCCGCCGCCCTTGATGCCGAACACCGGGCCGAGCGAGGGCTCGCGCAGGCACGCGACCGAGCGCTCACCGATCTTGGCGAGCCCCATCGCGAGCGCGACGCTCGTGGTCGTCTTGCCCTCGCCCGCCTTCGTCGGGGTGATGGCGCTGACGAGCACGAGCTTCGCGCGCGGCGCGCGGCGCTCGAGCGCGGCGAGCTCGATCTTGGCCTTGTCGCGCCCGTACGGCAGGACGTGGGCGGGGTCGACCCCGAGCTCTGCCGCGACTTCGTGGATGGGCCTCACTTCGGTCTCCTCACGCTGGGCCGGCGAACGGCGCCGGCGGGCGGGAGGATACCCGTCGGCGGGCGCGCGGATCGAGAGCCCCGCGCTCGATCGGACGTGACCGAGCCAGGACCCGGCTCGATGGCGCGGCCCAGGGCTGGCGCACGAGGACCGACCGGCTTGCCGCGGCGCGGCGCGCGGCTACCTGGGCGCGAGAGGGGGTGTCGCGGTGATCCTGAGCAGCTCGGCCTTCGCCCACGGCGATCCCATCCCCGCGCGGCACACCTGCGACGGCGACGACGTCTCGCCCCCGTTGGCGTGGACCGGCGTGCCCGCGAGCGCGCGCTCGCTCGCGCTCGTCGTGGCCGATCCGGACGCGCCCGATCCGGCACACCCGCGGACGACCTGGACGCACTGGGTGCTCTACGACCTGCCGCCGCGCGACGGTGGCCTCGAGGAAGGTGCCGGCGCGCCGCCGAGCGCCCGAGACGGGCTCAACGACTGGGGCCGCACCGGCTGGGGTGGGCCCTGCCCGCCGATCGGCCGGCACCGCTACTTCTTCGAGCTGTACGCGCTCGACGTCGTCCTCGGCGACGGGCCGCTGCGCCGCGGCGAGCTCCTCGAGGCGACGCGCGAGCACGTCCTCGCCAAGGCGACGCTGATGGGTACGTACGAGCGCACGCGTCGGCGGTGAGCGCCGCCGGCGCCGCCGCGCGTCGGCGACGCCCGACGATCCTCGGCTGGCCCGACGAGCGGACTCACGCGCGACGCCTGCGCGAAGGACGACGGGCCCCCGTCGCGGCCCTGCGCGCCGCGGCGCGCTCGATCATCACGTCGCGCAGCGCGCGGGCGGCCGGCGAGAGCGCCTCCTCGTTGCGCCACGCGAGCCACAGCTCGACGGCGAGCGCGCGGCGTCCGGCGAGAGGCACCGCCCGCTCCGCGGCCCCTTCGTCGAGCATCTCGTCGGCGAGCACCGCGGTGCAGAGGCCCTCGCGCGCGAGCGCGAGCAGCGCGGCCGCGTCGCGGCTCTCGTGGACGACGCGCAGCCGCACGTCCGCGGCCGCCGCCGCGTCGCCGAGCATCCGGCGCACGAGGCTGTCGCTCGGCATCGTGGCGAGAGGCACTCCGTCGAGCGCGCGGACGTGGAGCGCTGCGCTCTTCGCGCGCGCGGCGTGACCGACCGCGACGACGCGCACGGGGTAGAGCGGCGCGGCGTCGCGCCTCGCGCGCTTGCTCCGCGGCTCCACCAAGAGATCGACGCCGCCGCTCTCGAGCGTCTCGATCGCGGTCTGGGTCGTGACCGGCACGATCACCGGGAAGGGGCTGCGGGGCTCGCGATCGACGAGCGCGCGCAGGCAGCCGGCGAGGAACCGGGAGACGTGCGACGGAGCGCACGCGATGCGGGCGGGCGCGTCCCACCCGTCGCGGATCTCCGTCGCGGCGCGGCGGAAGTCGCCCAGCTCGCGGAGCGCGACGTCGAGGCGCGGACGCAGCGCGAGGCACGCCGCGGTGGGCGCGACGCCGCGCCCCGAGCGCAGGAAGAGCTTGAGGCCGAGCTCCGCCTCGAGCTCCTTGATCTGCGCCCACAGCGCGGGCTGCGACACGTGCCGCGCCGCCGCCGCCGCCGTGAACGAGCCCGTCGCGAGCACGGCCTCGAGGGCGCGGAGGTGTCGCAGCTCCATGAACGAATCATAAGCACAGCCGGTGATTCGATGCGATGAACTCGAATGGACGAACTGAACCCGGGGAGGCAGGGTGGCGAGATGTCGTCCTCTCCCCTCGAGTCGGTCCACCCACGCACCGCGGCGGACCCGGTCGATGCGCTGCGCGACGCCGAGGCGCGCCTGTTCCGCGTGCACGGGCTCGCGGTCCGCGAGCGTTGGCTCTCGCTCGCGCGACCGAAGATCCGTGCGCGCGTCCTCGAGAGCGGCGAGGGCCCGCCGGTGCTCCACGTGCACGGCGGCGGTACGTTCGGCGCGGTGAGCGTCCCGCTCGCGGCGGCGCTGCCCGGGCGGCGCCACCTGCTCCTCGATCGCCCCGGCTTCGGGCTGAGCGAGCGCGCGGACGTCTACCCCGACTTCCGCGCGCGCTCGATCGAGCTGCTGGTCTCGACGCTCGACGCGCTCGAGCTCGACTCCGTCGACATCGTCGCGAACTCGATCGGCGCGGGCATGGCCATGTGGCTCGCGCTCGCGCACCCGAGCCGCGTCCGCAGCCTGGCGTTCGTGGGCGGCGCGGCGATGCTCCCGGGGCCGGAGCTGCCGTTCGTCCTGCGCCTCCTCGCGATGCCGGTGATCGGCCCGCTGCTGCTCGCGCTCGAGCGCCCCTCTCCCGCGCAGGTGCGCGCGTTCCTGCGCCGCTTCGGGCACGACCCCGACGCCGTCGAGCCCGCGCTCCAGGCGGTCGTGCTCGCGGCGGAGCGCGTCCCGACCCATGCGGTGGCGTGGCGTGAGCTCCTCCAGGCGACGATCTCGTGGAAGGGCCAGCGACCCGGGCTCGTGCTGACGCAGGAGGAGCTCCGCGCGATCGCGTGCCCGGTCGCGTTCGCTTGGGGCGCGAAGGACTCGATGGTCGACGCGCGGGACGGACGCGCCGCCGCGGAGCAGATGCGCGACGCGCGCTTCGAGGTCGTGGGCACCGGGCACGCGCCCTGGCTCGACGACGCGGCGGGCGTCGCGCGAGCCATCGAGCCCGTGCTCGCGCCTCGGGGCGAGCGCGCCGACTCCTCGCTCAGAGCGCGCGGCGCTCGAAGTGGCGGGTGAGCGCGAGCTCGAGGAACCGCTCGACGAGCGGGCGCTCCTCGACCGCGTCGAGCGCGCCGCTCGCGAGGCACTCGGCGTCGGCGCGGGAGAGGCCGTAGGCGTAGGTCGCGCCGAACGAGCCGGTTGAACGCTTGCGAGCCGAGGAGGCCGGCGAGCTCGTGGGTGCCCTGGCGGCCCAGCTTCCGGCCCCGTGACGGCGCCACCGAGGACGCTCGACGAGCTCCAGAGCTGACGAGACGACGCTCACGCGTCGGCGCGCGCGCGAGGTCCGCGCCCCGCGCGTTCAGGTTGGCTGGAGATGACTCCAGTAGGCGCGCACCGCGTCGTCCTGGTCCGGCATGGCGACGTGGGCGGCGAAGGTCTCGAAGTCGAGATCCGGGATGAGCGTGCTGGCAGAGCGGAGCTCGTAGCCGGTGGGCCCGAGCTCGTGCACCGCGAAGCGCCCGCTCTCGTAGACCCAGACTTCCCGGACCCCGAGGCTCGCGTAGACCGCCATCTTGTCTACCGCGCTGGACGTGACGACCACCTCGATCGCGAGATCGGGGTACTCCTTCTTGGTGCCGATGCAGTAGCACTCGTCCGGTTCGAGCCCCCGCTCCGCGTCTTCCCGGCGGTACGTCGCCGATCCGAACCCGAGGATCCGGATCCCGCGCAGCAGCGCATGGAGCTCGAGCAGCCGCGCGATGAGCTTCTTGAGGTGCTCGTGCAGAGGCGACGTCGTCATGATCTCGAGGGTCTCGTCGATATAGGTGAGCCGGAGACCCGGGCGGTGCCCGAGCACGTCGGAGATCAACACGTAGTCCTTGTACGTGAGCCCGTGCAGCACGAGGCGATCCTCGTGGGAATCGACGTCTCGCGACGCGAGCGCGGGTGCCGCGACCATGACGGGTAGTATAGCGATCGCGTGCCGGTCGGCACCCGATCTCGCTTCGACTCGGAGGTGAGCCGCGACGTCGAAGACGCGGCGCCCGACGCACGAGCGACGATGCCGCGCCGCTTGCAGGCGACGCGACGAGCCGCTCGTGACCGCAGCGGCGGCACGCGCGCCGAACGAAGCGGTGCTCGAGCCGACCGCAGCACAGGCGCTCGTCGAAGTCGCGCACGACGAAGCGCGGCGAGCCTCCTCGCTCCTCGGACACGCACGCGACGGAGCGCTCGCCGAACTTCGGCGGGGCTCAGAGCGCGCGGCGCTCGAAGTGGCGGGTGAGCGCGAGCTCGAGGAACAGCTCGACGAGCGGGCGCTCCTCGACCGCGTCGAGCGCGCCGCTCGCGAGGCACTCGGCGTCGGCGCGGGAGAGGCCGTACGCGTAGGTCGCACCGAAGGAGCCGACGCAGCGCGCCGCCGCGGGGTCCGCGGCGAGCAGCGCGGCGAGCTCGTCGGCGCCCACGAAGGGACGCGCCGGGCCGCCCTCGTCGAGCGACTCGATCGCGCCCGAGTCGTCGATCGAGAAGCCGTTGTCGAGCGCGCGCAGGCGACCGTCCGCGTCGAGCCGCTCGAAGCCGAAGCCGATCGGGTCCATGAGTCGGTGGCAGCCCTGGCAGAACTCGTCCTCCGCGTGCAGCCGCTCATAGCGCTCGCGGGTCGTGCGCGCGTCGGTGGGCTCCGGGATCGGCGGCAGGTCGGGCGGCGGCGGCTCGATCGGGTCGCACAGGACGTGCGTGCGCACGAAGTGGCCGCGCTGCGTCGGGCTGGTGGCGGCGTTGGTGGCGCGCACCGCGAGCACGCCGCCGAGCGCGAGGACGCCCGCGCCCCAGCCCTCGGGCCGCTCGGCGAGGCCGGGCGCGCCCCAGCCGTAGTAGGCCGCGAGCACCGGGTCGAGCGTCGTGGTGCGCGACGAGAGCAGCTCCGCGACGGTGCCGCGCTCCTCGAGCAGCACGCGGGTGAGGAACGCGTCGACCTCGCGGCCGAGCGCCTCGCGCACCTCGGGGGTCCACGCGGGGAAGCGGTCCGGGCGCTTGCCGAGGTTGTCGAGCGACGCGAGCCCGAGCCAGCCGCGCGCGAAGCGCAGCACCTCCGCGGCGAACGCCGGGCGCGGGCGGCCCGCGTCGTCGAGGGCGAGCTCGCGCGCGACCCGCGCGCGCGTGTCGCGGTCCGTCAGCGAGGGAGCGCGCTCGAGGAGCGCGTCGTCGGGCGGCGCGCCGGTGAAGGTGTACGCGAGCGCGGTCGCGAGCTCGTAGCCGTCGAGCCGCGCCTCGCGGCCGTCGGGAGCGCCGAGCTCGGAGCGGTAGAGGAAGTGCGGTGACTGGATCATCGCGGCGACGACCGCCTCGATCGCGGCGTCGCCGGCGACGGCGACGAGCTCGCGGTAGCGCGCGCGCTCCGCGTCCGTCAGGGGGCGGCGGTACGCGCGCCGGCCGACGCGCGCGACGAACGCCTCGGCGCAGGAGGTCTCGGCGCAGCCGGCGCGCGCCGCAACGATCGCGCCGACCTCCTCGCCGACCTCGCGGAGCTGGAGCGCGTACGCCTCGTTGACGCGCAGCCGATCGGCGTGGTTGGTGTAGCCGTCGCCGCTCGCCGGATCGGGCGCGAGCCGAGGGCCGCGCCACGCGTCGCGGTCGAGGTCGAACACGGCGCGTACGCTCGCCTCGAGCTCCTCGCGCGTGAGCCGCCGCAGCAGGCGCGGGCCCGCGACGTCGCGGGCGCCCGGCGCGCAGACGCGCGGGCGCGTCTCGCCGTCGGGGACGCGCGGCGCGGGCCGCCGCGGCGTGAGGTCCTCGAGCCGACCGACGCAGCCGGCGAGCAGGAGCGCGAGGACGATCGACGCGCCCCTCACGCGAGCAGCTCCCGCACGAGGACGTCACCGAAGTGCCGCGTGTCGGCGTCGGGCACGCCGAACGCGTGCGCGATCGTCTTGAGCAGCGCGCGGTTGCTCGCGCCGGCCGCGCTGATCCGCGCGCCGCGCGCGAGCGCGCCGCCGGCGCCGCCGACGAGGAGGCAGGGGACCTCGTCCGAGCTGTGATCGAGCGGCAGACACTCGCTCAGCCAGAGCACGCACGTGTTGTCGAGCACGGTGCGGCCGTCGGGGCAGAGCGGGTCGGGCACGTCGAGCTGGCGCAGGAGTCGGGCGAACTTCGTCGCGTACCAGCGCTGGCAGCGGCCGAAGATCTCCTGGTCGCCGTGGGACGTGTCGTGGTGCGGGTAGCCGTGATCGATGGGGACGATGACGTTGCCGTCGGCGGAGCCGGCCTGCAGCGTCGCGACCCGCGTCAGCCCGCAGGTCACGGCGCGAGCGAGCACGTCGACTTGCGCGTCGAAGAGCGCCTCGAAGCGCTCGTAGCGGTACGCGGCGCGGTCGTCGCCTTCGAGCGCGGGCCGCAGCGCCTCGACGCTCGAGAGCCGGGTGCCGTCGCAGACCGCGGGCGGCGGCGGGGTGGGCATCGCGGCGCCGCCGCCCATCGGGGCGCCGCCGAGCGCGTCGAGCGCGCGAGCGTGCTGCGCGAGCTTGTCCTCTTCGAGGGCGAGCCCGCGCGCGCGCGCGGCGAGCTCGTCGAGCTCGGCGCGGTTCAGCGCGAGCGCGGCGGCGCGCGCCGCGGCGCGCGCCGCGGCGCGCGAGGGCGGCGCGCTCGGCGCGCTCGGCGCGCTCGGTGCGCTCGGCGTGTCGTCGGGCGTGGCGAGCCCACCGAACAGGCGGTCGAACGCCGTCACCGGGTTGGCCTCGTAGTCGACCGGCGTCGGGTCGAAGAAGAACGTCGAGCGCCCGAAGCGCTGGTAGAGCTCGAGCGCGTCCGCCGGGATCACCCCGAGGTGGACGGAGCGCCGCGCGCTCGGCGCGGTGGCCGCGAAGTGCTCGGCCACGACCTGATCGAGCGAGCGCACGCCCGGATCCGGCGTGAGGTAGTCGGAGACCGGCGCGCCCGTGAACATGCTGCGGACCGCGTAGTGGTTCATCGATCCCTCGATGCCGAGGCCCCGCACGAACGTCGCGCGGTCGAGGTAGTCCGCGAAGGGCTCGGTCACGAGGCTCGCGCCTCCCCCGCCGGGCCAGAACAGATCGGGCCGGACGCCGTTGAGCGAGGGCCACAGGATGAGCCTTCGCGGGGCCGCGCTCGGCGACGCCGACGCGAGCCGCCCCGCGAGGCCTGCGAGCGGGATGCCGAGCGCCGAGACGCCGAGAGCCCGCACGAACGAGCGCCGATTCATCCGCATGTCCCGTCCGTGGCCCAGGCTGCGCGGATCGGGTCACGGCGTCGCGCGTCACGCGGCGCGGGTGGCGGCGGCGCGTCGATCCCGCGCGACCCCAACCCTCAGCGGGCGCGCGGGATCGAGAACCAGCCGTCGAGCTGCGGGAGCTCGGGCCGCGCGCGGATCTCCTCGAGGACGCGCTGGAGCGCCGCCTCCGCGAGCGGCGCGCGCCCGTAGACGTCCATCCCCTCGGGCGTGACGCCGAGCGTGGCGCGCGAGAACCACGTCACGGCCCACGCGCCCGCCGGGTCGAGCGCGACGAAGCCCCAGGTCGAGGTGCACCACGCGAGCCAGCCGGCCCCGCGCCAGCGGAAGAACCCCGGGCGCTCCGGGAGCGGGGTGTCGAGCCCGGCGAGCGCGCGCTCGCGCGTGCCGGCGCGGAAGCGGAGCGTGTCGTCCCAGCGGCCGTCCGCGCGCGCGGCGTACTCGACGGTCGCGTCCGAGCGCCCGCGCCAGAAGCCCAGCGTCGTCGCGGCGATGTGCCAGCGCCCGAGGAGCGCGCGCGGATCGAGGCCGGCGATCGGCGGAGGCAACACGAGCGCGACCGTACCGCACCGCGCGGGTGTCAGGGCGCTGTTAGCGCGAGGGGCGCACGGCACGGCGCTATGATGCCGAGCCGTGCGCCGCCCTCCGCTCCCCATGCTCGCGCTCGCGTTCGCGCTCGCCTGTGACGGCACCGCGCCCGAGGACGCGGGCGTCGCGCTCGACGCCGCGCGCCCCCCGCCCGAGCCCGCCTCCACCGACCACTGCGCCTACGCGCCGCTGCCGCCGACCGCGAACGCCGGCGGCGTCGTGAGCGCCGGCGCGATCGAGGTCGGGCTCGCGGACCTCCCGCTCGCGCTGCCGGTCGGCGCCGCGCTCGGCGGCAACACCTCGCGCGCCGCCCCGATCGAGAACCAAGGCTGGGTCGATCGCCGCGAGGTGTACCTCTCGGGCAGCTTCACGCCGTCGGTCGGCGTCGAGACGATCCCGCGCGTCAAGGCGCTGGCGATCCGCGCCGGCGACGAGACGGTGGTGCTGATCCGCACCGACAGCATCTTCGCCGACGACACGATCACGCACGAGGTGACGGAGCGCCTCGGGCCGTCGATGGCGGGCAAGGTGCTCTGGCTCGCGAGCCACACGCACACGGGGCCCGCGCAGTACTCGGCGGACACGAAGTTCCAGGTCGGCGGGGGCCCGGTGCGCGGCTCGGTCCGCGCGCGGCTGATCGATCGCATGACCGAGGCGGCGAGCCGCGCGCTCGGCGCGATGGTCCCGGCGCGCATCGGGATCGCCACCGCGACCGGCTTCGACCCGCTCGACCGCGTCTCGTACGACCGCCGCCCCGAGAACGACGCGTTGCACCCGGGCGAGTCCGGCAAGGACGACGAGGTCGCGCTGATCCGCGTGGAGCGCGCCGACGGAACGCCGCTGGCCGTCGTGCCGATCTTCGGCGTCCACTCGGCGATCCTCGACGACGACGTGTCGGTGTTCTCGACCGACGCGAGCGGGATGTACGACCGGCTGCTCGAGGAGCGCTTCGATCACGAGGTGCTCGTGATGCACCTGCAGGGCGCGGCGGGCGACGTGCTCGGCGCGAGCGAGGGGCACCTCGCGTACCGCGGCGACGAGCCGCGCTGGGACTTCGCGCGCAACGAGGAGAACGGGCGCTGGGCCGTCGACGCGCTCTACGCGCTGTTCGAGCGCGCGGGCGAGGCGATGCGCGACACGATCGAGCTCGAGATGGTGACGCGCTCGGTCCCGATGGGGCCCGACTGGCGCACGTTCACGGTGCGTGACGGCGCGCTCGAGTACGCCCCGTGGGACGGCGCGCGCGAGTGCGATCGCGAGATCTTCTCGGCGAGCGGCGCGATCCTCTCGCCGATCGACGAGTTCAACGCGCCCACCGGCGCCGCGCTCTGCGGCGACCTCGCCAACGCGATGCTCGACATCGCGCGGATGCCGAACACGCGCGACCTGCCCGCCTACCACTCGTGCGCGCAGATCGCGCGGGCGACGCAGATCCTCGGGATCCTGCTCGACTTCGAGTTCGAGCGCGCGCCGCTCTGCGTCTCGACGCGCACCACGCTCACGGCGATGCGCCTCGGGGAGTACCTGTTCGCGTCGGCGCCCGGCGAGCCGGTCGTGCCGTGGGCACGCGGGGTGCGCGAGCGCTCGCCGTGGGGGCGCGAGCGCACGTTCGTGCTCGGCTACGCGCAGGGACACGTCGGCTACGTGCTCGGGCCCGAGGACTGGCTCGCGGGCGGGTTCGAGCCGTCGATCAACAGCTGGGGCCCGCTCGAGGGCGAGTACCTCGGCGAGCGGCTGCTCGAGCTGCTCGCGCTCGCCGCGACCGACGCGCGCGAGGACGCGGCGGCGGGCGGCACCGATCGGGTCGTCGCGCCGACGTTCGGCGACGGGCTCACCCCCGCGCCCGATCCGGCGCCGCAGGCCGGGACGGTGCCCGACGCCGTACCGGACGAGGTGTACGTGCGCGGCTTCGTGCGCCCGACCCGAGGGCAACCCGAGCCGGCGATCCCGCGCGTGACCGGCGTCGCGCGCTTCGTCTGGATCGGCGAGGACCCGCTGGGCGGGACGCCGCGACCGATCCTCGAGCGCGAGGTCGACGGCGCGTTCGAGCCGGTGCGGCGGCGCAGCGGGCGCGTCGTCGACGACGGGGATCTGATCCTGATCTGGACGCCGCTGCCGCTGCGCGCGCAGCCGGCGCCGCGCACGCACTACTGGGCGCTCGAGTGGCAGGCGGTGCACTGGGCGGGCGAGCTCGCCGACCGGCCGTCGGCGCCGCTCGGGCGCTACCGCTTCCGCGTCGAGGGCACGGGCTACACGGTGACGAGCGATCCGTTCGAGGTGGTGCCCGCGCCGCTCACCGTCTCCGCGCGCGCGGAGGGCGACGCGATCGCGATCGACGTGGGCTTCACGCCGGCGGAAGGCTGGCGGCTCTTGCGCATGAGCGGCCTGATGAACCAGCTCGTCCCGCTCGACGTCGGTCCGCTCACCATCGAGCTGCACCGCGGCGCGGACGTCGAGACGATCGCGGGCGTCGCGCTCGAGGCGCCGGGCGCGCTGCGCGTGACGCCGGCGAGCGCCGCGCCCGTCGAGCGTGTCGTCGTGATCGACCCGCACGGAAACCGCGGCGACGCGCGGCTCTGATCCGAGCTCGACGAGGGTGCCTCGCGCAGCGGCTCGCGCCGTGACGCGTCACAGGCCCGCCATGACGTGTCAGAGGCGGACGCCGGCCCGCAGCCACGTGCGCGTCGAGCGCTGCGCTGCGGCACGTGCGTTGCGCTGCGCACCGTCGCGCGACGCAGAGGGTCGCGCGAAGGAGGCATGACGTGAGACAGCATGGAAAGTTCCTCGTGGTCATCGGGATGCTCGGGGCGATCGGTGGGCTCGGGTGCGAAGCGGAGCCGCTCGACGCGTCCGACGACTTCCGGATGGAGGCGCCCATCGGACCCGAGGGCGGCGCGATCGTCGGCGCGGCGGGCACGGCGCTGGAGGGCGTCGCGCTGCACGTCCCCGCGGGCGCGCTGGCCGAGACGGCGGTGATCACCGTGGAGGCGGTGATCGACGACACGCCGCTCCCCGAGGGCGCGGAGCGCGTCGGGCCGCAGTTCCGCGTCGTCCCGGAGACGCTGTCGCTCGGCGCCGGCGCCACCTTGATCCTGCCGGTCGACGTGGAGGCGCGGCGCGGCCACGGCGCGGGCGCAGACGAGGTGCGCGTGTGGGTCCGCACCGACGACGCGTGGCGCCTGGTCGAGCCGCTCGCGTTCGACGCGGTGCGCGTGCAGATCCCGCTCGAGCGCGGCGGCACGACGGCGGCCGCCGGCGTGCGCCTGTCGGGGAGCGAGCCGAGCTGCGGCTCGCTCGGCCTCACCGCGTGCGGGACGCTCTCGGGCCCGGTGGGTGAGGCGCCGGCGTGCCTGACCGACGGCTCGTTCTGCGTGCAGCAGCTCCCGCTCGGCGCGCCGATCGAGCGCTCGGGTGGGGTCACCGCGGTCGGCCACGGTGCGCTCGTGTACCAGGGCCGCGACCCGAACGGGGACGCGCGGCTCGTGCGGCTCGCGCTGCCCGACCTCTCGCGCCAGACGAGCGGCCCCGTGAACATGCAGGTGAGCGGACCTTTCCCGACTCACGTGGCCCTCGATCGGCGCGGCGATCTCTGGCTCAACGGCACGCGCTTCGGCTTCGACGGGCGCGCGCCGAAGGAGGCGTTCACGAGCTTCGGTCCGCTCGTCGCGGCGACGGGCGACGGGCGCGTGATCGGGGTGACGCGCAGCGCGAGCACCGCGGCGATGCGGGTGCTTCAGTCCGGGATCCGCGGGGACTTCGTGTCGGCCTCCGTCGCCGTGTCCGACCCGAGCGTCGTGCACGTGGCCGACGTCGCATCCGACCTCGGCAGCCAGGACGGCATCTGGCTCGTGGTCGCGGACGGAACGCTCCGCAGCGAGAGCGGTCCGCTTCCCGGCCGCCTGGTGCGCGTCGACGCCACGGGGCAAGTGACGCGCACGATCGCCGACGCCTCGGGCGCGGGCTTCGCCATCACGTTCGACGGAACCGGCGGCCTGGCGTTCGGTGGTGGAGGCGGCGCCGGGACGGCGTTCGCGCGCGTCCTCTCCGTCAGCGGCTCGCGCATCCTGTTGCAGGCCGCCACCGGCGAGACGCTGATGGCGGTCGACACGGCGCAAGCCGCCGCGGCGATCGACGCGCTGCCGCTCGATCTGCCCACGGGCACGGGCACGATCGCGGACGCGGTCATGGACTCCGCCGGGCGCGTCTACTTCCTATTCGGCACCACGAGCGCGATCAGCCTGTTCGTGCGGAACACCGACGGATCCACCGCGTCGATCCCGATCCCCGGGCGCCCGTTCCAACTGCACATCGATGCGGACGCGGTCATCGTCCGCGCGCGAGGCGCGAGCAACTCCGATCCGCACCAGCTCTTCCGGGTCACCCCCCGCGCATGAAGGGATCGGACGGCGTGTCCGCGCCGTCCGCCGTCGCCGGCGACGTTCCTCTCCGCCCTGGCCCCGGACCGCGGCGAGCCAAGCGGAGAAGAGCGTCGCCGTCGCGCGCGCGCTGGGTACACTGCGCGCGCGATGACTCGCTCACTCTTCGGGCTCGTGATGCTGTGTGCGGTCGGCTGCGCGGACGCGCGGACCTCGGTGGGCGCGGAGGTGCCCGCGCCGAGCGACGTGGCGGCGCCGCCCGACGACGCCGAGCGCACCGCGTCCGGGCTCGCGAGCCGCGTCCTGTTGCGCGGCGAGGGCACCCGGCACCCGGGCCCGACGAGCACGGTCGAGGTCCACTACACGGGCTGGACGACCGACGGCGCGATGTTCGACTCCTCCGTCGCGCGCGGTGAGCCGATCCAGTTCCCGCTGAACGGCGTGATCGCGGGGTGGACGGAGGGTGTGCAGCTCATGGTCGAGGGTGAGAGCCGGCGGCTCTGGATCCCCGAGGCGCTCGCCTACCGCGGTCAGCCGGGACGCCCCGCGGGGATGCTCGTGTTCGACGTGCAGCTGCTGCGCATCGTGTCGCCGTGAGGGCGCTCTGCCTCGCGTCGTCGTTCGCGGCCGCTCTCGTGGGAATGACGAGATGACGAGGATCGTCCCCTGATCGCTGAGGGGACGATCCTGTCATTTCGTCTTTCTCGCCAGGCCGCTTCGATTCGGCCAGAGCGGAATGACGAGATGACGAGGATCGTCCCCTAGAACGACGAGATGACGAGGATCGTCCCCCCTGGTCTCGGCGTGCTAAGAGGGCGAGCGATGGACTCGCCCTCGCTGAGCGCGGAGCTGTGCGCGGCGCTGCTGCGCCGGCTGCGGCGCGACTACGACCGGGAGAACTGGGCGCGCTTCGGCAACCAGCTCACCGCACCAGGGCTCGCGCTCGGGGACGGTCGCGCGACGCTCGGTCGCTGGCACCCGTCGGAGCGGCGGATCGAGATCTCCCGCCCGCTGGTGCTCGAGGTCTCCTGGCTGCACGTGCGCGAGGTGCTCGTCCACGAGATGGCGCACCAGTACGTGCACGAGGTGCTCGGCGTGCGAGACGAGTCGGCCCACGGGCCGGCGTTCCAGCGCGTCTGCGAGCAGCGCGGGATCGACGCCTCCGCCACCGGCACGCCCACGACGAACGGCGCGCCGACGGAAGAGGACGCGCGCATCGAGCGGCTGCGCGAGAAGGTGCGGCGCCTGCTCGCGCTCGCGGGCAGCTCCAACCAACACGAGGCCGAGCTCGCGATGCTGCGCGCGCGCGAGATCCTCTTGCGCCACAACCTGGAGGAGCGGCTGCATTCGCCGCAATACACGGTGCGCTGGATCGGTCCCGCCCAGAAGCGCATCAGCGCGGCGCGCTACGCGCTCGCGGCCTTGCTGCGCGCGCACTTCCACGTCGAGACGCTGTGGGTCGACACCTACGACGTGGCGAGCGCCGAGGACGCGACGGTGCTCGAGATCACCGGCACGCCGGCCAGCGTGGAGATGGCGGAGTACGTGCACGACTTCTTGTCAGGCACCGCCGACCGTCTCTGGAAGGAAGCGAAGCCTCGGCTCGGCGGCCGCGCCCGACAAGCGTTCTTGCGTGGTGTGGTGAGCGGCTTCGCCGAGAAGCTGCGCGAGCAGCGCACGACGCTCTCGGGCACGGGCCTCGTCTGGGTGCCCGACGCGGGGCTCCGCGACTTCTACGAGCGCCGCAACCCTCGCGTCGTGAGCGTGGGCGGGAATCGCACGACGCAGGTCGGCGCCCTGCTGCACGGCCACGCCGCGGGCCGCGAGATCGTGCTCCACCGGCCCCTCGGCCGTCAGGGCAAAGGCGGCGGCCGCCTGCTCGGCCCCGGCGAGTAGCCGGAGCGCGGTACGCTCAGGGACAAGCCGCCGCGCAGCACGGGATCGCCCGGCTCACGCCGCCGCAGTCGAGGCCGGGCCGCGCGTGCCCGTCGCCGGGGATGCCGCTGTACGCCGTGTCGTCGTCGAAGTGATAGGTGGGCGTCCCTGCGACCGCGAACTCCACGTACTCGCCGTCAGCGAGCGCGTTGCCGATGTACGTCCACTCGTTGCAGCGCCCGCCGGGGCCGGGCGCCGAGGGGACGCCGCCGACGTCGACGGTCGTGAGCCGGTGGAGCCAGAACGTCTGGCCCGCCGCGATCGCGCCGAGCTCTCCCGCGAGCTCGGCCCGCCGCAGCTCCTCGTAGTCGCAGACGTGGTCGGCCCCGAGCGCGACGCACTGCGCGGCGCCCGCCGCGAAGCCGAAGGCGCCCGAGTAGCTCCAACCCGACGGCTGTCCCGAGACCGCGCCGACGTACGTGGGGCACGAGCCCGCGTCCTCTCCGGCATCGCTCGCGCCGCCGTCGCCCGCCCCGCCGTCGAGGGCGCCCGCGTCGCTCGCGCCCCCGTCCGGCGCTGGCGCGCCCGCGTCGGTCGGGCACTCGCACGCGCCGAACGAACCGTCGCCGGCGCACGTCTGCACGCCGCGCCCGCCGCCCGGACACGCGCACTCCACGGTCATGCCCGCGACGCAGCGCTCCGCGCCCCCATCGCAGGCCCCGAGCAACACGAGCGCGACCGAGAGCGAGACGACGTACTGCAGCATCGAGCGCACTCTCGCCTCCCACCCGCTCGCGTGGCAAGGGGCACGCGGAGCCGCTCCACGAGGCTCAGAGCGGCGCGCGGCGCCACAGCAGCGCGAGGAGCGCGCCCTTCACCGCGGTCGACGCCGCGATCGCGATCCACACGCCGTCGATGCCCATGCCGAGGCCGACCGCGAGCAGCCACGCGGCGGGCCAGCGCACCGCGGTGAGCCCGAAGCTGACGATCGAGACGCCGAGCGTGCGCGCCGCGCCGGTGAAGGCGCCCTTGTAGACCTCCTCGAGCGCCATGAGGACGAGCACCGCGGTCTGGATGCGCAGGTAGCGCGCGCCCGCGTCGACCGTCGCGGCGTCGTCGGTGAAGAGCGAGAACAGCGGCGCCGCGCCGGCGAAGAGCACGAGCGTGCACGGGATCATCGCGGCGAGCGCGAGGCGCGCGGCGGCGCGCGCCGAGGCGCGGGCGCGCGCCGCGTCCCCGGCCCCGAGGTGCTGGCCCACCATCGTCGCCGCCGCGACGCCGAACGCCACGCACACGAGGTAGGCGAGCCCCTCGAGCCGATGCCCGACGCCGAGCCCCGCGATGTGCTCGGGCCCGAAGCGCGAGATGAGGCTCGCGAGCAGCACGTAGACGAGCGCGAAGCCGGCGCCCGAGCCGGAGATCGGCGCGCCGATGCGCGAGAGCTCGAGCGCGAGCGCCGCGGTCGGCCGGCCGCGCGTGACCGCGACGCCGCGGCGCGCGAGCAGCGCCGCCCCCGCGATCGCGCCCACGAGGTTCGAGATCGCCGTCGCCCACGCCGCGCCCGCGACGCCGAGCGCCGGCACCACGCCCACCCCCCAGATCAGCGCGGGGTCGAGCGCCGCGTTGAGCACGAGCGACGCCGCGGTGAGCGCGAGCGCGGTGCGCGTGTCGCCCAGGCCGCGGAACGCGGCGCCGACCACCGCGCTCAGCGCGAGGCTCGCGGCGCCGAGCATGCACGCGGCGAGGTAGTCGCGGCCGTGCGCGAGCTCCGCCGAGCCGCGCGCGAAGCCGAGCAGGTCGAAGTAGAGGCCAGCCGCCGGCGAGAGCGCGGCGAGCAGCGCGGCGAGCGCGACCCCGACCACCGCCGCCGACGCGAGCGTGTGCGGGACCGCGTCGAGGCGACGGGCGCCGACCTGCCGCGCGACGCGCGAGTGCGCGCCGATCGCCGGCAGCTCGCACGTGAGCACGATGATCCACCACCCGAACGACGCGCCGCCGATCGCGGCGAGCGGCGCGGGGCCGAGGCGCCCGACCCAGAACGAGTCGGTCAAGAGGTAGAGCGCGCGCAAGACCCCGAGCGCGGCCATCGGCCACGCGACCGCCCACACCGCGCGCGCGGGCGACAGCGCGAGGAGCGAGTCGCCTCGCCCGCTCAGATCCGCCGCCCGCGCTCGGAGCCGCCGCCGTGGTCCATCGCTACGGGGCGGTGATCGCGCCGCTCGCCGCGTTCGCGTAGACGAACTCGAGCACCGCGGCGGGGACCGGGTTCGCGGCGTCGTCGGTCGCGGTCAGCGGATCGATGTGCGTCTGATCGGTGACGTCCAGGACGGCGAAGCCCTCGGGGCTCGCGCGCGACGCGCCCGCGCGCGGGCGGCCCTCGCCCACCGGCGCCATCCGCGCGCGCGACGGGTCGTAGGCCTCGGGCGGCACGAGCGCCGCGGCGACGGCGAGGACCGGCGCGTCGACGAGCGCGCCGTCGAACGCGCGCAGCCCCTCGGCCGCGGCCCAGCCGTCCTCGGGCACGTCGAGGCCGCCGACCGCGCTCAGATCGAGCGTGAGGCGCTGCGGGAAGTACCACTCCGCGAAGTTCGTGCGGCCGTCGATCCACGAGGCCGCGAGGTTGGCGATCGGGGTGCGCTCGGGCGGATCGGTGTCGGGCGCGTCGATCCACGCGTAGGTCGCCGACGAGTCGCTCGGCCTCACGAGCGTCGCGCCGAACAGGCTCGCGTACTCCTCGACCGGGCCACCGACGGGCTGCCCCATGCTCACCGCGGCGAACGAGAGCCCGTTCGAGCCGTCGTCGAACGCCCAGCCGAACGCGGCGGCGTTGGTCATCGGCGGGATGCGCCGCGCGGGGAGCGACATCAGCGCGCCGAGCACCTCCGCGCGCCCGCGGTCCACGTTCACGGCGGCGGGATCGTAGATCGCGTCCATCGCGGCGATCTCCGCGCGCGGGTAGACCTCGATGCCCAGGAGGGGGAGCGCGAGGTAGCGGCTCGCCGCGCGGATCGTGGTCAGCCCGGCGGCGGGACCGAAGGGGCCCATCGTGCCGTCGCGGTACTCCTCCTCGGTGACCGCCTCGGCGCGCATCGCGCCGTCGACGAGGATCATGCCCGCGAGCAGCTCCGCGCCGCGCGCACCGTCCGCGAAGCGCCACGCCGCGAACGCCTCGGTCATCGACGCGCCGAGCGAGTGGCCCATCAGGAACACGCGCGCCTGTTGCGCGACGCGCGGCACGCGATCGATCAGCGCGCGCAGGTCGCCGAGGTGCACGGCGAGGCCCCACTCGCTCATGTACGGCACGTCCTCTTGCTCGACGAAGCCGTCGAACGCGACGCCGCCGACCGTCTCGCCGCGGAAGTAGTAGCCGCGGGCGACGTCGGCGTCGCGCATCGCCTCCGCCGCGTCGAGCCCGCGCAGGTCCTCGAGCAGGTTGCTGCGCCGATCGATCACCCACACCTCGATCGGCTCGCCCGCGGCGATCGAGCGCCGCACGAGGTGGCGCGCGAGCGGCTCGTAGCTGCCCGCGCCGCCGAAGAGGCCGGGCATCGCGATCACGATCGCGCGCACGTCGGGCGCGCCGACCGCGCGGAAGCGCACGATGGGGAAGCGGTCGTAGCCCGCCGGCGTCGCGGCCCCCGTCGTCGGGCTCGCGGGCGCGGCGACGCCGTCGACGAGGAGCACCTCGCGCTCGATCCCCGGCTCGGGCTCGGTGCGCGCGGGGACCTCGGCGAACGGCCAGTCGCGCGGCGGGCCCGCGTCGGCGGGCGGCTCGCCCGCGTCGGCGCCGGCGTCGGTAGAGGCGGGGGTGGATCCGTCGCACGCGACGAGCGCGAGCGCGACGCACAGCACGAATGTGTCTCGCACGGGCAGAGAGCATAGAGCGCCCGCGGGCCCCGCGCCGCCCCTCACCGCGATGGGTGCGCGACGACGATGTCGTCGCCTGGCCGCCCGCTGCCCGAGGCCACCGCGCCGCCCGGGAAGAGGACCTCGACGGTGACCGGGCCATCGCAGGCCCCGAGCCCCACGGTCACGAGGGGCTCGCTCGTCGAGAGGTACCCCGTCGTGCCCTCGACCGCGCGCAGCATCGTCGCGCCGCACGCGCGGACCGTGAGGTGCGCGCCGACCCCGTCGCGGTTGCCGCGCGGACCCGCGAGGCGCACGCGCACCCAGCGCGCGCCTCCGCCGCCGACGTTGCGCAAGAGCCGCGGCGCGTCGCCGCGCGTCGCGACGAGGATGTCGACGAAGCCGTCGCGATCGAAGTCCGCGTAGGCGCTCCCGCGCGCGTCGCTCAGCACCTCGAAGCGATCCGCCGCGACGCGCTCGAACCGATCGCCGCGCCAGACGAACAGCAGATCGGGGCCGGTCTCGTGCTGCGCGATGTGGAGGTCGAGCACTCCGTCGCCGTCGAAGTCGCGGAAGCCCGCGCCCCAGTAGATCGCGGACGAGAGCCCGACGCTCCACAGGCCCTCGACGCCGACCTCGTGCGCCGCGCTCTCGAAGCGCAGCGCGCCGAGGTTGAAGTAGAACGCGTTGCCCGTCGACGCGTCGGCCCGCTCGTCGTCGGTCACCAGCACGTCGAGATCGCCGTCGCCGTCGACGTCGCCGGTCGCGATGCCCATCCCGTTGATCGCGTGGCGGCCCACGCTGGCGGCGCGGCTGATCTCGCGGAACGTGCCGTCGCCGAGGTTCTCGTAGAGGCAGTCGTCGAACAGGTCGTTGACGACGTAGAGGTCCGGGTCGGCGTCGCCGTCGAGGTCCTCGGTGGCGACGCCGAGCGTCGAGCGCCCGAAGCAGTCGACGCCGGCGCGCGCCGTGACGTCCTCGAAGGTGCCGTCGCCGCGGTTGCGGTAGAGCGTGTTCGGCGCGATCCACGAGTCCTGCCCGCCGTAGTGGCCGCGCGGGCCGGCGCCGTCCCACGCCGTCACGTAGACGTCGAGCCAGCCGTCGAGGTCGTAGTCCAGGAGCCCCACCGAGCGCGTCCGGCGCCCCTCGACGCGCACCCCCGCGCGCTCGGAGACGTCCTCGAAGCGGCCGGGCGCGACCTGCCGGAAGAGGCGGTCGCCCGCGCGATCGGTGCCCACGTAGAGATCGACGCGTCCGTCGCCGTCGAGATCCGCCGCCGCGAGCCCGGTGACCGGGCCGCCGTACTCGAGCCCCGCCTCGCGCGTGCGATCGCGGAACGTGCCGTCGCCCTGGTTCACGAGGAAGCGGATCCCTTGGTGTGTGGGGTCCGTCTCCGCGGTGCGACCGACCACGATGTCCGGGTAGTCGTCGCCGTCGAGGTCGCGCATCACGACGGCGCCCGAGAAGATGTCCGTCGAGTCCCAGCGGTTGTTGCGCGTCGAGTACACGAGCTCGAGGTCGCCGGCGTCGTAGGTCACGTCCTCGAACGCGACGCCGTCGCGCGCCGCGCGCACCGGGAGCCGCGCCGCGTCGTCGCCGGACGGCGCGTCGCCCGCGGCCGCGTCGGCCCGCGCCGCGTCGGGCCCCGGGACCGCCCGCGCCGGGAAGCACACGCCCGCGCGGTTGCAGACGTCGACGTCGAACGCCTCCCGCGCAGCGCAGCCGCACGCGAGCGCCGCGAGGACGAGGCCGCCTGCCCCGACGAAGCGACACGGCGCCATCGTCGCGAGCCTACACCGGCGCGCGAGCGACGTCAGCGGCGCCGCAGGCGATCGAGCGCCACCGCGGTCACGATGATCACGCCTAGAAGGAGGTCTCTCGCGGCATCCCACGGTTCCGTGAAGACGGAACGCGCGACCTGCTCCTCGCCGCGGCGCGCGCGAAGGCCACCCGCCGCGCACGCGCTCGGGGGCGTCACGGAGATCGTGGCAGCGGGCGTCCGAGCACCGCCGCCATCAGGCGCCCGGGACTCTCGAACCCCGTGGTGGCCGCGATCTCGGCCCACGCGCGCGGGTCTTCGGGCACGGGCTCGAATCGCCGATCACCGACGATGAAGGCATCCTGTGCGGCAGTGAGCAGGGTCGCGACCGCACCGTCGGGGATGCGATCGCGCACTCGCGCATGGAGCCGGCGCCAGGCGGCCTCGTCAGCGACCGGACGTCCGAACAACGAGCCGCCATCGTCGCGCAGCTCGCGCGCGACCTCCTCGCCGAACGCGGCCGCCCAGTCCGGATCCGCGAGGAGCGCGGCGTCCTCGTCCGCGTCGACCCACAGCTGGAAGTCGGCGAGGTGATCGATGACAGGCGGACCGTCGCGCGGGGTGAGGTAAGTGAGCGGCGTCCGATCGCCGTGGAAGAGCCGCACGCAGAAGCTGCCATAGATCGCCATCACGGCGACCGCCGGCTCCGACGGGTCGAGCACGAGGCGGGGCCCGGGCTCGTCGAGCAAGACGTCATCGTAGATGAGGTACTCGACTCCATCGAGCGGGTGAGCCGCGAGCTCGCCCCCGCCAACGACGCGGGCACACCGGAACACGTCGCAGTAGTCGGGCATCGCTTCGGCTCGAAGCTCGAGGACGGAGGGCTGTGCGCGGGCCCCGACTCGCCGACGCGGGGGAACGGCGCAGCCCCGAGCTCGTCCGCGAGCGCGGGCATCCGGTAGCGGAGCCCGCGGAACTTCGGCCAGAGCGCGCCCGTCCTACGCTCCGCGCGAGACGCACGGGCCTTCCACCTGGCTCGGGAGCGCGCGACGTGGGTGGAGTTGCACCCCTTCGCCGGTGTCCTGCTCTCGTAGGTCGGTCCGCGATCCTGCAACCGCGCGTGTCCGCGTCGATGGTTGGGGCCGCTACTCATGGCTCCCAGCTTCGCACACGACCCCACGGCCGGCATCTCGAGACATCGAACGAGCCGAGCACGGCTGCTCGGGGCACACCCTGCACGCAGGGCGCGGGTCAGCGGCGCCGCAGGCGATCGAGCGCCACCGCGGTCACGATGATCACACCGACGAGGATCTGCTGCACGTAGGTCGGTACGCCGGTGAGCGTGCAGCCGTTCGCGAGCACGCTCATGAAGAAGGCGCCGAGCAGCGCGCCGGTGATGGAGCCGCGGCCGCCGCTCAGGCTCGCGCCCCCGATCACGACCGCCGCGATCACGTCGAGCTCGAGCCCGATCGCGGTGGTCGGGTCGCCCACCGTCAGGCGCCCGAACTGCAGCACGCCCGCGAGCCCCGCGAAGACGCCCGCGATCGTGTAGACGGCGAGCTTCACGCGCTCGACCGGCACGCCACACAGGCGCGCGGTCGCCTCGTTGCTGCCGACCGCGAAGACGTGCACGCCGAGCACCGTCCGGCGCAGCACGAGCGTCATCAGCGCGGCGAGGCCCAGCGCGATCCAGACGCCCTTGGCGAGGAGCAGCCACGCGGGGTCCGGCGTCTTGGTCATCAGACCGCCGAGCCAGCCCGCGTCGGCGCGCACCGTCTGCTCGTCGGCGAGCCACTTCGCGACGCCGCGCGCGACCCCCATCGTGCCGAGCGTGACGATGAAGGGGACGATCCCGAGCCGCGTGACGAGCAGCCCGTTGAGCGCCCCCGCCGCGGCGCCGGTCGCGACGCCGCCCGCGAGCGCGACGAGCGGCCCGTGCCCGTCGCGGAGCAGCACCGCGGTCACCACCGAGGCGAGCGCGATCACCGAGCCGATCGAGAGGTCGATCCCGCCCGCGATCATCACGTAGGTCATGCCGACCGCGCCGAGCCCGACGATCACCGTCTGGGTCAGGACGGTCTTGAGGTTGTAGGCGCTGAGGAACCGATCCGGTGCGAGCACGCCGAAGAGCACGATCACGACGAGCAGCCCGAGGAGCGGGCCCGCGACGTCGAGCGAGGCGCGCAGGCGCTCCTTCACGCCGCACCTCGCGTCGCCTCGTCGAGGAGCGCGCCCTCGGTCCACTCCGCGGCAGGCCGCGCCGGCCCGAGGCGCCCGCGATGCATCACGGCGATCCGATCGCACACGCCGAGCAGCTCCGGCAGGTAGCTCGAGACGACGAGCACCGCCTTGCCCTTCGCGGCGAGCTCGCCGATCAGGCGGTAGATCTCGACCTTGCTGCCGACGTCGACGCCGCGGGTCGGCTCGTCGAGCAAGAGCACGTCGGCGTCCTGGTGGAGCAGCCGCGCGATCGCGATCTTCTGCTGGTTGCCGCCGCTCAGCTCGCCCGCGGGCTGCGCCGGTCCGCGCGTCTTGATCGAGAGCGCGTCGATGTAACGCTGCGCGCACGCGTCGCGCGCCGCGGGCCGGACCCAGCCACCGCGCGAGAACGGGCGCGCGCTCGAGAGCGTGAGGTTCTCGGCGACCGAGCGCGCGAGCGCGAGGCCCTCCTCCTTGCGATCCTCGGAGACCATCCCGAGCCCCTGGCGCACGCGCGCCGGCGTGGGCCGGCCGCGGTCCTCGACGCCGGCGACGCGCACCGTCCCCGCGCGCACCGGGGCGAGCCCGAAGACCGCGCGCAACAGCTCCGTGCGCCCCGCGCCGACGAGGCCGGCGAGCCCGAGCACCTCGCCGCGGTGGAGCGTCAACGACACTTGCGATGGGAGAGGCTCGCCGGCGAGCCCGTCGAGCGCGAGCAGCGGCGCCCCGCGCGCGGACGGAGGGCGCGGCGGGTAGGCCTCGTCGAGGCGGCGGCCGACCATCGCCTCGACGAGCGAGCCAACGCTCGCGTCACGCACGGCGCCCACGGCCACCGTGGCTCCATCGCGCAGCACCGTGTAGCGGTCGGCGACGCGCTTCACCTCCTCGAGGAAGTGGCTGATGTAGACGATCGAGACGCCGTCGGCGCGCAGCCGCTCGATGACCCCGTAGAGCGTCGAGGTCTCCGCGGCCGAGAGCGAGCTCGTCGGCTCGTCGAGCACGACCAGGCGCGCGTCGAACGCGAGCGCGCGGCCGATCTCGACGAGCTGGCGCGCGCCCGGGTCGAGCTCCGCGACGCGCCGATCCGGCGCGAGCTCCGGGCGCGCCAACACCGCGAGCACGCGCTCGACGCGCGCGCGATCGGGCGCGGCGCGGAGCCAGCCGAGGCGCGACGACTCGCGACCGAGCACGAGGTTCTGCGCCACCGTGAGGTCCGGCGCGAGGTTGAGCTCCTGGTAGACCATTGCGACGCCCGCGGCGATCGCGTCGGCCGGCCCGCGCGGCGCGTAGGGCGCTCCGTCGATGCGCAGCGCGCCGGCGTCCGCGGCGACGGCCCCCGCGAGCACCTTCATCAGCGTGCTCTTGCCCGCGCCGTTCTGCCCGATGAGCGCGTGGACCTCGCCCGCCTCGACGACGAGGTCGACGCCCGACAGCGCGACCAGCGCACCGAAGCGCTTCTCGACGCCGCGCATCTCGAGCCGAGGGGCCTCGCTCATCGCGCGCATGATGCCAGGTCCGGCGCGGGACGCGCCGCCGAGTTCAGTTGCCGAAGAGGGTCGCGGGGCGCGGCGGCCGCCGCGTCTCGACGAGCCGGCGCCCGTCGCGCACGTCCCGCCCTCGGAGCGTCACCCGATCGACGCCGGCCGCGCCGAGGTACACGTGGATGTGGTCGAGGTACGCGTCGCGCGTGTCGATCGGCAGCTGGGCGCGCGCGACGCAGCGCTCGCCCTCGCGCCGGACGAGCACGAGGATGCGCTCCTCGGGGAAGCCGGCGAGCCGCATCTCGATCCACGCGCCGCCGGGCTCGACCGTGCGCACCTCCTGGCGCGCGATGCCATAGGCGCGGCGGTCGAGGCCGTTCAGCGGGCCGACGGGCGGCTGCCCCGGCTCGAACCGGTGCCAGTACGCGTAGAGCGGCCTCGCGCCGACGGGCTGGCACGCCGCGTCGAGGCGCACACCGTAGTCGACGCGGTTCTGATCGTCGCTCTTCGAGATGAAGAAGATCGTCCGCACGTCGTGCGCGCCGAAGCGGACGTCGGCGCGCGCGACGCCCGCGAGCGCCGCGAGCGCGGCGCCCGCCACGAGCGGCCATACGCGCGCGCGGATCGATCCCACGCCCGGATCGTAAGCCCTCGAGCGCGCCGCTGCGAGGGGGGGCCCCCGACCGACCCGGATCGACGGCACACGGATGTCACGAGGGGCCGCCTTGACCCGTGGGTCCCGAGAGTGAGATCTTCGGCGTCATGGGTGGGGTGTTGAGTGCGGTCTCGGCGACGCGAGGGGTGCCCACGGGCCTGTCGGCGACGCGCTGCGTGGTCGATGGCCGCGAGGTCGTGGTGTTCAGCTACCCGCTGACGCCTTCGGAGGACCGCCTCGCGGAGCTCACGGACGCGGAGCGCGAGGTCGTGTTGCTCGCGCTGCGGGGCCTCTCGAACGCCGACATCGCGGCGGCGCGCCAGACGTCGCAGCGCACGGTGAGCAAGCAGCTCGACGCCGCGTACCGCCGGCTCGGCGTGCACTCGCGGCGCGAGCTCGCCGCGCTCCTCTTCTGAAGGTCTGTCGAGGGGTGCTGCGCACGCCACCCGACGGATCGCGGGACGGGCGGGCCTCGCGGCGGCGTCAGGTCGCGTCGGGGGGCGCCGAGTCGGCGGGGTTCTTCGCCCGGCGCTCCAGGGCGCGGGCGCAGCGGACGAGCTCGACGCGGCTCTCCACCCCGAGCTTGCGCGCGGCGCGCGCGACGACCGTGGCCACCGTCGAGGCGGAGAGCCCGAGGGCGTACGCGATCTCCTTGTTGGACCGGCCGCGCGCGAGCTCGGCGAGGATCTGCGCCTCGCGCCGCGAGAACGCGGGCGCGGTCGACCCCGGAGCGTTGGGGAGCGCGACCACGAAGCGCCGACCGTCGCTGTCGAACTGGTCGAGCAGGGTCCAGCGCCCGTCGACGAGGCAGCGCCAGAGGGCGAGCGCCTCCGCGTCGTCGAGGCGCGACGAGGAGCGCGCGCGGTCGAGGTCGCGCACGGCCACCGCGAGCGAGGCGCGATCCTCGGCAGCCTGCGCGGCGGGCTCGGCGTGGAGGAGCTTCCCGTCGGGCGCGAAGATCGCTTCACCGTCGTCGGGGCGCGGCGCGCGCAGGCCGAGCTTGCCGCGCGCGCGCAGCGCGGCCGCGAGGTGCGCCGCCACCGGCGCGAAGCGACGCCGCGCCGCACGGACCGCGGTCGGGGCGAGCACCTCCTCGCGGTTGGCCACGATCGCGACGCCCGCGTCGTCGTGGTCGAGCGCGCAAAGGTTGAGCGAGTCGACGTAGAACAGGCGCCCGGTTTGCCCCGGCCGCCCGAGCCCCGCGGCCCAGCCGGCCCCGGCGAGCGCGTCGAGGTGCGCGTCGAGGGTCGGCAGCCCGCGCGCGGACGCGTCCCAGAGCTGCTGGGCCGAGGACACCGCGCCGAAGGCCAGCATCGAGCGCAGCGTCTCGGGATCGACCGCCGCGATCAGCGGCTCCCACCAGTTCTCGATCCACTGGCGCTGCCAGGCGTCGGTCCCTCCGGCGAGCGCCGGCGCGCCGAGCGCGCTCCGCCCGGGCTCGAAGCGCACCTCGAAGCCTTGGACCCCGACCCCGGCGTCGATCAGCGGCGCGAGGGCGACGACGATGGCGCGGATCCACGCGTCCGAGTCGAGCTCGGTCCGGTACGCGGCCTCGAGCACCGGGACCACGGTCTTCGGTGGCGCACCCACGCTCGGATGGATCCGCGCCCGGGAGGGACGCGTCCATGGGGCGACGGACGACACGCGGTGGGCTCCGGTCGCCGCGTTCCCCATGGTGCGCCTCGCGGCGGGTGAGCGAGGTTGGCCGGCGAGGGAGGTTCTCGCGATGCAGTCTCGACCGTGGGTGATGGGGCTCGGGGCGTTGGGGGGGCTCGCCGCGCTGCTCGCGAGCCCGGCGGGCGCGCAGGATCGCTGGGTCGTCATGGTCTACGTCGCCGCGGACAACGACCTCGAGCCCGAGCTCGTCGATCAGGTGCGCGCCCTCGTGCGCGCGGGGACCGATCCGAACGTGGAGCTGCTGATCCAGATGGACCGGCAGAACGGCTGGAAGGGCGACGGCGAGGAGCTCGGTCTGCCCGGCCTCGCCGGCTACACCGCCGGCACGCGGCGGTTCCGGGTGCGCGCGGGCAGCGCCGAAGACGTCGTGAACGTCGGCCGGGTCGACTCGGGGAGCGCCAACCAGCTGCAGTCCTTCCTGGGCTGGGCGCTCGAGTCGGCCCGCAGCACGCCCGCCGGCACGGCGCACGGGCTGATTCTCTTGGGGCCCGGGTCGGGCTACCGCGGCGCGCTCCAGGACACGAGCCTGCGCACCGCGAGCTCGATGACCGCGCGGCAGATCCAGACGGCGATCTCGGCCGCCTACGACGCGAACGAGACGTGGGACGAGCGCAACCTGCAGCTCTTGGCGGTCGGCGCGTCGCTCTTCGGCACCATCGAGAACGCGGCGGCGCTCTCCGGGGGCAGCCCGTCGGCGAACCTGCGGCTCGTGCTGAGCGAGGACGTGTTCCCGTCGAGCGGCTTCGACTTCACGCGGTGGATGGGCACGTTCGGCGCGTCGGGCGCGGACCTGTCCCCGCGCGTCGTCGCCCAGCAGCTCGCGGCCAGCGTCTCGATGGATGAGGAGGAGCGCGTGATCGCGGTGGTCGTCCCCGCGCTCGTGCGCAGCGCGATGGAGCAGCTCGAGCTGATGGCCATCGCCTTCGACGCCTCGCGCCACGGCGAGGCGGTCGCGCAGGCGCGGGCGATGACGCAGCGCTTCGGAGTCGGGGCGGTCAGCGATCCGTACGGCCTGATCGATCTGCGGCGCTTCTTGCGGCACCTCGACGAGCGACTGCGCGAGGACGGAACGAGCTGGGACGACCGGCTCCCCGACGACGCACGAGACGCGGTCGAGTACCTCCAGCGCGGCGAGGCGCGCCACGAGACGGGGGGCCTCTCGGTGTACCTGCCGGAGCGCGACGCGCTGCCCGGCAACCCCGCCGCGCAGGTCGGTGAACAGTGGGCGCGCTTCGTCGCGAGCTACGCGAGCGCGGCGCAAGCGGACCGGACCCCGCCGATGGTGGCGATGGTCGCGGCCGAAGAGGAGGAGGCCGAGGAGCTCCCGGAAGGCAGCGGCGGCGGCGGCCTGATGCGGCGCGTGCGCGTGCGCGCCAACACCGTCGGCGGCGACATCGATCAGGTGACGATCGCGCTCGGCGTCCCCTTCGAGGGCGGCGTCGCGTTCCTGGGCGAGCTGCCGCTCGATCAAGGCGGCGGCGCCGAGGGCTCCTTCGACGGCGGCCCCATCGACTTCACGTGGGACGGAACGTGGATCGGCGTCCAGGAGCGCGGCAGCGAGTACGTCGACCCCGCCGCGTTCTTCTTCCTCGACCGCTACACCACCGAGTCCGGCCAGACGCGGGCGATCTACGTCGTGCCCGCCGCGTTCGACGACGGCTACGGGGACGTCGACGACTTCGAGGACGGCCTGCTCGTGTTCGACGTCGATCCCGCGACGCTGACGGGGCGACTCGCCGCGGTGCTCGCGCTCGACGACTCGGCGACCGACAGCGACGGGATCTACGAGGTCGAGCTCGGCCCCGACGCGGTGCTCATCCCGCTCATCGCGGTGGTCGGCGACGACGGCTCGTTCGACTTCGTCGATGGCTACCCGGTGCGCGCGGCCGGGCTCACGCCGGCGCCCTTCTGCGTCGAGGACGGCGTGTACGAGCTCGGCATCCGCGCGATCGACCTGCGCGGCAACGACGCGATCGAGCTCTTGACGGTGACGCTCGGCGGCGCGGCCGGCGGCTCGAGCGGTGGCTGCGCGGTCGGCGGCCGCGAGCGCGTGACGGGCGCGGGCCTCTGGGCGCTCGGGCTCGCCCTCTTCGGGCTCGGGGCCCTCGCGCGCCGGCGCCATCGCCGCGCCGGGCTCGTCGCGCTCGCGACCACGCTCGCGCTCGGCGCGTGCGACGGCGGCGGGGGCGCGGACGCGGGCGTGCGTCGCGACGCGCGCGTCGCCGTCTTCGACGGCGGCTGCCCCGACGACGACGGCGACGGCGTCTGCGATCGCGACGACGAGTGCTGGGGGTACCCCGACGCGGACGACGCGGACCGCGACGGCGTGCCGGACGGCTGCGACTGCGACGCCTCGGGCGACGCGTGCAGCGCGAACGCGACCTGCGACGACGGCATGGACGGCGTGATCTGCAACTGCAGCCCCGGCTTCGTCGGGGACGGCGAGACGTGCTCGCGCGAGGGCCTCGACGCGGGGACGCCGCTCGACGCCGGGCCCGACTTCGACGGCGGCCCGCTCGACGGGGGGCCGCCCGATCCGGGCGCGGTGGCGCTGCTCGTCGATCCGAGCTCGACGCGCGCCACCCTGCTCTACGCCACCGCCGACGGCCGCGTGCGCTCGAGCGCGGCGACCACGGGCGCGGAGATCGGACGCTGGACCTACGCGACCGGCATGGTCGATCCGAGCACCGACACGGCGCACGTCCTCTTCTACGACCTGGCCGGCGGCGGCCGCTACGTCGCGATCGACCTCGAGACGCGCGCGGTCACCGTGCTCATGAACGCCATCTCGCTCTCGGGCGGCTGGGACGCGATCGTGCCGGTCGGCTGCGACGGGTCCTGCGATCGCTACGTCTTCTTCGACGCGGACACGAACCTCGCCGCGGTGCTCGAGCTGCGCGAGACGGGCGGCGTCTGGTCCACGGCGCAGACGGACACCGCGACCTTCCCGGGGGCGCCCTACGACCACGCGTGGCGCATGGCCTGGGACGTGACCGGCGCCTCCGCGCTGGGGCTCTACCGCGCGAGCGACGGCGCCTTCGCGCGGGTCGCGATCGCCCGGAGCGGCGCGGACCGCGGGCGCTTCGCGCGCGCCGGGGCGGCGATCGACGTCGTGAGCCTCGGCAGCGGCGCGTCCGGGATCGACGTCGTGACGCCGCTCGCCGAGGCCGGCCACCTCGGCGCGGCCGGCCTGTCGGATCAGGTGCTCGCGTACGACACGAACGGCTCGGCGCGGATCGAGCGCCTCACGCCGGGCGCGGTGTCGACGCGGACCTCGTGGCCCGCCGCGTCCTTCGCCGCGTGGCAGCACATCGTCACGCTCGAGAACGGGGTCACGCTCTTCTACCAAGACAGCGCGGGCTCGAACGTCGCGGGGCGCTTCCAGCTCGGCGCGACGCCACCGTCCTACTCGAACACCGACACGTACACGGTCGGCGCCGGCTTCGCGCACGTGACGCCGCTGATCACGCGCCACCCCTGAGACGGACGCGAGGCGGCTCGCGTGGCGCGCGCGGATCGGTCATCCTCGCGCCATGCGGTGGCTGCGCCTGACGAGCCTGCTCCTCCTCGCCGCGCCGGCCGCGGCGCGGGCCGAGGGGCCCGGCGCGACGCGCGTCGAGGTGCCGATCGCGGCGCCCGGCGCGGTGCTCGTGGATGGTGTGAAGGTCGCGGGCGAGCTCGCGCTCGCGCCCAAGCACGTCCCCGTGCGCGCCGGACGCTGCTCGGCGTCCGGCTGCACGCTGATCGTCACCTACTGACGCGCGCGCCGCGCGCGGCGGCGGCCGACGAGCGCGCCGACGCCCAGCACCAGCAGCGCGCCGAGCCCGCGACCGCGCGGCTCACCGGGCGTGCTGCACCCGCAGCCGCCGTCCGTCGGCGGCATCACGCCGCCGCCCGCGTCGGTCCCGATCATGCCCGCGTCGGCGCCCGGCACGACGCCGGCGTCGGTCCCCGGGGTGACGCCCGCGTCCGTCTCCATCGAGCCCGCGTCCGTCTCCATCGGGCCCGCGTCCTCGTCGCCGGTGCCGGCGTCCGTCTCCACGCCCGCGTCCTCGTCGCCCGCGCCCGCGTCGGGGTCCATCATCGTCCCTGCGTCCGGGTCCATCATCGTGCCCGCGTCGGTACCCATCATCGCGCCCGCGTCCGTCCCCATCATCGTACCCGCGTCGGTGCCGCCGCAGCCGGGGATCGGCGCGCACATCCCGTCCGTCGCCGCGCCCGCCGCGACGCTGCACGCGTCGCACGCACCGGTGCAAGCCGCGTTGCAGCACACGCCGTCGGCGCAGAACCCGCTCGCGCACTCGCTCGCCGCGCTGCACATCCGCCCGTTCGGCAGATCGTCGCGGATCACCCGCGCGCGGATGCGCGCGTTGCCCGACTCGAACAGGCGGTACGCGATCGCCCACTCGCCCGGCGCGCTCGCCGCGAGCCGCGGCGAGTCGACGAGCGCGGTCGTCGGCGTGACGAGCAGCGGCGTCGTGTCGCGCCGCGTCCCGTCGGCGTCGATGCGCGCGGCCTGCAGGAACGCGTTCGCGCCGTCGACGCGCGTCCACGCGACGAGGTAGCGGCCGTTGAAGGCGACCGTCGGCTGGAGCTCGCTCGCCGCCGGCTCGCCCGCGACGAGCTGGTTGACGCCGACGAGCGCGCCGCCGGCGCCGACGCGCTGCGCATAGACGTCCGCGGGCGTCGCGCCGCCGGCGCGCTCGTCCGCGAAGACGACGAGGAACCCGGTCCCGTCGCTCGCGACGCGCGGCTGCGCTTGCGTGCCCGCCGCGCCGCCGAGCACCACGCCGCCCGCCGCGTCGAGCGCCGCGTTGAGGTAGCGCGTGCCGCGCACGTCGAGGTTCGTACTCACGCGCCCATCCGTCCACGCCACGTAGAAGCCGGTGCTCGACGCGCCGACGGCGGGCTGGAACTGATCGCCCGCCGCGGCGACCACCGTGCCCGTCGCGCCGAGCGTCGGGACGGCGCCGGTCGCGTCGAGGCGGCGCGCGCGCACCTCGGTCTGTGGGCTCGCCGCCGCGCGATCGACCTCCGTCCACGCGACGAGGCACTGCACGCCCGCGCTGCACGCGATCGAAGGCTGCACCTCGCCCAGCGCGCTCGCCGCGATGTCGAACGGCGTGCTCGCGACGCCCGCGGGCGTGACGGTGACGCCGCGCACGTGGTCGTCCTCCTCGATCACGACGACGTAGCGCGAGCCCGACCACGCGGCGTCGACCGGGCCCTCGGCGCCGGGCCCCGAGGTGAGCGGGAACGCCGCGCCGCCGACCGTTCCGTCCGCGCCGAGCAGCGCGCCCCACACGTCGACCTGCCCGCCGCGGAAGTCGAGCCACGCGACGAGGATGCTCGTCCCGCTCGACGCGACGACCGGCGCGGTCTGGTCGTTGGGGCCCGAGGTGAAGAGCGTCCCCGCGGGCGCGAGCACGGTGCCGCTCGTCACGCGCGTGCCGCGCACCTCGGTGTGCTCGCCGGTGAAGTCGACGTACGCGCAGAGGAACGTGCTCCCGAGCGCGGTCACCGTGGGCTGCGCCGTGGTCCCGACGATCGAGGTGAGCACCGGCCGCCCGCTCACCGTGAGCGCCGGCGCGACGCGCGCGGCGCCGAGCGTCGCCGCCAGGATCATCGTGCCCCCTGCGTCGTAGAGCGCGTCGAGGTAGGTCACGAGGTACTCGGCGCCGTTGTAGGCGACCCAGGAGTCCTGGTAGTCGCGGCCCGCGGCGCCAGGCGAGACGACGGTGCCCGTCACGGCGCCGACCGCGCCGCTCACCGGCACCGCCGCGACGCGCACGTCGAGGAACCCGCCCGCGAAGCCCGTCCACGTCGCGAGGTAGGTCGCGCCGCCGTCCCACGCGAGGCCGCCGGAGAAGCCGACGGTGTCGATCAGGAACGGCGCGGCGTCCGCGAGCGCGGCGCCCGCGGCGTTCACGCGGCGCCCGCGCACCGCCGTGTTGCTCGACGGCGGCGTGTCGCTGTAGGTGACGAGGAAGCCGCTCGTCGAGGCGACCGCGGTCGGGCGCGCCTGCAGGCCGGGGCCGCCGCCGATCACGAACGGCGTCGCGTCGGTGGGAGTGAGCGTGCCGTCGAGGCGGCGGCCGACGACGTCGTCGGTCGTGGTGTCGCCCGACCGGTAGGCGACGAGCGTGGTCCCGCTCGCCGACGCGACGGCGGGCGCGAGCTCGTTCACGCCCGGCGTCACCGCGATCGGCGTTCCGTCGAGCGGCGTGACGACGCCGGCGGAGCTGACGCGCGCCCCGTAGAGATCCCAGTCGACCTCGTTGCGCCCGTCCTGCCAGACCACGACGTAGCTCGTGCCGTCGTGCGACACGGCCGGGGCGTTCTGGTTCGAGCTGCCCGGCGGCGCCGCGATGCGGAACGAGAGCGCGTCGAGCAGCGCGCCGGCCGCGGAGATGCGCGCGCCGCGCAGGTCGTCGTCGCCGAAGAGCCCGTCGACGAACACGAGGAGGAAGCCCGAGCCGTCGCTCGCGAGGCGCGGCTGCACCTGGTTGCCGCCGCGCGGCCCGGTGACCGGCGCGTCGATGGTGATCTCCGGCCCGATGATCGGATCGAGGACCGCAGGGTACGCGGCGGCGTCGACGACGTCGGCAGCCACCTCGAGCACGAGCGCGCCGCCGTCGAAGTGGACGGGCACGTGCGTCTCGCGGCCGCGCGCGTCGATGAAGGTGCCGTGGCCGTAGCGCACGCCGAGCCCGGTCGCGGGATCCTCGAAGTGCTCGCCGGTCGCGCTCGCGCCGCGGTGGCGCATGCCCTCGACCGCGACGCGCACGATCAGCGCGCCCTGGCCCTCCGGGCGGCGCTCGAAGTGCCAGCGCTGCTCGACGCCATCGGCGCGGTTCTCGATGCGCTCGAGGATCGCGCCGCGCGCGATCGCGAGCTGGCCGCGCTCGGCCTCGACGCGGGCGGGCGGCGCGTCGAGGCGCTCGCCGCCGCGCTCGATCGAGCGCGTGCGGGCGACGAAGGGCTGCGCGGCCTCGCGGCGCGGCGCCCCGGTCGAGACGAGCGGCCCGTCCCCGGGCACCCGCACGAGCGTCGCGCGCCGCGCGTCGCGGCCGAGGTGATGGATCGGGGTGACCGCGATCGCGTCGTCGTCGGGGCGCAGCGCGACGCGGTGCGTCTCGAGGCCGGCGACGTAGAGCCCGTCGGCCTCGAAGAACGTCGCGCGCGCGCGCTCGATCGCCTCGCCGAGGTCCGCCGGCGCGGCGACGCGCGCGTCGTTCGGCGGATGGTTCGACGAATCGCTCGGCAGCGCTCCGGGCGGCGCGACCTCGGCCGCCTCGCAGCCGGCGAGCACGAAGAGACACCCGGCGACCGCGAGGCCGCGCACCCGAGCCGCGCTCAACGAAGACGATCCCATCCCTCGCTCCTCACCCGCACGACGGGCCACGCCCGCGCTCCTGGGTGGCCGGTTCTACGACGGCCGCGCGCGCCACCTTCCCTCGCGGCCGGAACCCGCGCGCGCGCGGGCTGTCGGAGCGGGCATGCGTTGGATCCTCGGCGCGCTCGTCGCGCTCGCGTGCACGTCTGCGACCCGCGCCCAGGCGTTCTGCGGCTTCTACGTGAAGGAGAACGACACGCGGATCACCAGCCGCGCGAGCCGCGTGGTGCTGCTTCGCGACGGCACGACGACCGTGCTCACGATGCAGAACAGCTACGAGGGCCCGCCGGAGGACTTCGCGCTCATCGTGCCGGTCCCCTCGCCCGTCGGGCCCGAAGACGTGCGCACGCTCGAGCGCGACGTGCTCGAGCGCGTCGACGAGCTGAGCTCGCCGCGCCTGGTCGAGTACTGGGAGCAGGCGCCGTACTGCCTGGACGGGATGAGCGGCTTCGGCATGTCGGCGCGCGGCTACGGCATGGGCGGCGGCGGCGGGCACGTGACGGTCGAGGCCCGCTTCGCCGCGGGCGAGTACGACGTGGTGATCTTGAGCGCAGAGGACTCGACGGACCTCGATCGCTGGCTGCGCGACGAGGGGTATCGCGTGCCCGACGGAGCGGCGGCGGCGCTGCGCCCCTACGTCGAGCAGGGCTTCCGCTTCTTCGCGGCGCGGGTGAACGCCGCGCGGGTGCGCTTCGGCGCCGACGGAAACGCGCTGCTCTCGCCGCTGCGCATCCGCACGGAGTCTTCGGCGTTCGTCCTGCCCGTGCGGCTCGGCATGCTCAGCTCCCCCGGCACGCAGGACCTCATCGTCTACGTCCTGTCGCGCGAGGGGCGCTTCGAGGTCGCCAACCGCGCCAACGCGACCGTCCCGACGAACCTCGTCGTGCGCGGCACGGTGCGCGGGCGCTTCGGCGCGTTCTACGACGCGCTGCTCGACCGCGTCTGGGCGCGCGAGCCCGGCGCGGTGATCACGGAGTACGCGTGGACCGCCGCGGCGTGCGATCCGTGCCCGGGCCCGCCGATGAGCGCGTCGGACCTGACCTCGCTGGGCGGCGACGTCGCGACGGGCGCGCAGCAGCAGGTCGCGGGCGCGCAGCAGGTCCTGTTCGGGCCCACGCGCGTGCTCTCGGGCCCGCGGCCCGACCGACCGGTGAGCGCGATGCTCGAGGGGCGCCGGCGCGCGCTGCTCGACTGTGTGGAGCGGCCGCACACGTTCGCGCTCGAGCTCACCGTGCGCGGGCGCGAGGTGACGGACGCGCGCGTCGACGGGAGCTCGGCCGAGGCGCAGTGCGTCGCGCGCGCGCTCCGGGTCGGCGCCTCGAGCGACGCGGCGGCCGAGCCGGCGAGCCGCGTGCGCCTGAACCTCCACGTCGCGCGCACCGTGAGCTACGCGCAGCCGAGCGCGCACGGCTTCACGCTCACGCGCCTGAGGTATCGCTACGGCACGAGCTCGCCGGCCACCGATCTCGTGTTCCGCGCGGCGCCGCCGATCGCCGGCGGCGACGGAGCGCCGGACGAGCGCGGCCGGCTCGATCCGAGCGTGCGACGGACGAACGTCAACGGGTTCCAGGCGCGGTACGCGATCCTGCACCGCCGCCTCGCGCCGCCCGAGGGGCGGTGCCGGAGCTGGGGCCACGGCGGCTGGGGCGAGCCCCCGAGCGGCGCGCCGCGCACCGGCACCGCGCGCGCGCTCGCGCCCTCCGGGGCGCCGGTGCGTCTCGAGCACCTCCTGCGCAGCCCGGTGCCGTCACTCGGCCTGCGGCCCGGCCGCCCGCCCGAGCCGCCGCCGCGCCGATCGAAGGCCGCGCGACCCAAGGCGCTCGACCGCGCGCCCGAGTGACCCCACGCTCGGGACCACGGCGCGCCGGCTCGCCCTTTGACCCCCCTCGGGGCCCATGCTACGAGCCGCGCGCCCGAACCCCCCGAAGGAGTAGGAATGTCCGTCGCTGGTCACGTCACCCAGGTCATCGGCCCCGTCGTCGACGTCGAATTTCCGCCCGGCCAGCTCCCGAAGCTGCTCAACGCGCTGAGGCTGACCAACAAGTCGATCTCCGATCGGGAGGGGAACCTGATCCTCGAGGTCGCGCAGCACCTCGGCGAGGGCATCGTGCGGACCGTCGCGATGGACTCCACCGACGGCCTCGTGCGCGGCCAGAAGGTCACCGACACGGGCGCGCCCATCTCGATGCCGGTCGGCGCGGGCTGCCTCGGCCGCATCCTCAACGTCGTCGGCGAGCCGATCGACGGCAAGGGCCCGATCCTGTCCGACAAGCACGACCCGATTCACCGGGCCGCGCCGTCGTTCGTCGAGCAGTCGACGACCGTCGAGATCTTCGAGACCGGCATCAAGGTCATCGACCTGCTCGCGCCCTACCGCAAGGGCGGCAAGATCGGCCTCTTCGGCGGCGCCGGCGTCGGCAAGACCGTGCTGATCCAGGAGCTGATCAACAACGTCGCGAAGGCGCACGGCGGCGTGTCGTGCTTCGCGGGCGTCGGCGAGCGGACGCGCGAGGGCAACGACCTCATGCTCGAGATGACCGAGTCGAAGCTCGACACGGGCGAGGCGGTCATCAGCAAGACGGCGCTCGTCTTCGGGCAGATGAACGAGCCGCCCGGCGCGCGCGCCCGCGTCGCGCTCTCCGCGCTGACCGTCGCCGAACATTTCCGCGACGTCGAGGGCCAGGACGTCCTCCTGTTCGTCGACAACATCTTCCGCTTCACCCAGGCGGGCTCCGAGATGTCCGCGCTCCTCGGCCGCATCCCGAGCGCCGTCGGCTACCAGCCGACGCTCGGCACCGAGATGGGCGCCTTGCAGGAGCGCATCACCTCCACGACCAAGGGCTCGATCACGAGCGTGCAGGCGATCTACGTCCCGGCCGACGACCTCACCGACCCGGCGCCCGCGACGGCGTTCGCCCACCTCGACGCGACGACCGTCTTGAGCCGCCAGATCGCCGAGCTCGGCATCTACCCGGCCGTCGACCCGCTCGACTCCACCTCGACCCTGCTCGACCCGGGCGTCGTCGGCGAGCGCCACTACCGCGTCGCGACGCAGGTGCAAGAGACCTTGCAGAAGTACAAGGACCTCCAGGACATCATCGCCATCCTCGGGATGGACGAGCTGAGCGAGGACGACCGCGCCACCGTCAACCGCGCGCGCAAGATGCAGAAGTACCTCTCGCAGCCCTTCTTCGTCGCGCAGCAGTTCACCGGCATGGCGGGCAAGTACGTCCCGCTCGAGGACACCATCCGCGGCTTCGAGGAGATCCTCTCGGGCGCGCTCGACGACGTGCCGGAGCAGGCCTTCATCTTCAAGGGTCCCATCGAAGAGGTGAAGGAAGCCGCCGCCAAGATGGCGAAGGGGAGCTGAGCCCGTGGCCGACGAGCTCCTGACCCTCGAGATCGCGACGCCGGCCGGCCTGGCGCTCGAGACGCAGTGCGAGTCGGTCGCCGCGCCGAGCGTGGCGGGTGAGTTCGGCGTGTTCCCGGGCCACCTCCCGCTCCTCGCGGCGCTGCGCTCCGGGATCATCAAGTACTCGGTGGGCGGCGCGCCGCGGCTCGCGGCGGTCGGCCCCGGCTTCGTCGAGGCGGGCCCGGACCACGTGCTCCTCCTGACCGACGCGTTCGCGCTGCCGGAGGACGTCGACGCCGACGAGGTGCGCGAGGAGCTCGAGGCCGCCGAGAGGCGGCTCGACGCGCTCGAGACGGCGTACGCCGGCACCGAGTACGAGGAGATCATGCGCGCGATCCAGTGGGCAGAGGCGCGCCTGTCCCTGCTCGCGCACCGAGACTGAGCCTCGCCGATCGACGGGCTTCGAGCGCGTGCTGCTCTCCACGATCCGGCTCGTGCACCTGTTGAGCGCCGCCGTGTGGACCGGCGGCATGCTCACGCTCGCCGCGCTCGTCGTCGCGCTGCGCCGCGCCGGCGCGGAGCGCGAGCACCTGCAGGCCGCCGCGCGCATGTTCGCGCGCGTGAGCTGGACCGCGATGGCGCTCGCGATCGGCACCGGGATCGCGCAGGTCGTGCTGATGCGGCTGCCGTGGACCTACGGGCGCCTGCACATCAAGCTCGGCCTCGTCGCGCTCGCGGTGCTGATCGCAGCGGTGCACCAGCTCACCGCCAAGCGCACGTCGCCGGGCGTACGCGGCGCGATCCAGGGCGTGCTCCTGCTGGTGAGCATCGCGATCTTCGCCGCGGCGGTGGCGCTCGGGACGTAGACTGCGCGGGCGATGCCCGAGTCCACGCAGCCCTCGCGCGACACGCCCGGCCTGCCCATCCGGAGCCTCGAGGTGGAGGTGATCGCGGGGCCCGACGCGGGCGCGCGCGCCGGCGGCGCCTCGGACGCGCTCACCGTGGGCACCGCGGACACGAACGACCTCTGCCTCACCGACCCCACCGTGTCGCGCTACCACCTCGAGCTGCGCCGCGCCGGCGACGGCCTCTACGTCGTCGACCACGGCTCGACGAACGGGACGCGCTTCGAGGGCGCGCGGCTCGAGCGCGCGACGGTGCCCGCCGGGTCGACGCTCACCCTCGGCCACAGCGTGATCCGCGTGAGCGACGGCGCGCGCATCACGCTGCCGCTCCACGAGGGCGACGAGCTCGGCGGCCTCTACGGGCGCACGCCGGTGATGCGCCACCTGATGGCGCGGGTCGCGAAGGCCGCGCGCGCGTCGAGCCCCGTGCTGATCGTCGGCGAGAGCGGCACCGGCAAGGAGCTGATCGCGCGCGCGATCCACGAGGGCAGCGAGCGCGCCGCCGGCCCGTTCGTGACGGTGGACTGCGGCGCGCTCTCGCCGGCGCTCGTCGCGAGCGAGCTGTTCGGCCACGAGAAGGGTGCGTTCACCGGCGCCGACCGGCGACACGCCGGGGCGTTCGAGCGCGCGGACGGCGGCACGCTCTTCCTCGACGAGGTCGGCGAGCTCGGCGCGGATCTGCAGCCCGCCCTGCTCGGCGTGCTCGAGCGCGGGCGCTTCCGTCGGGTCGGCGGGCGCGAGGAGGTGCGCGCGGACGTCCGCGTCGTCGCCGCGACGCACCGCGACCTGCGCGCGGAGGTCAACGCGGGCACGTTCCGCCTCGACCTCTACTACCGCATCGCCGTCGTCGTCCTCTCGAGCCCGCCGCTGCGCGAGCGCGTCGAGGACGTGCCCGTGCTCGTCGAGCACTTCCTGCGCGAGGCGGGCCACGCGGGCCCTCTCGAGGAGGTCTTCGGGCCGGACGCGCTCGCGGAGCTCTGCCGCCACCGCTGGCCCGGCAACGTGCGCGAGCTGCGCAACGTGGTCGAGGCCACCCTCGCGATGGGCGAGGCGCCGGCCCTCGACGCCCCGCTCGCGCCGGGCGATCCCGGCGCGCTCGCGCCCGACGCGCTCGCGTCGCTCCCCTACAAGGAAGCGCGGCGCGTCCTGCTCGACGACTTCGAGCGCCGCTACGTCGCCCGGCTCCTCGAGCGACACGACGGCAACGTCTCGGCCGCCGCGCGCGCGGGGAGCATGGATCGCACCTACCTGATCAAGCTGATCGGGCGGCACGGCCTCAAGTCGCGTTGACACGAGGCCCAGCGCCTCGCGGCCGGCGTCAACGTCGCTTGAGGTCGTGCGTGCGGATCAGCGTGTAGAGGTGGCTGCGCGCGACGTCGAGCCGCCGCGCCGCCTCCGCGACGTTCCAGTCGGTCGACTCGAGCGCGCCGAGCACGTGGCGCGCCTGGAACCGGCGCGTCGCCTCCTGCAGGGTCTCGATCGGCCCGTCGTTCGCGCCGTCCGCCGCCTCGGGGAACACGTCGCGCACCTCGACCACCGCGGCGCGGCGCAGGTGCGCGTGCAGCACGGCGGACTCCATGCGGTTCTCGAGCTCGCGCGCGTTGCCCGGCCACTCGGCGGTCTGGATCGCGCGGATCGCGCCCGGCGAGAGCCGCTGGACCGCGAGCCCGTGGCGCTGCGCCGCCGCGCGGCAGAAGTGCCGGGCGAGGGGCGCCACGTCGATGGCGCGCTCCGCGAGCGAGGGCACGCGCACCTCGAAGACGCGCAGCCGGTAGTAGAGGTCCTCGCGGAAGCGCCGCTCCGCGAGCGCCGCCTCGAGATCGGCGTTGGTGGCCGCGACGATCCGCACGTCCGCGCGCCGCTTCGTGCTGCCGCCGAGCGGGTAGTACGTCCGCTCCTGCAGGAGCTGCAGGAGCTTCGCCTGCGAGGCGAGCGTGAGCTCGGCCACCTCGTCGAGGAAGAGCGTCCCGCCCTCGGCCGCCTCCACCTTGCCACGGACCCCCTGCCGGGGGACCGCCGAGTGCGCGCCCGGCTCGGCGCCGAAGAGCTCGTTCTCGAGCAGCGCCTCCGGGAGCGCCGCGCAATTGACGTTGACGAACGGCTGCGCGCGCCGCTCGCTCAGCGCGTGCAGCGCGTTCGCGAGCAGCGTCTTGCCCGTGCCCGACGGGCCCGTGAGCAGCACGTGCACGTCGATCGGCGCGACGAGCCGGAGCCTCGCGAGCACCTCGCGCATCACGCCGCTGCGCGCGACCACCCCCGGCACCGCGTGGGCCGCGAGATCGGCCTCCTGCGGGTCGCGGCGCAGCATCAGCTCGGCGGTGGGCGCGATCGCGCGCGCGAGGCGCTCGACCCGCGCGACCACCTCCGGCGCGAACGGCACCGGCGCCTCGTGCCCGCGGCGCCCCTGCAGGTAGAGCACCCCGAGCGGCTCCGTCCGCCCGACCGGCACGCACAGCACGACCTCGATCCCGTGCTCACGCACCGATCCGCGCTCCTCGAAGCGCGGATCGGCCATCGCCGAGGCGGTCACCACCGCCTTGCCGGTCGCGAGCGCCTCCGCGATGATCCCTCGCGAGATCGCGACGCGGATCGCGTCGACCCGCACCGGGTCGCAGCCCTCCGCCGCCCAGAAGCGCGTCGGCTCGTCCGCGTCGAGGGAGGTCGTGAGCTCGACGAAGACCTCCCGCGCCTCGGTCCACTTCGCCAAGAGCGCCGCCGTCTGCTCGACGAGCGTCTCCGGCGCGTCGCTCGTCACCAGCTCGATCAGCGCGCGGTCGAAGTCCCCCGTCATCGGCATCGCCGTTCGAGGATATCGCAGACCCGAGCCGCCCGAGAACGCTTCTTGCTCGGCGGGTGCGCATGGCGGAAGAGCCGCTCACGAAGTACCTGCTCGTCCTACGCTACAACGGCGGGCGCGACACGGAGCTCGTCACGCTCACGCACGACGGCGCCGTCGTCCGCGACGCGGTCACCGACGGATCGCAGGGCCTGTTCACCATCCATTACCGCGCGCGGCGCCGGGGTCCGGCGAAGATCCGCGCGCTCTTCTCGTTCATCGGCGATCGCCGCACCGACCTCACCCTCCTCTGCGTCATCGACGGACAGCGCCAGCGCCGCGAGATCCACGTCCCGTACGCCGAGCACAACTGGTCCGCTACGGCAGAATTCTGAGCCCACCGAGCGACCTCTCCAGAGGACACCTGGACGCGACCAGGCATACTCGAGCGGCGTGAGCTGGGAACGGGTCGAGGCGTGGCCGGGTGCGGAGGCGGGTGGGGCCTTCCGCGGCGCGGCCGAGCCCGTCGTCGCAGAGCGGCGCGGCGTCACGTGGCGTGAGCGCGCGCGGCTCTTCTGGCACTCGAGCCCGGAGCACCCGCTCGCGCGCACCGCGGAGCGCGTCGCGGTGACCCCACGGCACGTCTACGTCGAGCGCCGCGATCGAGCGCGCGTCCGCCTCCCGCTCGAGCGCCTCCACGGGGCGCGGCTCGACGCCGGGCAGGTGGTCTACGGCGTGCGCGAGGGAGAGGATCTGCTCCTGCCCTACCGGGCCGGCTGCCCGGTGCAGCTGCAGCTCGACGCGGCCGCGCGCGGAGGCGCGGCGGTCGACCCCTACGAGACCACGGAAGGCCAGGTGGGCGCGCTGGTCGTGCTGTGGATGGCTGGGTGCGGGGCGCTCTCGTTGCTGATGAGCTACCCGCCGAGCGAGGCGGTCGAACGGATCCGCGGCGGGCTCTTCCTCGCAGAGAGCGCGCTCGGGACGTACGCGGGCATCGCCGCCGCGCTGCTCGCTCTGCTCGCCCTCCTGCTCGGTTCGTCGCGCTGGCGGATCGACGCCGTGACGGTGCGGCGCACGCGGGGCATCCTGCCGTTCCTCACGTTCTCGCTCCCGCCCGAGGAGGTGCGGCGCGCGGTGGTGCGCCACGAGTGGTCGGATCCCAACCGGGGGCCGCGCCGGCGCGTCGGCGTCTCGGTGCACCTCGAGCTCGTCCGCCCCCGCCGGCTCGGCACGCTGCGGCCGCACCTGCGCCACGCGATCACGCGCCGGTCGTTCTCGAGAACGCACCCCACGGAGCAGGAGACGGCCGACGCGCAGGCGCTCGCGCTCGCGGAGCGGCTGCACGCGCTGCTCGGGCTCGGGACGCCCTTCGAGCGCGAGCTGGCCTGAGGCGGAGCGGTCAGACCGCGCGGCGCGTCGGGGTGGCCGTGGCGAGGCCCTGCTCGGCGACGCGGCGCACCTCGGGCGAGTCGTCCTCCGTCGCGGCGACGAGCGCGCCGTCGAACACGTGGGCGCCGATCTGCGCCATCGCGCCGACGGCGAGCACGCGGATGCGCGCGTCGTCGCTCAGCCGGTCCTGCTCGAGGCGCCGCGCGATCGCGCGCTGGAGGTCGTCGTTGTTCGTGCTCTTGTAGCGCGTGACGAGCCGCGCGTAGACGGCCGCGTTCGGGCCCCGCTCGCCGAGGTCGTCGTCGGAGCGCGGCGCGGGCTCGGAGCGCGGCGCGGGCTCGGAGCGCGTGCGCGAGGTGCCCGACTCGGTCTTGGGCTCGCGCCGCCGGCTACCCGTGGCGGGCGCGTCGCCGCTCAGGATCGACAGGTCGAGCACCGGCGGACGGCGCGGCTTGTCGCGCGAGGACGCGGCCTCGTGCGCGACATCCTCGACCATCTCGCGGATGCGCGCGGGCACGTCGGCGCACGACGCCGCGACGTGGACGGCGATCGGCCCCTCGTCGCGCAGGCGCTGGTAGATCGCGACGTCGACGTGGACGCCGGGGCTCTGCGCCTTGACGTCCTCGCGCACGCGCTCGACGAGCTGGATCGGCGTCGCGCGCAGCGCGTGCTCCGGCGCCTCGATGACGATCTGCACCGCGCTCGCGCCGCGCACGTCGAGGCCGTCGGGGTGGAGCTCGCTCTCGTTCAGCACCTGCAGGGTCGCGTCGAGCACGCCGGCGGCGCTGAGCTCGTCGATCGCGTACGCGCCCATCGTCACGACGCCGCCGTGGGTGAGCACGTCGAGGAGCTGGCGCCGGCGCAGGGGGCGGATGCTGCGCAGGTCCTCGCGCCGCTCCATCTTGTCGAGCGCCTCGAACGGCTCGACCACGCGCTCGTGCGTGCGCTGATCGAACTCGAGGATCGAGACGTCCGCGGCCTTGGCGGTGAGCTTGTCGCCATCGATGAGGAGCAGGCCGTCGAGCCCCGCCTCGGTCAGCTCGCGGATCGCGAACAGCGCGTGGCTGCGCCGCTCGACGGTGTCGCTCTGCGTGGGCAGGACGACCATCGCGACGACCTTCGCGCGGCTGCGGTCGAGCGCGTTGACGAGCTCGCCGATCGCGGAGCCGGTCCCGCCGCCGAGGCCCGCGACGACCAACACGATGTCGGCGTCGCGCGCGTGGCCGCCGACGAACGCCTCGAGCCGCGGCGCGTGCTCGCGGATCAGCGCGCGGCCCGAGTCCGGCTCGCCGGCCGTGCCGCGGTCCGCCCCGAGGAAGAAGCAGCGCTCCTGTGGGACGTGCGCCTGCTCCTCGAGCGCGCGGCGCGACGAGTGGATGGCGAGCGCCGAGTAGCCGCGGCGCGCGAGCTCGCCCGCGAGCTGGCCTCCGGTCTTCCCGAGCCCGACGGCGACGACCTGCAGCGCGGAGTGGTGGGTGCTCATGACCGCGCCATCGCAGCAAATGGCGATCCAGTCGGATTCTTCCGCGCGAAGCCGCCCGGGACGCGGCGCAGCGCACGCTCCGCTCCGCGGCCGGCGCACCGCGCACTCCGAGGCGCGACGCGGCCCCCGAGGCCCTCGCGCCCGCGCTCAAGCGAGCTCGAGCATGATCTTCTGCGGGTCCTCGGGGTGGACCCGCACCGCCACGGTCGCCCCGTGCCGGAGGTGCGGCGCGACGCTCGCGCTCATGAGCTGGCGGAAGCTCGCGACGTAGGGCCCGTGCTGCGGGTGGCGCACCTCGACGGTGACGCGGACGAGGGGCACGCCGTTGATCACGGTGCCGGTCGGGCCGAAGTCGCGCACGGTCGCCTGCGCGGGCGTGCCGTTGATGCGGAGCCACGCGGCCTGCTTCGCGTTGCGGCGCAGGAAGTAGCCGATGCCGCCGAAGATGAGCCCGAGCGGCGCGACGGAGACCACGACCGTGCCGGCGATCCCGCCACCCAGGACGAGCTCCGCGAGCCCCTCGCCGCGCAACAGGCCAGGCAGCGCGACCGCGAGCGCGATCCCGAGCGGCACGATCACGCCGCCGACGACCAGCACGATGCCGAGCCAGAAGAACACCGCGCCGATCCCGCCGTCCGCCGCGTTCGACGCCTCGCGCGCCGCGACCTGCGTGTGCCCCGCCGAGGCGAGCGGCCAGCTCTGCGCGCAGAGCTGGAGCTGCGGGTGCCCGTCGATGATCCGCTGCATCGTGACGCGGCCGCCGTGGCTCTCGCGCGCCAGCCGCGCGCGCAGCGCGGTCACCGCGCCCTCGAGATCGCCGACCCGCTCGAGCGCGTTGGCGCGGAACACCGCGGCGGTCGGGTCCCACGCGTCGGCGATCGGCACCTGGTCGTCGACCGTCCCGAGCACGTGCAGGACGGCCCGGAAGTCGCCGCGCAGGGTGTCGAGGAAGACGCGCGCGCAGCGCCACGCGGTGTCCGCCTCGAGGTCCTGCGACATCGGATCGCAGGGCGCGATCCACTGCTCGGCGGAGGCGAGGTCGCCCTCCTTCGCCGCCGCGGTCGCGAGCAGGCAGCGCACGACCTGCTGGTGGCGCGGCAGCGTCAGCGTGTCGAGCGAGGTCTCGAGGACCGCGCGGCGGCGGGAGAAGTCCTGCGCGATCGCGAGGTGCGTGTCGATCACCAGGGTCAGGAAGTAGAGGCGCTCGGCGGCCTCGGGGCTGTGCGTGGCCTCGACCTCGCGCTTGGTCTGCTGGTAGATGTGGAAGGCCTCCTCGACCTTCGCCGGGTGTAGACCGGTGCCGTCGATGAGCGAGGCGAGGGCGGGCGGCGCGACGAGCGGCTTGCCGTCCTGCATGCGCAGGAGGCGCCAGCGATCGGCGTCCGCGATGGGCATGCGCGGGGGCGCGAGCGCGCTCGCGCGCGGGCGCAGCCGCACCGTGTTCTGGGCCCGGCAGTACGCGCACTGGACCTGCCCGCCCTGCGGCGCCGCCTCGATGGGCGCGCCGCAGCCGTCGCACAACAACACCCGGATCTCGGTCGTGAAGTGGGTGCGGCGCATCGCGGTGGTGCGTCATCGTAACCCACGGCGCGGTCGCGAGCGTGCTATTCGAGCGGACGATGCGCTCCCTGGGGCCGCTCCTGATCTTGTGCCTCGCTGCGCCCGCCGCCGCCCAGTCCGTGGAGGAGGAGGTCGAGGACGGCGGCGCGCTGCTCTCGCTCGAGGATCTCGCGCCCGACGGCGCACCCGACCCGGCGGCGCCCGCGCGGGAGGCGGCCGACCCGGTCCTCGCGCCGCTGCGGCCGATCGACGAGCCGCCGGAGCAGTACACGCTCGCGAACGGGCTGCGGGTCGTGCTCTTGCCGGTGCCGGGCCGGCGCTTCGCCGCGGTCGGCGTGAGCTACGACGTCGGCGCGGGGGACGTGCCCGAGGGATGGACCGGGCTCGCCCACCTCGCGGAGCACCTCATGTTCAGCGGCACGGACGTGCTCGACGAGGTGGCGGTCTACCGCGAGCTCGAGGCGGCCGGCGCGATCGTGCGCAACGCGGTCACCACCGTCGATCGCACCACCTACTACGCGGTGCTCCCCGTCGCGACGATGGAGCGCGCGCTCTGGATCGAGTCGCACCGGATGGCGCGCGTGCTCGCGGGCCTCGACCGGCGCCGGCTCGAGCGACAGCGGGAGGTGATCCTGCACGAGGGCTGGGAGCGCAACCTCTACGGTTGGCGCGGCGCGCTGCACCAGCTCCGCTACGTCGGCGTGTTCCCCGCGGGGCACCCCTACACGCGCTTCGTCGAGCGCGAGGACGACGTGCGCGCGATCCGGCTGCCCCACGTGCAGTGGTTCCTGCAGCGCCACTACGGGCCCGACGACGCGACGCTCCTCGTGGTCGGAGGCTTCGAACCCGAGCGCGTGCGCGCCTCGATCGAGCGGCACTTCGGGCCGATCCGGCGGAGCGCGCCGCGCGCCGAGCGCGTGGTGACCGCGCCGATCGCGCCGCTGGATCACGAGCGCCGGATCACCGCGCGCATCCAGCACGACCGCGATCAGGTCGAGATCGCGTGGCCGACGCCGGCGCTGTTCGACGACGGCGACGCCGCGCTCGATCTGCTCTCGGGGCTGCTCGTCGACCGGCGCGAGGCGCCGCTGACCGCAGCGCTCGTCGAGTCGGGGATCGCGCTCGAGCTCGGCGCGCGGCAGTACAGCCACGACCGAGGCTCGGTGTTCGTGCTCAGCGCGGTGCCGGCGCGCGGCCACACCGCGGACGAGTGCCTCGCGGCGCTCGACGCGGCGATGGACCGCGTGCGCGCCGCGCCGTTCGGCCGCGACGACGTCGCGCGCGCGAGCCAGGACTGGGCGCGCCGGATGCAGCTCGACGTGGAGGACGTCGGCGCGCGGCTCGGGCTGCTCGCGGCGGCCCGCGGCGGCCACGTCCCGACGCTCGAGCACGAGCGCCAGCGCTACCTCGCCGTCGACGCGGACGCGCTCGCGCGCGTGGTGCGGGACTGGCTGCCGCCGGACCGCCGCCTCGTGATGTTCGGGCGCGCCGATCCGAGCTCGCCGCCGCGCGCGTCGGTGGTGCGCGACGAGCGCGTCGCGAGGCAGCCGTGAGCCGGGCGCTCGCGCTCGCGCTCGCCACGGCGCTCTCGAGCTGCACGCTGCGCGCGCCGATCCCGCCGCCGCACGAGCCGCTCGTCGGCACGCCGGCCGCCGCGCTGCCGCCGCCGCCCGAGGGACGCTGGGAGGAGGCGCCGCTCGCGCTGCGGCTGACGCGCTACACGCTCCCGAACGGCTTCCGCCTCGTGATCGCGCGCGGCGAGCCCAACGGCGTCGCGTCGGTCGCGTTCGTGAGCGCGGCGACGCCGCGCTGGGACCGGCGCGCGCCGGCGGTCGTGACGGAGTGGATGGCGCACCTGATGTTGCGGGCCACGGGCGCCGATCGAGAGGTCGTCGACGACCTGCTCTCGCGCGAGGGCTTCGCGCCCGCGCTCGAGCTCGGCGCGGTGGGGATCCGCCTCTCGGACACGATGCCGCGCGAGGAGCTGCCGCGCTTCGTGCGCGCGCTCGATCGCACGCTGCGCGAGCCCGCGTTCCGCCCCGAGGACCTCGCGCGCCGCGTGGAGTCGTACTCGGATCGCGCGGAGCTCGAGCTCGCCGGCGCGGCCGGGCTGCTCGACGACCGCGCGCCCTCGCTCCTCTACCACGCGAGCGATCCGCGCGCGGAGGGCACCCGAGCGCGCCTCGCCGCGCTCGCGACGCTCGACGTCGAGGCGCTCGCCGCGCGCCACGCGGACCTGCTCGATCCGAGCCGCAGCGCGCTCGTCGTGACCGGCGACGTGGAGCCGCAGCTCGTGCTGCCCTTCCTCGGCCAGGTGTTCGGGGCGTGGCCGGCGCGGCCCGCGCCATCGAGCGGCCCCGAGCTCGTGCCGCCGCGGCTCGCCGACCCGAGCGAGCCGCGCGCCCGCGTCGTCGTGCGGCCGGCGCTGCGCGCGTACCTGCGCCTCGTCGAGCGCGCGCCGCCCTTCCCCCACCCCGACTACGCCGCGTTCCTCGTGCTCGAGCAGCTGCTCGGCGGGATGTTCGCGTCACGCCTCAACCTCGCGGTGCGCGAGCGCACGGGCGCGAGCTACGGCTTCCACGCGCGCTTCGGCGCGAGCGCGACCGAAGGCGCGATCGAGATGGAGACCGCCGTCGATCCGCCGTACACGCGCGCGGTGCTCGACGCGATGCTCGCCGAGGTGCGGCGGGTGCGCGGCGAGCGCGGCGGCGTCGAGGCAGGCGAGCTGGCGATCGCGAAGGCGCGCGCGCGCGAGCTGCTCCTCGCGCGGCTCGACAGCTCGCTGGGCCTCGCCCACGCGATCGCGCGGCGCATCCAGATCGGACAAGAACCGGGCGCGACGGGCGACGTCCTGCGGCGCATCGACGCGCTCGACGAGCGCGCGGTCGAGGCGGCGGCGCGCGCCTGGCTGCGGCCCGATCGCGCGCCCCTCTTGCTCGTCGTGCGGCCCGAGCACCTCGGCGCGATCGAGGCCGCCGGGCTCGGCACGATCGAGGTGGTCCGCCCTCGCGAGGGCCGGTGAGCGCCCGGCGGGGGCCCCTCGGCGAGCAGCGCCGGGACGTACGGTCCCCGTTCGGGGGCGCGCGCCCGAGTTGCGCGCGGGGCGGGATTGTGAGACGAGCACGGTCGGTCCGGCGGCCGTCCGCCGCTTTCTTCCTCGCACTCCTCACCGGTCGGTAGACTCTCGCCCATGTCCCGCTCTCTGCCCACGTACCTCCTGGGACCCGGCCTCGTGGTCGTCTCGGCGACGTTCGTCGCGTTCGCGTGCGGCGGATCGGACACGCCCGAAGACACGCCGCCGGCCTGCTACGCGCACCACCCCGTCCCCGACGGCGGCATGGTGCGCAACCTGCGCGCGACGGAGTGGGCGGAGCTCGTCGTCCGCAACTACCGCGAGGGAGGCACCTCCACGCAGAACTGCGTCGGCGACGAGATCCGCTGGGTCGCGACCGACCGAGCGTGCCGGGTGCACGAGCCCGACGACGAGCCGGCGCCGCAGGCGCAGCCGCTCACCGAAGAGTCGGTGGTGGTCGGCCGCAGCGACACGGTCGCGCGCAAGCCCGTCTGGGTGATCACGCACCACTTCGAGGACGGCGACGGATTCGGTCCGGTGATGCTCGGCGTGCGCTCGCCCGAGGGCGTCGCGATCCGCGCGATCGGCACGCTGCGCCTGCCGCGCACGCGGGCGCGGCTGCGGCTGCGGGAGAGCGGCGGCCAGGAGTTCCTCGTCGCGGACGGCGAGCGCTGCCCGCCCGAAGACGAGGAGTCCGAGGACGAGGCGCCGCCCGCCAACGTCGCCGACGGCCAGGCCACCGGCGAAGAGGAGCGAGAGCAAGGGTGCATGCGCTACGCGCGCATCCTGCCGCTCGTCGGCGACCAGCTCATGACGCCCGAGGTGCGCAACGCCGACGGCGACTGCCTCGGCTCCAACCAGGTCTGGCTCCAGCGCGAGCGCAACATCGCGCTCGTCAACGGCTGGGAGCGCCGCTTCCGCCTCGCGGGCTCGATGGAGTTCCGCGGCGGCGCGGTGGTGATCAACGAGCAGGTCACGATCGAGGACCGCGACCCGCGCGATCCCGGACGGCCCGCGCGCCTGTTCCGCACGACCGACTCGCAGCGCGTGCTGCTCCTTCAGCGCGGGGGCATGCAGTCGAGCGGGCTGCCGCTCTTCGAGCGCGCGCTGCGCGCGCACGGCTCGACGCAGCTCCCCATCGGCGAGTCCCCCGACCAGCCGACGCCCGGGCAGCAAGGCCAGCAAGGCCAGCAAGGCCAGCAGGGCAGGACGAGCCAGTCCGCGACGCCCCGGGCGCGCTGAGCTCCCCACCCTTCTCCCATTGCAGAGCGCAGGGGAGATCGTGGACACTGCCGCTCCGGCCGGGAGCCGACGTCCGCGAGCGACGCCGCCTCCGGCCTTCTTCGTCGAGCGGAAGGGAGCCAGGCGTGGCGGGAGAAATCGAAGATCGGGGCGAAGCGCAGGTCCACTGGCTCGTGGCGGGGTCGTTCGGCCTCGGCGCGCGGGGCAAGACCCTCACCCTCAACCGCGCGGACTTCAACGAGGTCCTCGAGAAGCGCGGCCTCTCGGTGACGGCGAAGATCCCCGACGCGGTCGGCGCGGGCGACACGATCCCCGTGACGCTGGCGATCGACTCGCTGAAGGCGCTGACGCTCAAGCACGTCGTCTCCGCGGTGCCGCAGCTGGCGGAGCTCGCGAAGAAGGGCGAGGCCGTCGCGCAGCTCAAGGACCCGACGCCCGACGCGGTGCGCGGCGTGCTCGGCGAGGGCAAGCTCTTCGAGGCGGCGCGCGCGCTGCTCGAGGGGACCGAGGCGCCCGCCGCGCCCGCGCCGAGCGGCGCGGCGAGCGGAGACCCGGACGCGATCTTCGAGAAGGCCGCCGTCCAGGAGAAGACCGCGAAGAGCGCGATCAGCATGTTCGTGCGGGCGACCTCGTCGGCGAAGAAGTCGGCGAAGCCGAGCGCGCGCCAGCTCCGCGACCTCGTGGAGGAGGCGACGTGGGCGATGGCCCGCGAGGTGCTGACGAGCCCCGAGGTGCGCGCGGTCGAGGAGGCGTGGCGCGGCGTGCGCTTCCTCGTCACGCAGTGCCCCAAGGACGCGAAGATGGACGTGGTGCTGCTCGAGACCGACGAGGAGCACCTCATCGAGGACATCGCGAGCCGCGAGCGCGGCGAGGACATCGACGAGCCCGAGTGCATCTTCATCCCGTTCGAGATCGGGGCGACCGACGTGCTCGCCGAGCTCGCGGACCTCGGCGAGGGCGAGCTGATCCCGATCGTCGTCGGCGTGCCGCCGAGCCTGTTCGGCGCCGACCACCCACAGGACCTGCCCGAGGCGTTCGAGGCGCTCGAGCACGCGCGCAACGACGAGCTCCCGGAGTGGGCCGCGAAGTGGGACGAGCTGCGCCTGCGCGAGTCGACGCGCTGGCTCTGCGCGGTCGCCAACCGCGTCGCGCTGCACACGGAGGGCGCCGGCGCGGCGGCGCGCACCTGCTTCGGCTCGGGCGTGTGGGGCCTCGCGACGATGCTCGCGCGCTCGTACGCGGCGAGCGGCGGCTTCGCCCAGATCTTCGGCAAGACGGGCTCGGTGAGCGCGCCCGCCACGCACGTGATCAAGGGCGGCCGCTACGCCGACACCGCGGCGCCGACGGAGGCGTTCTACGCGATCGCGCCCGCGGACGTGCTCGCGAAGAACGGCGTGCTCGGGCTCGGCAGCGCGAAGAACAGCGACGCGATCGTCCTGGCCAAGGCGGTCTGCGTGCGCGGCGCCAAGGACGTCGTGCCGCTCCCCGCGCAGATCCTCACGGGGCGGATCGTCCGCTTCGCGACGTGGGTGAAGGCGCAGCTCCCCGAGGGCTGCAACAGCGCGACCGCGAACGACATCTTCACGAGCGCGGCGAGCGTGTTCCTGTTCCCCGGCCAGGAGGAGTGGGCGCACGTGCGCGCGGCCGTGACGAACATCGAGGGCGAGGCGCACGTCGTCGTGCACTCGCGCGCGAACCCGCGCGTCGCGTCGATCCCGCTCGACATCTCCTTCCCGCTCGCGCTCGGCTGGAGCGTGCCGGCCCCCGAGGACGGCGGCCCGAGCGCGGCCCCCAAGCCGAGCGCCGGCGCGGTCGCGAACGTCGCGCCGGCCAAGCGGCCCGACGACGAGGGCGGCATCGCGAGCGTCGGCCTCGGCTTCGACGCGGGGCTCGTCAAGAAGGAGTGAAGGCGCGGCTCCCCGCGCGTCAACGAGCGTTGCGGGGAGCGAGGCCCAGCTCGCGCCGGCGGAGGTTCGTCAGCTCCTCCTCGAGCTCGAGGACGCGGCGCTCCTCCGTCTCGAGCCGCTGCCGGAGGAGGCGCGCGCGCTCGCTCTCGTCGGCCGGCTCGGCCACCGCCGCGGCGGCCGGGGCCGCGCCCGCGGTGACGTGGATCGTGCGCGCAGGCGTGTCCGTCACGAGCGCGGTGAGGAGCAACAAGCCGACGACGGCGGCGAAGGTCGCCGCCGAGACGAGGCCGGCCGGCACCGCGAACGTGCGGCGCGTGACCGTGCCCCCGCGCGAGGCGCGGATCGCCGCGATCTCCTCGGCGAGCTCCACCGCGCTCGGACGCGCCGCCGGATCGCGCGCGAGCCAGCGCTCGAACTGGGGCGTCAAGAAGGCGTGCTCGGGACGACGAGGCCCGGGCGGCCCGTGCTCCGCGCGCTTCTTCAGGAACGCGTCGACCTCGACGCCCTCGAGCTCGCTCAGGTCGGGCTCCTCGATCGAGTGCAACAGCGAGAGCGCGAGCGCGAACACGTCGGCCTTCGCGGTCAGGGGCACCGGGTGCGCCTCGTCGAAGATGCGGCCGGCGACCTCCGGCGGGAAGTACATCGGCGTGCCCGCGAGGGCCATCTCGCCGCTCGGCGCCGCGACCCCGAGGTCGAGCAGGATCGGCAGCACCTCGTTCTGCATCGTGACGAGGAAGATGTTCTCCGGCTTGATGTCCTGGTGCCGGATGCCCGCGGCGTGCAGCGCCGCGAGCCCGCGCGCGAGCCGCTCGAAGTGCGCGAGCCCGTCGTCGAGCGCGAGCGGCGCCTCGCGGACCTGATCGAGCAGGAGCCGCCCCTGGTAGAAGGGCATCACGAACCAGAGGCGGTCCTCGTACCAGCCGTGGTCCTTGAACTGCACCAGCGAGGGGTGGAACGCCGACGCGATGAGCGACAGCTCCCGGATCGCGCCCTCGCGCGCCGCCGGCGTGCGCGCGACGCGGTGGAGCAGCTTGAGCGCGACCGTGTGGCCGGGGACGCGCACGTCGCGCGCCCGGTAGACGTACGCGAACTCGCCGCCGCCGAGCTTCTCCGCGAGCTCGTAGCGGTTGCCGATGAGCGTCCCCTCCGGCAGCGGCACGACCGCGGGCTTGGCCGCCGCGGCGAGCTCCTCGGGCGTCGGCGGCATGACGCGGAACGCGTCCGCGAGCACGTCCGCGAGCTTGGGCATCTGGTCTTCGTCGAAGACGTCCTCGAGCAAGAGCTTCGCGAAGCCGGCCGCGGCCTCGAGCGCGCGCTGCACCTCGCCGCGCTCCGCGCCGACGACGTACGCGACCTCCCCGTCCTCGAGCCCGCACGCGTGGCGCAGCATCAAGAGCTCGTGCTCCCGCTCGCCGAGCCCGAAGCGCATCTCGTCGAGCGCCCTGCCCCACCCCTCGATCTTGCCGGGCGGCGTCGGCTCCCACGGCACGGCCGCCATCGGCGCCACGATCGGATCGCCGAGCAGGCGCTCCGTCTCGATGTGGTTGCGCGCCGCGAGGAACAGCGCGGCGCGCTGGCTCGGGCCCTTCTTGAACTGCTCGGCGCTGCCGTGCTCGACCGCGTCCTCGAGCGCCATCAGCGCCTCCGAGGCGGCGTGGCTCGAGCGGAGCTGGACGGTGAGGTAGGCGCGCAGCGCCGGCCCGTGCTCGTCGAAGAGGCGCTTGCCGAGGACGCCCGCCTTCGTCTTGTAGAGGCCCGTCGCGAAGGCGACCTTCACCGAGTCGAGCGCGCCCTTCTGGGCGACGAGCGCGGCGGGCAGCAGGGCCGGCTCGGCCAGCGGGATCGGCTCGGCGACCGGCGTCGCGATGCGGCCCGCCACCTTCGCCCCGAGCCCGCGCTGCGACGCGGTGAGCAGGCGCTGGATCCCCGACGAAGGGGGCGGGAAGCCCTTCTTCGTGGCGCCCAGTGCGTGGTCGGCGGTCATCCTCGCGCGCGCTCCTCGTCGAACCTATGCGCGGATCGGCGCGCGCCGCAAGTTCCGGTCACTGCGCCACCCGCACGCTCTGCGGCCCGGTGCGCACGAGCCGCGTGACCATCGGGTAGCGCAGCGTCACCGTGTCGGTGCGCGCGGCGTGCTCCCAGTACACCGTGCGCGTGCGCTCCATGACCGAGCCCTCCTCGCCGGGATCGAGCACCTCCTCGCTCCCGAGCGGGAGGTTCGGGTCCGACTCGGTCTGCGTGGTGATCCGGTCGCGCCGCAGGATGTGCGTGTTCCACTCCACGCGGGGCGCGCGGCGCGCGCCCATGAGCTCGATGCGCAGCGTGCCGCGGTAGGCCGTCGCGCGGACGCGCACGTGGAACGGGTGCGTGTTGCGGATGACGAGGTCCTTGTTCGGCCAGCTCACCGCCGCGTCGAGGCCGGCGGGGATGTAGAGCGAGTTGCGCGTGTGCGGGTGGTGCTCGACGATGTCGAAGCCCGCGAAGAACGCGGCCGCGTGGAGCGTCGCGGCGACCTGACAGACGCCGCCGCCGATGCCCTCGACGCGGCGGCCCTCGCGCGCGAGCTCGATCGCCGGCGCGAACCCGCGCTCGACCGAGCGCTCGCCGACCACGTCGTTGAACGACAACGTCGAGCGCGGCGGGATCACCTCGCCGTCGAGGGCCTGCGCCGCGAGCTCGATGTTGCGCGCGCGCCCGACGAGCTCACCGGTGCCCGCGTAGCGGGTCTCGTGCGCGCTCACGACCTCGGTGAAGAGCGCCGTGCGCGCCGAGCGCACCGGCGCGACCGGGGCCTCGACGCGGCGCACCGGCAGCCGCACGACGAGCGCGTCGGTATGCAAGGCGTCGGTGAGCGCGCGCGCCGCGCCGACGGTGTTGAGGCCGGTGCCCGGGCGGCCGCCGCGGCCGTCGTGCTCGCGCGGCTCTGGATCGACGACCGTGCGATCGCGCAGCTCCTCGACGAAGCGGGCGACCTCCTCCGTGGAGACCTCCCTGGACCACGCGATCGCGCGCGGCCGCTGCGTGGCGAACGCCGCGAGCCGCGACCAGATCGGCGCGTGCCCGCGGCCGACGCGCGCCTGCTCCACCGCCGCGTCCGCGTCGACGCGCGCCCCGATCTCGCGGCGCGTGGCGCGCACGATCTGAGAGCCCGCGTCGATGCTCAGCTCCGTCTCGTGCCACTGCTGCGCGAGCTGCCGGACGAACGGCTCGGGATCGCCGTCCGCCGGGAGCGCGACCCCGGCCACCGTGAGCGAGCTCGCCTCGTGCTGCGCGAGCGCCCAGGCCGAGTAGCCGAGGAGCGCGACGATCGCGCAGCCGCCCGCCAGCGTGCCCCAGCGCAAGGGTCGCGCGGGCGATCGAGGCCGAGCGAGGGAAGCGGCGGTCATCCGAGCCCCGAAGGTACGCGCTCCGCGCGCCGGAGGCCAAGAACCGCCGAGAATCCCCCAGAACCCGTCGTCCGCGCATGCACCCTTCGAAAGCGAAGCGCCGCCACGGTCCCCGCAGCGGCTCATCACCCCATCGAGCCCAGCCCGTCGCGAAGCGACGGCGACGGGCCACCCCGATCGAGCCCAGCCCGTCGCGAAGCGACGGGCGTCGGGCGAGGGGGCCCCATCGTCCCGCGATGGGGTCGAACGCGGCTCCGCCGCGTTCGAAAACGGGCGGGGTGCGAAGCACCCCGCCCCAGGATCAAGACCCCATCCGATCGAGCCCAGCCCGTCGCGAAGCGACGGGCGTCGGGCGAGGGGGCCCCATCGCCCCGCGATGGGGTCGAACGCGGCTCCGCCGCGTTCGAAAACGGGCGGGGTGCGAAGCACCCCGCCCCAGGATCGAAGCACCCCGCCCCAGGATCAATTGTACTCGCGGCAGACGAGGATGCTGAACTCGACGCGGCGGTTGGTCTGCCGGCTGAGCTCGGTGGACGAGCGCGCCTGACGCGTCTCGCACGCCTCGTTCGCGCGCGGCTGGGTCGAGCCGTAGCCGACCGTCTCGATCAGCTCGCGCGGCACGCCCATCTCGACGAGGGCGAGCGCGACGTTCTCCGCCCGCTGCTGCGCGAGCGCCATGTTGTTGACCTCGTTGCCGCAGGTGTCGGTGTGACCCTCGGCGCGGACGCGGCGGATGTCCTGGCGGTTCTGCGCCGTGCGGACGACCTCCTGCAGGATCGCGCGGTTCTGCGCGTCGAGCTCGGCCCCGCCGGTGGGGAAGTTGATGAGGACCGGCATGTGGACCCACTCCTCGGTGCACGGACCCGTCGCAACCGGCGTCGGCGCCGGCCCCACCGAAGGACAGACCGGGCAATTGCACTCCGGACAGTCGCCACCGCACGCCGTCATGAGCGCGCCTACGAGCAGCGCCAGGGCGGCCGCTGCGATTGTTCCGCGAATCTTCATCTGGTCTCCATCTCCCCCAGAGGCCGCACGCCTCCGTATTGCGGGCGCGAGTATCCCCACTCCCCTCGGCGAACGCAATAGGCGATATTGGGCGCCTCGGAGGGCGTGAGAACCATGGCGGACGAGCTGCGATTCGACGGTCGAGTGGTCATCGTGACGGGCGCGGGAGGCGGGCTCGGCCGCTCCCACGCGCTGCTGTTCGGCGCGCGCGGCGCGAAGGTCGTCGTGAACGATCTCGGCGGCGGCGCGCACGGCGACGGGAAGAGCTCCGCCATGGCCGACCAGGTCGTGGAAGAGATCCGCGCGGCCGGCGGCGAGGCGGTCGCGAGCTACGACTCGGTCGAGGACGGCGACAAGATCGTCCAGGCCGCGCTCGACGCGTTCGGCCGCCTCGACGTCGTCGTGAACAACGCGGGCATCCTGCGCGACGTCTCGTTCCACAAGATGACCGACGCGGACTGGGACCTCGTCTACCGCGTCCACGTGCGCGGAAGCTACGCGGTCACCAAGGCGGCGTGGCCGCACCTGCGCGACCAAGAGTACGGCCGCGTCGTGATGACCGCGTCCGCCGCCGGCATCTACGGCAACTTCGGCCAGGCGAACTACGCGATGGCCAAGCTCGGGCTCACCGGCTTCGCGAACACGCTCGCGGTCGAGGGGCGCAAGCGCGGGGTCCTCGTCAACACGATCGCGCCGATCGCCGGCTCGCGCCTCACCGAGACGGTGCTGCCCGAGGAGCTCGTGCGGGCGCTCGACCCGGCGTACGTCTCGCCGCTCGTCGCCTGGCTCTGCCACGAGTCGTGCGAGGAGAACGGCGGCCTCTTCGAGGTCGGCGGCGGTTACTTCGGCAAGCTCCGCTGGGAGCGCACCGCGGGCAAGACCTACCGCGTCGGCCGCGCCATCACGCCCGAGGACGTGCGCTCCGCGTGGAAGACGATCGTCGACTTCGGCGCCTCCGAGCACCCCGGCTCGATCAACGAGTCGATGCAGCCGATCATGGCGAACCTCCAGCGCGGCCCGTCCAAGGGCGGCAACCAGTTCATCGACGTCGACGAGGCGCTCGGCGCCGAGCTCCCCGAGGTGCGCTCGAGCTACGACGAGAAGGACGTCGCGCTCTACGCGCTCGGCGTCGGCGCGGGCACGGACCCGGTCGCGCCGAGCGAGCTGCGGCTCGTCTACGAGATGGACGCGGGCTTCACCGCGCTGCCGACGTTCGGCGTGATCCCGGCGCTCAAGGTGCTGATGGAGAACGCGAAGAACGGGATCCAGGCGCCGGGCCTGAACTACGGGTTCGACCGGCTCCTCCACGGTGAGCAGTACACCGAGCTGAAGCGGCCGCTCCCGCGCAACGCGAAGCTCCGGCACCGCGCCTGGATCAAGGACATCTTCGACAAGGGCGAGAAGGGCGCGGTGGTCGTGACCGCGATCGAGAGCCGCGACGAGCAAGGCGACGTGCTGATCTACAACGAGAGCAGCGCGTTCATCCGGGGCGCCGGCGGCTGGGGCGGCGAGCGCGGCCCGGCGAGCGCGGGCAACGAGCCGCCCGCGCGGGCGCCGGACGCCGTCGTCGAGGAGCACATCCCGCCGCACCAGGCCCTGCTCTACCGGCTCTCGAGCGGCGACTGGAACCCCCTGCACGCCGATCCGGCGTTCGCCAAGGCGTTCGGGTTCGATCGCCCGATCCTCCACGGCCTCTGCACGTTCGGCTACGCGGGCCGCCACGTGATCTCGAAGATGGCGCCGGAGGGTGACCCCCGGTACTTCAAGTCGATCAAGGTCCGCTTCGCCAAGAACGTCTACCCGGGCGACACGCTCGTGACCGAGATGTGGCGCGAGGGCCCCCAGCGCGTGGTCTTCCGCTGCAAGGTGAAGGCGCGCGACGAGGTGGTGATCAGCAACGCGGCGATCGAGCTCTACGAGTCGATCCCGAAGAAGCAGGAGAAGCCCGCGGCCGCCCCAGAGACCGCCGCGGCGCCGGCGCCCTCGGGCCCGACGAGCGCGGACATCTTCGCCGCGATCGGGATCTTGCTGAGCGAGCAGCCCGGCGTCGGCGACAAGGTCGGCCACGCCTTCCAACTCGCGCTCACCGACCCCGAGAGCGTCTGGACGATCGACGTGCGCAGCGGCAACGGCGCCGTGGCCCAGGGCGAGACCGTCAAGCCCGATTGCACGCTCGCGCTCAGCGACGCCGACTTCATGGACATGTGCACCGGCAAGGCCGACGCGCAGAAGCTCTACTTCGGCGGCCAGCTCAAGATCACCGGCAACGTCATGGCCAGCCAGAAGCTCGGCTTCCTCAAGAAGGTCACCCCCGAGATGGTCGAGCGCGCGATGAAGGCGCGCGGCGGCGCGAGCGGCGCGAGCGCGGCGCCGGCGGAGGCGAAGCCCGCGGCCAAGCCCGCGCGCGAGGCGGCGGCGCCTGCGCTCTTCGGCAAGCTGAAGGAGGCGCGCGACGTCGTCGGCGCGCTCGGCGGCAAGCTCCAGTTCCGCGTGACCGGCCCCGAAGCGGCCTGGGTAGTCGACGCGGGCGCGGGGACGGTCGAGCCGGGCGAGGCGCCCGACGCCGCCGTCACGATCACGATCGCGGACGAGGACCTCGCCGCGCTCGCGGCCGGCGGCTCGGCGCGCGCGCTGTTCCAGCACGGCAAGCTCCGGGTCGACGGCGACGTGCGTCTCGCCAAGAACCTCGAGGCGCTCTCCCGCCTCGGCTGAGTTGGCTGAAGGGCGCTTCGCACGCATGGATGGTGCTCGGTCGCGTGCGCGCGGCTCGTTCCAACGTTCCAACCCTCCTCGCCTCCCCTTCTCTCTTCGTCTCCCGTGAAAGAAGGGGAGGGAGGAGCCCCGGAGACGAGGAGAGGGCGCCTGCGGCGCGGGCGTCGAGCGGAGCGCCCCTGCGCCCTCCCCGCTGCGACGGGCGCGCTACCAGGGGTTGACGATCTCGGAGTTGCTCGGGCGCGACGGTCGCGGCGCGATCGGCGTCGGCGCGAGCGGGCGGACGTGGGGCGAGGTCACCACCGGGGGCGGGGCGACGGGCCGCACGGAGCCGGGGCGCGCGACCCGCCGGCGCTCGAGGCGCACCGTGAGCTGCTCGGCGGTGAGGTGCGAGATCGGGACGTCGCGGTCTTCGTGGTTGGCGAACCGAAGGCTCAGGGTCACCGGCGGCTCGCCCGCGGCGGGGCGCGGGATCTCGATCGGCGTGTTGCCCATCAGCGATCCGTCCGGGCCGTAGACCTCGCAGCCGGCCGGCTCGCTGTCGAGGCGCACGCGGACTTGCGCGGGCGCGCCGGCACCCTCGCCGGTCGGCGCGATGGCGCCGGGCTCGCCCGTCGTGCCGGCGGTCGTCTCGCCCGCTCCCGTCCCCGCGCTCGTCGTGCCGCCCGTCCCGCTGGTCGTCGCGCCGGTCGCGCTCGCGGTCGTCGCGCCGCCGGCCGCGGGCCCCGCCGCCGACGTCGTGGCGTCGCCTTCGCTCCCCGAGAGGAAGAACGCGGCGGCGAAGACGCCCGCGCCCAAGAGCAAGAGGAGGAAGGCGCCGCCGGCGAACAGGAGCGCGGAGCCGCGCGCGGGCTCCGCGGCGAGCGCCGCCGCCGGCTGCGAGGGCATCGCGGGGTAGGCGGCCATCAACCCCGACGAGTCGCCGCCGGCCACGCCGACCGGCCGCCCCGAGGCGTCGAACGCCTGCAAGACGGCGTGCGGGGTGCCGCCGTACTGGAGGATCTCGAGGTCCGCCCGCAGCTCCGCCATCGACTGGTAGCGGTGCTCCGGCTGCTTCGCGAGCGACTTGAGGATGATCGCCTCGAGCCCCGGCGGGACGTCGACGGGCGGCGGCAGCTCGCGCGGCGGGATCGGGTTCTCGTAGACGTGCTTGGTGAGCACGCCCATCAGGCTGTCGGCGTCGAAGGGGACGACACCGCAGGCCATCTCGTAGAGCATCACGCCGAGCGCGTAGATGTCGGTGCGGTGATCGACGTCGCGACCCGCGCACTGCTCGGGCGACATGTAGTGCGGCGTCCCGAACACCTGGCCCGCCTGCGTGAGCTTCTTGTCCGCGGCGTTGCCCACCTTGGCGATGCCGAAGTCGAGCACCTTCACGAAGTCGCGCCGGCCCCCTTGCTCGACGAGGTGCACGTTGTCGGGCTTGAGGTCGCGGTGGACGATCCCGCGCTCGTGCGCGGCGCCGAGCGCGTCGCAGAGCTGGATGCCGACGTCGAGGACCCGCGCCGTCGGCATCGGGTTCTGCTGGTGGAGCGCCGTCGAGAGCGAGGGCCCGTCGAGGTACTCCATCACGAAGTACGTCGAGCCGTCGGGCATCGTCCCGAAGTCGCTCACGTCGCAGATGTGGGGGCTGCCGATCGCGCCGGCGGACTGCGCCTCCCGCTGGAAGCGCGCGATGACCTTCTCGTCGCGGGAGACCTCCTCCTTGAGGACCTTCACCGCGAGCCGCTTGCCCAAGATGACGTGCTTGGCCTCGTACACGAGGCCCATGCCGCCCTTGCCGAGCAGCCGCTCGAGGTGGTAGCGCCCGTCGAGCGTCTTCCCGAGGTTGTTGTCCGGGGGCTCGGGCTCGGTCGTGACGAGGCGCAGCTCGGGGGGGCTCGTGCTCATGAGGGTGCGGTCGATGCGAAGGCGTGGCCCGCGCGGGTCGGGAGGCGAGACCGCAGCCCCCCGGCCGAGCTTGGGATGGATCCACTGTGACTCATCCGGGGCCCGCGCGCGAGCCGTCCGCGGCGTCAGCCCGGTTTCGTCGACGACTGTCGGTCAATCCGGCGTGCGCCCGGCCGACGGCGCCAATCGAGGCCAGGCCGTCGCGCAGCGATGGCCGTTGGCCGAGGGGGCCCCATCGCCCCGCGATGGGGGGAGGGGTTGGAACGTTGGAACAACCCCTCCGAGATCAGAGCTCGTCGAGCTCGAAGTCCATCATGGGCGCCGCGCCCGCGCCGAGCTTGCCGAGCACCCCGTGCAGCTCGGGCAGCACCAACGCGAAGAAGAAGCGCGCCGTCTTGAGCTTCGTCGCGCGGTTGGGCGCGTCGGTCGCGACCGCGTGCGCCACCTGGCGGACCCACGAGTACGCGCACGCGACGAGGCCGAACAGGTGGAGGTAGTTCGAGGCGACCGCGCCGAGCTCCTCGCGGTCGCGCCCCGCGCGCTCGGCGAGCTGCTCGGTGGCGCCCACCAGGTGCCCGAGCGCCTCGTCGAGCGCGTCGGCGAAGCCCGCCGTCGACTCGTGCGCACGGCCCGCGGCCACGGCGGCGCGCGCCTCCTTCACGAACGTGCGGAACAGCCGCCCGTCGTGCATCGGCAGCTTGCGGCCGACGAGGTCGAGCGCCTGGATGTGGTTCGTGCCCTCGTAGATGAGCGCGATGCGCATGTCGCGCAGGTACTGCTCGATCGACCAGTCGCGCGTGTACCCGGCGCCGCCGCACACCTGCATCGCGTCGCTCACGTTCGCGAAGCCGCGCTCCGTGCAATACGACTTGACGACCGGCGTGAGCAGCGCGACGAGATCCTCCGCGCGCTGGCGGGCGTCCTCGTCCGGGTGGTGGTGCGCGAGATCGATGTTCGTCGAGACGAGGACCGCGAGGCCGCGCATCGCCTCGGTCGTCGAGCGCGCGTTGAGGAGCATCCGCCGGACGTCCGGGTGCACGAGGATGTTGTCCGCGGCGGCGCTCGGGTCGCTGCGGCGCGGATCGAGCGCGCGGCTCTGCCGGCGATCCTTCGCGAACTCGAGCGCGGTCTGGTACGCGATCTCGCCGAGGCTGATGCCCTCGACGCCGACGAAGAGGCGCGCCGCGTTCATCATCGTGAACATCGAGGCCATGCCCCGGTGCGGCTGCCCGACGAGCCAGCCCGTCGCGCCCGTCAGATCCATCACGCACGTCGGCGAGCCGTGGATCCCCATCTTGTGCTCGAGCCCGCTGCACGCGATCGCGTTGCGCGTGCCGTCCGGCAGCACCTTGGGCACGAGGAACGTGCTGATGCCCTTGACGCCCTGGGGCGCGTCGGGGAGCCGCGCGAGCACCAGGTGGATGATGTTGTCCGCGAGGTCGTGCTCGCCGAACGTGATCCAGATCTTGGTGCCGGTGAGCGCGTAGGTGCCGTCGTCGTTGGGCGTCGCGCGCGTGGTGAGCAAGCCGAGGTCGGTCCCGGCGTGCGGCTCCGTCAGGCACATCGTGCCGGTCCACTCGCCCGCCGCGAGCTTGGGCAGGTACATCGTTTGGAGCTCCGGCGCCGCGTGCGCCTCGAGCGCCTCGATGAGCCCGCCGGTCAGGCCGGGCGCCATCGCGAGCGACTTGTTCGCGCTCATCAGGATCTCGCGCACGAGCGTGCCGAGGGTGTACGGCGCGCCGCCGCCGCCGTGCGCCTCGTCGGCGGTCAGCCCGTAGTAGCCGTTCTCGGCGAGCGCGCGGTGCGCCTCGCGGAAGCCGCGCGCCGTCTTCACGGCGCCCGTCGCCGGGTCCCACTTCACGCCGTCCTCGTCGCCCGCACGGTTGCACGCGAGCAGCACGTCGCTCGCGAGCGCCCCGGTCTGCTCGAGGATCATCCGCAGCGTCTCGAGGTCGAACGCCTCGAAGCGGGAGAGCCCGGCGACGTCCTCGTATCCGAAGGCGGCGAGCTGGAACATCATGTCTTCGATGGGTGCGCGGTAGATCTGCATCGGGGTGGCGCTCCGGGTGAGGGGCCTCGCGAGAGTGCACGGGACGTAGAACCGAGAGCGCCGCCGCGCAACGCGAGATCGGTCACGCGCGCGCAACGGGGTGGCGCGCACCGCGTAGGACCTGCATCCTCGGACGGTGTCTCGGCGAGGATGGGCCCCGATCGCGGGGATGATCGCGCTGATCGCGGCGCTCGTCGTCGGCTGGTGGGTGGCGCTGCGCCCCGGCGCGACGCCGGACGCGACCGACGAGGCGGACGAGACGTACGAGCGCTGGGTCTACGGCGAGGGCTCGGGGCCGGCCTCGGGGCAGAGCGCGCGCGAGCCGCCACGCGGCGTGGGGCGCGACCCGCTCGCGCGCCCCCCGACGGACGAGGCGCGCGCCGCCGAGTGGGCGGAGCGCTGGCGGCGCGCGGTGCAGATCGAGGCCCTCGGCGCGCGCGCGCCGACCGTCACGCCGGACGCGATCCGCGCCGCCCTCGCGCCGTCCCGCGCGCAGCTGCGCGAGTGCGTCGGCGAGGCGGGCGGCTGGCGCGCGCTCTTCCGCGCGCGACGCGAGCAGCGCCGCGAGGGGGCCACCGGCGACGAGCCTCCCGCCGAGCGCGGTCGGCGCCGCTCGCGCGTCGCGTTCGACGTCACGCCCGAGGGCACGGTGCGTCCCGACAGCCTGCGCTTCGATCCGCCGATGCCCGCCGCGTTCGCCCCGTGCTTCGAGGAGCACTTCCTCGGGCTGCGCCTCGAAGACGTCGGCGACGGGGCGCACGTCGAGCTGCCGATGGGCCCGCCCAGCGGCCGGCGCAACCGCGGCCGCGAGGGCGACGCGGGCGTCGGTGGCGCGGGCCGTGGCCGCTGGCGCGATCGGGGCGAGGAGCGGCCCGCGCGCCGCGAGGGCGAGGGCCGCGCGCGCGAGGGGCGCTGAAGTCTGTCGACTCGGCGGCGGCTCGGCGACGCGGAGCGAGCGCGCGACGGTGCGCGCCAGCCTGTCGTCACCGGGCGCCGCGCAGGAAGATCGCCGAGGCCGACGCCCGGCCATCACGAAGTTCGCGCCGCGCCACCGAACCGCCCCCGACGCGGCGTACGAGATCGGGCGCCCGGACGGCGGTTGAACGATACTCGGGCGGTGGGCTTTCGAGACGATCGGGTGGCGCAGCGCGGACGCATCGAGTCGCTCGAGGGAGAGCTCGACGAGGCCAAGGCCGCGCTCGAGGAGGCACAGGCCACGATCGAGCGGCTGCGCGCACCGCCGCCGACCGACTTCGCCGAAGGAGACGCGGTGTGGGTCCGATGGTGCGGAACCTGGTATCGGGCCCGCGTGCTCGACGTGCCCGCTGAAGACGCGTTCCACGTGACCTACGAGGGCTACCCCTCGCGTTGGGACGAGACGGTCGGCCTGGACCGCATCGCGAGGAGGCCGCCGGCGGCGAGCGCGGGGTCGGGCCGCGGGAGGTGGCTGCTCATCGCGATCGTGATCACGCTCGCAGCGCTCGCGGGATGGATGCTCCTGCCGGACGAGCCGGGCGACCCCGTCCACGACGTGAGCCAGCTCGAGGTCGGGCAGTCCGTCTCGGTCCTCTGGAACGGGCGCTGGTTCGACGCCGAGGTCATCGCGCCCGGGCGCGACGGTCGCGTGCGGGTGCGCTACGACGGCTACGCGACCGAGTGGGACGAGTCCGTCACGGCGGACCGCGTCCGCCGCTGAAGACCGCTCGCGCGACCCGCCCGTGAAGCGCGCGATCGCCGGCGGGCGCGCGCAGTAGAGTGCGCGCCATGCCCGCTCGCCTCCTGTGCCTGACGCTCGGCGCCGCGCTCGTCGCGTGCGGCGCCGCCCCGCCGCCGCGATCGCGCGCGGCGCGCCCCGCGTACACGCTCGTCGTCCACGGCGGCGCGGGCACCGCGCCCGACGCGGGCGATCCCCGTCGCCTCGCGTACGCGGCGGCGCTGCGCGAGGCGCTCGAAGAGGGCTGCGCCGCGCTCGACGGCGGCGCGGCGAGCGTCGACGTGGTCGAGCGGATCGTGCGCCGCCTCGAGGACGACCCGCTCTTCAACGCGGGCCGCGGCGCGGTGATGACGCGCGACGGGCACCACGAGCTCGACGCTTCGATCATGCGGGGGAGCGACCACGCGTGCGGCGCCGTCGCCGCGGTGCGCACCGTACGGAACCCGATCGCGCTCGCCCGCGCGGTGATGGACCACTCACCGCACGTGCTTCTCGTCGGGGAGGGCGCCGAGGCCTTCGCGCGCGAGCGCGGCCTGCCCGAGGTCGACAACGCCTTCTTCACCACCGACGCGCGCCGCGAGGCGTGGCGCGGCGCGCGCCCGGACGACTCGCCGCGCGGGACGGTCGGCGCCGTCGCGCTCGACCGCGACGGACACCTCGCCGCGGCGACCTCCACCGGCGGCCTGGCCGGCAAGCGCGCGGGCCGCGTGGGCGACTCGCCGATCGTCGGCGCCGGCACGTACGCGGACGACGCGACCTGCGCCGTCTCGTGCACCGGCACCGGCGAGGAGTTCATCCGCCACGGCGTCGCGCGCGCGATCAGCGCGCGGATGGAGCTCGCCGGCGAGGGCGTCGCCGACGCGGCCCGCCACCTCGTGCACCGCACGCTGCGGCCCGGCGATGGCGGCGTCATCGCGGTGAGCCGCGACGGCGAGGTCGCGATGGAGCGCTCGACCCCGGCGATGATCCGCGGCGTCTGTCGCCCCGGCGCGCCGCCCGAGGTCTTCATCGACGACGCGCCCGAGCCGCGCTGACGCGCTGCACGAGCGGCCGTCCGCGTGCCATCGTCTGCGCCATCGTGCACTCGACGCCCTACCGGCTCCGCGCCGCGCTCGCGCTCGCCGCCGCGCTCGCCGCGTGTGGGTCGCGGACCGGGCTCGAGGTCGCGCCGCGTGACGCCGCCGTCGACGCCGCCGCGCGCCCGCGCTTCGACGCGGGGACGTTCACGACCTTCCCGTGCCGCTGGTCGGCGGGGCTCGCCGCCGAGGTCGCGCCGGGCGAGGGGTGGACCGCGCTCTCGGGCGCGGTGCTCCCGACCGCCGACCGCGCCGTCGTCGCGGCGACGCGCGCGGACGGCGCCCGGGTCGCCGCCCTCGTGTCGATCGCGGCGGGCGGCGGCGTGCTCGCGGCGCTCGACGCCTCGCGCGCCGACGGCGCGCTCTTCACCGACCTCGAGGGCCTGCTCCTTCAGCCGCCCGGCGCGTGCGAGCTGCGCGGCGTCGACGAGGCGCTCGCGCCGCGCGAGGCAGCGCGCTGGCCCGGCGAGGGGTGCGCGCTGACGCAGTCCTCGGTGGGCCGGATCGTGTCCGTGGCGCGCGACGGAGCGGTCCGCGTGATCGAGCGCGGCGTGGCGAGCGAGCCCGTCGCGGCGCTCGCCGGCCGCTTCGACGACGCCGAGGCCTTCCACGACGCGGCGAGCGGCGTGACGATCGCCGTGCGACGCGAGGGGGCCTCGCTCGCGCTCGAGCGCTACGGGGGCGCGGGCGCGCCCGAGCGGCACGTGCTCACGACGCGCGCGGGGCGCGCGAGCGCGGCCGCCGACCCGCTGCGCGGCGGCATCCTCGTGCACCTCCTCGACGCGGAGACCCCGCGGCTCGAGCACTTCGACTGGGAGCCCGGCCGCTGGCCCGAGCCGCACTTCGACGTGGCCGCGCTGCGCCCGCTGGCCGGGCCGATCGCGACGAACGAGACGGAGGTGCTGATCCCGCTCGCCGACGGGCGCGTGGCGTACGTGCCCTTCGCGCTCGTGACGCTGATGGTGCGCTGGATCGAGCCGCTCGACGCGCCGCCCGTCGGGCCCGCGCGGGTCATCCTGCGCCCCGGCGGCTCGGCGGGGGGCGTGCTCTATGCCGGCGGCGGGGCGCTGCGGTTCGTGCCGCTCGTCTGCAACCGATAGCCGGGGCGCGCCGGGGCACGACCCCGGATGCTCGGGTGCGAGCGACCCTGGGCGAGCGGATCACCGGCCGAAGCCCGCCGGTGCTCGTAGCCAGCATCTCGCGCGCCCGTGAGGCCGACGTCTTCCCCGCCCTGCTCGAGCCCGCGGCGTCGGAGCGCGCCTGCATGGACCGCGAGGCATCCGGCCGCGTACGGTTGCGGTGTGTCCTACCTGTCGTTCACGCCCGGCTTCGCCGCCAATCTGTTCGCCGACTACCTCGACGGCCGCGACCTCTCACGCTCGATCCCTGGCACGGACGCCATCGACGCGGAGCACTTCGCGGTGCAGATGGTGGGCGCCGCCGCGCTGATGTCCCTGCCGGTCGACGAGATCGGCGAGCTCGAAGGCGAAGGCGGCGTCCGAGACGACCTCGTCTCGCTGACGATGGCGGCGCGCTTGAGCGAGCTGGCACGGGAGCGCCCCGAGGAGCGCGAGGCGTTGCGCGACCGGGTCGAGCGGCTCCACCTGCGCGTCGCCGAGTCCCCGGTCGCGACGACGGCGATCTCGTACCAGGACCTCTACTCGGACCTCGCGTGGTCGCTGAGCGCTCGCGGCGAGCACGAGCGCGCGCTCGACATGGCTCGCCGCGCCGTGGCGCACTCCCTCGCGCACGACGGCGGGATGAACACGGGCAGTCACCTGCGGGACCTCGCGCGTCACGTGTTCATCGCCCGACCCGACGAGGGGGCGCGCCTCTGGGCGCGAATCATCGAGCACGATCCGACGGACTTGTGGACCTACGTGCAGCTCGGTCACCTGGGGTCCAGCGTCGGTCTCCCCGACCTGGCGCGACGCGCGCGGCGCCGGGGCGTGGCGGCGATCCACGGGCGCGACGACGATGACGCTCGCTCCGTGCGCGAAGGGCTCGCGCGCGAGGACCGCGAGGAGATCGTGGCGCGGCCCTGCGCCATCTCGGGAGCGGCCCTCGCCGAGCTGTACCGCGCGCTCGATCAGGCCAGCGCACCGGGTCGGAGGACGAGCGACCTGGAGCTCGCCCATGAGCTCATCCCGAACCTCGCGTCCGTGCCGGTCAAGAGACGGGCGACCGCCGCGGACGTCCCGCCGCGCGAGGGCGTGCTCGGCGCGCTCCTGCGGGCGAACGGCACCCCCGCCTCCGCCGACCCAACCGGGATCGACCTGCCGGGGCTGGGTCGGCCATCGCCGGTACGGGCCGCGGCGGTCCCGGCGCGGACCGGGCCGAACGTCGCGCGCAACGCCCCGTGTCCCTGCGGCAGCGGCCGCAAGTGGAAGAAGTGCTGTGGCGGGCGCGCCTGAGGAGTCGAGAGAGCGTGGAGCGCGACGACCAGCGTGCCGTCGCAGCAGCGCGCGAGGACGCCGGCGAGAGGGTCGGCCCCGTTCGTGCCGCTCGTCTGCAACCGATAGGCGGCGCTCGCCACGCGGGCGCGGAAGCGGTACGTTGTCGCGAGCTCTGAACCGTCATTCAGCGAGGTCGAAGGCATGAGCAGGCGAGTCAACGTGATCGGCGTGGGGATGGTGAAGTTCCAGAAGCCGGGCGCGAGCGATCCGTACGACGTCATGGCGGGCGGCGCGATGCGCGCCGCGCTCGAGGACGCGGGGGTCCCCTTCGAGGCCGTCGAGCAGGCGTACGCGGGGTACGTGTTCGGCGACAGCACCTGCGGGCAGCGCGCGGTGTACGGCCTCGGGATGACCGGCATCCCCGTGTTCAACGTCAACAACAATTGCTCGACTGGATCGAGCGCGCTGATGCTCGGGCGTCAGGCCGTGGCCGGCGGGATGGCCGAGTGCGTGCTCGTCGTCGGGTTCGAGCAGATGGAGCGCGGCGCGCTCGGCTCGAAGTGGGAGGACCGCACCAACCCGCTCGACAAGCACGCGAACGTGATGGTCGAGCAGCAGGGGTTCACCTCCGCGCCGCCGGCCGCGCAGATGTTCGGGGGCGCGGGGCGCGAGCACCAGTGGAAGTACGGCACGACGCGCGAGACGTTCGCGAAGGTGAGCGTGAAGGCGCGGCGCCACGCGTCGCGAAACCCCTACGCGCTCTTCGGCCAGGAGGCGACGCTCGAGGAGGTGATGGCGAGCCCCGAGGTGTTCGACCCGCTCACGCGCTTCCAGTGCTGCCCGCCGACCTGCGGTGCCGCGGCGGCGGTGCTGTGCAGCGACGACTTCGCCCGACGCCACGGCCACGCCGACCCCGTGTGGATCGCCGGCCAGGCGATGACGACGGACTTCGCGTCGAGCTTCGAAGAGGGCTCGATGATCAAGATGGTGGGCTTCGACATGGCCAAGAGCGCCGCGGCGAAGGTCTACGAAGAGGCGGGCATCGGCATCGGCGACGTCGACGTGATCGAGCTGCACGACTGCTTCACCGCCAACGAGATCCTCACGTACGAGGCGCTCGGGCTGTGCCCCGAGGGTGAGGCGCAGAAGCTCGTCGAGGACGGCGACAACACGTACGGCGGCAAGTGGGTGACGAACCCGAGCGGCGGCCTCCTGAGCAAGGGGCACCCGCTCGGCGCGACGGGGCTCGCGCAGTGCACCGAGCTCGTGTGGCAGCTCCGCGGGCAGGCCCAGGACCGTCAGGTCGAGGGCGCGCGCGTCGCGCTGCAGCACAACCTCGGGCTCGGCGGCGCGTGCGTCGTGACGATGTACCGCCGCTGAGCGGGGTGGAGCGAGCCACCCACCTCGCGGGGCGCGCTACTCGCAGCCGAGGGCGACCTCGTAGGTCGCCGCGCCGGCCGAGCCGAGGCTGACGCTGAGCGGATCGCACGCCGCGCGGCGGAAGCTCATCGACGAGCTGCCCGCGGAGCAGGTGACGGACACCTCGTTGCCGGCGGCGCGCTCGGCGCTGCACGACCACGGGCTCCCGAGCAGCGCCTGCGGCGCGCCCTCGGCGCCGTCGCGGACGGGGACGTTGATGGTGATGTTGCCGGCGGTCGCGCGGACGAACACCGCGCCCGTCCGCGCGCGGGGCTGCCGCTGCGCCGCGCCATCGCTCGCTGGCAAGAGGAGGATCCCGACGAGCGTCGCGCTCGCCAGCCCGGCGGCGAGCGCCGCCCACTGCGTCTTGGTCATGGGGACCAGCGTACCACGGGTCGGGGTCGACCGACCCTCCCGAGGGACACCGATGGAGCGTGGCTCGCTCCTGGCGCCGTGACGGTGCGCACGAACCGTACGATCCTCGGGGTGGCGCGCGACGTGCGGTGCCGGACATCACCATGCGCGACCGACGACGCTACCCTCGCCACGAGTCCTGGTTCCCCGTCCAAGTCGACCGGTGGTTCAACCGCGGGCTCATGGGTTGTTGCGTCGACGGCTCCGCGTCCGGCCTGCTCGTGCGCAGCCCCGTGCAGCTCAGCCCGGGGGAGCGCATCAAGCTCACGTTCAAGGTCCTCTCGACGCAGAGCGAGTGGATCCGCACCGAGGCCGAGGTCGTGCGCGCGACGCGCAGCGAGGCCACGGACGACCCGTGGCCGGTGACGATCGCGCTGCGCTTCCCGGAGCCGATCCTCAAGCTCGAGATGCTCTTCCAGATCGCGGACGACCGGCGGCTGAAGGGTGATCCGCGCCGGCGCCGCGGCTCGGGCCTTCGGCGCATCCAGCGCACGGTGAACGAGCACGGGGAGGTCGAGCTCTCGGTCGCGTGAGATCGAAGGCGAGTGGTAGGCTCGCCCGCCTCGGATGGAGGTGATCGGCCGGGTCCTCGGGGGGCGCTACCGCATCGTGCGCAGCATCGGCGCCGGCGGCATGGGCGGCGTGTACGAGGCGATCCAGGAGGGCCTCGGCCGCCGCGTCGCGGTCAAGGTGATCGCCCAGGACCTCGCCGAGGAGCCGCTCTACCTCGAGCGCTTCGAGCGCGAGGCGATGACCACCGCGCAGCTCGGTCACCCGAACCTCGTGACGGTGACCGACTTCGGGCGCACGCCGGGCGAGCCGCCGTTCTTCGTGATGGAGCTGCTCGAGGGCGAGCCGCTGCACCAGCGTCTCTCGCGTGGCGCGCTCGAGCCCTCGCTCGCGGTGGAGATCACCCTGCAGATCCTCGCGGGCCTCGAGGCGGCGCACGCGCGCGGCATCGTCCACCGCGACCTCAAGCCCGCGAACGTGTTCCTCGTGCCGCTCCCGGCGGGGCGCGTGCTCGTGAAGATCCTCGACTTCGGGATCGCGAAGCTGATGGACAGCGCCGTGTTCTCGCGGCTCACGCAGACCGGCGTGCTGATCGGCACGCCGCGCTACGCCGCGCCGGAGCAGATCCGCGACAGCAAGTCGGTCGACGTGCGCACCGACGTCTACGCGACCGGCACGCTGCTCTACTGCATGCTCACCGGGAGGCCGCCGCACACGAGCGCCGGCGCGCAGCTCCTCGTCGACATCCAGGACCGAGAGCCGACCGATCCCGGGATCCTCGTGCCGCGGCTGAGCCCGGCGCTCGTCGCCGTGGTGCGGCGCGCGATGCAGAAGGACCCGGCGCGGCGCTTCGCGAGCGCGCGCGAGCTCGCCGAGGCGCTCGCGCGGTGCGCGGGCGCGGCGGCCAGCGCCGCCGGTCCGCCGCAGCCGCTGGCCACCACCGCTCCGATCGATCGCGGGCGCGCGCAGCCCCCACCGGACGATCCGTCGACGCGGCCGGGGCGGCTCGCCGCGCCCGAGCGCGCGACGCGCCCGTCGCGGCCCGGCGCGGGCGGACCCACGCCGCACACGCCGATCGGCGGCTACGCCGCGCCCGGCCACGTCGCGCCGCCTACCCCGGTCGCCGCGTACGGTCCGTCGTCGAGCACGCCGCCGACGCAGACGCCGACGCCGAGCCCGCTCGGCGCGCCGTTCGCGACCGAGAGCCGGCGCCCGCCCGCGCCGACCATGCCGCTCCGCGGCCCCTCCGCGCCTCCACCGCCCGCGCGCTCGCGCGGCGTCCTCGCGGGCGTCGCGGTCGGCGTCGGGCTCGGCGGCCTCCTCGTCGTCGGCGGGGTCGTCGGCCTCGCGCTCTACCTCCACGGGCACCGGACCAGCCACGGCCCGCTCGACCCACGCCCCGCGCCCGACGACGACGCGCCGCCGGCGCCCGCGCGCGACGTGAGCGAGGCCTGCCGCGAGTGGCACCGCGCCACGTGCGAGTGCCCGGACCCCGAGATCGTCCGCGGCTATTGCGCGTACTCGCGCAACGTCATCGACTCGATGGAGCGCGGCGAGGTGGGCGAATGGGACTGCGTCGCGATGCGCGATCAGTTCCGCTCGCTCTGCGCCTCCGGCGCCGCGCCGTCCGACCGAGCGCCCGGCAGCGCGGTGCCGAGGCCGCCGACCGGCCTCGCGGCGTGCGACGAGCTCACCCACGTCGCCTGCACGTGCGGGCCGCCGACCGAAGAGCGAGACATGCGCTGCCACTCCGCGAACGCCTTCGTGACGACGGAGATCCCGAACCACGGTGAGCGAGGTTGTCGGGTCGAGCTCGCGAACGTCCGGCGCCGGTGCGCGGGGCCGTGAACCGCGCGTCTACGAGACTTGCGATCACACATCGCGAGGCGACTCGGCGAACGAGCTCAGAGCTCGTAAGTGGCGATCGAGAGCCCCGCCGCGCCCTCGGCGCCCGCACCGTTCGCGTTCGTACCGCCAGGGCCGCCCGCGCCGGCGGCGCCGAGCGCGCACGTCGCGCCGACGGAGGTCGGCGCCGTCCCCGTCCACAGGACGCAGATCGACGGACCGCCGGGACCACCGCCGCCGTTGCCGCCCGGACCGCCCCGACCGCCCTCCCCGCCGATCCCGCCGCTGCGCGCGTCGCCCGCGCCGCTGCCCCCGCTCGCCCCCGCTCCGCCCGCGGCGCCATCGCCTCCGAGGCCTCCGCGCCCGCCCACGCCGCCCGCGCCGGTCCGCATGATCGTCTGCTCGACGTGGAGGGGGTGCGACGCGGCCACGACGGCGAAGCTGCCGCCCCCGCCAGGCCCGCCGCCGCCGCCGCCGCCGCCGCAGCCGCCGCCGCCGCCGCCGCCGCCGCCGCCGCCGCGGTCCGCGGTGCACGTCCCCGTGCTCTCCTGCGAGCCGCCGCCGCCGCCGCCGCCGCCGCCCGCCCGACCAGGCCCACCCATGCCCCCGCTCGGGCCGAACCCGGGCACGAACGTCCCCTCGGCGTTCAGGCGATCCGGCGTCGAGACGCCCGCCCCGTGTCGGCCCACGGCACCCGGGGTACCGGGATCCCCCGGCCCCCCGACGGTGGCGGTCACGCCGTCGCAGACCGCCATCCGCCCCGGGGTCCCTCCCGCGGCGCCGCGTCCGTCGGGCCCGCCGGGCGCGCCCGGCTCTCCGGGCGAGTCGTAGCCGCCGTCCCCGCCGCGCCCGCCCGCGCCACAGACCGAGTCGCCCCCCGCGCCCCCCGCGCCGCCGGTGCTGCAGTCGAGGCAGCCCGACCCCCCGCGCGTCCCGGGCGAGCCTGCGATCAGGCTCCGCGTGCCGGGCGCGCCGGGCGCGCCGGGCGCGCCGTCGCCCGCCTCGATCAGCATGCCGAGCAGCCGCACCGGCGCGGAGCCGCCCGTGAGGCGGATCGCCGTCGCGCTCGTCCCCGCGTTGACCGCGGAGCCCACGCGCACGTGCAGCACTTGCAGCTCCGTCGGCTCCGTCACGCCGGCGCTGATCACCGCGGGGCCGCGCGTGGCCGTCTCGATGAGGACCTCTCCCACGCTCGCGTCACGGCTCCGCGCCCAGCCACGCGCCGCGTCATAGCCGCCGTAGAGCCCGACCCCCGAGCCGAGCGCGATCGGGCGCGTCACCGCGTAGCGGCCGTTCGCGATGAGCACGTGCCGCCGCCCGGTCGCGATCGCCGTGAGGATGCCCGCCTCGATGGTCGCCTTCGGCGCCTCCATCGTCCCCGCGTTCGCGTCGTCGCCCAGGGGCGCCGGCGCGACGAAGACCGAGACGTTGCGGCGGCCGTCGATGCCGTCGCAGTTCGCGTCGATCAGCTCGAGGTCCGGCTCGTCGGCGCCGTCGGGCTCGGGCGCGCGCGGCGTGTGGGTGCACGTCCCGACCCCGCCGACGATCTCGCACGCGTCGTCGGTGCACGGGTCGCCGTCGTCGAGGCAGCCGCACGGCCCGCCGTCGAGCCCGGGCGAACCACCATCCTGCGGGCCGGCGTCCTCCGAGCCGGCGTCCATCGGGCCCGCGTCCCTCGGCCCCGCGTCCGAGCCGCCTCCGTCGCTCGGTCCGCCGCCCGCGTCGGCGAGCGCCGCGTCGAGCTCGCCGCCACCCGCGTCCTCGCCGCCCGATCCGTCACAGCCCACGAGCACCAGGAGCGTCGCGAGCGCGAGCGCCCTCCCCGAGTCGCCAAGGTACGTCTGCATGCTCCCGAGCGTCGCGGCGGGCGTGCCCCCGCACCAGACGGGCGAGTGATGGATCGTTGATGGGCTCGGGGCGCGCGCGTGGGCCGCCCGCCCGCGCTGCGGCGCTCCCGCAGCGGTGGACGGAAGCCCCTCCAGCCGCTCAGCGGCGCACGACGAGGACGGGGTACTTCGAGCGCAGCGCGACGTTGTACGCGCGCGAGAACGCGCGCGACGTGCGGTCCATCGGCGCGCCGGTGCACACGACGCAGGGCCCCTCGTGGACGCGGGCCATGGTGAGCTGCAGGGCCTTGCCGGCCGCGACGTCGACGACCACGTCCACGCCCGTCTCGGTGCCCTTGCGCTGCACCGCCGCGATCATCCCGCCCGCGAGCTTGCTCTCCGCGCGCACCAGCGCGTCCGCGGTGAGCTCCTCGTCCACGCCGAGCAGCTTCTTCGCGTCCTGGGCCGCCGCCTCGTCCGCGACCGCGTAGAGCTCGACCATCCCGCCCGCGTCGACGAGCTTGAACGCCCAGCCGGCGGCCGCGCCGAGCGAGGGCACGTAGACGGTCATCGGGATCAGCACGCGCGCGAGCGCGGCCTTCGGATCGTCGAGCGGCTCGCGCACGAGGAGCATCGGCGCGGTGCACTCCGCGAGGAGCATGTCGACCGGGCTCGACAGGCTCTCGTCGCCGAGCAGGCCCACGTCGCGCAGGTACGGCGCGGGCAGGATCACGAGATCGGCGGCGAGCTTCTGCTGCGCCGCGAGGATCTGCTGCGCGGGCGCGGGCGCGGTCTTGAAGATCGTGTCCGTCTCGAGCGCGTAGGGCTGCGCGGCGAGCTCCGCCGCGGCGGCCTTCACCTTCTCCCGCTGCGCGTCGGTCGGCTCCCCCTCGCCGCCCATCATCACCACGACGCGCGCCTTGAGCCGGCGGCCGACCTCGCCCGCGAGCGCGATCGTCGTCGGGTCCTGGTTCGAGCCGTCGATCGCGAGCAGGAGCGTGCGCGGATCGGGCGAGACGAGCTCCGCCTTCTCGCCGGAGAGCGCGCTCTCGAACTGGCCGATGCTGTCGTTGAGATCGCTGAAGTCCATCGCTTCCCTCGAGGTGATCGGTGAGGCTCAGCGGACCGGGAAGAGGTCCAGGCGAGCGAAGGCGTAGAGGTAGACGAGAGCCACGATGCCTTGCAGCGCGAGGATCGTGCAACCGACCTTGAGGAACTCGCCCCAGCCGATCTTGATGCCGCGCTCCTTCTCGAGCGAGCTGACCGCGATGACGCTGGAGATGGAGCCGACCGGCGTGGAGTTGCCGCCGAGGTTCGCGGAGATGATGAGCGCCCACCAGATCGGGTCGACCGGGAAGCCCTGCGAGGCGAGGTTGCGCACGACCGGGATGAGCGTGGCGGCGACGGGGATGTTGTCGACGATGCCGCTCAAGCCCAGGACGAAGCCGGCGATGTAGAGCATCGTGTTCGTCTCGTCGCCGCCGGAGAGCCCGACGATGCCGTTGGCGAGCACGTCGAGCAGGTGGCTCTCCTCGACGGCGCCGATGACCACGAAGAGGGCGACGAAGAAGATGATCGTGTCCCACTTCACGACCTTGATGGACTTCTCCGGGCTGTGGCCGGAGAGCAGCAGCGCGGCGAGGCCGCCGCCGAGCGCGATGAAGTCGAGGCCGACGCCGATCGTCTGCGCGGTCGCGAACCCGACGATGGTGAGCCCGAGGATCGCGGCGCAGCGGTAGAAGACGCGGCGGTCCTTGACGAGCGCCCACTCGTCGAAGCCCTTCACGCGCTCGGCGCGCTCCTCGGGGGTGCCGGGGGCCACGATGAGGTCGCCGTAGAAGCGCTTGAGCACGAAGTACGCGATCGCCGCGCTGATGAACGCGAGCGGCGTCGTGACGCGGAAGAACGAGACGTAAGGGAGCTCCGACGCCGTCGCGAGCATGAGGGTGCAGACGCCGGAGGCCAGCGTGACCAGCGCGGCGGAGTTGGCGATGATCGCGACCGCCATCACGTACGGGCGCGGGTTGATGTCGAGCGCCTTGGTCACGACGAGCGCGAGCGAGACGACGATGAGGCTCCCCGGCGCGATCGTCAGGAAGGTCACGAAGACCATGGTGAGCAGCGTGATGAACAGGAAGAGCTTCTTCGGGTCGCCCTGCGTCTGCTTGACGATCTTCACCGCGATGAAGTGGAACAAGCCGGAGTGGCTCGAGACGTCGACGAGGATCGAGGTGCCCACGATCACGCCCAGGACGCCGAGCTCGTGGCCGACGATCTCGTGGACGTGCGCGTAGGCGGTGCGCGCGCCCTCGGGCACCGGGAAGAGCCCGAACGCGAGCGCGGCGATCACCGCGAGGAACGCGCCGAGCGAGGCGGCGAGGGCTTTGTGGAGCCACTCGAAGGCGATCACGACGTAGGTGGCCGTCATGATCAGGCCCAGGACGACCATGGGCAGGATCGCGTGGCTGGTCTCGGCGGCGGCGGCCGCGGTCTCGGCGACGTTGTCGGGCATGCGGCGCTACTCCTCTCGCGAGCGTCGCCGGCGGGCGGCTCGCGACGGGGCCACGCCCGGAGGGCGCGGCGGCGTGGGACGGTGAGGTCGAGGGGAGGTCATGTCCTCGCGCGGGGCCGACCCTACCAACTCTCGCGGCCACTGCACACCCCGTGTGGGGCTCACGGGCGCGGCTCCCGGCGATCGGGGCAGCGTGCGTGCCTTGCCCTTGCCCTTGCCCTGTGCGGTCAGCGTTCGCAGGCGGAGGGCTCGGTGGTACGGGCAAGGGCAAGGGCAAGGCAACCCACCCGCCGTCACAGCGTCACGATCGTTCTCCCCTCGGTGCCCCGACTGAACGGATCCGCGCCCGGTGCTCACGCCGCGCGGGGCGCGGTCAGGGGCGGGCCCGCCCTCGCGCGTCGCCCGCGGGCCTCGCGGGCTCCCCGGTCTCGCCGAACGCGGCCTGGGGATCACCGAGGATCTCGGTGAGCCGCGTCAGCATCCGCCCCGCGACCACGCCGTCGAACAGGCGGTGGTCGAACACGTACGAGAACGGCATCACCGGGCGGACGCGCGGCTCGCCGTCGACCGCGATCACCTCGTCCTGGATCCGGAACACGCCGAGCACCGAGCCGATCTCGACGAGGCGGTTCGGCAGCGCGAGGTTGCCGCCGCGGACCATCGTCCCGCGCGGCACCGCGATCGCCGCGCCGACGTTCGAGACGACGACGCTCACCGGGAAGCGGCGGTGGATGACCCGCGTGACCGGCGCGGTCCGGGCGAGGCGGCTCGCGGCGTCGAGCGCGCGATGCAGGACGCGCGTCGGGACGTGATCGAGGACCTCGTTGGCGAGCCGGCTCCACGACGGGCCGCCGCTCGTCCCGCGCTCGCGGTGGACCTCCGCGCGCGTCCGCTGCGCGAGCTCGCGGAGCGAGAGCGTCTCGGCCGCCTCGACGAAGGCGAGGCCGAGGTCGGCCGAGCCGCCGTCGTCGACGAGGTCGACGGGCATCACGACCCCGACGTGCTCGTGGCGTACGATGGTGGCGCCGACGACGCTCGCGTTGACCTTCGGGTGCTCGCGGTACGCGCGCGCGACCGCGGCGGTCACGACGTGCTGCAGCGTGACGTGTGGACCGCCGTCCGCGTTGACGCGGGCCACGTAGTCGAGGAGCGGCCCCGCGTCGATCGCGCAGTGCACCGTGACGTACGGGTTGAACGGCGGGTACCGGAAGTACCAGAGCAGGAACTTGCGCGTGATCGACAGCCCGTCGCGAGGCATGACGCCAGCGTCGCACGAGTCGCGCGCGCGTGGGACCGGGCACGACCGTCGGCGCGCGGTTTCGGGCGAATGTCGGCGCCCAAGCCGGTCGTGCGCGCCCGGGTCGATGCGGGCACCATGCGTACGATGATCCGCCTGCGCCGCGCGCTGCTCGCCGTCCTCTTCGCCACCGCCACCGCCCTCGCGTCGGGCCACGCCTCCGCCGACATGGCGCCCTCCCCGGTCGGGCTCCGCGTCTCGGGGCAGGCGGCGGAGGTGACCGGAGGCGAGCCCGATCGCGCGACGTTCGAGCTCGCGAACCTGAGCCGCGAAGCGATCGAGGTGTTCCTCTACCGCGTGGTGCTGCGCGAGGGGACGAGCCACCCGCTCGAGATCGGTCGCGTCGAGGTCGACGGCCGCGAGGCGCCGCGCACGATCACCGTGCCCGCCGGCGCGACGACGCGCGTCACGGTGTTCTTCACGCTGCCCTCGACGCTCCACGGCCGCAGCCGCTGGCAGCTCGAGCTGCGCGTCACCGCGAGCGGCTGGGGCTCGACCGAGACGCACCCCGCCACGCTGTCGCGCGCGCGCCGCACCGGCAAGCTCCCGCTCGGGTCGCCGCGGCCCGGCGCCGCGACCGCCGCGCTGTGAGGCCGCGCGTTCCCTCCCCGCACGCGGCTCGCTAGCCTGGGGCCGATGGACGCTCCGCGTTTCTCGCGCTTCTCGCGCTCGCTCGCGCTCGCTTCGCTGGCCCTCGCGCTGGCCGCCGGCTGCGACTGCAGCGCGTCGCCACCGCCGGGCGACGCGTGCACCACCGACACCGACTGCCCGGCGGCCGAGCGCTGCCGCGACGGGCGCTGCGTCGCGCGACCCGACGGGGGCGAGCGCGAGGACGCCGGCCCGGACGCCGCGGCGCCGTCGTGCCCGGTGGCGCGGACGTGCGGTGACGCGTGCTGCGAGCCGAGCGAGACGTGCGGGGGCGGCCGCTGCTGCGAGGTCGCCGCGCTCTGCGGCGGCATGTGCTGCGGGCCGTCCCGCGCGTGCGAGGCCGACCGCTGCGTGCTCTCGTGCGAGGCCGACGAGACGGCGTGCGGGACGGGCGACGCCGCGGTCTGCTGCCCCGGGGGCGAGCTCTGCCACCTCGGCGCGTGCACGACGCCCGGCCCGAGCTGCGCGCGCACCTCGGACTGCGCCGAGGGCCTCTACTGCGAGAGCACCGTCCTGCGCTGCCTGCCGCGCGCGATGGGCGAGGCGTGCGAGTTCCGGCCGCCGACCGGCCCCTTCGAGCTCGTGGAGCTCTGGCACTGGCGCCGCGACGACGACGTCTTCCCGACGCACGACCAGGTGATGATGGCGCCGATGGTCGCCAACCTCACCGACGACAACGGCGACGGGCGCATCGACGAGCACGACGTACCGGACGTGGTGTTCAGCACCTTCCCCGGCAGCGACTACTGGGAGAGCGGCATCCTGCGCATCGTCTCGGGCGCCGACGGTTCGCGGATCTGGCCGACCGGCGAGCCCGGCTATCGCACGACGCCCGGCGGTGAGGTGGCGATCGCCGACGTCGATCCCGCGTCGCCGGGGCCCGAGATCCTCGCCTGCTCCGCGAGCACGCGCGCGAGCGGCGCGCCCGGACACCTCGTGATGCTCGCCGCGTCGGGCGCGCTCTTGCGTCGCTACGACACGCCGCCGAACGACGTGCCGTGCGGCTTCGACGCGCCGGCCGTCGGAGACATGAACGGCGACGGCGTCCCCGAGATCGTCGTGCGCTACGTCATCGCGAGCCCGGACGGAACGGTGGTCCGGCGCATCCGCGAGACGACGGCGCGCCCGTACGTGACCCTCGCGGACGTCACGGGCGACGGCGACCTCGAGCTCGTCGGTCCGAACGCGGTCTACCGCTACGACGGGACCGCCGTGTGGGAGCGGCTCGGCGGCGACGGACGGCCGGCGATCTCGGACTCCGGCTACCCGGCGGTCGCCGACCTCGACCTCGACGGACAGCCGGAGATCGTCGTCACCACCACGGACCACGCGATCCGCGCGCTCGACGCGCGCACGGGCGACGAGCGCTGGGGGCCGGTGGACATCAACCCGCCCGAGCTCGCCGCGGTCATCGCCGCCAACGGCAACCCCAACGGCGGCGGGCCGCCGACCATCGCGAACTTCGACGACGACCCGAACCCGGAGATCGCGTTCGCGGGCGGCTTCGCGTACGTGGTGTTCGAGCACGACGGCTCGCGCAAGTGGTGGTACGAGACGCGCGACCGCTCCTCGCGCGTGACCGGCTCGAGCATCTTCGACTTCGAAGGCGACGGAGTCGCCGAGGTGCTCTACAACGACGAGCAGACGTTCCGCGTGTTCCGCGGGCCCGACGGCGCGGTGCTGCACGAGCGCTGCAACGCGAGCGGGACGCTCTGGGAGTACCCGATCGTCGTCGACGTGAACAACGACGGACGCGCGAACATCGTCCTGATGGAGAACAGCTACGCGTACGCCTGCACGGACGGCACGCCGTCGACGACGGGGATCCACGTCTTCGGGCACCCGCGCGGCGAGTGGGTGCGCACCCGGCGGATCTTCAACCAGCACACCTACCACGTGACGAACGTGGAGGAGGACGGGACGATCCCGCGGCGCGAGGTGCGCAACTGGACGCGGCCGCGCCTCAACAACTTCCGGCAGAACGTGCAGCCGGAGGGGATCTTCGACGCGCCCGACGCGGTGCTCGCGGAGCTGAGCGCGGCGCTCACGAGCTGCCCGACGTCGATCGGCCTCTCGGTCCGCGTCGTCAACCGCGGGGCGGCCGGGATGCCCGCCGGGATCCCCGTGACGTTCTACCTCGTGGACGGCGCGACGCGGACGCGCCTCGGCGCGGGCCGGACCTCGCGCGCGCTCTTGCCGGGCGAGAGCGAGCTGATCGTGCTCGCGCCGCCCTTCGCCGTGCCCGCGGGCATGGAGCGGGCGACCTTCCGCTTCGTCGCCGTCGTCAACGACCCCGACGACGCGCCGGTCGAGACGTTCCGCGAGTGCCGGAGCGAGAACAACACGGCCGACGCGCTCGAGGTGGCGTGCCCGACGATCGGGTGAAGCGCGCACTCCCGCGATCGCGCGCCCTACCCGCGCGGCTCGCCGCCGGCGGCCTCGATCGCCTCGGCGGTGTCGAGGTCCTCGTGGATCGCGGGGTCGTCGACCTCGACGTCGAGCCTCTCGCACGCCGCGTAGATCGGGCGCGCGCCCAGCGCGAGGTCGCCGGCGCGGAGCGCCGCGAACACGCGCCGCGCGACGAGGTACGGGTGACCGCTCCGGCCCGCGTGGACCGGCCGGACGAGCTCCGCCTCGCTCCTCGCGTGCGCGTCGATCAGCGCGCGCACGGTGCGCGGCGCGACGTGCGGGTGATCGACGAGCGAGACGACCGCCGCGTCCCACGCGTCGCTCAGCGCGAGCTGCAGGCTCGAGAGCATCCCGCGCGAGGGGTCGGGGTTGTCGACGCGCCGCGCCCTGGCGATCGCCGCGGCCACGCGCTCGGCGTGCGGCGGGCCGACGACCACCACGACCTCGCCGCAGCCGCCCTGGACCAAGGTGTCGATCGCGCTCGCGAGCAGGGTGCGGCCGCCGATCTGCGCGAGCGCCTTCACCGTGCCCGCGCGCGTCGACGCGCCCGCGGCGAGCACGATCCCTCCGATCACGGCCCGCCCGGCGCGGGCTCGGTGGCGAGGCGCTCGATCGCGCGGCGGGTCAGGACGCGCACGAGGTGGCGGCGGTACGCGGGGTCGTAGGGGACGTTCGCGAGCGGCTTGCACTTGGCGTACGCCGCGTCGGCGACGAGCGCGGCCACCTCGCCGAGGCGCTTGCCCGCGACGGTGGCCGGCACCTCGACCTCGCGCGGCTTGCTGCCGAGCACGCCCGCGACGACGCGCGCGAGCGTGACGCGGCGCTCGTCGTCGAGGTCGAAGCGCAGCGCGACGCTCACGAGCGGGAAGTCGATCGAGGCGCGCGGCCGCCACTTCACGTAGGCGCAGGCGCGCGGCCCTCGCGGGCGCGGGACGCGCACCTCGGTCGCGATCTCGCCCGGCTGCCGCAGGGTGTGCGCGAGGCCGTCGGCGGTGAAGTACTTCGCGAGCTCCACCTCGCGCCGCCCGCTCGGCCCGGCGAGCACGAGCGTCGCGTCGAGCGCGATCAGGACGGGCACCGTGTCGCTCGAGAGCGCGGCGACGCAGTTCTGCCCCTTGGGCACCACGTGGCAGACGGTGCCCTCGCTCTTGAGGCAGCCGCCGATCGCGCTGCGCCAGAGCTCGGTCTGGTTCACGTAGCGGCAGCGCGTGTCGAGGTGGAGGTTGCCGCCGAGCGTCGCGCGGTTGCGGATCTGCGGGCCGGCGACCGCACCGGCCGCCTCGGCGAGGCTCGGGAAGTCGGCGCGCACGCGCGGGTCCGCTGCGATCTCGGTGAGCGTCGCGCCGCAGCCGACGCGCAGCGTGTCGCCGTCGAGCGCGATCGCGCGCAGCGCGGCGAGCCGGTGGAGGCTGACCAGCCGCTCGGGGCGCTCGAGGTGGTGCTTGAGGTTCGGGAGCAGGTCCGTCCCGCCGGCGACGAGCCGCGCGCCTCGGGCGGCGAGCGCGACCGCGTCGTCGAGCGTCTCGGGGGACTCGAGCGCGAAGCGAGGCATGCGCAGCATCGACTACTCCTCCGCCTCGGCCGCCTGGGCCACGAGGGGCAGCTTCTCTCGAGGGCTCTGGCGCTCTCGCTTCCGCTTCTCCTCGAGCGCGGCGAGCACGCGCTCGGGGGTGAACGGCAGCTCGTCGAGCCGCACGCCGACCGCGTCGTAGATCGCGTTGGCGATCGCCGGGATGGACGAGTGCAAGGGGCCTTCCCCCGCCTCCTTCGCGCCGTAGGGGCCCTGCGCGTCGGGGGCCTCGACGATCAGCGCGTGGATGGCCGGCGTGTCGAGCGCGGTCGGCAGCCGGTAGTCGAGCAGGCTCGGCCCCGCGTGCACGCCGCCGTGCGCCGGGTCGACCGCGTGCACCTCGAGCACCGCCTCGGCTGCGCCCATGTAGGTCGAGCCCTCGATCTGGCCCTCGACGAGCCCGCGGCTGATCGCGCGGCCGCAGTCGTGCGCGCACCAGATCGCGATCACGCGGACCTCGCCCGTCTCGTCGTCGACCTCGACCTCCGCGAGGTGCGCGGTCATCGAGTACGCGGGCGAGGCGCCGATCGTCCCGCCGCGGTAGCTCCCGTGCCGGTCCTTGGGGGTGTTGTAGCTACCCGCCGCGGCGAGCAGGCCGTGCTCGCTCTCCGCCCACTCGATCGCCTGCGTGATCGGGACGGCGCGCGACGGGTCCTCGCGGTCGATCGCCTGGCGGTCCGCGAGCACCACGCGGCTCTTCTCCACGCCCCAGCGCTTGGCGACCGAGCCCTGCACCTTGCGGCGCAGCTCCTGGGCCGCGTTCAGGCACGCGTTGCCGACCATCAGCGTGATGCGCGAGCTGTAGGCGCCCAGATCCACCGGGCAGAGGTCCGTGTCCGCGCTCAGCACCCGCACGTCCTCGAGCGGCAGTCCCAGCTCCTCGCCGACGATCACCGCGACCATCGTGTCCGAGCCCTGCCCGATGTCGCTCGCGCCGCTGAAGATGCGCGCGCGCCCGCTGCGGTCGAGCGTCACCTGCACCGCGCTCTGCGGCATCTCGTTCGGGTAGATCGGGTAGTTGGTGCCGGAGATGTACGTGCTGCCGGCGACGCCGAGGCCGCGGCCGTACGGGAGCTGGCCGCGCCGCTCCTTCCAGCCGCTCGCGCGCTCGACCGCGTCGAGGCACGCGAGGAACCCGGTCGAGCCGATGCGCAGCTCGTTGATCGTGAGATCGTCGGCCGCGATCGCGTTCCTGCGGCGCAGCTCGATCGGATCGACGCCGAGCGCCTCGGCCGCCTTGTCGAGCTGGATCTCCATCGCGAAGCGCGGCTGGACGCTGCCGTGGCCGCGCTTGGGCCCGCAAGCCGGCTTGTTCGTGTACGCGCGGCGGCTGTGGAAGCGGTAGGTCCCGAACCCGTAGGGCGCGGTGAGGAGCTGGCCCGAGTAGTACGTCGTCACGAGCCCGAAGCTCGAGTAGGCGCCGCCGTCGAGCGTCGTCTGGCTCTCGACCGCGGTGATGCGCCCGTCCGCGTCGAAGCCGGTCCGGTAGCGCATGCGCATCGGGTGGCGGCCGCGGTGGCTGTAGAAGACCTCCTCGCGCGTGTAGAGGAGCTTCACCGGGCGGTTCGTGATCATCGCGAGCTTGGCGACGCAGAACTCGAGGTCGAACGGCTCGGACTTGCCGCCGAACGCGCCGCCGAGCGGCGGCTGGATCACGCGGATGCGCCGCGCCGGGAGCTCGAGCACCCGCGCGAGCTCGCGGTGGAGGTAGTGCGGGACCTGCGTCGCGCTCCACACGGTGACGAGCCCGTCGGGGTCCACCTTCGCGAGCGCGCAGTGCGGCTCGATCGCCGCGTGGGTCGTGCCCTCGAAGAAGTACTCTCCCTCGATCACGAGGGCGGAGCCCGCGAGCGCGCCGTCGACGTCGCCGAACTCGAGCTCGACCTCCTTCGTCAAGTTCCCTTTCCTCGAGTAGGGGTTGATCTTGACGTCGGAGCGGAGCGCCTCCTCGGGGTCGAAGATCGCGGGCAGCACCTCGTACTCGACCTTCACGCGGCGCACCGCCTCGTTGGCGGTGTCCTCGTCGATCGCCGCGACCGCGGCGACGCCGTCGCCGACGTAGAGCACCTTGTCGAGCGCGAGCGCGTTCTCGTCCTGCGTCCAGGGGATGATCCCGTACGGGATCGGCATGTCGCGGCCCGTGATCACCGCGGCGACGCCGTCGAGCGCGAGCGCCTCCGACGCGTCGATCGACACGATGCGCGCGTGCGCGTGCGGGCTGCGCACGATCTTGGCGTGGAGCATCCCCGGGAGCTCGAGGTCGTCGGTGTACTTCGCGAGGCCGCGCATGCGGTCCATCGCGCCGAGCTTCTTGTGCCAGCCGCCGACGTGGTCCTTCTTCGGCGCGCTCATCGGCCGCCCCCCGTCTTCGTGCTCGCGTCGACGATCGCGTCGAGGATCTTCGTGTAGCCGGTGCAGCGGCAGAGGTTGCCCGCGATGGCGTGCGCGGCCTCCGCGTGGGTGACCTCACGCCCCGCGGTGCGCAGCAGGTGCTCGGCGCTCATCAGGATGCCCGGCGTGCAGAAGCCGCACTGCGCGGCGTCGAAGCGATCCATCGCGTCTTGCAGCGGGTGCGCCTCGCGCCCGGCGAGGCCCTCGACGGTGAGCACCTCGCGGCCCTGGGCCTGCGCGGCGAGCGTGATGCAGGAGAGGACCGGCTGTCCGTCGAGCTGCACCGTGCAGGCGCCGCAGTCGCCCTTGTCGCAGCCCTGCTTGCTGCCCGTCAGGTGCAGCTTGTAGCGCAGCACCTCGAGCAGCGAGTAGTGCGGGGGCGCGGCGACCTCGACGTCGAGGCCGTTGACGCGGAGCGTGAGGAGGAGGCTGGGCGGGTGCGGTGACATCTGGCGTACCGACGAGACGATAGTAGGCTGGGGAGCGTGAGCCAGGCGAAGCCGGAGTTTGAGCCCATCTCGGTGTGGAACGCAGCGCGCAACCTCACCCGACCGAAGCTCCACGACGAGACGCTGCGGGACGGCCTGCAGAACCCGACGGCGCTCGATCCGAGCGTCGAGCAGAAGATCGAGATCGTCCACCTCCTCGACACCATCGGGATCGACTCCGTCAACATCGGCCTGCCCGCCGCCGGCCCGCGGCCGTACGCGGACTGCGTCGCGATCGCCAAGGCCATGGCCGCGAGCGGGCTGCGGATCACCGCGGCCGGCGCCGCGCGCACGATGGTCGCCGACATCGGGCCGATGGCCGACGTGACGCAGAAGACCGGCGTGCCGATGGAGGTCATGACCTTCATCGGCTCCTCGCCGATCCGGCAGTACGTCGAGGAGTGGTCGGTGAAGACGATCCGCGAGCGGTCGGTCGAGGCGATCGCGTTCGCGGCGAAGGAGGGCCTGCCCGTGACCTACGTCACGGAGGACACGACGCGCACGCCGCCCCACGTCCTCTACGAGCTGTTCACCGCGGCGATCGAGGCGGGCGCGGGACGGCTCTGCCTCTGCGACACGGTCGGCCACGCGACGCCCGACGGGGCGCGCAACCTCGTCGAGTTCACGCGGAACCTGATCGACGGGCTCGGCGCCGAGGTCGGCGTCGACTGGCACGGCCACGACGACCGCGGCTTCGCGCTCGCGAACGCGCTCGCGGCGATGGACGCGGGCGCCGACCGGATCCACGGCTGCGTGCTCGGCGTCGGCGAGCGCGTCGGCAACACCTCGCTCGAGCACCTGCTCCGAAACCTCGAGCGCGACGGACGCTACGGCACCTGGAACACCACGGTGCTCGGGGAGCTGTGCGCGAAGGTGTACGCGGGCACGAAGTTCCCACCCCGCCCCGACCACCCGTACCTCGACGCGCGCGCCTGACGCGCGCGAACGCACGGCTCGCAGCGCGGGGGCTCGCGCTCGACGACGGCGCGCGCGTACCTTCGCGGCCAACCGAGGAGGGGACATGCGGACGATCCGAGCGCTGGCGCAGGCCGGGCTGGTGGTGAGCTTGCTGGCGGGGTGCGGGGGCGGCGCGAGCGACGACGACGCGAGCGGCGACGGAACGACGAGCGGCGACGAGGCGGCGGCGACGCCGCGCGACGCGTGCCTCGCGATGATGCGGCGCGAGCGGTCGTGCCAACAGGACTTCGTCCCCGCGCTCGTCGCGCTGCGCGTGCGGCTCGATCAGCCGAGCGGCATCGCGCAGACGGACGCGGCCGAGGGGCGCGACGCGCTCGTGGCGCAGGCGCGCGCGGAGTACGAGGCCGACGCGACCGACGAGGCCTTCGAGGCGAACTGCGCGCAGATGGACGAGCTGCCGGCCGAGCGCGCGGAGGGCTGGACGAGCATGATGCGCGAGTGCCTCGCGGCGAGCGCGTGCGGCGCGTTCGTCGAGTGCGACATGCGGTTCGTGGAGCATCGCTTCGGCGGCTCCTGACGGACCTTCGAGATCGGCGCCGCGGCGGAGCTGCTCGCGGCGCCTCGAGCTTCACATCTGGACGCGGACGCTCCAGCGCTGCTCGCCGACGTCGTCCTCGACGACCACGACGTTCGCCGCGAGATCCATGAGCATCGCGGGGTCGCCGTCGCGCGAGGTCGTGTCGGGATCCTGGAACCGCTCGCGGCCCCCGCAGCGCACGAACCCCGAGTACTCCTCGGCGCCGTAGAGCACGTGTCCGCCGCACTCGACGACGACGCGGCAGTCGAACCGGCCCACGTGGACGGCCTCGCGCCGCACCGCGCACGCGTCGCCGACGGAGAGCTCCGCGAAGCCCTCGACCGCGGCGATGGTCCCCGCGCGCTCGAGCGGCGCGACGTGCGCCATCGGCGCCGGAGTGTGCATCGCGGGGCGAGAGAGGCGCAGCGCGCCGAGGCCGGCGAACATCGCCACCGCCGAGATCGCCATCGCGCCCGCGAGCGCCGTCGAGAGCGCCCGATCGCTCCGGCGCCGCGCGCTCGCCGGGATCACGATGGCCGCCTCCTCCGCGCGCGCGTCGTGCGCCGACTCGGCGTCCCGTGACGCCGCGTCGTCGAGCGGCGCGTCGTGGAGCGCTGCGTCCCGCGCGGCGTCGCGGGCCGCCGCCACCTCGCGCCGGAGCGCTTCGCCCTCGAGCGCCCTGCGCGTGTGCGCGTCGCGCAGGAGCTCGTTCTCGGCCCGAACGTCGTCGAGCTCTTGCTCGAGCGCGTCGAGGTGCGCTCGCATCGCCAGGAGGTCGTCTCGGTGCGTCATGCGCTCATTGTGCCGCAGCTCCGCGCGCGTCGCATCGGTGGACGCGAGCGCCGCGCTCCGGATCCGGACCTCCGCGGTCCGGGCCGCTGCGTGGCTGCCTCGAGCGCCGAACGCTACGGTGCGGGCCCTGGAGGGATTGATGATCCGACACGCTTTGGCCCTTGGACTGATGCTCGGCCTCGCGAGCGGCTGTGACGACGGAACCCCCGCGACGGACGCGGGCGGCACGGACGCAGGCGGTGGCGGCTCCGACGCGGGCGGTGGTGGCTCCGACGCGGGCGGTGGCGGCTCCGACGCGGGCGGTGGCGACGAGGTCGAGCGCTGCCGGGCGGCGTCGGCCACCCTCGCGGCCGCGTGCCCGGGCGACGGTCAGCGGACCTGCCACGCGGGCGCCTACGCGGGCTTCTGCCACGCGGACGCGCGCCCGGGCCTCTTCGCCGACGCGATCGGCTGCCTCACCGCGATGAGCGGGGCGAGCGGTTGCCGCACCTTCTCGGATCCCTCCGGCGCGAGCGCGTGCATCGACGCCGTCTACGCCGGCGTCACGAGCGCCGCGATCGACGCGATCGCCGCGCGCGGGGAGGCCATCTGTCCGTCCTCGACGCCGTTCAACGCCGCGGCCGCGGAGCCGCCGTTCTTCGCGCTGACGCCGGCGCAGCTCGCGACGCTCCAGGCGTGCCTCGACGCGGCGGCGGACTGCGACGGCGCGCGCGCGTGCGCCGAGGCGACGGCGAGCCCCATCGCCGACTGCTACCGCTGAGGCGCGCGGCTCGACGAGCCCGCCGTGGGCCAGTGAGCAGCGGATGAGCAGCGCCTGACCTTCCGGGTGAGCAGCGCCGGGGCCCACGGTCTCTCGCATGGAGGCGACGATGACCGGACGGGACGTGGCGGTGGTGCTCGGGGCGAGCGCGACGGGCTCGATGGCGGCGGCGGCGCTCGCGAGGGCCTACCGGCGGGTGGTGGTGGTGGAGCGCGACGCCCTCGCGACCGACGGCCCGCTCGAGGCGCGCAAGGGCGTGGCCCAGGGCCGACACAACCACAACCTCACGCCGCGCGTCGCGCACACGCTCGAGCGGCTCGCGCCGGGCGTGTGCGACGAGCTCCGGGCGCGCGGCGCCACCGTCTGCGACATGGGAGACGGCCTGTGGTACGTGGCCGGCGAGAAGCTCGCGCGCACGCACGTCGGGCAGCCGCAGATCCTCGCGAGCCGGCCGCTGCTCGACCGCACGCTCCTCGCTCGGCTCGCGGCGCTGCCGAACGTGGAGCTGCGCGATCGCACGGATGCTTGCGGGCTGACCGTCGAGGGCGACCGCGTGTCCGGCGTGCGCCTGATCGGCCGGCGCGAGGGACGCGAGGAGACGCTCGCCGCCGACCTCGTCGTCGACGCCTCCGGCCGCGGCTCGCGCACGCCGAAGTGGCTCGCCGAGCTCGGTCGCGCGGTGCCCGAGGAGGAGTCGATGGACGTCGCCGTGCGCTACACGACGCGCTCCTTCCGCCGCGACGCAGGAGACCTCGACGGCGCTCGCTTCGTCTACGTCACCGGCGTCGCGCCCGGGCGCCCGCGCGGCTGCGTCGCCTTCGCGGTCGACGGCGATCGCTGGATGGTCCTCCTGTTCTCCTACGGCGCGCCGACGCCCACCGCGATCGACGACTTCCGCGCCTTCGTCGCGGCCCTCGGGGCGCCGGAGCTGGCCGCGCTCGTCGCCCGGGCGGAGCCGATCGGCGAGCCGGCGACCTACGCGTTCCCGCGCTCGACGCGGCGGCGCTACGACCGCTGCTCGCTGCCCGCCGGCCTCCTGGTCCTGGGCGACGCGCTCCAGTCGACGAACCCCGCGTGGGGCCTCGGGATCACCAGCGCGGCGCTGCAGGTCGAGGTGCTCGAGGCGCGGCTCGCGCGCCCGGGCGAGCCCACCCGCGGCTTCCACGCGGCGGCGCTGCGCGCGTGCTTCGAGGTGTGGGGACCCGTCCTCGATCGCGACGCGACCTACGACGTCGTCGCGGGGCGCCCCTCGCTGCCCGGCCGCGTGATCCCCGCGCTGCTCGGGCCCGTGTTCGTCGCGGCACGGACGCAGCCGGCGCTCGCGCGCGCGGTGCTCGAGGTGATCGGCCACGTGCGCTCGCCGCTCTGGCTGCTGCGCCCGGACCGGCTGCTCTCGGCGTGGCTGGCGCGTGACGCCGCGCGCGCGGCGCTCCCCGAGGCGGCCAGGACGTCGTGACCTCGCCAGCGCCGCGAGAATGTTCGAGATGACGAGGATCGTCCCCTGATCATTTTTCGTTGAACGGTCGGGGCGGGCGCGGGGACTCCCCGCACATGACGACACGACTGACGGGCCTCGACGCGAGCTTCCTCTACGCCGAGACCGAGGCGACCCCGATGCACACGCTCGAGGTCATGGTGGTCGAGCGACCCCCCACGGATCGACGCCGGCCCGAGGAGGTCGTGCGCGCCGCGCTCGAGCGCGCGCTCGAGCGGCTGCCCGCGCTGCGCGTGCGCGCGGTCGAAGGGTCGGCGCTCGGGCACCCGCGCTGGGAAGAGGCGCCCGTCGATCTCGACCGCCACGTGCGGTTCGAGCGCCTCTGGTCGCGCTCCGACGAGGACGCGTCACGCGCGATCGCCGCGCACCTCGAGGGCACGCTCCCGCGCGACCGGCCGCTCTGGTCGCTCCTGGTGCTCGTGCATCCGGGCTCGCGCCGCCTGACGCTCGCGCTCAAGCACCACCACGCGCTGACCGACGGAGTGGGCTTCGCGCGGATGCTCGAGGTGCTCGCAGGGCAGGCCGAGCCCATCGCCTACGAGGGGCCGCCGCGCCGCGGCCTCTGGGCGCGCGCGCGGGCGCTCTTCGCGCTGATCGCGAGCTCGATCGCCGGCCTCTGGCGCTCGCGCGCGCACCGTCAGCCCCTGCCGTTCCGAGGCGGGCGCTGGGCCTTCAACGCCCCGGTCGGCCCGCGCCGCCGCCTGGCCCGCGCGAAGCTCCCGCTCGCGCAGCTGCGCCGCGCGCGCACCGCGCTCGCGCCCGACGCGACGATCAACGACCTGCTCCTCTCGCTCGTCGCCGGCGCGCTGCGCGGGCTCGGCGCGGCGCGCGGCGAAGACGTGGGGCGCGCCCTGATCGCGGCGCAGCCGGTCGCGCTGGAGCGCCGACCCCACGATCGGGGCAACTTCCTCTCCGCGCTCTTGGCCCCGCTGCACGTGGAGATCGACGACCCGAAGGCGCGCCTCGAGGCCACGCGCGACGCGACGGTCGCGGCCAAGGCCGCGCACCAGGCGCGCGGGCGCGAGCTCGTCGCGCGCTGGTCGGAGCTCCTGCCCGGCGCGGTCCTGCGGGTCTTCTGGTCGGCGATCCGCGCGCTGCCGCGGCCGCCCGCGAACGTCGTGGTGTCGAACGTCGTCGGCGCGGCGACGGTGCTCCCGCTCGGCGCGGCGCGCCTCGAGGAGGTCTACCTGGTGGGCCCGCTCCTGCCGACGACCGGCCTCAACGTGACCTTCTACCGCCACGCCGACGCCGTGTTCGTGTGCGTGCTGAGCGCCGACACCTGCGAGCCGCGCGCGGTCGCGGACGCGATCGTCGCCGACCTCGACGCGCTCGCCGCCGACGCGCCGCGCGACAGCCTCGCCGCTTGAGCCGCGACGCCTCCGCCCCGACTCACGCCCTGCCGCTCGGACCTCGCACACCGCGAGGCGCGGCTCGCCCCTCGTCCTGTCTCACGCGCCTCGCATGCCGCGAGACGCGCTCGCCCCCTCGACCCCCGAACCGGAGCCTCGATCATGCATGCCCGCTCACCCTTCACGCTCGCGTCCTCCCTCGTCCTCGCCCTCGCCTTCCCGGGCACGCTCGCCGCGCAGAACGCGCACGAGGCCCTCACCGTCGAGCCGCCGAGCGCCGCGCCCGCGCGCAGCGCCCCGCCGCTCACCGGTCGCTACCGCTTCGTCTCGGGGCGCGACGCCGTGCGGCGCGCCGTCGACGGCGTCTGTGACCGCCTCGACTTCTTCACCCGCGCGTTCGCGCGGCCGATCCTCGAGGACCGCAACCAGCCTTACGACGCGGTGAGCCTCGCCTTCGAGGACGACGTCGTGAGCTTCTCGCTCGGCGCGTGGGGCCCCGTGCGCACGCGCCAGGGCGCGACCCGCACGATCCGGAACGAGCGCGGCGAGGCGGTGCGCGTGCACCAGGTCCTGCGCGACGGGCGGCTCGTGCAGACGCTCGCGACCGACCAGGGCACGCGCCGCAACGTGATCCAGGCGAGCCCGGACGGCCGCGTGCTGACCATCGACACGGTCATCACGAGCCCGCGCCTGCCGGCGCCCCTTCGCTATCGGCTCGTCTACCACCGCGAGGCGGGCGCACAATCTCGCTGAACGCATTGAACGGTCTGGTCGCGGCCGGGGACCCATGACCGTGCGCACCAGCTTCCTGCCCATGCCCGACTCCTTCCCCCACGCGCCGAGCCCCGCGAGCGACGACCTCGTCGCGGCGGCCGCGCGTGGGGAGCCCGAGGCGGTCGGCGCGCTGTACGACGCCCACCACCGCTCGGTCCGCGTGCTCGCGACGCGCCTGCTCGGCGACCCCGCCGCCGCCGAGGATCTGGTGCACGACGTGTTCGTCGCGCTCCCGCGCGCGCTCGCGCGCTTCGAGGGGCGCGCGCAGCTGCGCACGTTCGTGCTCTCGATCACCGTCAACCTCGCGCGCAAGAAGGTGCGCTCGCTGGCGCGCCGGCGCGCCGCGATGAAGCGGCTCGCGGACGAGCCGTCTCCCGAGGGGCGCGGCGATCCGGAGGAGGCGCACCGTCGCCGACGCCTCGCCGAGGCGCTCGACCGCGCGCTCGCCGCGCTCCCCGAGGCGCAGCGCGAGGCGTTCGTGCTCTGCGTCGTCGAGGAGCGCAGCTCGACGGAGGTGGCGCAGATCCTCGACGTGCCGGAGGCCACGGTGCGCACGCGCCTGTTCCACGCGCGCAAGAAGCTGCGCGCGATGCTCGAGGGGCCGGGCCTCGAGGCCGGGGGGCCGCGATGAGCGACGACGAGCCCGAGCTGACCGAGGAGGAGGCCCGCGAGCTCGCGGCGTTCCTCGCGGGCGACGCGCCCGGCGACGGCGACGCGCGGCTGCGCGAAGCCTCCGTCGCGCTCCGCGGCGCGACCGCCGATCCGGGGCCGCCCGACGCGACGCGGGCGCGCATCCTCGCGTCGCTCGGCGCGCCCGCGGGGGGCGCCCGACGCGATCGCACGCCGGCGCCGGACGCGACGGCCGCCGGGCCCGAGGATCGGCTCGCCGAGGCGGTGCGCGCGCTGCGCGACGCGACCGCCGAGACGCCCCCGCGCGCCGAGACGCGGGCGCGCGTCCTCGCGACCCTGCGCGGGCAGGAGCGGCGGCGCGTCACGTCGATGGTGGCCGGGGTCGCCCTCGCCTTCGTCGTCGGCGGCTCCACCGCGCTCGCCGCGACGGGCAACCTCGGGCCGGTCGTCGAGCTCTACGAGGCGGCGCGCGACGCCGTCTTCGGGGCCGCGCCGCCGC
>JAHBWG010000139.1 GCA_019637095.1 Sandaracinaceae bacterium | reverse complement strand
GCGCGGCGGTGTCGGACACCGGGGTGGCGGGCGGATACGCGGCGGCGGGCTCGGGTCGGCCAGCCGGCGGCTCGTCGCGCGCGCGCAGGACGTAGAGCCCTCCGAGGAGCAGCGCGCCGAGCGTCACGCCGATGGCGAGCCCGATGACCCAGCCCGGGATCCCCGCGGAGCGTGCGCCCGCGGGCGCGACGGGCGCCGCGGCCACGACCGGCGGCGCGACCGCGGCGTTGGGCGGCACGCTGACCCCGCCGAGCGGCAACGTCGGCGGCCGGGCGCGCGCCGGCTCGTTCGGCTCGGCCGGCTCGACCGACGGACGCCCCGTGCCGTCGAGCGCGGGGCCGACGTCGAGCGCCGTCGGCCCATCGTGCGCGGACGGATCCGCGAGGTCGCGCGCGCCGACGCGCGTCGCGTTCGCGATCGTGGCCGCGTCGCGATCGACGGCGGGCGGCGCGACCGCCGGGCGCTGCGCGGCGAGGCTCGGCGAGAGGTGATCGAGCGCCTCGCGCAGCGCCGTCGCCATCTCCCGCGCGCTCGCGTAGCGATCGCTCGGCTTCTTGGCGAGCGAGCGCGCGACGACGTCCGCGATCGTGCCGCTGAGGTCCGGCCGCGTCGCGGTGAGCATCGGCGCCTCGACGAGCAGGATCCGACCGCGCAGCGCGATCGGCGTGTCCGCGCGGAACGGGAGCTCGCCGGTCAGCGAGCGATAGAGGCTCACGCCCACGGAGTAGAGGTCGGCGCGGTGATCGATCGGCTCGCCGATGATGCGCTCGGGCGACATGTACGCCGGCGTCCCCATCGCGATGCCCGTCGCCGTGAGCTTCTTCTCGGCGGCCTCCTCGAGCAGGTACGCGAGCCCGAAGTCGAGGAGCTTCACGAGCTCGGTCCCGTCGCCGAGCGTCGAGACGAACACGTTCGACGGCTTCACGTCGCGGTGCAGGACGCCCGCCGAGTGCGCGGCGCCGAGCGCGTCGAGGAGCTGCAGGTGGATGCGCACCGCGCGCTCGACCGAGAGCGGGCCCTCGCGCTCGAGGATCTCGTCGAGCGTGACGCCCGCGAGCCGCTCCATCACGAGGAACGCGCCGCCGTCGTCGGTGCGCCCCATGTCCATCACGCGCACGATGTTCGGGTGCCCGAGCCGCGCGGTGGCGCGCGCCTCGCGCTCGAAGCGCTCGACCGCGTTGTCCGCCTGATCGTCGCGCGGGCGCAGCAGCTTCACGGCGACGGTGTTCGAGAGCACCGTGTCGGTCGCGGAGTACACGACGCCCATCCCACCGGCGCCGAGCTCGTCACCGAGCTCGTAGCGACCGATGCGACGCGAAGAGTTGGCTTCGTCGAGGGCGCCGATGGTCGAACTTTAGCAGCCGAGGTGCGAGGATGGGGGCATGACCGAGGATCACGCCCTCTGGGAGGCGATCGGGAACCTCCACCGGACCCGCCGCGACCTCATCGCACAGCTCGCGCACGTGGTGCGTGAGGAAGGCGAGCACGCGTGCTCGTTCTGCCACGCGGAGCCGCCCGACGTGACGGTGCTCGTCGGGCCCGGCGTCGCGATCTGCGATCGCTGCGTCGAGCTGTGCCGGGAGATCCTCTCGCTCGGGGCTCAGGGCCGGCGGTAGCGCACGAGGCAGTGCCCGGGCCGCATCCACTTGGCCTCCACGTCCGGCGCCTCGGGGCCGAGGCGCGCGAGCAGGCCGAGCTCCTCGGGCGCGTAGAACCGGCGGAACGAGACCCAGGCGTCGTGCGCGAGGCCGGCGTCGCGGTAGCGGAGGTGCCCGAGCGTCCGGATGAGCGCGCCCTGCATCACGCTGCGGCAGCCGTCGACGAACACGACGCCGCGCGTCGCCGCGCGCGCGGCCTCGCGGAACATGCGCGCGGTCATCGAGGCGGGGAAGTGGTGGATGGCCTGCGTGCACACGATGAGGTCGAACGCGCCGGGCGCGAGGTTCGACAGATCGAGGGCGTCCTGCACGGCGAAGTCGACGGGCAGGCCCTCCCGCCGGGCGACGGCCTCGCCGAGCGCGAGGTACTCGGCGCGCAGATCGGTCGCGGTGATCTCGAGGGCGAGGCCGCGCGCGCGCGCCTCGCGCGCGAGGTCGAGCGCGAAGCCGCCGTGGCCCGCCGCGAGGTCGAGGAGGCGCGTCGGCCGGTCGCGGGCGAAGAGCGGCTCCATCGCGCGCAGGAACGCGCGGTAGCTGCCGATCACGCGGTTGAGCGCGTCGAGGTGCTCGATCATCCGCACGCGCACCCGCGGGTCGAGGTCCGGGTCGTCGAGGTGCTCGCGCTCGTCGGTGTCGCCGAAGCGGCGGTGTACCGCCGCCGCCGCCCGCTCGAGCGGGGCGCGGGCGAGCTCGACGGTGCGGCGGCGCATGAACGCCAGCGCGTCCGCCGCGTGCGCGCCGTAGGCCTCGGACGCGCCGGGCTCGCCCGCGTCCCATGCCGCCGCGAGCGCGAGCGCGCGCGGGCGGTGCGCGTCGAGCGCCTCGAGCATCGCGCGCGTGCGCGGCTCGCCGAGCAGGCCCACGCTCGGCGACGGGATCCGCGAGGCCATGAAGCGCGAGGCGACGCGGCCCAGGGCGCGATCGAGCAGCGGGGGCGGCTGGCGCGCGTCCATCGTGCGCCGAGCGTAGCGCGACCACGCGGGGCGAGGGGAGGGGTGCGCGGGCGCGCCCGATGGGCTAGAGACGGGGCGAGCCTTCGCGGATGCTGGACAAGCTCGAACGCCGACTCGGCCGCTACGCGCTGCCGCACCTCACGCTGCTCCTCGTCGCCGGTCAGGCCGGGGCGTTCGTCCTCGGCAAGGCGAAGCCGGAGTTCCTCGGCAAGCTCGTGCTCGTCACCGACCGCGTGCTCGCGGGCGAGGTCTGGCGGCTCGTGACGTGGGTGTTCTTGCCGCGCACGGACTCGATCTTCTTCATCATCTTCGAGCTCTGGCTGCTCTTCATCTTCGGGCGCGCGCTCGAGGCGAGCTGGGGCAACTTCAGGTTCAACGTCTTCTTCCTGATCGGGTTCTTGCTGACCACCGCCGTGTCGTTCGCGGTGCCGTGGGCGCCGATCTCGAACGCGTTCCTGATGGCGTCGATCTTCCTGGCGTTCGCCTACCTGAACCCCGACTTCGAGCTGCTGCTCTTCTTCATCCTGCCCGTGAAGATCAAGTGGTTCGCCTACCTCACGTGGGCGGCGTTCGCGGTCTTCCTCGTGATCGGCTCGTGGCAGGACCGCGCGGTGATCGGCGCGGGGGTCGTCAACTTCTTCCTCTTCTTCGGCCCCGACATGTGGCTGCGCGTGCGCGGCGCGGGGCGGCGGACGGTCAAGCGGCAGGAGGCGCGCGTCGCGGCCTCGAAGGCCACGCACCGCTGCGAGGTGTGCGGCGTGACCGACCTCGACGATCCCAAGATGCAGTTCCGCTACTGCACGACCTGCGCGGGCAAGCGCGGCTACTGCACCGCGCACATCAAAGAGCACGAGCACGTCCGCGGGTGAGCTCGCCGGCGAGCCCTCGGACGACTCAACGGCGTCGCTGGACGCGCTCGGCGAGCTCGCGCGGCGCGAGGCCGCGGGTGAGCAGGGCCTCGAGCGCCTCCTCCGCGTCGGGCGCGCGGGCCGCCACCCGATCGACGAGGGCGTCGGCGGTCGAGAGCGCGTCCGGCGCGTGGTGCCGCGCGGGGCTCGACGCGCCAGCCTCCTCCGGCGCCATGCGCAGCGCGCGCATCAGCGCCTCGATCGCCTGCCCGAGCCCGCGGCCGATCCACGTCCGCGCCAGGATCTCGTCGAGCGCCGCGAGCACGTCGGCGCGCGCGCGCAGGTGGCCCTCGGGCCCCTCGACGTGGATCGGCACGCGTACATCGCCGATCCAGCGCGCGGGGTGCTCGAAGAGGTGGCTCGTCTCGAGCCACGCCTGGCGCGCGACGAGGGCGAGCTCGCCGCGCCAGCGGCCGAGCGAGGAGCGCGTCGCGGCGCCGCGCACGGAGAAGCTCGCGGTGCGCGCCTCCACCGTGCGCAGCTCGAGCGCCCCGCCGCCGAGGCGCACCCCCGCGACGAGCGGCTCGCTCGACTCGCGCTCGGGCATGCGCAGGCCGTAGCGCGAGAACAGCTCCGCGAAGCGCGCGACGCCGAGGTAGCGCGGCGCCTCGACGCGCGCCTCCGCGCGCCCGCCGGGCGCGCCGCCCTCGAGCCGCCACGCGACGAGCTCGAGGTGGAGCGCGCCCGTGAGCTCGCGCGAGACGCGCTCGATCCGCGCGAGGTCGACGCCCTCGGCGGTGAGCCGGGCGAGCGCGCCGCCGAACGCGCGCGAGCCGAGCGCGGCGAGGCGCACGCGGCCGCCGGCGAGCCGCGCGCTCGCCTCGTCGATCGCCAGCCCGTCGTCGTCGAGGCGCGCCTCGACGCGCAGCGCCTCGAGCGGCGCGCGCACGGGGCCGAGCGCGACGGTGTTGTCGCCGCCCTCGAGCGTGAGCGCGATCGCCGGGCGCGCCCAGCGCCCCGAGAGCGCGGCGCGGATCGCGAGCGGCGCGCCGTCGAGCGCGAGCGGGGCGAGGAGCGGCGCGAGGTCGGCCGCGCCGACGTGGCCCTCGACGCGCGCGCCGGGCGCGAGCGCGGCGCCGTCCGTCGCGAGCGTCGCCTCGAGGCGCGTCGCGGCCGAGGACAGCGTCGCGTGCACGCGGAGCGCGTCGAACGGGCCGGCGACGTCGAGGTCGAGCGCGAGCGCGGCGAGCGCGGCGCGCGTCCGCGGGTCGGAGGCGAGCGCGCCCGGCCGCGCGCCGGCGAGCCGCAGCGCGTGGATCGTGAGGCGCTCGCGCGAGAGCGCCCCCGAGGCCTCGAGCCGGCCGCCGAGCACGCGCGCCTCGAGCGCGTGGAGCTCGCTCGTCGCGCGGGTCAGCGACGCGCGGGCGCGCACGTCGTCGAGCGCGAGGCGTCCCTCGCCGAGCCCGAGCACGAGGCGCCGCGCGCGGGCGTCGAGCGCGACCGCCGCGTCCTCGCCGCGCCCGCTCACCTCCGCGCGCAGCTCGATCGCGCCGGGCTCGCGCGGCAGGACCGGGCTGTCGTCGAGCACGCCGGTCGCGAGCGCGTCGTCGAGGTCGAGCACGGCGAGGGCCCGCGTGCCCTCGAAGGATCCGCCGCCGAAGACGAGCGGGTCGAGCGAGACCCGCGAGCGCGGCGTCTCGAGGTGCGCGGTGCCGCGCGCGCCCCCGCCCTCGAGCGCGAGCTCGGCCCAGACCTGCGCGCCGGGGGGGAGGCGCATCTCGTCGAGCGAAGCCCAGCCCTCGGCGCCGACGAGCGCGAGGCCGGCGAGCGCGTCCGGCGCCGCCACGCGCGCGAGCCGGACCGTCGTCACCTCGCCGTGGCGCTCGAGCCGCACCGACCCAGGCCCGACGCGCGCCTCCCCGGTCGCGTCGGAGAATCGCAAGCCACCTTGCGTCCCCGCGAGCTTCGCGCGCGCCCGCGGGCGGCGCATCGCGACCGAGGCGCTCCCGCGCGCGACCGTGAGCTCGCGTCCGTCGAGCTCGAGCGTCAGCTCGGGCGCGCTGCGCGTGCCGCCGATCGCGACCCCGAGCTCGACCGGCGCGCCCGAGCACGCGAACGGCCCGAGCGCCCACGCCTCGGGGCGCAGCCCGAGCTGCGCGGCGCCGTCGAGCGTCCCGTAGGGCGCGATCGCGAGCTCGAGCTGGCCGGTCCCGGCGCCCTCGAGCGCGCCCTCGACGCGCCAGCGCCGGCCTCCGCGCACCGCCAGCCTCGCCGTGCCGGCTCGCGGCGCGCGGAGCCACGGGGAGCCGAGCGCCGCCGCCTCGAGCTCGACCTCTGCGTCGAGCGCGTCGAGCGGACCGTGCCCCCGCGCGCGCACCGAGAGCGGCTCGCTCGCCGCGGGATCGATCGCGGCGAGGATCCACGCCGGCAGGAGCTCCTCTGCCGCGGCGGTGCCCGAGAGCTCCGCGTCCTCGAGCGCGCGCCCCTTCGCGGCGGCGCGCAGCGCGAGCTCGCTGCGGTCGGTGCGCGCGGTCAGCTCGGCCTTCGTCCTTCCGTCGGCGTCGCGCGACACGGTGCCGTCGACCACCGCGTCGAGCGGGATCGGCAGCGGCAGCGACGGCGCGGCGCCCAGGAACGCGGCCCACACGTCGAGCGCGTGACCGAGCCGCGCGTAGCGCGTGCTCAGCACGGCCTCGACGAGGCGCGCGCCCTCTGCCCCGAGCGTCCCGCGCGCGTCGAGCCGGCTCTGCGACGCGCCGCTCGTCAGGCTCGCGTCCACGATGCGGAACGCGTCGGTGGTGATCGTGAGGCGCCCGGTGCCGTACATCGGGAGGGCGTCGCCGACGCCGCGCGCGGGCTGCCAGCTCGCCCCGCCGACGCGCACCTCGCCGTCGACCCACGCCGCGCTCGCCGCGCCGCGTCCCTCGATCTCGACGGGCGCCGACAGCGTCACCGCGCCGCCGCTCATCACGCGCAGCGCGCCGCGCAGCCGCACGAGGCGCGCGGGCGGGAGACCCGCGACGAGGTCCTCGGGCCGCGCGTCGAGGATCGCCTCGTCGACGTCGAGGACGACGCGCGCGCCGAGCGGGACGTGCGCGTCGCCGACCACCACGCGCCCTTCGGCGAGCGTGATCGTCCCCACCTTCGTGCCTGGTCCGAGGCGCGAGACGAGCCACTCGCGGATCGCCGGGAGCGAGCGCTCGAGCATCGCGTTCGCGAAGCTGCGGAAGAACCCGCTCGCGCCGTCTTCGTCCGCCACGACCCGCATCTTCGGGCCGCGCCCACCCGGCCTGCAAGCCGGCGATCGCTCTTCACGATCGCCGGGCGGCGCGCCGTGCGGCCGCGCTACGGCGTCCAGTCGACGCGCTCGGCCTCGAAGTTCATGTAGAACCAGAAGCCTCGCACGCCGTCGTGCATGTCGCGGTCGTCGGTCGTGAAGGTGGCGATCTCGTCGCACGCCGAGCCGGCCTCGCCGCCCGCGGCGAGGTGCTGGTAGAGCGAGTCGCCGCCCACGAGCGGGATGCCCTCGTCGAAGGTGATCATGCGCGCCTGCTCCTCGCTGAGGAAGCCGCGGATGACGCCGTTCACGATGCGCGGCGGCATCGCGCCGCCGACGAAGGTCCCGGCCATCTGGCCGTCCGTGAGCGTGATGTTCGTGCCGCCGAAGCCGACGATGAACGTCTGCTCGTCGGAGACGAAGCACGGCCCGCTCGCGACGTTGATCGGCGAGGTGTAGGTCGGGTTCAGGTGCGCCGGGTCCGCGCGCATGCAGACGGACGTCGCGGGCCGCATGTTGTTCGCCGTGGTGCCGACGACGGTGCCGCCGCCTACCCAGGGGCCGCACACGGCGCGCGGCGTGCCCGGGCCGCAGCTCGCGCCGAAGTGGATCTCCATGGGGTTCGTGGGCCGCGCGATGTCGAGCGGGCGCCAGACGCCGACCGCGTTGAGCATGAAGTCGTCGATGAACTGGCGCAGCTGGATGTTCAGCGCGTTCGTGATGTCGCTGCACGTCGGGCCGAGCGGCGCGTAGAAGTGCGGGTCCATCTGCGAGAGCGACGTCACCCGGAAGCCGCTCGGCGGCACGATCGGGAAGGTGCAGTCCGCCTCGCAGCCGTCGCCGCTCGTGGTGTTGCCGTCGTCGCACTGCTCCGCGACGTCGACGTACCCGTCGCCGCAGACGCTGCGCTGGCAGCGCCCCCGCAGGCAGATGTCGCGCGTGGCGGGGCTCATGTCCGCGTCGCAGAGCGTGCCGTTCGAGACGTGCGTGCCGAGCACGCAGAAGCCGTCGGTGCACGCGTGCCCCGCGGTGCAGACGTTGGCGTCGTCGCACTGCTCGACGCTCGTGCACGGCTCGAGCTGGCAGCTCGGGTCGCAGCCGTCGCCGCCCGTCGTGCCGCCGTCGTCGCACTGCTCCGGCGGCGTCGCGCCGGTGTCGAGGTAGCCGTCCCCGCACGCGCTCACGCGGCAGGCGCCGGCGACGCAGAGCTCGCGGGCCGTGCCGTCGCCGCACGTCGTGCCGTCGGCCGCGCGCGCGCCCGGGATGCATTCGCCGCCCGCGCCGCAGCTCTCCTCGCCGTTGCACGGGTCGTCGTCATCGCAATCCTCGGCGGTCGAGCACGTCTCGGAGCGACACTCGTGGCAGCCGTCGCCCGGCGTCGAGTTCTCGTCGTCGCACTCCTCGCCGACCGCGAAGTCGACGATGCCGTTGCCGCAGCTCTCGTCGCTGTCGCAGCCCGCGCTGCATCCGTCGCCGCCGGTCGTGTTGCCGTCGTCGCAGACCTCTCCCGGGTCGCGCACGCCGTTGCCGCACGTCTCGTTGCTCGTGCAGTCGGCGCTGCATCCGTCGCCGCCGGTCGTGTTGCCGTCGTCGCAGGCCTCGCCCGGCTCGACGCGCCCGTTGCCGCAGACGGGCGCGGGCCCCGCGTCCATCATCGTAGAGGCGTCCACGCCGCCGTCTTCGCCCGTCATCGTCTCCCCGTCGCAGCCGCAGAGCGCCAGCGCGACGAGCGTCCCCCAAGCAAGTGCTCGCATGATCTCCCCTGATAGCACCGCTCGGAGGGGATTTCAGCCCCCCGCCGCGCTACGCTCGGAGCCGTGCGACGCGCCGGTGCCTCGCTCGTCGTGCTCCTCGTGTGCACGCCGGGCTGTCTGCTCGATCGCTCCGGGACCGCGCCCGCGGACGCCGCCTCGCCGCTCGACGCGGGCCTCGACGCGCTCGTCGCGCCGGGCTGCGGCGACGGCGTGCGCGCGGCGGACGAAGAGTGCGATGGCGACGACCTCGGCGGCGCGACGTGCGTCTCGCGCGGCTTCGCGCGAGGGCCGCTCGGCTGCGACGCGGCGTGCCGGTTCGACACCTCTCGCTGCGACACGCCGTGCGGCAACGGGCGCGTCGATCCGGGAGAGCAGTGCGACGGCGCCGACGTCGGCGGCGCGGGCTGCGCGTCGCTCGGGCTCTCGGGGGGGCCGCTGACGTGCAACGCGAATTGCACTTTCGATCCGCGCTCGTGCCTCGGGTGCGGCAACGGCCGGGTCGAGAGCGGCGAGGAATGCGACGGCGTCGACCTCGGGCCCCTCTCGTGCACCGGGAGCCTCGGCTGCGCCGCGGACTGCACGCTCGACACGAGCGGCTGCGCGGTGCCGAGCGCGGGCGACGCGGCCGACGGCGATCTGGTCGTCACCGCGAGCACGGTCTTCGGGCCGAGCACCGGGGCGCCGGCCTACGCGGTCGCCGCGGCCGCCGCGGATCGGCTGACCTTGCACGAAGCGCCCGCGGGGATCGCGGCGGGCGACGAGGTGATCGTCTGGGCCGTCCACGGCGCGCCCGGCGCGTGCGCGGCGGCGGGGCGCTGGGGCACGTACCGCGTCGGCGCGGTGAGCGGGCAAGACGTCGTGCTCACGACACCTCTGGGGAGCGCCTACGGGCTCGACGTCCTGACGCCGCACGCCGTGGTGATGCAGCGGCTGCCGCGCTTCGGGCTCGTGGCGGTGCGCGGGTCGGCGGCGCTCTCGGTCGCGCCGTGGGACGGCGCGAGGGGCGGGCTGATCGCGTTCCGCGCGCGCGAGCTGATCGTGGAGGCGGGCGCGACGCTCGGCGCGGACGCGCGCGGTTTTCGCGGCGGCGCCGGCTGGAGCGGACAGAACCGCACGAGCGGCCGGCGCGGCGGCTCGATCTGCGGCGACCCGCAGGACGCGGCGACGGAGGCGAACGGCGGCGGCGGCGGTGGCGGTCGCTACGGACCGGGCGCGGCGACGATCGGCGCGGACGCGTGCGGCCAAGGCGGCGGCGGCGGCGCATACGGCGGCGCCGGGACGTCGCGCGGGTTCGGGACGTCGTGCAACGTGAGCGGCGGCCCCGCAGGCAACGGCGGGCAGCCGAACGGGATGGCCGACCTCTCGGTCGTGCTCCACCTCGGCTCGGGCGGCGGCGCGGGCGCGACGGACGAGCACTCGAACCAGTCCGGCGCAGGCGGCGCGGGCGGCGGCGCCGTGATCGTCTGGACCGCGCGGGCGCGCATCGACGGCGTCGTCAGCGCGCGCGGCGGCGACGGCGCGGTGCCGGGCGACTTCACGGACTCCGGCAACGGCGGCGGCGGCGCGGGCGGCGCGGTCCAGCTCTGGGCGGTCGCGCTCGATGGAGAGGGCCGCATCGACGCCGGCGGCGGGCTCGGCGCGCCCGCGCGCAACGTGCAGTGGAACGGCCCCGGCGGCGACGGCGGCGAGGGCCGCGTCGCGCTCGGGTTCTTCACCGTCGGCGACGCGCGCTACGGCAGCGCCGACGCGATGGCGCGCGCGGCCGCGTGGAGCACGCCGAGGCCCGGCCACCTCGCGCGCTTCCTCGACTGACGTTCGCGGCGCCCTCTGCGTGTGAGGCGGCTGTCAGGTGGGCCCGCCCTGGTCTCGCGGCCCGACCCTGACGTACGATCGCGCGGTCCCGCGGAGGTGCCGAGTGCTCGACCGGATCGTCCTACTGTCTCTCGTCGCCGCGCTCGCGTTCGGCGCGGCCGCGCGCGTCGACGCGCAGGCGACGTGCCCCGACACCACCGGCGACGCGTGCCTCGGCGCGCTCCGGGGCATGCGCGGCGCGGAGGCCGTCGTCGACGATGTCTTCACGACGAGCGACGGGCGCTTCGCGCCGCAGCTCCACTTCGGCCGCTACGTGCGCGGGGTCAACGGCTGCATCGGCTGGACGGGCTGGGACACGCGCCCGCTCGCCGATCCGCTCCGCGCGTACGAGCCGGACCGGCGGCGCTTCCTCGACCGCTACCACTGCTTCACGCCGGCCGCGACCGACGACGTCGGCTTCTACGCCGACTCGCTCGACTGGTACTGGACGCAGGTGTTCCGCACCGACGACGCGGGCGCCGCGGTCGCCGACGGACAGCCCGGCTTCTACTACCCGTGGCGCGGCCGCATCTACGACCTCGGCGGCGAGGCGAACCGCGTCGTCGTCTTCCCGATCAGCGACCACGGGCCGCTCCCCTGCGAGGCGTTCGAGTACTCCATCTGGCTCACGAACGACCCGACCGCGACGGAGATCGCGCCGGAGGGCGCGCCCGATCCGAACCTCTGGAACCCCGCGCGGCTGGTGCGCGTGTTCGAGCAGGGCTGGACGCGCAACGTGAACGCGGTCGGCGCGGGCGACCGCGATCGCGCGGACCTCGGGACGTTCCTGCGCGACGCGTCGTCCGGCGACGCGGTGGCCGACTCGCTCGTCACGGTGTGGGCGCTGCCGTGCGGGCTGAGCTTCCGGTATGCGAGCGTGCAGGGCGGCAACTACGGCAACCCCGGGCCCGAGTGCACGTTCCACTCGAACGAGGACGAGCTCGACGCGGTCGCCGGCCTCAACGAGGACGACACGGCGATCTGCATCGACGCGGACGGCGACGGGCACCGCGACGCGGCGTGCGGCGGCAGCGACTGCGACGACACGGATCCCGCGCGCCACCCCGGCGCGTTCGAGCGCTGCGACGCGACGGCGGACCTCGACTGTCAGCCGATGATCGCGTGCCCCGACGGGACGCTGTGCGACGCAGAGAGCGGGCTCTGCGTGCCCCGCTGCTTCGAGGGCGGCTGCGCGCCGGGCTTCGCGTGCGTCGACGAGCGCTGCACCGACGCGGCCTGCGCGGCGCGGACCGAGCCGTGCCCCGGCGGGACCGTCTGCCGCGCCGGCGCGTGCGTCGCGCCCTGCGACGGCGTCGTGTGCCCGGCCGGCCAGCGCTGCACCGGCGGCGCGTGCATCGATCCCTGCGAGGGCGTCGTGTGCCCGAGCAACCAGGTCTGCATCGCGCGCGACCCGAGCGCGGTCACGCTGTGCGGGCCGTCGTGCGCGTGCACCGAGATCTCGATCCCGCTCTGCCCGACCGACACCGCGTGCGACGCGCGGCCTGGCTCGCCGACGCGCGGCGAGTGCGTCGATCCGGGCTGCGAGCTCATCTCGTGCGGCGTGGGGCAGGTGTGCCGCGCCGCGCGCTGCCTCGACGGCTGCGAGGGCGTCGTGTGCCCGCACGGGCAGGCGTGCCTCGACGGCGCGTGCGTCGTCGATCGGTGCGCGCGCATCGTGTGCCCGGGCGGACAGGTCTGCCGCGACGGCGAGTGCTTCGACGCGTGCGACGGAGTCTCGTGCCCCGGCGGCGCGACGTGCCGCGGCGGCGCCTGCGTCCCCGACGCGTGCGCGGGCGTGGTCTGCGACGAGGGCGAGCGCTGCGTCGAGGGCCGCTGCGTCGGCGGCGCGGCCGACGCGGGCGGCGGCGCGATGGACGCGGGCGTCGGCGT
>JAHBWG010000138.1 GCA_019637095.1 Sandaracinaceae bacterium | reverse complement strand
TCATTTGTAGTCCACGTTGCCCTTCAAGAGGATCTTCACGCCCTCACCGCCGAGATTGGAGGCGTTCAGCTTGATCTCCCCAGACGTCGCCGAGACGGTCGAGCCACCTGCCTTCATGTCGAGGCTGGACAGTTTGAGCGTGACGACCGTGCCGCTGATTCCGAAGTCGCCTCCGCACTTCGACGTGTAGGCGCCCCCGACCTTGATGCCGAGCGCGGCGCCCGCGGCCACGGTCACGTCCGTACCCGCATCGATCTTGACGGCGCCGGAGTTTAGGATCTTGCCGACCTTGACGTTCTCGGACTTCGACTTGCTGATCTGTTCCAGCTTCGCCCCTCCCACGGCCTCGATCTTTCCGCCGGCGACCGTCTCCGAGATGCCCCCGGCCGCGGTGATGGCGAGCGCGCCGCCCACCGTGAGCGAGTGCGATGCGTTGAACGTGTCCCCGATGCCGTTGGCGGCCAGGACGTTGAGCAGGCCACCGATGTCGTCGGTGCGCGAGCCGTGCGTCGTCACGCTGTGCAACGCCGAGACGCCCCAGTCGTCGAGCCCGCCGACGGTCACCGTCTGCGATGCGGCGCACTGCTGGGTGAGCTTCCCCGTGACGCTGACGCTCTGGTCGCCGCCCACGGTGATGTCCTCGGTGCTTCCGACCTTGTGCACCGCGTTCGCTCTCACCTGGGTCTGAACGTTGACGGAAACCGTCGTCGAGGCGTCGTTCCCTACCGTGTTGTCGAAGTCCTTCTGGGCGTGAGTGAAGAAGGACTGCGAGCCGTTGGTGTCGTTCAGCCGCAGCTCGTTCGTCCCGCCGCCACCGGGTGACGAGGAGGTCCTCAGCGAGCTCTGCGTCAGGTTGGCAGGCAGGTCGTAGGGCGGCTGCTGCTCGTCGTTGTAGAGCTTCTGGAGCATCACGGGACGATCCGGGTCTCCGTGCAGGAAGCCGATGTCGACCTCCCAGCCGACGCGCGGGAGGAACATCGCACCCGCCGTGTTCTGCTGCTGGGTGCGCACCCAGCACGACGCCGTGTCGTCGACCGGCTGCTCCCGATCCCAGTAGAAGTGGACCTTGATTCGGCCCATGTCATCGACGTGAATCTCTTCTCCCGCAGGGCCCGTCACGACGGCGCTCTCTTTGCCGTGGACGCGGGGCCGGGGGAGGGTCCGCGCGGGGCGGTAGGGGTGCGCCACCGGGATGCCCTCGAAGCGGGACTCGAGATCGAACTGCCCCGAGAGCGGGTCGGCCCGCCAGAGGTGGAGCTGCACGGTCGTGAGCAGGTAGTCGTCGATCAGCGCGTCGGGGCTGACCCCGATCATCGTGAACCACCGGCCCGCCTGGAGCCGGATGCAGCCGGAGCGGCCGCTCACCACCGTCTGCCCGGCGACGATCTCCTGCATGCGGATCGGGGCGAGCCCTGCGCCGGCCTCGTCGGTCTCGTAGCCGCCCGGGTACTCGTAGAGCTCCTGCGGTCCGTCACTCGACGCCGCCTGCCGCGGCTCGTTCGGGGTCCTGAAGTTCCAGTCCCGCGAAGCCCACCGGTCGAAGCCGAAGTGGGTGGTGTAGCGGACCTCGAAGATGGCCCCGTCGTCGCCGCTGCCGCCATCGTTGGCCGTCCGCGCGTGCACTTCGAGCTCCGCCGCGCCGGGGATGGGCTCGTGCACGGCGGCCTTGTCGGAGATGTACATCGTGTGGTCCACGTCGGTGTGCTCGAACCAGTAGTGGACGCCGAGCTCCTGTAGCCACCGCTCGATGAAGGCGAGCTCGCTCTCCTTCCACTGGGTGATGTACTCGCGCGGGGCTCCAGGCTCGACGTCGAAGTCGACGCACTCGAGATCGATGCCGGCCTCCTCGAGGACCTGCCGGATCACGTCGATCACCGGGAGGTTCTGGAAGATGCGGGTCCGTACGCGATAGGCGAGGCCGTGGATCGAAGGGCGTAGGCGGAACCGGTAGCGGTGCCATGGCCCCATCGGCGCGACGTACGACGCCTCTTCGATCGCCCCATGGATGAAGCGCCAGTGCTCGGTGTCCGAGGGGTCGAAGGCCGGATCGCCGACCTGGACGGCGGCGGTCGACCAGATCATCGGGCGCAGATCGATGTCGGGGTCTCCATGCACGAGCTCGACCTCACAGTCGTAGAGCTCGCTGATGCCCTCGCGCAGCCGAACCGAGAGCACGCGCGCCTCGACGGGGACGGCGTCGTGAAGGAAATGAGCGGTGAGCGTCATCGCAACCTCCGAACGAGCATGGCGCCACGCCGCTCCGCGATCGAGCTGCCGACGATCAAACAGTTGGCGGCGTCGGGATCGCCGCGCAGGAACGCGTCCGAGACGAGGGCGAGGGCGGTCGGCATGGTGGCCGCGCCGAGGTCGCCGAAGCCGTCCGGGATGAACTCGGTGACGAGGTCGGGTGAGGCGATCTCCTGGTAGGTTGCCCCCGCGGTGTCCAGGCCTCCGGGCGCGATGGCGCGTGGCAGCGCCACGAGAAACTCGCGCACGCGGTACGTCTCGTTGGTGAGATCGGCGAAGATCCAGTCCAGCGTGCGATGATCGTGCTTCAGCCGCGCCGTGCAGGTGCGCATCACCTCGGTGAGCCCGTGCCCGAGGTTCGGGACGTCGCTCCAGTAGGTCGCGGGCTCGTCGGTGGCCGCGATGGCGTCGATCGTGACGGTGGGGCGTCGGCCGAGGCTGCGCGCCTCCCGCTCGTCCATCAAGAGCGCGAGCGCCGCGCCCTCGCCGGGGATGAAGCCGTCCGTGCGCCGCTGGTCGAAGATCGCCTCCTCCTCTTCGAGGATGTCGAAGACCAACGGATCGGCGTAGCTGTCCACGCCACCGACGATCGCGACGTCGATGGCCTCCGCCTTCAAGGCCTCGGAGGCAGCTCGTACGGCGTCGACGAGGCCCGCGTGCCCCATCGGCAGGAGGTGGGCGACCGAGCCGCCGTGCGCCGCGAGCCACCGCGTCGCCTCCCTGGCCAAGCCCACGCCCACCCGGCCGAACCACGGGTCGTTCACCTCGGCCAGCCAGTGCGACACCGCGAGCCACATCCCGACGCGTGGCGTGCCCGGGATCGCCTCGAGCTGCGGCTCGATCTCCTTCAGTACGCGCGCGAGGATCCGCCAGAGGCGATCGACACCGTACTCCGTCGGTGGGAGGCTACGGATGAGCGCCATCGTCGCTTGCTCGCCGTTCAGCAAGCGAAACGGGCTCTGCGTCAGCGCGGATCCGTCCGCGCGCCAGACCGCCCAGGACTGGTGGGCGTTGAAGCCGAGGCCGTTGAACGCCGCCGTGCCGACCACGACCGGTGCCGGCCCGAAGTCCCCACCCCAGTACTTCTTCTCGAGCGTCACTGGAGGACCCTCTTCTCGAAGACGAAGACCTCGCGCACCCGCGTCGGTCCGCGCCGCAGCGGCAGGGCGGTCCGCCACACCATGTCGAGCTGCCGATCGTCGGGGAGCAGCAACACGGTGTCCAACATCGGGCGGTGATGCGTCACGCCCCGGTCGGTGTGCGCGTCGACCTGGAACACCAGGCGAGGCAGCTGGAGCTCGATGGCGCCGGCGTGGCCGAGGTTCAGGAGCCGGACACGCTCGTTACCGATCAGCGGGGCGGGCGTCACGAGCTCGGGCACGGCGACCTGCTGAAAGCGTGGGTCGTAGTCGACGGGAAAGAGCGGCATGCGCACGTCCTGCCACCGCTGATCGAAGGTGCCGGCGAGCGAGCGCCGCGGCTCGAAGTGCGAGGCGCACGCGGCGACCCCTGCGGGCTTGGGCCGAGAACGGGACGAGCGGATGAGATCGGTCGGATCCTCGATCTGCGGAACCGGCGCGCCCTCCAGCGTCTTGGGATCGCACACGAGCCCGGTGCCGTAGGGGTTGCGATGGTCGACGACCGCCCTCTCGGGATCGGAGACGTCCATGCCACCGAACGCGTGCTCCCACATCAGCGGGACGCGCTCGGTCGGCAGGGCGTCGCTCGGCTTCATCGTGCGCGCGCTGCCGTGCCAGCTCCGCAGGCCGAACACACGCAGCGACTTCGCGACTGGACCGACGCTGACGTGCACGTCGAAGAACGGAGCCGGGCGCGGCGCCACCGCGTGGCCCGAGACGACCACGTCGGTGCTCGGCTTCCGGAGGCAGAGGTCCGAGGGGATCTTCGGGCTCTGCCCATCGGGCCACGGCACGTCGACGGGTTCCACGGTCGCCCCGTCCGTGCGGACCACGACGCCGCGGTCGTTCCAGGCGAAGCGTTGCTTCACCACGACCGCCACCGACCGAGTCCCGTCCTCGTCGTAGAGCTCGAACCGGTCCAGCGCGCCGGTCACCCGCGAGTTCATCTCGGGAAGCGTCATCGCGTCAGCCGTGAGGTCCAGAGCCCGCGGGGGGCGCGCGCGTGATGGGGCCCCAGGTAGTCACGCCAGGCCTCGAGCTGTGGGCGCTGCCACGCGACCCAGGCGTGGGGGTCGAACGGGAGAGAGCCGCCGGAGCGCGCGCACAGCTCCAGATAGGCCAGGCGTCGCTCGCGGTCCGCGGCGTAGCCCTCCGCCATCTCCCAGTAGTCGTCCCGGGTCGTCCACTCGTGGCCGAAGCGGTAGCGGCGATCCTCGCGCGCCGGCGCTCCCCACCGCTCCCAGTGCGCCTCCCAGACGTCCGCGTCGTCGCTCAGCACCAGCTCGTGCGGGGGCTCGACGAAGTGATCCCGCTGGAACGGTCGGTCCTCCGCCGGGTAGAGGCGCACCGTGATGTCCTTGGTGAGCGACGCGCCGGTCAGCCGCTGCAGCGCTCGGACCGCGGCCACGTCCCCGTCCCGCAGCCGGCCCAAGAGGAAGGGGACGATGCTCGTCTGGCCGAGCCATCCCAGCGTCTCGAAGACCATCGGCGATGGATCGGTCGCCGCGAGCGCGAAGACGAGGTCGAGCTCCTTCTCGTCCGAGGTGAGCGCGAGCATGAGCGCGGCGTGCGGGAGATTGGCGCCGCGCTTCAGCCGGTACTCCGCCTCGAGGACCGCGCCGCGGAACCCTCGCACGATGGCCGTCTCGAGCGCGGCCGCGAAGATCACCGGATCGTCGTGACGCAGCGCGATGCGCAGGTCGTCCTCGCGGAGCTCGCCGGACACCCGCTCGAGCGCCCTCGCGGCTTCTTCGACCACGCGGGGGTGGTCGTGGCTCAAGAACGGCAGCGCCGTCTCGACCACCGTGGCGCGCCGCATGCCGAGCACCCGCAGCCCGAGCGCCACGCGATGGGGGTCGGGCGAGCCGAGCCATTGGCGCGCGAAGCGCTCGACGCCCCAATGCGGGACGAGCGTCAGCACATCGGCCAGCGGCTCGAAGTGCTCCTCGTCGTCGAGCGGCGCGATCTGCACCAAGCGGAGGATCTGGTCGCGCGTGTCGTCACCATCGATGCAGCCGAGCAGGAACACCGCCGCCCAGAGCAGCTCTGGATCGGGGACGGGCCGATCCTCGAGCAGCTGGATCAGGCGCGGAATCAGCTCGACCCCGTGCGCGAGGATCGAGTCCACACGGGCGTTGAGCCGACGCTCGACCGGCTCGAGCTGATGCCAGATGTCGCCGTGGTCACCCTTGCGCAGCAGGCTGAACATGGCGATGTCCTCGAAGTGGACGCGCGCTCGCTCGTAGACGAGCCTCTGCTCGGGGATGGCCGCCCCGAACAGCACGATCTCTGCCGCCTTCAGTGGGTCCGGACGTGGAGCGACCCTCGGCGGCTCGGAGGGTGGGGCCGGCTCCGCCACGCCGCCCTCGACGCTCGCCGCGTAGGCGAGCAGCTCCTCGAGCGTGTGGATCGCCGGCACCTCGAACGGCGGTGGGGCGTCGGGGTCGACCTCCGGAAGGACCACCGCGTCCCGCTCGGCCAGCGGGATCGTCGGGTAGAGCGCTTGGCGCGCAGGGTCGTGCAAGCGCGGTAGGTTCGTGCCCGCCATCAAGGGCGGTCGCTCGCGGCCGTGAGGGATCGCGAGCCCGGGCGCTGGTGGACCGAGCGACGGATCGGAGAGCGCGCTCAAAGCGCGCGCGATGAGCCGCAGCTCCTGGTCCATGGCGTCGTCGTCGATGGGGTTGGCCTGGAGCCCCTCGAGCGCCTCGCGGGTGAACTCCTCCGCGCGCTTGCGAGCGGCCACGACCGTTGGATGATCGACCCCGTCGCGGCAGCCCTCGTAGACCGCCTTGAGTGCCAGCGACAGAAAAGTACGGGCCAGCTCGAGCGAAGGGGCCGGCTCCTCGATCGTGCGCAGCCCGACGAGCGCCTCGTCGAGCCAGCTTCGCACCGACAGCAGATCGTGCGGCGCCGGTTCCCCCACGGCGGCAACGATACCACGCCGGTCCGAGAAAGCTCGCGACAAGTGAGCCGTGTGGCGCTAATCTGCGCCGCTGAGAGGCGAGGGGGATGCGCACTGCACGAAGCGAAGCACCCGAGGATGACGGCCCCGCGACGGTGAGGCCGAGAGTCGTCTACACGAACGCCCCGCTGCAGCTGGCGCGGCTCATCGAGCGAGACGGCGTCGCCTGGGCGCTCGAGCTCGGAGGCGAGCGCCGCACGGTGGAGGCGGGGCCGGACGTGGATCCCGCCCTGCTCGACGAGGTGCTGGAGCGCGGCGGTCGCGTCCTCGTGGAGTCCACGTCCAACGGCGCGCTGACGATCGCGGGCGTCGTACAGACTCAGCGTACGTTGACAGTCGACGCGGACGGCGAGGTCAACGTGGACGTCAAGGCGTTCCGCGTCCGCGCCGAGCGGGAGCTCCTCCTGTCGAGCGCGCACGCGTTCGTCCGGATCAAGCGCAAGGACATCGAGCTCTACGGCGGCGAGGTCCTCACGCGGGCGCGCGAAGTCGCTCGCATCATCGGCCGTCTCATCTCCCTGAACTGAGATGCCGACCGAGACTCCCGGCGTCTGGACCCTGAAGCCCGGCCAGGACGGGTACGACGCAGCGTGCCGTGCCGCGATGATGGCCTGCGGCATCGATCCAGACGGGTTCGGCACATACACCCAGCGCAACGACGCGCAAGGCGCGATTCGAAAGGCCTACAACGATCAGCACGGCAAGAACGCGCACCGATCCCCCCAGGCGCTCAACGACATGGGCACCGAGCAGTACCTCTGCGCAAACTCGGAGTCCGGTCACCAGGTGCAGAACGCGTGTTTCACGGCGCACCGGCACGACCCGTGTGGGAACTACCCCCCGGCAGACGGCAACCCGGGCACGCCCAGCGCGTTCGGTTACCACCATGACCGCGCGCCCTCCACCGATCACCACGGTCGCAGCTGCGACAGCGGGACGACCCACGGGGAGATCTCGCGCCACCTCGATCGGCAGTGGGAGGGCCAGGCGACGGGAACACCGCTCACCGCGGAGCAGCTGCGCCGGTCGGCTGCCGAGAACGCGGCGGTCCACGTGAGCCCGAACGTGACTGCGCAAGACCCGGCGCACTTCGCGAGCATGAGCGCCGACCGTCGCGACCGTGCGGCGCGGATCAACGGTTGTCAGCAGGCGAACGCGGAGCGCCTGCTCGACGCCAACCCGGACGCCGCGGCCATCGTCGCGGCCAACCAAGGAATCGAGCCAGGATCTCCTGCGTCCCCGTCTGCGGGCGGCCCCACTGCGGAGACCCAGGCCTTCGCCGCCGAGTGCCAGGCCGTTCAGTGGGAAAAGGACATGGAGGCCCTGCGGGCCGACGCCATCAACAACTCGCCGATCGGTCAGTCGGCGGCCTGCGCCGACGCGTGCGCCGCGGAGGGCGTCGAGAGTTTCACGCAGCTCTCCCCGGAGGCGCAGCAGCGCGTCGTCCAGGCGAACACCCCTGGACCACACGACCCGCCACCCGGGACTCCGCCGGCGATGTACTCTCCGCAGCCTCGCGAGGCCGGCAACCCGCCGACGCAGCAGGACTGCATGAACGATCAGGGCAACTACCTCGCTTGGCAGACCGCGAACAATGGTGGTAGGCCCCCCGGCTGGGCCGGTCAGGTCCCCCCGCGCGCGATCGAGGGTGAGACTGCGAATCCGGGCGCGAGCACCGGCGTGACCGTGGAAGATGACGACATGAACGGCTAGACCGTTACGCGCGAGGAGATGTGTTGATGGAACAGGCTACCCCCATCGTTTGCCAGTACCGACAGGCATCTGGGCGTGCGTTCAACGATTGCGTGATCCTGGGACGGCGCTTCCCCGAAGATATCGGTCCGATCGCCAGCGAATCGGACTTCTGGATTCTGATCAACGAGGCGGGGCCAGGTGGAACGGCCACGCACGCGTTCTGGAGCTTCCGCAGCTTCGTGACGGGGATCTGGCGGTCTCCGGCTGGCACCGTCTACGCCACAGACGCCGACATGGGTGGGCTCTACGTGTTCCAGGACATCATGGACACGAACCGTCCGTCGGACCGGGTGAAGCTGAACGGCGTCACGCCTGAAGGGGTATGGGGCCTGTCAGACGACTGCGTCTTCGTCTGGGGCACGCGCATGGACGCAGACCGGAAGAAGACTTACCCGGTCTTCCGATTCGACGGGTCGGCGTGGAACGAGCTAGCGCCGCTGCCCCATCCCACGAACCGGATCCACGGGGTTTCACCTGACGTGATCTATGCCTGCGGCTGGCATGGCATGATCGCGAAATGGAACGGAGGTGGATGGCAGGAATTCCCAGCTCCCACGCGCGAGATCGTGACCGGTATCCACGTCGAGAGTCACGACGAGCTCTACGCAGTGACCAACGACGGCCAGTTGCTCGAGGGATCGGCGAGTGGCTGGGACTACTCAGCCTCGAACCCGCTCGGTGCGACTCCCTTCTCGAGCGTCGCGAAGTTCGCCGGCGAGGTCTTCGTCGCCGCCAACGAGCTCGGGCTCATGCGACGAGTCTCGGGCGGCGGTGCGCTCGAGGTGTTCAAGCCGAAGGTCACGGGGGTGCACATGGAGGCCCGCGAGAGCCTGATCGTCACCTGCGACAACATCGTCGCGGGGACCTTCGACGGACAGGACTTCAAAGGCGCCGCCAAGAACCAGCTCGCCCTGCTCACAGCCAACAAACCGATTCCCCCGCTGTGAACCCAGTCGAGCTGCCAGAGCTCTGGCTCGCGCGCTACGAACGGGACCCGGGTCGCACGCTCGCGCGCGCGGCCCTCGGATTCACCGCGTATCTCGCCGATCCGGGGTTCTGGGCGCGCGAGGGCGCGCATCGCTTCTTCGACTTCTTCCGTGCTCGCATCCCGCCTCACTTACTGAAGAACCTCGCCACCTCGACGAGCCCTTACTGGCGGACGGTCGCGGCGCAGGACTTCGACGGAATCGCCGAGACGATGCGGCAGGCCGCCCTGATCGGGCGGCCCCGACATCTCTTCCGCATGCGGCTCCAGAACGAGCCCGGCGCCGAGTCGGTCGGGTTCCAGTACAACGAGGTCGACCCCCAGCGCGCGAATCGGTCGGCGGTTCTTCAGGTCTCGTTCCCCGAGATGGCGAGCCCGGGCGACCTCATCGCGTACGTCAACGAGCTGCTCTCCATCGGGCCCGTGCACTCGTTGATCGGTGGTATCGCGTTCCGGTGGGACGAAGCCGACGAGGGCTGGGCCTTCAACCGGATCTACCGCCTCGCCTCGCGCTACCTCGCGATCGACATCCAGAAGTACACCGAGATGGCGTGGAAGACCCCGAGCGCCCTGCCCGGCTCGAGTTGGCTGACCTACGTCGGCCCCGAGCTCGCGAAGCGCGCCGAGATCGATCTCGAGGCGCTCGCCCATCGCCCGTGGCAGCACGGCGTGATGAGCGGCTTCGTGCACGGCGGAGTGATGGTGCAGGCAGGCCCCGAACCGGTGCAGGGTGACCTCAACCGCTTGAAGCTGCCGGCCGCCTACATCGAAGCCGCCCACGCTCTCTCGCCGTGGTTCGCCGACGAGCCGCCGAAGTTCTGGGGCCCGTTTCACACCCTCGAGCAGAGCGGTCTCTGGTTCCGGCGTCTCGTGGACCCGACGCCGTGGATCGAGCGCAAGATCCCGCTGGACTGACGTTCTCGCGCACGGGGCGACGCGGGGGCGCGCTTCGCCGCGCAAGGCGAGGGTCCGAGGCCGCGCGCCTCGGTGGTTGAGCCGCCTCGCCTCAGCGCGCGAGCCAGGCGGTGATGAGCTCGCGCCACTGTGCCCGCCAGCGGTCCTCGTGGTAGTCGCGCAGCGCCATCTCGCGCGACGCGCGGCCCATCGCCTCGGCGAGCGCGCGGTCGTGCAAGAGGAGCTGACAGTGCTCGCGGATCTCGCGCGCCGAGTCGCCGACGAAGCCGTTCACCCCGTGCACGACGTACCGCTCGATCCCGGGGATCCGGAAGCTCACGAGCGGCAGGCCCGTCATCATCGCCTCGATCAGCGTGATCGTGTACTCCTGCTCGCCGTCGTGGAGGTAGACGCGCGCACGCCGCAGCGCGCGCAAGAGGTCGTCGTACTCGTAGACCGGCTGGTTCGGCTCGAGGTGGTCGATGTGCAGCGCCGGCAGCCCGTCCATGGCCTCGACGTACTGCCGGTAGTGCCAGCCGCGCTCGCGGTACGAGTGGATGATGGACAGGACGTTGTCGTCCTCGCCGGTCCAGCCGTCGTACGCGTCGGGGTCGAGCCCGAGCGGCACGTACGGGATCTCGACGCCGCGCGTCTCGCGCGCCCACGCGACGGTGTTCGGGTAGAAGCTCACGACGGTGAAGTCGTCGCGCGACAAGAGCTCGTCCCACTCGCGCGGCTCGAGCTCCTCCACCTTGCTCACGCGGTAGAGCTTCTTGATGCCGCGCCGCTCGCGGAAGAGCTTGAACTGCCAGTTGAACATCAGCCACGCGAGGTCGTAGCGCTCCGGGAAGCCGACCGCGGGGTCGTCGAGCAGCCGCGCGTAGTCCGCGGGCCCGAGCTCGAGGTGCGCGTCCTCGAAGCGGGGCAAGACGTTGTGCACGTTCGCGGGCTGCGGCCGCCAGTAGTGGAACTGGTCCCAGTGCCCGAGGAAGTGCACCGGCAGGCCGACGCGGCAGAAGTGGTACTGCACGCCCGGGTGCGTCGGGACCATCAAGATGCGCGGTCGCTCGTCCATCGTCCCTCAGTGGTTGATCAGGACGACCGGCGAGAGCAGCGCCCGCTCGGTCTCGCTCAGCGTGCGCGTCAGCTCGCCGCCCGCGTCGAGGATCGGCACGCGCGGCCGCAGCGCCACGAGCGCGTCGCGGTCGGCGCGGCTCGGGTGCCCGACGACCACCACGTCCGCGCCGCGGACCGCGTGCGCCACGCTCGGCGCCGCCTGCGCGCGCGGGTCGCCGAGCGCCTGGCGCAGCGCCTCGAGCCCGAGCGGCGGCACGCGCGCGTCGAGCACCGCGGAGTCCGCCACCGTCACGTGCACGCCCCGATCGAGCAGCTCGCGCACCAGCTTCACCGGCGCGCTGTCGCGCACGTCCGCCGCGCCCGGCTTGAAGCCGACGCCGATGATCGCCGTCTGCCGCGGCTCGTGCGCGAGCACCGCCTCGACGAGGTGGTCGAGGTGCGCGCGGTTCGACGACAGGATCGCGCCGATGAGCGGCGCCTCGACGCCGTGGCGCGCCGCGTGGGCCGAGAGCGACGCGACGTCCTTCGTCAGGCACGCGCCGCCGAACGGCAGCCCGGGGCGCAGGTACGCGGCGGACGCGTTGAGCTTCGTGTCTTTGCAGAGCAGCGCCATCACCGCGAACGGGTCCACGCCCGCGGGCGCGGCGACGCGCGCGACCTCGTTCGCGAAGCCGACCTTGAGCGCGTGCCACGCGTTGTTGACCAGCTTGAGCAGCTCCGCGGTCGCCGGGTCGGTCCGGTGCAAGCGCTCGCGCTGCTCGCGGTAGAGCGCCTCGACGAAGCGCGCCGCCGCCTCGTGCTCCGTCGCGTACACGACGAGCTCCGGCTGCTCGAGATCGCGCACCGCGCTCCCCTCGCGCAGGAACTCCGGGTTCAGCGCCAGGCTCACGCGCGCCGCGTCGAGGCGCGCCGCGACGCGGCCGTACGTCCCCGGCGAGACCGTCGAGCGGATCACGATCACGTGCTCGCGGCTCGCCGGGACCGCGCTCGCGACCGCCTCGCACGCCGCGATCAGGTCCGACTCGTCGAGCTTGCCGTCGTCGCCGAGCGGCGTGCCCACGCACACGAGCGACGCCCCGCTCGCCGCGACCGCCTCGGCGAGCGACGTCGTCGCGCGCAGCGTGCCGAGCGCGCGCGCCCGATCGATCCGCGCCTGGAGGTCCGGCTCCGGGATCGGCGCGCGGCCCGCGTCGAGCGACGCCACCACGTCCGCGCGGCGGTCCACCCCGATCACCCGGCGCCCCGCCGCCGCGAGCGACGCCGCGACCACGACGCCCACGTAGCCCAGCCCGACCACCGTGATCGCCGTGATCTCGTCGCCGCCGCTCGCGCGCGAAGTGCTCATCGAGCCCGACCCTAGCAGAGCGAGCCGCGCCAGGGTGCTATCGTCCTGGGCGAGTGGGCCATCACGTCTTCATCACCGGCATCGCCGGCTTCCTCGGCTCGCACCTCGCGGACCGCCTCCTCGCGCGCGGCTGCACCGTCAGCGGCAACGACGACCTCAGCGGCGGCTACCGCGACAACGTCCCCCGAGGCGCCGAGCTCTTCGTGCTCGACTGCTGCGACCTCGACGCCATGAAGCGCGCGACGCGCGGCGCGCACGTCGTCGTCCACACCGCGGCGGCCGCGCACGAGGGCCTCAGCGTCTTCAGCCCGACCACGATCGTGCGCGCGAACGTC
>JAHBWG010000137.1 GCA_019637095.1 Sandaracinaceae bacterium | reverse complement strand
GCATCGCGCCGGGCTTGGGGAAGGGCGCCGCGCTGGGCATCGCGGCGGCCTTGGGCGACGCGCCGGGCTTGGGGAACGCGGCGGCGGAGGGCAGCGCGCCCGGCTTGGGCAGCGCGCCCGGCTTGGGGAACGCCGCCTTGGTCTTGCGCGTCGCCGGCGCAGCGTCCCCGGGGGGCGCCTCGGGCCGCACGCGCGCGAGCGGCCCGACCGGGGTCTCGAGCTTGCCGAGCTTGGGGCTGCGCAAGAGCGCGGTGCGCAGCGCCTCGGCGAGCTCCGCGGCGGTCGCGAACCCGTCGGGGCCGAGCGCGCGATCGACGACCTCGGCGACGGCCCCCGCCGCCTCGGGGCGGACCTGCGCGACGCTCCACACCGGGCCGTCGATCACGTCGTCGCGCAGCGCGTCGAGCGTCTCGCCGTAGTGCGGCGGCGCGCCGGTGAGCGCGGCGTAGAGGACCGCGGCGGCGGAGAAGGTGTCCGAGCGCGCGTCCGCGACGACCTCGCCGCGCGCCTGCGCGGGCGACATGAACGCGAGCTCGCCGAGCTGCTCCTCGTCGTCGAGGGGCTCCTCGCCCGCGCGCACGCGCGCGCGCCCGATCCCGAGCCCGACGAGGCGCTTCGAGAGGCGGCTGCCCTTCTCGCGCAGGATCAGGTTCCCCGGCGAGACGTCGCCGTGCGCGAGGTCCTGGTCGTGCAGACCCGAGAGTGCCTCGAGCACCTCGATGATCGTGCGGACCGCGACGTCGAGCCGCAGCGGCGGGCCGTGCGCGAGCCGCGCGCGCAGCGACTCGCCCTCCGCGTGCTCGAGCGCGGCGTAGAGCTGGCCGCTCGCGGTCTCGCCCGTCTCGAGGACGCGCACGAGCCCCGGGTGGCTCGTGAGCTTCGCGGCGAGGTGGATCGCGAGGAAGTGCGCGCGCGCCGCGTCGGACGCGTCCTCGTCCAAGAGGACGATCGCGACGGTCTTGCCCTCGCGGTTGTCCTTGGCCGACCAGACGCTCCCCCGGGCGGTCTCGCCCAGCGGCATCTGCAGCGCGTATCTCTCCTCGAAGCTCACACCCGACCCCCTTTGACATATCATTGTCGCGTGCAGATCCCCAAGAGCGCCAGCACCCTGCAAGCGATGCTCGTGCTGGCGGCCCTGGGGGCCGCCCCCGCGGCGGCCCAGGACCCCACGGCGCAGGCGCGCGCGCTCTTCAACCAGGGCGTGGCGTGCGTCGCCCGTCACGACTGGGCCTGCGCGGAGCAGCGCTTCCGCGCCGCCCTCGAGCTGCGCGACGCGCCCGCCGTGCGCTACAACCTCGCGTCGGCCGTGTACGAGCAGGGGCGCTTCCCCGAGGCGAGCTCGCTGACGCGGCAGGTGCTCGCGGACCCGGAGGCGCCGGCGGCGATCCACCAGCACGCGACCGAGCTGCGCGAGACGCTGGGCGAGGAGGGGGCGCTCGCGCGCGTGGTGGTGACGGGCGCGCCCGAGGACGCGGAGCTCCGCGTCGACGGCTACGCGGTGCGCCGCGAGGACTGGGCGGAGGTCGCGGTCGCGCCGGGGGAGCGGGTGTTCGCGCTCTTCTCGGGCGAGCGGCAGCTCAGCGAGATCCGCGTGACCGCCGAGGCGGGGCGGCCGCTGAGCGTGGCCCTGACGGTGGTCGCGACGCCGGAGCAGGCCGCGGCGAGCGGCGGTGGCGGCGGCGGCGGCGGGATCGACTTCGACGCGCTCCTCGTCGACCCGCTCTTCTGGGGCATCGTCGGAGGCAGCGTCGCGTTGGTGATCGTGGTCATCGTGATCGTGGCCGTCGCGACGAGCGGCGACGGCGGGACGTTCGAGGGCGACTTCCAGCCGGGGGTGCTGCGATGGTGAGGTGGATCGTGGCCGCGCTCGCGACCTTCGCGCTCGGGTGCGCGTCGTCGAGCACGGAGGTCGTGGTGTTCGCGACGACGGACCTGCCGGTGCCGGCGCAGCTCGACGAGATCGTGATCGCGGTGACGTCGCCGGCCGGCGAGACGCAGATGGCGCGCGCGGGGCTCGGCGGCGCCAACCCGCCGCTCCCGCGCACGCTCTCGCTCGTGCACGAGACGGGGCCGCTCGGGCCCTTCGCGGTCGTGGTGACGGGCCGCCTCGCGGGCGCGGCGGTGGTCACGCGGCACGCGGACTTCACGTTCCAGCCGGGGCAGCGCCGCCGGCTCGAGCTGGCGCTGCTCGCCTCGTGCGTGGGCGTCTCGTGCGCGGCCGATCAGACGTGCGCGGCGGGCGGCTGTCGCTCGCGCGTCGTGTCGGCGAGCGAGCTGCTCGCGTTGAACGGGGGCGGTGAGGCCGACGGCGGCGCGAGCTGCGGCGACACGTCGAGCGATCCGCAGAACTGCGGCTCGTGCGGCAACGTGTGCACGGTCGCCAACGGGACGGCGGGCTGTTCGGGCGGCGCGTGCACCGTGGCCGCCTGCGACGACGGCTTCGACGACTGCAACGACGAGGTCCGCGACGGCTGCGAGGCGCGGCTCGAGTCGCGTCAGCACTGCGGGCGCTGCGGGAACAACTGCGGCCCGCGGATGTGCTGCGGTGGCGACTGCCGCATGTCCTGCTGAAGAAGCCCCCTCCGCAGACTCAGCGCAGGAAGAACCAGTAGACGGCGAAGCCGGCCGCCGCGACGAGCGCGAGGCCGAGCGGCACCGCCCACTGACCGAGGGCCGACTCGCCGCTCGGTGCGGCGTCGCGGACCTCGGCGGGCTTCTTCTCCTCGCGCGGGCGAGCGGCCTCGCGGGGCTCGGCCTTGGCGGGCTTGGCCTTGGGCGCCTCGGCCTTGGGCGCGGGCTTCTTGGGCTCGGCCTTGGCGGGCTTGGCGGCGCCCGACGCGGCGGCGACCGGCGCGGCGGGCTCGGGCGCGGCCTTGGACTGCCGCTTCTCGCGCTTGCGCGCGCGCGCCGCCTCCCGGCGCTCCTTCTTGCTCTTGCCCTTCTTGTTGCGCTTGTCCTTGCCGGTCTTGTCGGCGGCCGCGGAGGCTGGGGCCCTCGGGGCGGCCGGCTCGTCGTCGGCGTCCTCGTCGTCCTCGTCGTCCTCGTCGGCGTCGCCTTCGGCGCTGTCCGTCGCCGCGTCGGCCTTCGCCTTGGCGTCGGCGTCGGCCTTCGCCTTCGCGTCGGCCTTCGCCTTGGCGTCGGCCTCGGCCTTCGCCTTGGCGTCGGCCTCGGCCTTCGCCTTGGCGTCGGCCTCGGCCTTCGCCTTGGCGTCGGCGTCGGCGTCGGCGTCGGCGTCGGCCTCGGCGTCGGCCTTTGCCTTGGTGTCCGCGTCGGCCTTCGCCTTGGCGTCGGCTTCGGCCTTGGCCTTGGCGTCCGCGTCGGCCTTCGCCTTGGCGTCGGCTTCGGCCTTGGCGTCGGCTTCGGCGTCCGCGTCCGCGTCCGCGTCGGCCTCGGCTTCTTCGTCGGCCCTCGCCTTGGCGTCCGCGTCGGCCTTGGCCTTGGCGTCCGCGTCGGCCTTGGCCTTGGCGTCCGCGTCGGCCTTGGCCTCGGCGTCCGCGTCGGCCTTGGCCTCGGCGTCCGCGTCGGCCTTGGCCTCGGCGTCCGCGCCGGCGCTGGTCGGCGGCTCGGACTTCGCCTCCGGCTCCGGAGGCAGGAGCGAGCCGCGCAGCTCCATCCCGGCCTCGTAGGACGTCACGCCGCTCCCCGCGTGCTCGGCGACGAGGGCGCGGATGCGCTCGACGCCGTCACCCTGCAGCTTGATGAACTTGATGCCCATCCCGGCGGGCAGCGCGTCGGACGCCTGCACGGGCGGGCGGCGCCACACCACGCGCCCGACGCCCGTGATCGGCGGCCCGCCCGCGTCGAGCTCGATCTCGATCTTCAGGAGCGTGCTCTTCTGCGCGGGCGCGTCGGTCCGCACGAAGAGCCCCACCTCCGAGACGTTGCCGAGGTGAGTCTCGAGGAACTCCGCGTCCGTGGGGCTGCGCAGCCGCACCGTCGCCGAGACCTCTGCCCGCTTGAACGTACGCTCGTCACTCATCGCGGGGCGGGCTTACCGCAGAATCGCCCGCAAGTCATCGTTGAGGCGAAGGTGGCCCGCTCGCTAGAGTGCCGATCGTGACCGAGTCGTTCGTCGCGCGTGTCGCCCAGATGTCCCGTGAGGTCGGCCTCGACGAGCTCGAGCTCGGCGCCGACGAGGTGCGCATCACGGTCCCGCGCGAGCCTGCCGCCGTCCACGTCACCGTGCGCGCGTGCGGCGAGATGCACGGCAAGGAGGTGCTCGAGTTCTCGAGCGACGGCCTCCCGCTGCCGCGCGAGGACTCCGACAAGATGCCGCTCTTGATCCTCGCGCTGCAGCGCAACGCCGACGTCATCTTCGGCCACTGGGGCCTCGACGAGGGCGACGACGGCTCCACGCTCCGTGTCTTCCACAGCCAGATCACCGAGACGATGGACCCGCCCGAGCTGCGCGGCGCGGTCCTCGCCGTCGCGGACGAGTACGCGACGCTCGCCGGCGCGTTCGCCGAGCTCTTCCGTCAGCGGTAGGGCGCGTCGCGGGCGGGCGGCAGCGGCGTCGTCGGGCGCTCGAAGTGCCACCACTCGCGCCAGTACGGCGCGAAGCCCTCGGCGACCATCGCGGCGCGCAGGGCGCGCCGGTTCGCCCTCGCCGCGCCGACGGCGCCCTCGAAGTGGCTCTCGGGCCCGAACGCGTCCCACGCGCCGCCCATCGGGAGCGGCGCGCCGCTCTCGCGCCACGCGAGGCCCACGTCGATCGCGACCCCGTGGTGGTGCCGCGACGTGCGCCCGATCCAGCCGTCGAACAGGTCCTCGCGGCCGTGCGCGGCGCACCACGCGACCATCGCCTCGGTCGCGCGGAGCGGGCGGTACGCGTCGTAGACGACCAGCGTGAGCCGCTCGCGCGCGAGCCTCTCCAGCACGCGCGCGAGCGCGTCGGCCGCGGAGCGGTGGAGCCACGCACCCGCGGTGTCGTAACCGGGGAGCGGCGCGCCCGTGAAGTTGCTCGGCGTCGCGTAGCCGATCGCGAAGCGCAGCGCGGGCAGGGTCGCGAGATCTACGAAGTCGTCGGGGAGCACGGCCCGGAGCGTACCGCGCGCGCGGCCGCCGAGGGCCTCGCCGGTCGGCGCGTGGCCGTGGCGGTGGAGCCGCGGGCGAGAGACAATGCCGAGCCCATGCTCCACCTCGACCTCTACGACCGCGTGTGGCTCAGCGGCAAGCCTCCCGTCCAGCGCCTGATCGCCGAGGGCTTCCTCCGGTTCGACTACCGAAACGTGGAGATCGTGCTCGAGGGTCGCGAGCGCCTGCCCGAGCACCCGGTCGTGCTCGCGATGAACCACACGGACAACTTCAACTACTGGCCGCTCCAGTACGAGCTCCACCGGCTCATGCGGCGCTACACGGCGACGTGGGTGAAGGGGAAGAACTACGAGAGCCCGCTGGTGCGCCGGTTCATGCTCGTGACGAACAACATCCCCGTCGCCTCGCGCGGCTACGTGGTGACGCGCGACTTCCTGAACGTGATGGGGCGCCGGCCCACCGCGGACGAGTACCGCGCGCTGCGCGACGCGGTCGACGAGGGCGGGCTCACCGACGCGCGCGCGATCCCGCGGCCGGTCCTCGAGCAGGAGCGCGACATGCTCGGCCGCCGCTTCTGGCCGCACCGCGAGAGCTACGCCGAGGCGGTCGACGCGCTGATGAACCTCTTCCACGCGCGCTTCGTCGAGAAGAACCGCGAGGCGATGCGCCTGGGCCTCGACATCCTCGTGTTCCCTCAAGGCACGCGCTCGGTCCGCCTCTCGCGCGGGCACATCGGCATCGCGCAGCTCGCCTTGCACCTGGACGTGCCGATCGTGCCCGTCGGCTGCAGCGGCTCCGATCTCGTGTACCCCTCTCGCTCGGCGCTCGCGCGGCCGGGCCGCATCGTCTATCGGATCGGCGAGCCGATGCGCGACTGGGGAGCGCTCCGGCCGACCGAGCCGTTCGCGCCGTTCACGCGCGCGGCCGAGAGCGCGCACCGCGCGCGCTTCCAGGCCGTCGTCGACCGCGTGATGGACGCGATCGACGGCCTGGTCGACGAGCCGTACCGCTACAGCGAAGACCGCGTCTCGGACGGCACCGAGGGCACGCGCCGCTTCGTCTGAAGCTCGCGCGCGCTCACCCGGCCGGCAGCGCCTTCACGACCGCGGCGACGTCGTCCATGAAGCGGCTCTGACCGTCGCAGAGCTTCCCCCACGGGGCGATCCGCAGCGTCTCTTCGCTCCCGTCCGCGCGGTGGATCGTGAACGAGCGGTTGTTCGCGAAGCCCCCGGTGGAGACGCTGCGCGTCCCCGCGAGCGGGATCTCCTCGACGCCCTCGTTCTTGATCTGCGGGCGGAACAGGCCGGTGCGCGTGCGGATCAGGATCAGGCGCCGGTCGGTCAGCGCCGCGTAGTAGTGCTTGACCTGGAAGAAGTAGAGCCAGAAGCAGAACATGATGAGCAGGATCTGCATGGCGATGCCCGGCGCGCGGAGCACGTGGGCGACGTTTCGGATCTGCTCACCGGGCTGGAGCATCCCCTGGACTTGGGCGTGTACGAACTGGTCGCGTTCCGTCATGGCGCGCCAGCCTACTCCGCGCGGCGGCAGAGCTTCCCTCTTCTCGACGGCCGGGCCACGCGCGCCGCGGCGTGCTTCACTCTCGGCGTGTGCACCGTCGTCGCGATCGCTGGAGCCGGATCGCTGGTCGTCGGCGCGAACCGCGACGAGCACTACGCGCGCGCGACCCGCGGCCCACGGCGCCTCGACGACGGCGTCGTCGTCTCGGGGATCGACGGCGCGCACGGCGGGAGCTGGATGGGCGCCAACGACGCGGGGATCGTCGTCGCGCTCACCAACCAGCGGCAGCTCGCGGGCGCGGACCCTTCGAAGGCCTCGCGCGGGCGCGTGGTGCTCGACGCGCTCGCGCGCCGCGACGTCCCGGCGATCGACGCATGGCTCGCGACGCTCGACGGCCGCGCGTACAACGGGTTCAACCTGCTCTACGGCGCCGCGGACGTCCTGCGCGTGGCCTACGCGCGCCCCGAGCGCCAGGCCATCGAGGTCTTCCCCCTCGGCGAGGGCGTCTGGGTGCTGCCCAACGATCGGCTCGGCTCGCCCGACTTCCCGAAGGCCGCGCGCGCTCGCGCGCTCGTCGCGCCGCACGTCGAGGGCGGCTGGCCGGCGCTGCGCGCGCACCTGCCCTCGGTGCTCGCGGACCACGCGATGCCGCCGCTCGAGGAGATCGCGCCGCCGCCGCCGGGCGCGCTCCTCGACCGCGCGCTCTTGCAGAGGCTCCAGGCGATCTGCATCCACACGCCGATCTACGGGACGCGCTCGTCGTCGATCGTCGCGCTCTCGGCGGGGCGCGTCGAGCGCTACCTCCACGCCGAGGGGGCCCCGTGCGAGCGCGACTTCGCGGACCTGACGGAGCTCTTCGCGTGAGCGCGTCCCGGACGCTCTTGGCCCTCGCGCTCGTCGCCTGCGGCGGCGAGGCGACGGACGAGCCGGCGCGGGGCGCGTGGCTCGAGGCGGATCCGTTCGCGCCGATGAGCGAGGCGGCGCTCGACGCGCGCATCGCCGAGGCGCGCCGCGAGGCCGCGGCGAGCGGGCGGCAGGTGCTGCTCGAGCTCGTGGCGGACTGGTGCGGGGATTGCCGCGAGGTCGTGCGCTTGAGCCGCGAGGAGCCCGCGCGCGGCGTCATCGAGGCGCGCTACGTCGTCGTCTACGTCGAGGTCGGGCGCTTCGACCGGCACCGCGCGCTCTTGCGCGAGCACGAGGTCGATCGCATCGCGACGCTCGTCGTGCTCGACCCCGCGAGCGGGCGCCGCGTCGCGCGGACCACCCTCGAGCCGATCACGGGCCCGCAACGAGGCTTGACGAGCGCAGCGCTCGCCGCGTGGCTGCGCGATCCTCCGCCGGGCTGAACCTCCGGCGCTCCCGCGTTCGCGCTTGTGCGGCGCACGAGCGGCTGTTAGTCCTGCGTCGATGCCATCCGGGAGCGGGGGGCGGCGCGCCCGAGCGAGAGAGGAGCTGCGCGCGCTCTTCGACGAGGTCGCCGAGATCGACTGGCGAGCGCCGGCCTGGCGCGTCGGGCTCGAGGCGCTCGCGACGGCGGAGGCGCTCAGCCGCCGCCCGCTCGATCCACAGCGCGCGGTGGAGGCGTTCACGCTCGCGCTGTCCGCCTCGAGCGGCCCCGTCGCCGACACCTTCATGGCGACGCACGGCCCGCCCGCGCCGGCGGACCGCGCCGGCCGCGCCGCGCTCGCCGCGCGCCGCGCCGTCTCTTGTGCGCGCGCCCTCGCCGCGCAGGATCACAGCGCGCCGGGACAGCGCCTGGTCAAGGTGCTGCGCCGCGGGGGCGGGTGGCTCGAGGACGAGCTGCTCGCGCCCGGGCCCGACGTCCCGCTCGCGTTCGTCGACGGCGACGCGTGCTGGCTCGCGCGCGTGCGGCCGGACGCGAGCCCGGCCGACGAGGCGGCGCTCGCGCGCGCGCTCGAGCGCGGCGGCGAGGGCCTCTCGCGGGTCGAGCGCGCCGCCCGCGCGCCGACCGAGGCGGTCGCGGCGATCGCGCTCGCGCCCGTCTCGCAGGCGTGGGCGCGCTCGTTCCACCGCGCCGCGTGGAGCCGCGGCGGCGGCCCGTGGATGGGCGTCGCCGACAGCCCGCCGTACGAGGTCGTCTCCACCTGCCACGCCGCCGTCGACGGATACGCGCACGCGCGCCTCTGTGGCGAGGTGCTCCGCGCGAGCGCTGGGGCGCCCTCGCCGCTCGCGCCGGACCCGTTCCCCGGCGTCGCCGGCATCGAGCCGCCGCACGTCGGGTTCGCTTCGTGCGTGATCGACGCGCCGACGCCTCGCTTCGCGCGCGCCCTCCATGCGTTCGGGGCGGTGCTCGATCGCCACCTCGGCGGCGGCGGCGCGCGGTCGGTCACCTTCCAGGTCCCCATCGCGCCGGGCCAGCCGACGCAGGCCGCGCGCTGGCGCCGCCGCCCGCTCTACGGGCTGATGGCGCTCACGCGCGCCGACGGCGTGCTCGAGTCGCCCGCGTCGCTCGAGGCGCGCCTGCCCGCGTTCCTCGCGCGCGAGGCGAGCGGACAAGGGTTGTTGACGCGCACGCTCCTCGCCATCACCGGCGTGCCCGCGCCGCGGGCGGTCCGGCGCGCGCTCCTCGCCGGCAAGCGCGTCGATCAGTGGTTCGGCCCCGCGCGCGTGCTGTCGGGGCAAGGGTACTTGTCGTGGATGCGCTTCCCCTCGGGCGAGGAGCCGGGGCTCCCGACCTTCCCGTCCGCGATCCCGAGCTTCAGCGTCGCGGGGCGCGGCGGCGCCGGCCTCTCGATCGCGCCGTTCGCCGGCGGGCTCGCCGTCGGGCTCACGACGAGCGGCAGCCTCGGCACGAGCGCGCGCGCCGAGGCGTTCCTCGCCGAGTGGCTCGAGGCGCTCCCGCCCGCGGCCCGCGGCGCCGCGCGCATCGCGTGAGCGTCACCGGCGCGAATGACGAAACGACAGGATCGTCCCCTCGGCTGCCCGGCCGACGGCACCATTCGAGGCCAGGCCATCGCAGAGCGATGGGCGTCGGTCGAGGGGGCCCCATCGCCCCGCGATGGGGTCGAACGCGGCCCCGCCGCGTTCGCACCGGGGAGGGGTGCGAAGCACCCCTCGGCAAACTCAGCGCTCGCTGAGCTCTCGTCTCCAGAGGTAGTCGACGACGCCCTCCACGCCCCGCGCGAGCTGGCGGCGGTAGGTGCTGAAGGACAGCCCGAGGCGCTCGGCCGCGATCTCCTGCGTGGGCGCCGGGCGCAGGTAGGTGAGCTCGACCGCGCGGCGCGCGCGATCGTCGCGCTCGTCGGCGAGCGAGGACACCGCGACCTCGAGCAGCTCGCGCAGCATCGCGGCCGTCGGCGCCTCGCCCTCCGCCCAGTCGAGCATCGCCCGCGACGTCAGGAGCGGGCTCCTCGCGAGCGCCTCCGGGTGTCCATGCGACTTGAGCGCTTCACGCACCGCCTCCTCGAACCCGGAGCGCGACAGGACCTCGGCGGGCTCCACCCTCGAGGTCGCAGGATCTCCGCTCATCCACGAAGAGGGCGGGCGTCGCCGGAAGTCTTGCGCGAAGAGGGTGAAGCGGCGTCCATCGAGGCGCTCCGTCTCGAGCGCAGAGAGGCCGATCTTGTCGAAGAAGGGCGCCCAGCGCTCGGCGTGCTGCACGACGCAGATCGTCGGCCCGAGCCCTCGCGCGGAGCACCACTCGATCATCAGGTGCGTCGAGTGCGGCGCGTGCGCGGGCGAGCCGAGCTCCTGGTAGCCCGTCTTCCAGGGCCAGAACCGCAAGACGCCCGCGTGCTCGCCGGGCCGCAGAGGGCCGAGGCGCGCGACGAGCCGTTCGGCCGCGGCGAAGATCGGATCGCGCGCCGCCTCTTCGGCGAGCGCCTCGGCGTCGAGCCGGGCGTAGACGAGGTAGCCGAGCGCCTCGCCGGCCGCGCTCTCGAGCGTCACGAAGGCCTCGGGGCGCCGCGCGTGGAGCGCCTCCGCCATCGCAGCGGCCCGCGCGCCCTCGTGCTCGCGCAGGATCGCCGTCGCGTCCGCGAGCTCCTCGGGGCGCATCGGGCGCGACGAGCCGCCGATCTGGCCCGCCCACGAGTAGAAGGGCCGCCACGCCGGGTCGGCGCGGTACACGTGGAGGAGATCCATCGCGCCGCGCTCGCGATCCTCGGGTCGCGGCGCGTCGAGCAGCCGCGCGATCGCGCGCCGGCCCACCGCCACGAGCCGCTCCCGCGCCGCGCCCGCGTCGCGCGCCCTCGCGTCCGCGAGCAGCGCGTCGCGTACGACGTCGTGCATCGAGAGGCCGTCCGGGGTCACCGTGACGAACGAGAGGCTGCGCAACCACGCGTAGAGCGCGCCGTCCGCGTCGTCGCCGGCGAGCTCGCGCAGCAGCGACTGGTCGAGCGTGCGCGCGAGCGCCGCGACCTCGAGCGCCTCCCGGTGCGCGGGGCTCGGCACCGCGCGGAGCATCGCGTCGAGCAGCGCCCCGACCACGTCGGCCTCGAGCGCGGGCACGCTCGTGTCGCCCTCGCGGAAGACGTCGGCGACGAGCGCGAGGGCGAGCGGGTGACCGTAGGTCGCGTCGTGGATCGGCGCGTGCGCGGCGGGGGGCACGCCGCGCGCCGCGAGCAACGCCGCGCTCTCTTCGCGCGTGAGGTTCTCGAGCGCGACCGTCACGAGGAGCGAGGCCCAGCCCGGATCGGCGCGCCACGCGGCCGACGGCGGATCGCGCCCCGCGATCAACAGGATCGCGTGCGCCGGCAACGCGGGCGCGAGCTCCTCGCGCACCCACTCGTCGAGCGGCGCGAGCAGCTCGTAGGTGTCGATCGCGACCACGGCGCGCGGCGCCGCGCCGAGCGCGTCGGGGAGCGCGTCGAGCGACTCGACGCCGAGCCCGCGCAGCGCGGCCGTGTGCGAGGGCTGGGTGGCGTGTCCGTCGATCCGCAAGGTCGCCGCGCCCGCCGCGCGCGCCTCGCGCAGCAGGCGCTGGACCAGCGTGGTCTTGCCGACGCCGCCCGGCCCGTGGACGAAGTACGCCGCGAACGGCGGCTCGTCCGGCTCGAGCGCTTGGCGGAAGAGCTCGACCGCGGCCGCGCGCCCCACGAAGCCGCGCTCTCGCGCCGCCTCGAGGCGCGCGCCGAGCCGACCGTTCGGGTTCGCCCGCGCCATGCGGCGTAGGATACCCGCGATCCTCTCGCCCCGGGCTCGCCGGCGACGCCCAAGCGCGCGCCGAGCGCCCGCGGCGCGCGTCCGCCGACCGCCGCGCGCGCTCGCCACACCTCGTCGGCGCACGGGCCGCGGTCGAGCGCACCGCGGGCGCCCGACCGAGCGCTCGATCCGGTACACCTCGGAGGGTGTTCGGTCAGAACACCTGGACGCCGAGCACGAGCGTCGGCCAGAGGCGGACGTCGAAGTCGAGCACGGTGCCGAGCACCGGCGCGTAGAGCGGCGTGGTGGGGTCGCTCGTGTTGTGCACCTCGAGCCCGAGCCCGAGCACGACCGCGAACGCGGGGTCGGGGCGCAGGCCGACGAGGACGCGCGCGCCGGTGATGAAGCTGACGCCGATCTGTACCCGCGTGTCGAACGTGTAGTGGGTGAAGACGTCGACATCGAGGAAGACGAGCTCGTGCAGGGTGGCGCGGCCGCCGCAGCCGATGCCCGCGAGGAAGGCGGTCTCTCCGTAGAACGGGTTGACGCCGAGCGAGTAGAGCGTGTGCCAGGGGCCGCTGCCGTGCTTGACCGCGACGCGGAAGGAGCCGGCGCTGTCGCCCGTCACCTCGACCTGGGTGCGCCCGCGCGCGTAGAAGTTGAGGATGCCGATGCCCGCCTCGGCGCTCTCGGCGACGTTGACGAGCCCGAGCTGCAGCCCGCGCACGGGCCCGCCCGCGACGTTGATGAAGCCGATCTGGGCGCCCGCGACCTCTCGGGCGGCGACGTTGACGACGCCGAGCTGCGCGCCGTCGACCGACTCCGCGGCGGTGACGCCGACGCTCTGCTGGACGCCGACGACGTCGCCGCCCGCGGTGAGCAGGCCGCCGAACGCGTAGCCCTCGAGGCCGCCGTAGAGGTCGCCGAGCACGCCGAGCGAGAAGTTGCGGCGCTCGCGCCCGCCGTACACGGACGAGAACCCGGCGCCGGGGAAGAGGTCGAGCCCGACCTCGAGGTGCGGGCGCTCCGGCCGCGGGCGCGGTGAGCTCGGCGCGCGCGGAGCCTCGGGAGCGGGCGGCGGCGCGGGCGGCGCGAGCCCCGAGAGGAGCGCTTCGGACTCGTCGCGGACGAGGCTCGCGCCGAGGAGCGCGACGACGACCTGCCACTCGCCCGGGTCGGACGGAGCGGGCGTGGTGCGCTCGAGCCGGCCTCGCGCGCTGTCGTATCGCAAGACGAGCTGCGCCTCGATCTGGGTGACCTCGAGCCGTGGCGAGGGCGCGTCGTCCTCGCCGGTCACGAGCGCGACGGGGGCGCCGAGCGCGTCGGCGAGCGCGTCGCGCACCTCGGCGGGATCGATCGGCGCGGGCGCGTCGCGCAGGACGAGCGCGAGCGGTGCTTGCTGCGCGCCGGCCGGCGCCGCGGTGAGCGCGCCGAGCAGCGCCGCGAGGGACAGCCGCGCCGCGCTCACGGCGCCTCGCCGCGGGCGGCGAGCCGCGCGCGCAGCCGCTCCGCGATCCGCTCCGCCTCGCGCTGTCGGTAGCCGCCGTGCAGGCCGCGCACGAACGGATCGAGCGCGGCGAGGGCCTCGCGCTCGCGCCCGAGCTGGGCCAGCGAGAGCGCGCGGCCGTAGCGCGCCTCGAGCCGGTAGCGGCCGTCGGGGTAGGCGGCGAGGTAGCGGTCCCACGCGGCGAGCGCGCCCGCGGGGTCGCCGCCGCCGCGGCGCCGATCCGCGTCGCGGAAGAGCTCGTGCTCGCGCGCGTCGAACGGAGCCGCCGGCTCGGTGCGCGCCGGCTCGGTGCGCGCCGGCTCGGTGCGCGTCGGCTCGGCGACCGCCACCGAAGGCGCGGGCTCGCCCGCGGGGCTCG
>JAHBWG010000136.1 GCA_019637095.1 Sandaracinaceae bacterium | reverse complement strand
CCGCGGCACCGCCTCGCGCCTCGAGTGGTGGATCGGGCGCACGCCGGTGCTGAAGGTCGAGGGCCGCGAGGTCACGCAGCGCAGGTGAGCGCGCTCCATCGGAGCGCATCGGTCTGGCCGTTCGCGGCGGCGCCGGAACCGCCCTGGATCAGCCTCCACGCCGACCGCGCTCGTAGGGGCCCGCAGCCACCGAGATCGCCGAGGCCCACTGGCCCACGACGCAAGAGCGTCGGACGATCCCCGTCGAGCACGTAGGTGAGGTCGGAGGTCACGACTCCGCTCGCGGTGGACTCGCTCTCGCTCGTCGCGGGGCCCGGCGTCGGAGCCTGCTCGACGGCCCGAACGCGAGAACGCCGCCTCGGTCTCCCGAGACGGCGCGCGTGATTCACCAGGGTCTTGCGGGGGCCGGATTTGAACCGACGACCTTCGGGTTATGAGCCCGACGAGCTACCAGACTGCTCCACCCCGCGGCAGAGGACGCGGATATTAGCTCCGGCGATCCGGCTGTCAACTCCGTCTCGAAGAGATTCGTCGGCCGAGCCGATCGCGCCGCTCGAGCCTGTCGCTCGAGGGGCGCACCCGCGCCGCCGGGCGCCCGCCGAGCCGTCGGCGCAGAGCTCGCTCTCCCCCCGCGCTGCACCCGCCGGCGCCTCGCCTCCGGGTCTCTCAGTTGAGCATGTCGGACGGGGACACGACCTCGGGCGGGGGCGGCTCGTCGAGCCACGCCTGCCACGCGGCGTCGTCGTCGAGGTCGACGCCCTCGGCCTCGGCCTGGTCCTCGAGGAGGTCGCGCAGCGCGACGAGGAAGGTGTTCTTCTCGAGCTCGGGGTGCTGCTCGGCGTGCTCGGCGAGGATGCGGTAGATGGCCTTCAGGTCCTCGAGGCTGGCCTCGAGGCTGGGGCTGCTGAAGATGTCGGTCATCCTGCGTCCTCCTCTTCGACGGGGACCCCGCGCGCGCGGCGCGATGCGTCCACGTACTGCTTCTTGAGACGGTCGAGCTCTTTCTTGGTCAAGGGGCGGTACTCGCCCGGGCGGAGATCCTCGGCGGTGAGGCCGGCGAACTCCACGCGGACGAGGCGCTGGACCGGGTGGCCGATCGCGTCGGCCATGCGGTGGATCTGGCGGTTCTTGCCTTCGTGCAAGGTGATGCGCACCCAGGTGTTGCGCTCCTCCTCGCGCAGGACGAAGACCTCGGCCGGCTTGGTGACGTAGCCGTCGTCGAGCTCGACGCCGTTGCGGAGCTTGTCGAGCTCGGGGACGTCGAGGAACCCCTTGAGCTTGGCGGCGTAGACCTTGGGGACCTGCTTCTTGGGGTGGAGCAAGGCGTCGGCGAGCTCGCCGTCGTTGGTGACGAGGACGACGCCGCTGGTGTGGTAGTCGAGGCGGCCGACCGGGTAGACGCGCTCGGGGATGTGCTTCAAGAGGGCGCCGAGGGTCTCGCGGCCCTCGGGGTCGCTCAGGGTGGTGACCATCTCGCGCGGCTTGTGGACGAGGTAGTAGACGGGCTTCTCGCGGACCAGGCGCTTGCCGTCGACCTCGATGCGATCGCGCCGCGGGTCGGCGGTGGTGCCGAGCTCGGTGACGATGCGGCCGTTGACGCGGACGCGGCCGTCGGTGATGAGGCGCTCGGCCGCTCGACGCGAGGCGATGCCCGCGTGCGCGATGATCTTCTGGAGGCGCTCGGTCATGGGAGCCCGGCGATTTAGCAGGCCGCGGGCGGCGCGCCTACTCGGCCGGATCCTCGCCGCCCGCGCCGTCGTCCGGCGCAGTGCTGTGGGTCTCCCAGGTGGCCTCGGCGTCAGCCCCCCCACCACCGCAGGCGGTGGCGAGGCCGAGCGCGAGGAAGACGGCGGCGATGGTGGTGCGCACGCCCGCAGTCTAACGCCGCGGGGCGGACGATCGAGCACCCGTCACCGGGCGAGCGCGCCGGCGAGGCGGGTGACGGCGTCGCGCAGCTCGCCGAGGGTGCGCGCGGGCGCCGCGAAGGTGCAGTGCGGGAGGTAGCCCGCCATCTCGCTGTCACCGACGCCCCAGCTCGCGCGAGGCTCGGGGTTGAGCCAGACGAGGCGGGCCGCGCGCTCGCGCATCCGGGCGAGGGCGTCGACGCGGGGGTCGTTGCGGTTGTTGCGCGCGTCGCCGAGCACGACGATCGTGGTGCGCGGATCGAGGGCGTCGAGGTGGCGCTCGACGAAGGCGGCGAAGGTGCGGCCGTAGTCGCTGCTCGCGCCGACGGAGACGGCGTCGCCACGGAACGCGCGCGCGACGGCCTCGTCGATGGGCGCGGTGTCGAAGAGCGCGGTCGTCTCGCCGACGTCGCCGACGAAGACGAACGAGCGGGTACGCGTAAACGCCTCTTGCATGCTGTAGACGAGGACGAGGAGGAAGCGGGCGGCGGCGCGGACGGAATCCGAGACGTCGCAGAGGACGACGAGGTTCGGGCGCTCGCGGCGGCGGCGGCGGAAGACGGGGCGGAACGGGACGCCGCCGGTGCGGGCGGCGGCGCGGGCGGTGCCGCGGACGTCGAGGCGGCCGCGGCGCGCGACGCGGCGGCGGCGGGCGATGCGGTCGCGCAAGAGCGCGCCGAGCCGCTCGACGGCGGCCTGGACCTCGGCGATCTCGTCGCGGTCGAGGGCGAGGAAGGCCTCGCGCTCGAGGCGCTCGGCGCGGCTCCGCGAGAGCCGGTCCGGGCTGCGGCGCGCGAAGTCGTCTCGGACCGCGGCGCGCACGCGGCGGCGGACGGCGTCGGCCGCGCGCGCGATCAGCTCGGGCAGGCGCGGGTCGAGGCCGCCGGCGATCGCGGCGAGCTCGTCCTCGACGCGGCTCAGGCCGAGCGCGTCGAGCGCGCGCAGGGACACGATGCCGGTCTGCATCGGCGAGACCATGGCGGCGACGCCGGCGTCGCGCAGGGCCGCCTCGATGCGGCGGTCGAGCTCGGCGCCCCCCTCGAGCAGCGCGGCGAGGCCGCCTCCACCGCCGGCGCCCTGCGCGAGCTCGGCGCGCAGGAGGAGCGCCTCGAGGTCGGCTTCGGCGACGCCCTCGGCGCGGAGCTGCTCGAGCGCGCCCGCGCGACCGCCCGCGTCGGCCCGGAAGAAGCGGTCGAACACGCGGTGGAACGAGGCCTGATCCTCGGCGCGCTTCACGAGCGTGGCGGTGAGCGCGGCGCGTAGGGTGGCGCGATCGGCGAGGCCGACCGCGGCGGCGGCGCGGTAGGCGTCGAGCGCCTCGGAGGTGCCGACGCGCAGGCCGGCCGCGCGGGCCGCCGCGATCAGCTCGGCGAGGAGCTCGTCCACGCGTTCCCGAGCGCTGGGCTCACACGCGCTCGGCGAGCAGGCGCGTGACGAGGGTGTCGAGCCGGCCGAAGCTCTGTCCGTCGATGCCGACCATGACCTCGCGCACCTTGCCGGCGCGGTCGATGGCGACGAGCATCGGGATGCCGCGCACGCCGTACGCGCGGATGGTGCCGCCGACGTCGCGCGCGACGGTGTACTGGACCGGGTGGGCGGCGAGGTGGTCGCGGATGAGCTGCTCGGGCTCGGGCGAGACGCCGACGATGCTGAGCCCGTGGCCGTGCGCGCGCCCGTGCATCGCGTCGAGCAGCGGCATGATCGCGAGGCAGGGTCTGCACCACGTCGCCCAGAAGTCGAGCACGACGACCCGCCCGCCGAGCCCCTCGAGGGTGACCTCGTCGGTGCCGCTGAGGCGCGCGAGCGCGAGCGGCGGCGGGCTCTCTCCGACGACGAGCGGCCCGCTCGCGCGCGCCGCCCGCGGCGGCCCGCCCGGCGCCGCGCGAGCCACCCCGGGGAGCGCGGCGACCAGCGGGAGCCCCGCGAGGAACACACGTCGGTTCACGCGCACAGGATAGCTCACTCCCGCCCGAGATCCCCTTCGCGCGAGCTCGCAGCGACTCGACTCAGCTCGCAGGGCCCGCCTCGCGGGGGGCGATCCGGCGGAAGCCGATCGCGACGACCTTGCCGTGCTCGGCGCCGGCGACGCCGACGAGCGCGCCGAAGCGCAGCTTCTCGACGAGCACGCCGTCGGCCCACGCGCCGTCCTCCCCCTCGAACGAGACCTCGTCGCCCACCGACAACGACGCGTGCAGTCGCGCGTCCGCCACGATCGCGTCGTGCTCCGCGCTCGCCTCCGCCGGCACGAGCCGCGCCGGCTCGACCCGCTGCACGCGGCCCGCGCCGATCCACACGTCGCGGTCGGTCGGCGTCGCGTGCACCACCACCCCGACCCGCTCCACCGCGCCGCCGACGACGCGCACCACGCTGCCGATGTCGGGCCCCCCGATCCACGGGCCGCCGAGCTGCGCGCGCGCCTCGTCGAGCGTCGGCGGCTCTCCGAACAGGTCCCCGCGCACCGCGCCGAGCACGGGCAGGAGCGGCCGGCGGGCTCCGGAGCGCGCCACGTCAGCCCTCGTGCCCCGCCAGCTCGGCCGCGATCAGCGCCTCGAGCTCCGGGTGCGGCGCGTCGTACTCCACCGCCATGCGGAACCGCCACGGGCCCGCCTCGTCCGACGCCTCCTCGACGCGCACCACGTGCGCGCCCACCGCGCGCTCCGCCGGCTCGCCGCCGAGCGTGAAGCGCAACACGACGTGCGCGCCCACCGCGAGGACCCCCGCGCAGCCCATCAAGAGCCCGCCCGCGCTCGCGTCGTACGTGATCGCCGTGCCCTCCTCCCCGTCGTCGGTCACGACCGTCATCGGGAACCACACGGGGAACCGCTCGCTCGCGCGGCGTTCGTCCATGCCAGCAGCCTACGGCCAGGCGCCTCGGGAGGGCAATCGCGGACCGAGCCCCGCCCCGCGAGAGCGGAAGTTCACGTTGTCGCCGCGCAGCGGGCGGACCAGGCTCGACGGATCGTGAGCGCGACGCCTCGACCCCGCGAGCTCTCGAGCATCGGAGGCGCGCTCGCCGTGCTCGCGACGCTGACCGCGCTCGCGTGCGCGGGGCCGCCCCCGCGCACGCCGCGGACGAACGTGCCGCCGCCGCGCGACGCGACCGAGGCGCTCTCCCCGCTCGCGAACCGCAACGCCCCGCCGCCCTCCGCCGCCGGCCCCCCGAGCGTCGCCGTCGCGCTCTGGTGCGCGGCGCCGAGCGGGCCCGCGTGCGCGGCGGCGGCGAGCGCCCTCGGGCAGGCGCCCTCGCCCGCCGAGGCCGTCCCGCTCGCGCTCTTCGCCGCGGCGCGCGACTCCGACGACGACTGCGCCGACCCCGAGCTCGCCCCGCTGATGCAGCGCGTGACGCGCGCGATCGGCGCGAGCCTCGAGTGGCGCGATCAGGGCGGCGCGCTCGAGGACGCCGACGGCCTCGCCGATCCCGACCGCGGCAGCGGCTGCGCCTCCGACGCCCTCCCCGACGCGGCGCGCGTGAAGATCCACGCCGCCGACGCACCCGAGGGGCCGAGGTTCCTCGTGCGCGTGTGGGAGAACGAGCCGTGATCGCGGCGCCGCCGGAGTACCGTCCGCGCGCGGCGGGCCCTATGGTGGGCCCGTGGAGGTGACCGAGGCGGCGCCGATCGGGGCCGAGCTGACGCGACCCGCGCGAGGACGGCTCGGCCGCTTCGAGCGCCTCGTGCGGCTCTGGGACGTGCTGCGGCCGCACCTCGGGCGCTTCTGGATCGCCACCGTGGCGCTGGCGATCGGCGGCGGCATCGGGCTCGTCTACCCGCAGGCCGCGCGCTACGCCGTCGACCAAGGGCTGTCCGGCCCGCACCTCGATCTGTTGGCGGCGGGTCTGCTCGCGCTCTTCGTCGTGCAGGCGGCGTTGACGTGGGTGCGCCACTACCAGATGAGCTGGCTCGGCCAGCGCGCGGTCGCCGAGCTGCGGCGCCGCGTGTTCGCGCGCCTGCTCGAGCTCGAGCCCGCGTGGTTCCACCAGCGCTCCTCGGGCGAGATCGTCGGGCGCCTCGCGAGCGACGTGACCGTCGTGGAGGGCGTGGTCGGCAGCGAGCTGAGCATGGCGCTGCGCAACGGGATCACGCTGCTCGGCGGCGTCGCGCTCCTCTTCGTCGAGAACGCGCGGCTGACGGGCGTGATGCTCCTCGTGGTGCCGCCCCTCGCGCTCTCGGTGGTCTACATCGGCCGCAGGATCCGCCAGAGGAGCCGCGCCGTGCAGGACCGGCTCGCCGAGGCGAGCGCGCGGGTGCAGGAGGCGATCGGCGCCGTCGAGACCGTGCAAGGGTTCGTGCGCGAGCGCGACGAGGCCGAGCGCTACGCGGGCGGCGTCGAGGCGGCGTTCGAGGCGGCGCGGCGGCTCGCGGTGTGGCGCGGGCTGTTCATGTCGGCGGCGACGTTCGCCGGGTTCGCGTCGATCGCGCTCATCCTCTGGGTCGGCGGGCACGCGGTCGCGCGCGGCGAGATGACGAGCGGCTCGCTCACCGCGTTCATGCTCTACACGACGATGGTCGCCGTCTCGCTCGGCGCGCTCGCCGGGCTGTGGGGCTCGCTCCAGCGCGCCGCGGGCGCGACCGATCGGCTCTTCGAGATCATCGACACGGTGCCCGCGATCCAGAGCCCCGCGTCGCCCACCCCGCTGCCCGCGGGCGGCGGCGAGGTGCGCATCGAGGGCGTGCGGCACGCGTACGCGGCGCGCCCCGACGTCGACGTGCTCGACGGAGTCGACCTCGTGCTCGCGCCCGGCGAGACGGTCGCGCTCGTCGGCCGCTCCGGCGCGGGCAAGACCACCCTCGCGAAGCTGCTGCCGCGGTTCTTCGATCCGCGCGCGGGGCGGGTGCGGCTCGACGGCGTCGACGTGCGCGAGCTCGCGCTCGAGGACCTGCGCGGGGTCGTCGCGACCGTCGCGCAGGAGCCCGTGCTCTTCTCGGGGACGCTCGAGGAGAACATCGCGTACGGCGCGCGCGACGCGACCCGCGAGCGCGTCGAGGCGGCCGCGCGCGACGCGCACCTCCACGAGCTCGTCGCGAAGCTGCCCGACGGCTACGCCACGCGCGTCGGCGAGCGCGGCGTCGCGCTCTCGGGCGGGCAGCGGCAGCGCGTCGCGATCGCGCGCGCGCTGTTGGCCGATCCGCGCGTGCTCGTGCTCGACGAGGCCACGAGCCACCTCGACGCGGAGAGCGAGGCGGCGATCCAGAAGGCGCTCGACGTGCTGCTGCGCGGCCGCACCGCGCTGATCATCGCCCACCGGCTGAGCACGGTGCGCCGCGCGGATCGCATCGTCGTGCTCGACGAGGGGCGCGTCGTCGAGGAGGGGCGCCACGAGGCCCTGATGGCCGCGGGCGGCCTCTACCGGCGGCTGGTGGAGCTCCAGCTCCTGGAGGACAATGGCCGCGACGAGAATCAGGCGCCGGGCTCCGGCGTCGGAGGCACATGACGATGTCCACGGCTTCGCTTCGAACCCTCTCGATCGCCCTCGGGCTCTCGCTCGCCGCCTGCGGCGGCCCCGCCGAGGAGGAGCCCGTCGGCGGCGACACCACCGCCGGCGCGGAGGTCGTCGAGCCCGAGGTCCCGACGGGGCCCGTCCGCTCGCACGTCTCGGAGGGCGACGCGATCGTCATGCGCCTCGACATGGGGCGCGTGCGCAGCTCGGCGGTCTCCGCCGACATCGCCTCGCTCGTCCGCTCGTACCCGGCGTGGCAGCAGCTCCTGGGCAGCTCGGGCATCGACCCGGTGCGCGACTTCGAGCGCGTGCTCATCTCCACGCCCGCGGGGGGCAGCTCCGAGTCGGCGCGCATGGTGATCGCGCACCGGCTCACGACCGAGCGCGTGCGCGAGGCGGTGCTCGCGGTGGCCGTCGATCGCAGCCGCGCCCCCGCGTGGCGCACCGTCCGCGGCTTCGACGTGGTGGACTGGCCGGCGCCCTCGACGCCGCCGCGGATCGTGGTGATCAGCGGGCCACGCGAGCTCATCGTGACGAGCGCGGCGGACCTCGACGCGGCCCTCGAGATCGCGCACGACCACCGCCTGCGGCGCGAAGGCGACGCGGTCGTGGAGCCCGCGCTCGCGTTCGAGCCGGGGGTGATCGCGACGCTCGTCGCGACCGAGATGAGCGATCGCATCCGCGCCCGCTTCGAGCACCCGCCGGAGCGCTTCGAGCTGGTGCTGCGCGACGAGGCCGCCGAGGGCGCCGAGGCGCAGATGGCGATCGCCGCGCGCGGTATCTACGCGGACGCGACGGCGGCCGACGCCGCGCGCGCGTGGGTGGTGCAGCAGCGGGACTTCTACGCCGGCCAGATGCTGGTGCGGGCGGTCGGGCTCGATCGCGCGCTGCGCCGCGCCGAGATCGTCGCGGAGGGCGAGGTGCTGCGGCTCGACGCGCGCTTCACCGAGGAGGAGGTCCAGCGCGTCCTGGGCCTGCTCGCGTTCGCCCAGATGGGCGGCGGCTGACGGCGAGCCCGAGACGGGGCCGCCGGTTGCGGGCGCGCGTGGATCGGGCACGCTGACACGGCCGCCGTCCCCGCGGACGGCGCCCACGGAAGATGCCGCCGAACCGCCGCCCCCCCGACCGCCGCGCCTTCTTGCCCACCACGCGCGAGGACCTCGACGCGCGCGGCTGGGACCAGCTCGACGTGCTCTTGATCACCGGCGACGCGTACGTCGATCACCCCGCGTTCGGGCCGGTGCTGATCGCGCGCTTCCTCGAGGGGCGCGGCCTGCGCGTCGGGCTCATCGCGCAGCCGCGGTGGGACACGCCCGAGGACGTGCTGCGCATGGGCCGCCCGCGCCTCTTCGCCGGCGTCTCGGCGGGCAACCTCGACTCGATGCTCAACAAGCTCACCGCGCAGAAGAAGGTGCGCTCCGAGGACCAGTACTCGCCCGGCGGGCGCACGGGGCTGCGCCCGAACCGCGCGACGGTCGTCTACTCGAACCTCGTGCGCGGCGCGATGCCGGGCGTGCCGATCGTGCTCGGCGGGATCGAGGCGTCGCTGCGCCGCATCGCGCACTACGACTACTGGAGCGACAAGATCCGTCGCTCGGTGCTGCTCGACGCGAAGGCTCACCTCCTGGTCTTCGGGATGGGTGAGCGCCCGGTCTGGGAGATCGCGCGCCGCCTCGACGCGGGCGAGCCCGTCGGGTCGATCCGCGACGTGCGGGGCACCGCGTACGTGCTCCAGGCCGGCGAGCACGAGCACCTGGTCCCGAGCCGCTTCGTGACCGACGGCCGGCCCGTGTTCCTGCCGAGCTACGAGGAGGTCGCGGGCGACGCGCGCGCGTTCAGCGAGATGTCGCGCGCGTTCCAGTACGAGACCAACCCCGGCAACGCGCGGCCCCTCGTGCAGCGCCACGGCGATCAGGCGGTGTACTTCAACCCGCCCGCGCTCCCGCTCGAGACCGACGCGATGGACGCGCTCTACGACCTGCCGTTCGCGCGCGCGGCGCACCCCGACTACGACGCGCCCATCCCCGCGTTCGAGACGGTGAAGCACTCGATCGTGACGATGCGCGGCTGCTTCGGCGGCTGCACGTTCTGCTCGATCACCGAGCACGAGGGGCGCGTGATCCAGTCGCGCTCGAGCGAGAGCGTCCTGCGCGAGGTGCGCGCGCTGCGCCGGATGGACGGCTGGAGCGGCGTGATCACCGACGTCGGCGGCCCGACCGCGAACATGTACCAGATGCGCTGCAAGTCCGAGCGCATCGAGCGCGCGTGCCGCCGGCTGAGCTGCGTGCACCCCGGCGTGTGCGAGAACCTCGTGACCGACCACGACCCGCTCGTGGATCTCCTGCGCAAGGTGCGCGGCGAGAAGGGGGTCAAGAAGGTCTTCATCGCCTCGGGCGTGCGCTACGACCTCGCCGAGCGCTCCCCCGAGTTCGTCCAAGAGCTCGCGCGGCACCACACGGGCGGGCAGCTCTCCGTCGCGCCGGAGCACGTCGACGAGGACGTCCTCGACAAGATGAAGAAGCCCGGCGCCGCGAGCTACGAGCGCTTCGCCGAGATGTTCTCGTGCGCGAGCGAGGCGGCCGGCAAGGACCAGCACCTCGTGCCGTACTACATCTCCGGGCACCCCGGCTCGACCCTCGAGAGCATGATCGAGCTCGCGCTCTACCTGAAGCGCCGCGGCATCCGGCCGCGCCAGGTCCAGGACTTCATCCCCACCCCGATGTCGATGGCGACGAGCATGTACGTGACCGGCCTCGATCCGTTCACGCGCGCGCCGGTCTACACGGCCCGGAGCCTGCGCGACAAGCGCATGCAAAAGGCCTTGCTCCTCTACTGGGACCCCGCGCACCACGACCTCGCGCGCGAGGCGCTCGCCGCGGCCGGCCGCCGCGACCTGATCGGCAGCGGCGCCGGCGCGCTCGTCCCGCCCGCGCGTGGCAAGGGCGCGCTCTCGATCCACCAGGGCAAGCGCGGCGCCCGCCCGCGACCCAAGCCCGGCCGCGCCCGCGCGCGCTGAGCGCAGAATGACGAAATGACGAAGATCGTCCCCGCTCGCTCGAGGGGACGATCTCTGGCCTCAGTACCGGCCGCGGCCGGCCGGGTCGGCGCAGGGGCCGCCGTCCGAGTCGGTGCGGCCGCTGTAGCCGCGACCGCCGCCCGCCGGATCGGCGCAGGGGCCGCCGTCCGAGTCGGTGATGCCGGTCCCCTGGACGCGCACGCCGCCGCCGCCGCCGCGCCCGCGACCCGCCGGATCCGCGCAGTGCCCGCGATCCGCGTCGGTGAAGCCGCTGTGCCCGCGACCGCCGCCGGCCGGATCCGCGCACGGCCCGCCGTCCGAGTCCGTGTAGCCGCCGGTCTGCACCTGCACGACCTGCGCGCCGCCGCGCCCGCGACCCGCCGGGTCGGCGCACGCGCCGCCGTCCGCGTCGGTGATGCCGGTGTGGCCGCGGCCACCGCCGGCCGGGTCCGCGCAGGGGCCGCCGTCCGAGTCGGTGATGCCGCCCGTGTTCACCACGCGCACGACGCGCCGCCGCCCGCCGCAGCCGCTCAGCCCGGTCACCATCGCGACCGCCGAGGCGGCGGTCACGCCCGCCGCCTCGAGCGCCTTGCGCCGGCCGAACTCGCGCGGCGCCTCCTCGATCTCGTCCTCGGTCAGCGTCTTCTTCGACTGCTCGTCCTTCATTGCAATCCCTCTCCGCGGTGCGGGGATGTTAAGCCGAACCGGGCGCCGGCCAGCGGCAATTTTTCTCGGGTCGGACGCGGGCTCGATATCAGCGCGGTTTCGCCGTCACGCCCAGCTCCCACTCCTCGGGGACGCGCTCGCCGGCGAGCCACGCGCGCACCATCGCCTCCACCACCTCCGGCGCGTCCTGCTGCACCCAGTGCGACGCGTTCACGTAGCGGAGCGTCAGGTCGCGCACGTGCTCGGCCGTGCCGATCGTCGTGGCCCGACCGAGCGCGGTGTCGTGCTCGCCCCAGATCATCAGCGTCGGCGCCTCGACGCGCGGGTAGCCGAGCTTCGCCTGCCGGCGGCCGCCGCCGCCGAGCACGAACGCGCGGTAATAGCTCAGCATCGCGGTGAGCGCGCCCGGCTGCGCCGCCGCCTCGCGGTACGCGGCGAGATCGTCCGGGCCGAAGCGATCCGGGTACACCGCCGTCGACAGGAACGCGTTGTCGATGCGGCGGTAGCCGTCCTCGGACAGCAGGCGCTCGGCGAGCCCGGGGACCTGGAACGCGGCGACGTACCAGCTCCCGAGGAGCTGGTGGCCGTGGCGGAGCTCGCGCGCCAGGCACGCGGGGTGCGGCAGGTTCATGACGACGAGGCGCTCGACCAGCTCGGGCCGGCGCATCGCGACGAACCACGCGACGAGCCCGCCCCAGTCGTGCGCGATCAGCGTGGCGCGCTCGGCGCCCGCGGCCGCGACGAGCCCCGCGACGTCGTCGATCAACACCTCGATCGCGTAGTCGCGCACGCGCGGCGGCTTGTCGCTCGCGCCGTACCCGCGCAGGTCCGGCGCCCACGCGGTGAAGCCGAGCTCCGCGAGCACCGGCAAGAGGTGGCGCCACGAGTGGCTCGACTCGGGGAAGCCGTGCAGGCAGAGCGCGAGCCCGCGCTCGCCCGCGCCCGCGGCCTCGCGCACCGCGAAGCGGATCCCGTTGGCCTCGACGAACCGCATGCCGCGCGGAGCCTGCGTCGCGCGGCAGCCCTCGTCCACCCCGGCGATCCCTTGCTACAACGCGGGGCTCATGCACCGCTCCACGCTCCGACGCCTCCTCGCGACGCTGCTCTGCGCGGCGCTCGCGCTGCCGGGCCTCGGGTTCGAGTGGGAGGGGCGCCTCGCGCGCCTGCGCCGCGAGCTCGCCGACCCCGATCCCGAGCGGCGCCGCGAGGTGCTCGAGCGGCTCTCGCGCTACCCGGCGGCGGAGGTCTCGGGGACGATCCTCGGCGCGCTCGACGACGAGGACCCCGGCGTGCGCGCGCAGGCGGCGGAGGCGGCCGGCCGGGCGCGGGTGCGCGAGGCGGTCTCGCGCCTGCTCGAGTGGCTCGACGACCCGGACGCGGACGTGCGCGCCGCGGCGGCCCGCGCGCTCGGCGCGATCGGCGAGGACCGCGCGCTCCCGCGGCTCGTGCGGCTGCTCGGGGACCGGCAGGCCGTCGTGCGCCGCGCGGCGGTGGCCGCGCTCGCCACGGTCGGCGGCGACGCGGTGACCATCCCGCTGCTCGGCCGGCTCGACGACGTGGACCCGCGCGTGCGCGTCGACGCGGCGGCGGCGCTCGGGCAGCTCCGCGACCCGCGCGCCGTCGTCCCGCTCGTCGGCCGCGCGCGCGACGACGCGCCCGAGGTCCGCGCGGCGGTCTACGCGGCCCTCGGCGATCTCGGGGACGCGCGCGCGGCGGCGGCGCTCGCGCAGGGCATCCGGGACGACGCGCCCGAGCCGCGCCTCGCCGCGATCGCCGCGCTCGGCCGGCTCGGCGCGGCCGACGCGGTGCGCGCGCTCGTCGCGACGCTCGCGGAGGACTCCGACCCGCGCGTCGCGCGCGCGGTGACCGCGGCGCTCGGGCAGATCCGCGACGCCCGCGCGCGCGACGCGCTCGTCGGCGCCCTCGAGCCGATCGCCACCCGCGCGATGGCGTCGCAGGCGCTCGTGGAGCAGGCGCGGCGCGACGCGCGGCGCAACGACGCCGCAGAGGCGGACGCGACGGTGCGCGCGCTCGCCGCGGCGCTCGACCGCGCGCACGAGCCGGGGCACGCCTCCGAGATCGCCACGACGCTCACCGAGATCTCGACCCACCACCCCATCACGCCGGCCGCGCCCGCGCTGCTCGCGGCGCTCGTCGAGGGGCGCGGGGAGCCGCCCGCCGTCCTGCGCGCGCTCGGCGCGAGCGGGGCCGACGAGGCGCTCGTGCCGCTGCTCGAGCGCGTGCGCGCGGAGCAAGTCGTCGTGCGCCTCGCGGTGCTCGAGGCGCTGCGGCGCTACTTCGATCGCCGCGGCCCGGACGGTCGCGCCGCCGATCCGCTCCTCGCGGTGCTCGGCGACGTGACGCCGCCGGAGCGCGTCCCGGTCATCGAGCTGCTCGGCCGCGTGCGCGCCGTGCGCGCGCTGCCCGCGCTGCGCCGGCTCCTCGCGCACGAGGACGCCGCGCTCCGGCTCGCGGCGATCCGCGCCATCGGCGCGATCGGCGATCCGCTCGCCGCGGAGGCGCTCGAGGCCGAGCTCGACGCGCGCGACGCGCAGCTGCGCTTCGAGGCGGCGCGCGCGCTCGGGCGCGTCGCCGCGGCGGACGCGGTCGACCGGCTCGTCGCGCGGACCATGGAGCGCGGGCCCGCGGACCGGCACGCGCGGCTGCTCGCGCTCGCGGAGGCGCTCCCGCGGCTCGACGCGGACGGCGCGCTCGAGCCGGCGGTCGCCGCGCGCGCGCTCG
>JAHBWG010000135.1 GCA_019637095.1 Sandaracinaceae bacterium | reverse complement strand
GTTCGGCACGCCGCAGCCCGGCTTCGGCGCGCCCAACACGCCGGCGCCCCCGGGCGGACCGCCCCCGGGCGGCTTCGGCGCGCCGCCGCCCGGCGGTGGCTTCGGCGCCCCGCCTCCCCCGGCGCAGCCGCAGGCCGGCTTCGGCGCCCCCCCCGCCGCCGCGATGGCGCCGCCCAAGAAGAAGTCGAAGACGGGGCTCTACATCGGCCTCGGCTGCGTCGCGCTCCTGTTGTTCGGGTGCATCGGGACGGGCATCTACCTCTGGTGGGCCGCGAACCGCGCGGTCGACGCCGTGAACGAGACGCTCGAGCAGGCCGGACAGGACCTCGAGCGCGCGGGCCGCGAGGCGGCGGAGAACGCGGCCGCGGCGGAGAGCGCGGCGGCCGGCGGCGGCGGCGGCGGCGGTGCGTGCTCCCGGATCGCCGGGTGCTGCCGCGGGTACATCGACGCGATGGGCGGGACGGTGCCGGCGAGCACGTGCGACGCCTACAACAACGTCGTCGGCATGCAGGACTCGCTCTGCGAGCAGACCATCGCGGGCTACCGCTCCGGGCTGAGCGCGATGAACAAGACGATCCCCGCCGACTGCAACTGATCGCGAGCCCGCCCGTGTGGCGCGTCGAGTACGACCCGACCGAGCAGCGGCTGGCCCTCGCGATGAGGGAGACCGTGTTCGGTCGGGACATGCGCGACCTCGCGCGGGCGCACGCGCGCGCCCTCGAGGCGACGGGCGGGCAGCCGTTCAAGGTCCTCGTCGATCTGCGCGGGCTGCACCCGCTCGACGCGGAGGCCGCCCGCCTCTTCGACGACATGAAGCGCGTCGCGTCGCGGGTGCCCGGCTACCGCGGCCGCGCGGTGCTCGTCGACAGCCCCACGATCGCCATCCAGCAGCGCAACGCGACGCTGGAAGGCGGCGGCGATCCGAGCGAGCTGATCACGCTCGACGAGACGGCCGCGCGCGCGTTCCTCGATGGGTGAGCGCTCGGCGTCACGGGGGGCTCGACGACTCCGCCGTCTTCGAGTTCTCACGCGCCGCACGTCCTCGGGCTCGCGTCGCGCCACGGGTCCGCCACATCTTCTCCGCGGTCGTTCCCGATCTCGGCCGGCCCGGCTCCACGAGCGCCCGTCAGGCTCGGGAACATGCAGACCACCTCATCGCTGGCGGACGTCTGGGCCGCCGCACCCGTCCCCGATCCGAGCGCGCCCCCGCGCGCCCCCTCCCCCGAGCCGGCGCGGGCCACGCCGTCGGCGCCGCCGGCGAGCGCCGACGACGGCGCGCCCCGCGTGCGCCCGAGCCGCGCTCGCGACCTGCTCGACCTCGGCGGCGGCGCGCGCGCGATCGCGGCGCGCGCCGCCCTCGGCACCGGCCTCGCGGCCGTGTACGGCCTCGCCCTCGGCGCGCGAGAGGGCGGGCTCGCCTTCCTCACCCACGCCGCGGGCGTCCCCGCCGCGCTCGTCGCCGTCGCGCTGGTCGGGCTGCCCTCGCTCTACGTGGTGCTGTCGATCTTCGACGCGCCGCTCTCCATCGAGCGCGCCGCGGGCGCGGCCGCGCGCGGGATCGCCTCGGGCGGCCTCGTGCTCGCCGGGCTCGCGCCGCTCGCCGCGCTCTACGTCGTCACGTCCGAGTCTGCGCACGCCGCCGCGCTCACCGGCACGCTCGGGCTCGCCCTCGGCGGGCTCCTCGGCCTGCGCCACCTCGTGAGCACGCTGCGCGAGGCGCTCGAGGAGGCGGACAGCGCCACCCGCTTGGTCGCCACGCTCGTACAGCTCGGCTTCGGCCTCTTCGCGGTGCTGCTCGGCTGGCGGATCTGGACGGCCCTCTTGCCCCTCGTCGGAGGCGCGTGATGACGAGCCCCGAAGCCAACCCCGTCGCCCTGCTCTTGCGCGATCCGCGCGAGGTGGCCCGCCGCTGTCTCGAGGAAGAGAAGCTGCGCCCTCTGGTGCTCTCGTCGCTCGCCGCCGTCGCCCTGGGCGCCGCGGTGTTCGGCGCGGTCGTCGGCTCCTTCCGCGGCGACGAGCAGATCCTCTTCGCCGCGGTGAAGGTGCCGCTCGCCCTGCTCGGCGCGCTCGTGATCTGCGTGCCCGCGTTCCACGCGATCGCCGCCTCGCTCGGGCGACCGTGGCCGCTGCGCACCGTCGTCGCGCTGACGATCGCGTCCGCCGGCCGCGCCGCGCTCGTGCTCTTCGCCGCCGCGCCCGTCCTGTGGCTCGCGTTCGACTTCGGCCTGGGCTACCACGCCGCCGCGCTCGCCGCGACGGGCGCGTACGGCCTCGCCGGCGTCGCCGCGCTCGGGGTGCTCGTGCGCGCGCTCGGCCGCGGGAAGCACGCGCTCACCACGGCCGCGGCGTTCGTCGCCGTCTTCCTCGCGGCGGGCGGCCAGACGGGCTGGATCCTGCGCCCGTACCTCGTGCGACCGCAGACGTCGGACGTGCCGTTCCTGCGCGACGTCGAGGGCGGCTTCGCGGGCGCGCTCTACCAGGCGTCGCGCTCGTCGGTGGGGATCTACGACCGCGCCGCGCAACACCGCGACTGGTCGGCCGATCCCTACGGCGACCCCTCTCGGGACCGCCGCCCATCGTACGAGCCGTCGTACGAGCCGTCGTACGAGCCGTCGTACGAGCCGTCGTACGACCCTTCGCACAGGCGGTCGCGCGAGCCGATGCAGCAGCCGTACGGCGCGGTGGACGACGAGGCGCCGTGGACCGAGCCCCATCCGTCGCGAGGCCGGCGATGAGCCTCGTGGACCTGATCGTGCTGTACGCGATCGTCGGCGCGGGCTGCGCGGCCGTCGTGTACCGGCGCGCGCGGGGCTCCACCGCCAAGCGCCTGGGCTCGGCCGCGATCGCCTTGCCGCTCTGGCCGATCTGGGGCCCGATCGCGCTCCTGCCCGACGCGGCGCCGCGCTCCCGCGCGACCGATCGGGCGGAGCGCATCGAGGCCGAGCTCGCGCAGGCCGTCGCGGCCGCGGAGCGCTCGCCCTTCGAGGTGCTCCTGCCCAAGGCGGCCGCCGATCGCATCCGCGCCGAGGTGCGCGAGGCGCTCTCGCGGACGGCGGAGCTCGACGCGGTCCTCGAACAGCCCGGCTTCGACCGGCGCGAGGCCGAGGCGCGCGTCGTCGGGCTGAGCGCCGGCGGCGCGAGCAAGCGCGCGCTGAGGACCGCGGTCCTGCACCGCGACAACGTCCTTCGCATCGAGGCGCTGCGCGACAAGAACGTGCGCGCGCTCGAGGAGCTCGGCGAGCTCGTCGGCGCGCTGCGCTCGCAGCTCGTCCTCGCCCGCTACGCCGGCTCCTCACCCGAGGGCGTCGGCAGCATCGTCACGGAGATGTGGGCGCGCGTCGAGAGCCTCGGCGAAGTGATGGAGGCGCAAGAGGCCTCGACAGGGCACGACGAGGGCGAGGGCTCGACCTCGCTCGCGCCGTGATCGCATTCTGCGCGGCGCGGCTCGCGCCGTGCTCTACGATCCACGGGCAGGAGGTCCCTTGAGCCGTCACATCCTCGTGGTCGACGACGAAGCGCGGATCCGCGAGGTCGTCCAGTACGCGCTCGAGCGAGAGGGCCTGCGCGTCAGCACCGTCGACGACGGGGGCGCCGCGCTCGACGCGCTGACGCGCAGCGGCCCGTTCGATCTGGTCGTGCTCGACGTGATGCTCCCCGGCATGGACGGGCTCGAGCTCTGCCGCCGCGTCCGCGCGACGAGCAAGGTCCCGATCCTCTTCCTCAGCGCGCGCGCCGACGAGATCGATCGCGTGCTCGGCCTCGAGCTCGGCGGCGACGACTACCTCACCAAGCCCTTCTCGCCGCGCGAGCTCGTCGCGCGCGTGCGCGCCGTCCTGCGCCGCGTCGAGGACGAGCCGGCGGAGCCCGAGCCCGCCAAGCGCATCCGCCACGGTCAGGTCAGCATCGACCCGGAGCGCCACGAGGTGCGCTGGGGCGCCGCGCCGATCGCGCTGACGCCCACCGAGCTCGGCATGCTCGCCGCCCTGCTCGAGCGACCGGGCATCGTGCTGTCGCGCGGGCAGCTCATGCAGCGCGCCTATCGCTACGACAACCTCGTCACGGAGCGCACCATCGACACGCACGTGCGCCGCATCCGCGCGAAGTTCCGCGCGGTCGGGGCGCCCGATCCGATCGCGACCGTGCACGGCGTCGGCTACAAGGCGGCCGAGGCGGGCTGAGTGCTGCGCCAGCTCGGCCGCATCCGGGTGCGCCTGCTCGCGGTGAACCTCGCGGTGCTCCTCGTGCCGATCGCCGGCCTCGAGTTCGCGCGCATCTACGAGCGGCAGCTCCTCTCGTCGCTCGAGCGCGACATGCGCAACCAGGCGGTGCTCGCGCGCGCGATGGTCGCGACGGGGCTCGCGGGGGGGCGCGGGCTCGACGACCCGCAGCTCGCGCGCACGCTGACCCTCGCGGCCCGCCAGACGCGCACGCGCGTCCGCGTGCTCGACACGGCGGGCGCGACGGTCGCGGACTCGCACGCCCACGGCCCGCCCGAGGGGCCCGAGCCACCCGCGCAGACGCTCCTGCCCGCGAGCGCGTACGACGCCGCGTGGTCGCGGACCACGCCGAGCGCGAGCTCGAGCCCCGACGTCGTCGAGATGTGGACCGCGCGCGACCTCCCCCACGAGCGCTGGCCCGCGGTCGCCGACCGCCACGAGGTGCGCAGCGCGCTCGCCGGGCACCCCGACGCGTTCACCCGCGTGCGCGACCGGAGCCCGGCCGTCTTCCTGTTCGTCGCCGAGCCGGTGCGCCATGGAGGCGAGGTCGCCGGCGTGATCTACGTGACGCGCAGCACGCGGCCGGTGCTCGACGAGCTCTACAAGATCCGGACGGGCCTCATCGAGGTGCTGCTCGTCGCGATCGCGCTGACCCTCGCGCTGACCCTCGTGCTCGCGTGGTCGATCAGCCGGCCGCTGGGCAAGCTCGCCAAGGCGGCGCGGCGGATCGCGCGCGGAGAGCGCCAGGTCCCCGTCCCCGTCGGCGGCGGCGGCGAGATCCGCGAGCTCGGCGAGGCGTTCGCGACGATGACGGAGCGGCTCGACGCGCGCATGCGCTACATCAGCGAGTTCAGCGCGGACGTCGCGCACGAGCTCAAGAGCCCGCTGACCTCGATCCGCGGCGCCGCGGAGCTGCTCGGCGAGGGCGCCGCCGACGACCCCGAGGCGCGCGCGCGCTTCCTCGCCAACATCGAGCTCGACGTCGAGCGCCTCGATCGGCTGGTGATGCGCCTGCTCGAGCTGAGCCGCATCGACAGCTCCGTCGAGCCCCTCGACGAGCTCGATCTCGGCGCGCTCGTCGAGCGCGTCGTCGCGCGGACGGACACGCCGGAGAAGCCGGTGACCGTCGCGTGGCACACGCCGCTGCGGCGCTGGGTCGGCCGCGAGCGCGACCTCGAGCGCGCGCTCCTCAACCTCGTGGAGAACGCGCTGCGCTTCGCGCCCGAGGGCGTGCCCGTCGAGCTCCACGTGCGCCAGGTGCCGGCGTCCCGCCTCGCGATCGAGGTACGCGACCGCGGGCCCGGCGTGCCCGAGCCGCTCCGCGACAAGATCTTCGAGCGCTTCTTCACCACCGACGCGGACCGCTCGGGCACCGGCCTCGGGCTCGCGATCGTCAAGAGCGTGGCGGCCGCGCACGACGGGACGATCGACCTCGAGTCGCCGAGCGACGGCGGCGCGCTGTTCCGGCTGACGCTCGGGCCGCTCAGAACGCCATCGTGACGTCGAGGGTCGCGCCGCCCGACGCGGGGCGGCTGCGGCGCACGAGCAGCACCTCGCGCTCCTGCCCCCGCAGCCGCAGGCGCGCGCGCTGCGCGTGCACCTCCTCGAGCGGATGATCGGGCAGCACGACGCGCACCCAACCCTCGCTCGGCAGCGCCGGCGCGTCGGCCGGGTGGCGCAGCTCCGTCGGCCCCGGCCCCACGCGGACGAGCCACGCGGCGGTGACGCGGCGGTGCTCGCGCAGCGGCGCGAACGCCGCCTCGACCAGGGCCTCGCGGCTGCGAAACGCGGACTCCGCGAGGTCGAGCCGGCGCGCCCACGCGTCGAAGCGGGACAGCTCCTCGAGGAACGGCGCCACGTCCAGCCGCAGCCGGCGCGCCTCGGACGGGCGCGTGTCGCAGCCGCTCGTCCCCGCCGCGAGCGCGGCGAGCGCGAGGACGAGCGGGAGTCGCGCCGAGGGCACCACGGGCCTCGTCGCGCGCTACCACGGCCGCCCCGCGCGCGTCGCCTTTCGTGCGGGCGCGACCGGCTCTATACCCTCCGCGCGGTGGCGCTGATCGAGCTCCAGAAGGTCCGAAAGGCGTTCGGCCCCAAGGTCGTCTACGAGTCGCTCGATCTCGCGATCGAGCGCGGCGAGGCGGTCACCGTGATCGGCGGCTCGGGGATGGGCAAGAGCGTGATGCTCAAGATGCTGATCGGCCTGCTCTCCGTCGACGCCGGCGAGATCCGCTTCGACGGCAAGGCGATCCAGAACGCGCCGCAGAAGGAGCTCGGCGCGGTGCGCCGCCGGATCGGGATGCTCTTCCAGGGCGCGGCGCTGTTCGACTCGCTCGACGTCCACGGCAACGTCGCCTACCCCCTCCTCGAGCACGGCCGGCCGACGCGCGAGGAGGTCGACGCGCGCGTCGCCGAGTGCCTCGAGGACGTCGGGCTGCCGGGCATCGAGCGCATGCGCGTCGCCGAGCTGTCGGGCGGGATGAAGAAGCGGGTCGGGCTCGCGCGCGCGATCGCGATGCGGCCCGAGGTGCTCCTCTACGACGAGCCCACCACCGGCCTCGACCCGATCGCGGTGGCGCACATCGTCGACCTCATCGTGGAGCTCAACGACCGCTACGACGTCACGACCATCGTCGTGACCCACGACATGCCGGCGGCCTTCCGCGTCAGCGATCGGATCGCCATGATCGACCGCGGCCACGTGATCTTCGATGGAACCCCCGACGAGATCCGGCAGAGCGCCGACCCGCGCGTCCGCGACTTCATCGAGGGCAACGCCCCCGAGACGGACGACATCCAAACCCTGCTCCGCTACGGTGGTTGAGCGACGCGCATGAAGGAAGGTTCGAGCGAGCTCCGAGTCGGCATCTTCGTCACGATCGCGCTGATCACCGGCGGGATCCTGGTCTTCGTGTTCGGAGGCCAGTCGTCGATCTTCGCGGGGCACCGCGAGTACGAGGCGGTGTTCCCCACGGTCGACGGCCTACGCGCCGGCAGCCCGATCCGCGTCGCCGGGATCGAGGCGGGATCCGTCGACCGGGTCAGCTTCGATCCGAACGGTCAGGTCCGCGTGCGCCTGCGCATCCGCGAGGACGCGTCCGCCTTCGTTCGCGAGGGCAGCACCGCGAGCATCGGGAGCAAGGGGCTGCTCGGCGATCAGCTCATCGACCTGACGGTCGGCCAGGGCGAGCCGCTCGCCCCCGGCACGCTCATCCCTTCCCGTGATCGCTCGCTGCTCACCAGCTTCCTCGGCCCGACGGGCGAGCAGGCGGAGGGCATCGTCGGATCCGTGGACCGCATCACGCGCAGCCTCGCGGACACGCTCGACGACGAGCAGGTCCGCCGCGACCTGCGCGACATCGTGCACAACCTCGCCGTCATCACGGCGCTGATCCACGAGAACGACGGCACCGTGCGGCGCCTGCTCGCGGATCCCGCGTTCGCCGACTCGATCGGCGAGACGCTCGTGAGCCTGCGCGACACCTCCGGCGAGCTCAACCGCACCGTGGCTTCCGTCCACCGCGTCGTGCGCGAGGTCGAGCGCGGCGACGGCTCGGCGCACGAGCTGATCTACGGCACGCAGCTGACCTCGCTCTTGACCAACGCGGCGGGGGCCGTCGGCGAGGTGGCGACGATCCTGCGCGACGTGCGCACGGGCGACAACAACGCGCACGAGCTGCTCTACGGCCAGCAGGCCGGCGGCCTCATCGAGAACCTCGAGGCGATGAGCGTGGACCTGCGCGCGGTCGTGGCCGACGTGCGCGCGGGCCGCGGGACGATCGGCGGGCTGCTCGTCGACCCGTCGATCTACGAGGACATCAAGCGCCTCGTGGGCAACCTGCAGCGCAACGAGATCCTGCGCTCCATCGTGCGCTACTCCATCCGCGAGGACGCGCCGCGGCCGCAGCCGCCGCGGCCGCGACCCTCGGAGGAGGCCGCGGGCGAGCCGTGAGGGCGTCCGCCCTCGCGACGCTGGCGCTGCTCGCGTCCTGCCGGGGCCCGGAGCCCGCGGCGCGGCTGGGCGAGGCGACCGCGCCGACGAGCCCAGCGACGAGCACAGGAGCACCCTCGGCCGCCGAGCCCCGCGCGTTGACCGTCGCGTGGGAGGGCGCCGCCGACGGCGACGGCCCGCTGCTCGTGCTGCTGCACGGGTACGGCGCGCCCGCGGACGACCTCGTCCCGCTCGCCCGCGAGCTGTGCGCGCGCGTGCCCGACCTGCGCGTCGCCCTCCCCGCCGCGCCGCTCCGGATCGGCGGCGGCCGCGCGTGGTGGCCGATCGATCTCGGCGGCGCGCGCCCCGCGGATCGCGGCGGGCACCGCCCCCGCGGCCTCGACGACGCCGCGCGCGATCTCGCCGCGGCGCTCGACGCGATCGGCGCGCCGCCCGAGCGCACGGTCGTCGCGGGGTTCTCGCAGGGCGGGATGCTCGCGACCGAGCTCGGGCTGTCGCGGCGGCCGCGCCTCGCGGGCCTCGCCTCGCTCTCGGGCGGTCCCCTCGACGAGGCGCGGTGGGTGGCCCGCGCGCGCGACGCGCCGCCGATCCTCCTCGCGCACGGCCGACGAGATCCCTTGCTCTCGTTCGACGCGGCGTCGCGGCTCGCCGCGCGGCTCGCGGAGGCCGGCGCGGAGGTCACCTTCGTGCCCTTCGACGGCGGCCACGCCATCCCCGCCGACGTGATCGATCGGCTCGCCGCGTTCCTCGCGCGACGGCTCGCGCGCGCCGAGGGCGGTTGATCGAGCGCTCCCGTTGCGCCCTCGACGCGAGACTTCGTGGGAAATCGAAGCTCAGCGCGTGGGGGCGCCCCGCGCCGCGAGCGCGCGCAGGACCTGGTGGGCGATGCGCGCCTGGTAGTCGTCGGAGAACGCCGGTCCCGCCTCCTCCTCGTCGGCCGGCCCGCGCCGCACCTCGGTGCGCCGGGTCAGGTCCACGGCGGGCGCCTCCGGCTCGTCCTCGCCGCGCAGGTGGCGCGCGAGGCTCGCCTCGCTGTACCGATCGAGCGCGCGCTGGATCAGCTCGCGCGCGGCCTCCTCCGACAGCTGCTCGACCTCCACGTCGGGCTCGATCCCCTGCGCCTGGATGGAGCGCCCGCTCGGCGTGTAGTAGCGCGCGATCGTGAGCTTGAGCGCGGAGCCGTCCGGCAGCTCGATGACGTTCTGCACGCTGCCCTTGCCCCACGTGCGGCTGCCCACGACGATCGCGCGGCCGTGATCGCGGAGCGCGCCGGCGACGATCTCCGCCGCGCTCGCCGTGTAGTGATCGACGAGCACCACCATCGGCCAGTCGGGTCGCGTCCCCGCCGCGTGCGCGCTCGCCTCGCTGAGCACGCGACCCCCGCGCCCGCGCGTCGAGACGATCACCCCGGACGAGAGGAACTCGTCGCTCACGCGCACCGCCTCGTTGAGCAGCCCGCCCGGGTTGCGGCGCAGGTCGAGGAGCACCCCGCGCACCCCGCCGCTCGACGCGGTGCGCTCGGCGGCGGCGTCGAGCGCGCGCCGCACCTCGTCGGTCGTCGTCGCCTGGAACGACTTGATCCGCAGGTGCACCGTGCGGTCGGGCAGGATGCGCGCCTCGACCGCCTCGACCTCGACGATCGCGCGCGTGAGCTCGAGCGCGATCGCTTCGTCGTGCCCCTCGCGGCGCAGGTGCACCCGCACGCGCGTCCCCGGCTCGCCGCGCATCACCTGCACCGCCTCGGAGACGGGCATGTCGCGCGCCATGCGGCCCTCGATCCGCAGGAAGCGATCGCCCGGGAGCACGCCCGCCGCGTCCGCGGGGCCGCCCGCGATCACGCCGTGCACGGTGAGCCAGCCATCGCGCACGTCGATCTCGACACCGATCCCGCCGAAGCGGCCCATCGTGTCGGCGGTGAGGATCCGGTACTCGTCGGGATCCATGAACGCGCTGTGCGGATCGAGCGTCTGGACCATCCCGCGGATCGCGCCGTAGATCAGCGCGTCCTGGTCGGGCTCCTCGACGTGCGCCGCCTCGATGTGGCTGAGCGCGCGCGCGAAGATGCCGAGGTTCGCGTACGGCGAGGCGCGCCCCTCGGTCGCCTGCGCGCGGCGCGGCGCCTCGAGCACGAGCGTCGCCGCGAACGAGCCGGCGAACGCGGCACAGAGGACGAGAGCGAGGTGGGTCGGGCGGTTCCTCACGCGCGACAGCATACCCGGACCGGCCACGCGCACCGTGGGGGTTTGACAGGGTGGTGTCCGGCCTTGTAGTACCCCAGAGCACCCCGGAGCGAGGGCGAGACGGATGGCCAGTACGGACAAGCGCAAGCAGAGCCTCTACTTCCCCGAAGCGATGCTCGAGGAGATCCAGAACGAGGCGGCGCGCCTCGACCGCTCCCTCTCCTGGATCGTCCAGCGCTGCGTGAAGATCGGCCTGTCCGAGATCAAGAAGCTGCCGTCGGTCAACGACATCGGCGACGACACGCCCTCCTGAATGGACTACGCGCGCCAAGGGTTCGCCACCGCGTCGGACGGGACGCGGCTCTTCTGGGGCGTCCGCGGGGAGGGCCCGCCGGTCGTCCTCAACGACGGCATCGGCTGCGACGGCTTCGCGTGGAAGTACCTCGGGCCGCACCTCGCCGAGACGCACGCGACCGTGCACTGGCACTACCGCGCGCACGGGCGCAGCGGGCTGCCCGCGGACCCCGGTCGCATCGACGTGCCGGCGCACGCGCGCGATCTCTTGAGCGTGCTCGACGCGCACGACATCGACCGCGCGGTGCTGGTCGGCCACTCGATGGGCACGCAGGTCGCGCTCGAGGCGTACCGGCTCGCGCCGGAGCGGGTGCGCGCGTTGATCCTCGTGTGCGGCAGCTACGGCAAGGTCACGGCGACCTTCCACGGCAGCGACATGCTCAAGCAGGTCCTGCCCGGGATCATCGACGCGGTGGAGCGCCGCCGCGGGCTCGCGCGCGCGCTCTGGGGCCGCATCCCCGCCGGGCTCGCGTTCCACATCGCGCGGCTCAGCAAGGAGGTCGACTCCCTCTCGATCCGCGAGGAGGACTTCCGCCCGTACATGGAGCACGTCGCGTCGATGGAGCCGCAGCTCTTCCTCGGCATGCTGCGCTGCGCCGGCGAGCACACAGCGGAAGACATCTTGTCACGTATCGACGTGCCGACGCTGGTCGTCGCGGCGGAGCGCGACACGTTCACGCCGGCGATCCTCGCCGAGCACATGGCGGAGGCGATCCCGGACGCCGAGCTGTTCATGCTCAAGGGCGCGAGCCACGCCGCGCCCATCGAGCAGCCCGTCGCGATCCAGCTCCGCATCGACAAGTTCCTCCGCGAGCGCCTCGGCGAGGCCGAGCCCGCGGAGGTGGTCCGCGACGCCGCGGGGTGAGCTCGGTGGGTTGGGCGAGACGGGTGCGAAGCACCCGCTCCGACGCTCAATACTCGACGCGGAACAGCTGCTGGCCGAGGAGGATCATGCGTCCGCTCGCGACGAGCCCGCTCCCGCTCATGCGCAGGAACGTCCCGTTGGAGCTCCCGACGTCGGTGAGGAACACCTTGTCGCCCTCCGCGTGGATGCGCGCGTGCAGGCCCGAGACGTAGCCGTCGTCGGGGAAGAGGATGTCCCCGCGCTCGCGCCCGAGGTGCAGGCCCTCGGCCGGGATGGCGTAGCAGTTCCCCGTCGTCTGCCGCCCGGTGACGAGGCAGATGCGGCCCACGAGCCCGTCGGCCGGGCTCCCCATCGGCTGCACGCCGTCCGCCCCCGCCGACGGCGGCGCGAGGCGCTCGAAGCGGATCAGCTCCTGGCCGACGCGGAACACCTGGTTGTCCGCGAGCTCGACCGGATCCTCGCGATCGATGCGGCGGTAGATCCCGTTGAGGCTGCCCTCGTCCGTGATGCGGAGCTGCTCGCCCTCGAAGGTGAAGGTCGCGTGACGCGGTGAGAGGTACGAGTCGTTCGCGAACTGCGGCGTCGCCTGGCGGCCGACCACCGTGCCGTGGGAGAAGGGGATCGAGTCACCCTCGGTTCCGTCGGGACGGATCAGGACGAGCGTCCCCGAGCCCGCGCCCACCGGCGCCGCGACCGGCGGGGACAGCGCGGGCGGCGGCCCCGCCGCCACGTCGCCGAGCGGGTGGCCGCACGTCCCGCAGAACTTGAAGCCGGGGTTGTTCGGCGCGTTGCACTTCGGGCAAATCACCTTGCCCCCGCCCGGCGCGGCGCCAGGCGGCCCACCGAGCGGCGGGCCGGGAGGCGCGCCCATCGGCGGACCACCCATCGGAGGACCCGGCGGCGCGCCCATCGGCGGCCCACCCATCGGAGGACCGGGCGGACCACCCATCGGAGGGCCACCCATCGGCGGGCCACCCATCGGCGGGCCACCCATCGGAGGGCCACCCATCGGCGGGCCACCCATCGGCGGGCCACCCATCGGCGGGCCACCCATCGGCGGGCCACCCATCGGCGGGCCACCCATCGGGGGACCGGGTGGCGCCATCGGCGGACCACCCATCGGAGGACCGGGCGGCGCCATGGGCGGCGCAGCCAGCGGCGGCGCAGCCATCGGCGGCCCCGCGGGCGGCGGCATCGCCGGAGGCGGGCCGACGGGCGGTCCCCCGAAGCTCGGCGGCGGCCCCGGCATCGGCGGCGCGGCGGCCGGCGGCGCTGGCGCAGGGATGGGGGCGACCGGCGGCGGGCCCATCTGGACGGGCGTCCCGCTCGGCGGCGTCGGCGCGGAGAAGCTCTTGGACTGCTCGGCGTCACGCGGAAGCTCCGCCCCGCACCCGAGGCAGAACTTGTAGTGGTCTTGATTCTCCTTGCTGCACCGCGGGCAGACGATCACGGAGACTCCCTTTCTGCTCGGTCACCGGGGACCGCGAACCGTGCGCGACGATAGCCACGGCCGGCGAGCGAGGTCAAGGAAACCTGGGGCCGCGAGAGCGGCGCCGACTTTGCGAGGCGGGCGCGTTCCTCTATCCTTGCGAGACGCCGGGGGTTGCGACGAGTCGATGGACCACGACGCCGAGCCCAACCCCGACGAAGCGGATCGCGCGCCGGACCGCTGGATCGGTCGCACGATCGCCGGCACGTTCCACATCGACGCGCTGATCGGCGAGGGCGCGATGGGCCGCGTGTACGCGGGAGCGCACGTCGAGCGCGGCGAGCGCGTCGCGCTCAAGCTGCTGCACCCGCACCTCGGCGGGGACCCGCGCATCGCCAAGCGCTTCCACCGCGAGGCGAAGGCGGCGAGCCGCCTGTCGCACCCGAGCTCGCTGCACATCATCGACTTCGGCGCCGACGCCGACGGCACGCTCTTCATCGCCATGGAGCTCCTCGAGGGGGAGGATCTCCAGACGATCATCGATCACGACGCGCCGCTCTCCCCCGCGCGCATCGCCGAGCTGATGAAGCAGACGCTGAGCGCGCTCGAGGAGGCGCACCGCGTCGGCATCATCCACCGCGATCTCAAGCCCGAGAACGTCGTCGTGATCCGCGAGGGCGACGTCGAGCGCGTGAAGGTGTGCGACTTCGGCATCGCGAAGATCGTCGAGTCCGAGGGGCGCAGCACCGCGATCACGAAGGACGGGTACGTGTGCGGCACGCCGGAGTACATGGCGCCCGAGCAGGCGCGCGGCGACGAGATCGACGCGCGCGCCGACGTCTACTCCGCCGGCGTGGTGCTCTATCAGCTCCTCTGTGGGCGCGTGCCGTTCAAGGCCGAGAACGCGCTCGGCACGATCACCAAGCACATCATGGAGACGCCCGTGCCGCCCCGGCGCGTCCGGCCCGCGTGGGGGATCCCTCGCTCACTCGAGCGGATCGCGCTCACGGCGCTCGCGAAGCGCCCGAACGAGCGGTTCGCCTCGGCCCGCGCGATGTCCCAGGCGATCGACGAGGCGATGATGGCCCTCGGCGACGCTGCCGAGCACCGGCTCGGCGAGGGCCCGTTCAGCGCGCCGGCCGACCTCCACGACGAGCCCGAGGACGACGCGCCCGCGGAGGCGGCGAGCACGCACGACGTGATCGCGAAGGTGGTGGCGCCCGACGATCGGCGGTGGATGTACGCCGCCGCGCTCGGCCTCGTCGCCCTCGCGGGCGCGCTCGTCTACTCCGCGACGATGCGCGCGCCCGCGCCCGCCATCGCGGCGCCCGCCGCGCCCGCGCCTCCTGCCCCG
>JAHBWG010000134.1 GCA_019637095.1 Sandaracinaceae bacterium | reverse complement strand
CGTCCTCGTCCTCGTCCTCGTCCTCGTCCTCGTCCTCGTCCTCGGCCTCGTCCTCGGCCTCGGCCTCGTCGCGGCGGCCTCAGGTAGGGCGGGTGGCCTCGACCCAGGCGAGGATCGGGGCCTCCGCGAGCGCCGCCTCCTCGACGGGCTCGCCGCCGAGCGCGCGCACGCGGGCGGCATCGTCGTCCGAGAACACGCGCACGAGCACGCGAGCGCCCGGCGCCCGCGAGAGCAGCCGCTCGTTGTCGGTGAGCCGCCGCATCGTGGAGATCACGACGCGCGCGTGCGCGGCGCCCGCCGCCTCGAGCACCGCGGGATCGGCGCCGTCGCCGCGAACGACGCGGGCACCCGCCGCGCGCAGCTCCTCCACCACGGCGGGGTCGTCGTCGATGACCACCACGGGCTCGCCGGCCTCGGTCCACTCGTCGATGAGCGGCCGCGTCGACTCGCCGCAGCCGATCACGAGGAGGTGCCCGGACGGACGGCTCGCCGCGTCCGCTCGCTTCGCGGGGTAGAGGTGGACGAGCCGCCACGTGAGCGCGTCGGCGCTGAGCATCGGCGCGATCGCGCTCGTCGCGACCACGACGCCGACGATCACCTCGAACACGTCCTCGCCGAGGTGCCCGCGCGCGAGGCCGACCATCGCGACGACCAGCGCGAGCTCGCCCGAGTGCGCCATCAGGTTGATCCCCTCGATCGAGGAGCGCAGCGTCATCCCGCGCTCGCGGACCAGGGGGAGCACGACCAGCGGCGCGAACAGCACGATCGCGGTCAAGAGGGCCGCCTCGGTCCAGAGCTCGGCGCGCGCGAGCGGGCGCACGGTGGCGCCGAGCGCGACGTAGAAGAGCGCGGTGAAGAAGTCCGAGAACGACGCGACGTGGCCGCTCACGAGCGCGCGGACCGGGAAGCGCGCGAGCGCGAGCCCGGCGAGGAACGCCCCGGTCGCGAGCGGGAGCCCCGCGTAGTGGGCGAGGCCGGCGAACAGGAAGAGCGCGCCGAGCGCGACGAGCAGCTGGTGCTCCTGGTCGAGGTCGCTCCGAGCGAGCAGGCGTGGGCCGATCCAGCGCCCGAGGAGCGCCGCGCCGGCGACGAGCGCGACGAGCCCGGTCCCGCCCATCGCGAGGCGCTCGAGGTCCACGGTCGCGACCGCGAGGACGGACACCGCGCCCACGACGACGAGGTCCTGCACGCGCGAGGCGCCCAGGACGAGGCGGCCGAACGGCTCGAAGAACTGCTGCCGCTGGCGCAAGAGATCGGTGACGAGCAGGGTCGAGCTCGCGTTCAGCGCCACCGTCACATACGCGGTCTCGAGCCAGCTCAGCCCGAGCGCGCGCGAGGTCCCGACGCCGGCCGCCGTCAGCACCGCGATGCGGGCCCACGCGACGCGGCCCGCGGCGCGCCGGTGGGCGCCGACGCGCTCCGGGTCGAGCTCGGTCCCGACGACGAAGACGAGGAAGGTCGCGCCGAGCAGGAGCACGCTGCGCACGAGCCGCTCGTCGAGCGGGGCGCCGGCGAGCGTGAGGCCGATCCCGGCGGCCATCATGAGCGGCGGCGCGGGGAGGCGAAGGCGCGTCGCGAGCGCGAGCGCGAGCGCGGCGGCGAGCGCCAAGAGCGCGATGCTCGTCACGTCGCGCCCTCACCGGGCGCGCCGACCGCCTCGCGCAGGCTCGCGGCGGCGTAGCCCTTGCTGTCGATGAGCAGATCCACGTCGAGCGCGCGCAGGCCGTCGACGACGGAGCGGTCGAACGCGTGGATCGCGACGGGCACGCCCCAGCCCTTCGCGCGGTACGCGAAGAGCCGGTTGGTGGCCTCGATGCGCAGCGTCGAGATCGCGAGGCGCGCGTGCGGTACGCCCGCCTCCTCGAGCGTCTCGGGGTGCTCGACGCTCCCGTGCAGCGTCCGACACGGGAGATCCGCGAGCTTGCGCGGGTCCGTGTCGATCGCGAGCACCGGCTCGCCGCGCGCGGCGAGCGCCCGCACGAGGCGCCGCCCGAGGTCGTTCATCCCCACGACGACCACGTGCCCCTGCATGCGCTCGGCGGGCGGCTCCTCGTCCTCGCCCTGCGACGCGCCGAACATCCGCAAGAGCCCCAGGCGCCGCACCACCGCGTAGAGCTCGCGGTTGAAGAGGATCATGTAGGCGCTCACGCCGATCGTCACGAGGCCGACGACCATGATGAGCGACAGCACGGGCGGCCCGATGAGCCCGGCCGCCACGCCGGTCGCGCCGAGGATGAACGAGAACTCGCTGATCTGCGCGACGGTGACGCTGGTGAAGAACGACGTGCGCTCGGAGTAGCCGCTCTTGGCGATGATCCACATGAAGATGAACGGGTTGCCGATGAGCACGAACAGCGAGAGGACGACCGCCTCCATCCAGTACGCGCTCGCGTCCGCGAGCCGCATGCCGGCGCCGAGCGAGACGAAGAAGACGGCGATGAAGAAGCTCATCAAGGGGTGCACGCGGCGCCTCAGCTCGTGCGCGCAGTCGAGCTGCGCGACGCTCAGCCCCGCGAGGAACGCGCCGATCTCGGGCGACAGGCCCATGTGCTCCGCGGCGAGCACGAACCCGAGCGAGAGGCAGAGCGCGAAGAGGAACAGCGTCTGCGGCGAGCGGGCGGCCCACGCCATCGGCCTGGGCAGGATCCAGCGCGCGGACGCGAGGCTGAGCGCGAGCAAGAGGCCCATCCCGCCGAACGCCTTGCCGAGCCCGACCAGCACGGGGAGCGCGCCGCTCTCCGCCTCGGGATCGAGCCCCGCGACGAACGTGAGCACGACGATCACGACGAGGTCCTGCACGAGGAAGATCCCGACCGCGATGCGCCCGTAGAGGCTCGACAGCTCGCCCTTCTGGTCGAGCAGCTTCACCACGACGACCGTGCTCGAGAACGTCAGCGCGGTCGCGATGAGGACCGACGCCATCCAGTCGAAGCCGAGCAGGAGCGCGAGCCCGACGCCGCCGGCGGCCGTGAAGGCGACTTGCCCGAGCCCGGCGAGCACGGCGACCTTGCCGACCTGCCGGATGCGCTCGAGGTTGAGCTCGAGCCCGACGACGAAGAGCAACAGGATGATCCCGAGCTCGCCCACGACGTGGACGCGGTCGAGCGAGTCGGGCGCCACGAGCCCGGTCAGCGCGGCGAGCCCGAGCCCCGCGAGGATGTAGCAGACGATCGACGGCATGCGGACGAGCCGACCGGCGAAGGTCACCGCCGCGCCCGCCACGATCATCACCCCGATGGTGCCGACGAGGGCCGTCTCGCTCATCGCGCCGCATCCTACACGGCGCCGCGCCGGACGCTCGCGCCGTGCCCGCGCGGCGCGGCGTGAGGCGCACCGGGGCACCTCGCGTCACGCTGTCGCGGGTCAGCCCTGGATGGCGATGCGCTTGCCGCCCGGCTCCTTCGCGGGTGCCTTCGGCAGGCGTAGCGTGAGCACGCCCTTGTCGAACTTGGCCTCGGCCTTCTCGACGTCGACGTCGGCCGGCAACGGCACCGAGCGGGAGAACATCCCGTAGCTGCGCTCGACGCGGTAGCAGCCGGCCTCCTTCTTCTCCTCTTCGTGCTTCTTCTCGCCGCGCAGCGTCAGGACGTTGCCCTCGATCGAGAGCTGCACGTCGTCCTTGCTCATGCCGGGGAGCTCGGCGCTGACCGCGAGGTGCGACTCCTCGTCGACGACGTCCACGGTCGGTGAGAAGCGGGTCGGGCTGAAGTCGCCGAACCAGCGATCGAGCTCGGCCCCGCGCGCGAAGAACGGGTCGCGGAGGAGCGGGTCGCGGAAGAACGAGTCGCGGAAGAACGAGTCGCGGAAGAACGAGTCGAAGAGCTGTGCCATTGGCGTGCCTCCCGCGACCGCGAGGGGGGCGGGCGGCGCCTCGGCGCGCGCTGCGGCGGGCTCGGCGTCGGTCTTCTTGCGGCGGAACTTGAACGGATTCCAACGGCTGAGGTCGGTCATGACGTCCTCCATCTCGGGTTGGCGCCGCCCTGACACCCCTGCGGCGCTGTCCTCGGAGCTATACACGTCGCGCACGCCGACAAGAGGGGGACCTCGCGCGCCGTGTGCGCGAGAGCACCACGGCGAGTCACGCCGGCGCGGGCAGGGCCTTGGGCGCGTGGCCGGGGCACATCCACGCGAGCCCCTCGGCGAGCTGGGCCTTCGCGTTCGGTCCCTCGATCAGCCGGCCGTGCGCGACGATCACGCGCGTGAAGTCCCAGCCCCACACCGGCTCGAGGGAGGCCTCGGCCGCGGCGCGGTCCTTGGTCCCGAAGCGCCACAGCGGGCCCTGCTTCACGCGCCGCCACACGCCCATCAGCTTGAACATCAGCGGGCTGACCCAGCCGCGCGCCTCGTGGATGTGGAACACGAGGTCGCAGACGATGAGCGTGCGGCTCGCCCGATGGAACAGCACGACCTCGTCGACCGAGGGCGCCCCTTGCACGACGACGAGCGCGAGCGCGTCGCCCCACGCGGCCGGCGGCGCCTCGCCCTCGAGCCACGCGTCGACCTCGAGGCCCTTCTTCTTCTTCGCGAGCGCGCGCGGCGCGTAGACGCGCGCGTCGGGGTAGCGCGCGATCGCGGCGTCGAGGAAGACGTGGTGCATCGCGTTGGGCGCCACGAGGTGAGCGACCGGTCCGAGCGCGGCGAGCTCCTTCGCGAGCGCGTCGTCGATGGCGATCACCGAGTAGAGCAGGAGCCCGTCCGCGAGGCGCACCACGGTCATGCGCCCGCCGAAGTCCAAGAGCCCCATGCGGAAGTCGTGCTCCGCGACCCAGATGTCCTCGCCCACGTTCCTCAGTCGCATCCCGCGCCTCCGTTCGGTGAAGTCTCATTTAGTAAAGCAAGATTGACCAAGTGGTCAAGTAGGATTAACCGTCATGGAAGAGCGCGTGGCGAAGGAGACGTTCGAGGCGGCCAAGCGGGCCAGCGTGAGCCAGCTCCTGATGAAGGCGGGGCGGCTCGTGAACGAGCGCGCGCTCGCGCGCGTGCCCGAGGCGCCGGGTCGGCCGCGCCTGCGTCCGTCGCACACGGCGCTGTTGCCGCACCTCGACCTCGAGGGGACGCGGCTCGGCGTGCTCGCGGAGCGGCTCGGGGTCACCAAGCAGGCGGTGACCCAGCTCGTCGACGACATGGAGGCGATGGGCGTGCTCGAGCGCGTGCCCGATCCGACGGACGGACGCGCGAAGCTCGTCGTCTTCGCGGACGACGGCCCGACGCTGCTCATGCAGGGGATGCGCTACCTCGCCGAGATCGACGGCGAGCTCGCGGCGGCGCTCGGGCCGCGCCGGCACGCGGCGCTGTCGAGCGCGCTCGCGGCGGTGATCGCGGCGCTCGAGGGCGAGTGAGCGCGCACCTCTTGGCGGTCGACCTCGGCCTGCGCACCGGGCTCGCGGTCTACGCCGGCGACGGGCGGCTCGTGCGCTACCGCTCGCAGCACTTCGGGACGGTCGCGCAGCTGAAGCGCGCGGTGTGGGGGGAGCTCGCCGCGATCGAGGGGCTCGCCACGGTGGCCGTCGAGGGCGACGCGGCCCTCGCGCGCGTGTGGGGGAGCGCGGCGCGAAAGCGCGGCGCGGCGCTGATCTCCGTCGACGCGCAGACGTGGCGCGAGGCGCTGCTCATCGCGCGCGATCGGCGCCGCGGCGCGGACGCGAAGGCGGCGGCCGACGGGCTCGCGCGCGAGGTCATCGCGGCGAGCGGCCTGCCGCGCCCGACCGCGCTGCGCCACGACGCGGCCGAGGCGATCTGCGTCGGGCTCTGGGCGTGCCGCGCCGTGGGCTGGCCCGAGATCCTCTGAGCGTCCTTCGATCGAGGCGGTTGCCGGCGACCATCGCCGGCGCGATCCTCCGCGCGGAGGTGGCCGATGAGCAGAGCGGGGTGGTTGGCGGCGATCGGGCTCGTGTCGATCACAGCCTGTGAGATGGAGCCGGCGCTCGGGACGACCGAGGGGCGGCCGCTCGTCGTCCAGGTCGAGCACGCGGCGACGAGCGGCCCGACGCTCGTGGGCGGCGCGGCGGCGGCGGAGGCCGTCCGCCTCCAGGTGACCAGCAACTCGGCGGATGTCACGTACCGGACCGAGTGGACCGTGGGCTCGAGCTCGTGCGTGCGCGTCGTTCCGCGTTCGGGCGAGCCGGTCATCCACCGCGGCTCGCCGATGGCCGTGCACTACCACCACCACGGGCGCATGGTCGGCGTCGCGATCGGGCCCGACGGGCAGCAAGAGCTGCACTCCTACGTCGAGCCGGTGTCGTTCTCGACGATCCCGTGCCCGTGATCGCGTCGATCGCGCTCAGGGCGAGCGCGAGGGCCAGCGCCGCGTCGCTCGAGCACACCGCGAAGCGCGGCGCCGCTCAGGGGCAGTGGACGATCGTGTCGGCGTCGACCGTGCCGAACGAGCGGATCGCGACGCCCCCCGATCCGATCGAGCCGAAGGTGTGCGCGACCGAGTTGAGCAGCGTGGTGCCGTCCTGGTCGTAGAGGCGCCCGACGACCGTCGTCGCGCTCGTGCGCTCGACCTCGAGCCGGTACCAGCGGCCGGCGACGTACGTCTGCGAGGCGGTGCTCAGCTCCGTGTAGCCCCAGCCCGCGTTGTCCTGGAAGCGGATGTCGCTCGTGTTGAACGACGCGACGAAGCTCTTGGCCCCCGACGCGGTCGCGTCGAAGCCGAAATAGAAGCGGCCGGTGCCGCCGCGGGTCCAGATCGAGAGGCGGCCGCCGAGCCCGAGCGTGAGGTCGGTGCGGTAGTGCCAGTCCGGGTCGCGGATCCCGCGCGCGCCCGAGTGCGCGGAGGCGGCCCCGACGGTGCCGCCGCCCGCCTGCACGATCCACGGCGACCACGGCCAGCTGCCGGTCTCGAACGTCTCGCGATCCATGCACGTCGAGATCGGCGTGCACGTGCCCGTGACGCACGCCTCACCGCCGCCGCACACGCGCCCGCACGTCCCGCAGTTCACGGGGTCGTTCGAGAGGCTCGTGCACGTGCCCGAGCAGTTCGTCTGGCCGGCGCCGCACACGAGCGTGCAGGCGCCGCCGACGCAGGTCTGCGCCATCGGGCACGCGCGCCCGCACATCCCGCAGTGCCCCGCGTTCGTCATGAGGTCGCGGCAGACCCCGCCGCAGTCGGTGAGCCCCGCGCTGCACGAGAGCGTGCAGGTGCCGCCCGCGCAGACCTGGCCGGCGCCGCACGTCCGCCCGCACATCCCGCAGTTGTTTCCGTCGACCGAGAGATCGCGGCAGACGCCGCCGCAGTCGGTCAGCCCGGGGCTGCACGACAGCGTGCACACGCTGCCCGCGCAGACCTGGCCCGTCGCGCAGACGTTGCCGCAGCTCCCGCAGTGGTTGCGGTCCATCGCGAGGTCGCGGCAGACGCCGCCGCAGTTGGTGAGGCCGCCGCCGCACGAGAGGGTGCACGCGCGGCTCGAGCACACCTCGCCCGCGCCGCAGACGTTGCCGCAGCTCCCGCAATTGTTGTTGTCGACGCTCAGGTCGCGGCAGACGCCGGTGCACTCGGTCAGCCCGCCCGCGCACACGAGCGCGCAAGAGCCGCCGCTGCACAGCTCGCCCTCGCCGCACGCGTTGCCGCACGCGCCGCAGTGGTTGCGATCCGCGCCGAGGTCCCGGCACGAGCCGCTGCAGTTGGTCTGTCCGGCGGGGCACACGTTGCCGCAGCCGTCGCCCGTGCAGACCTCGCCGGCCCCGCACGCGACGCCGCACCCGCCGCAGTGGGCCGGGTCGACGCGCGTGTCGACGCACGTCTCGCCGCACTCGGTGAACGGCGAGCTGCACGTCTCCTGGCACGTGCCGCGATCGCAGAGCACCCCGGCCTCGCACGGGTTGTCGCAGCGGCCGCAGTGCGTCGGATCGAAGCGCGTGTCCCGGCAGGTGTCGCCGCAGAGCGTGAGGTCCGGCCCGCACGCGGCCTCGCAGCGCCCCGCGCTGCACACGCGCCCGCTCGGGCACGCGCTGAAGCACTCGCCGCAGTTCGCCGGATCGCTCGCGAGCGTGACGCAGAGGCCGTCGCAGAGCGTCTGCGCGCCCGGGCACCCGCTGCCCGCGTCGGCCGCGGCGGCGTCGCGGCGCCCGCCTCCTCCCGCGTCGGTCGGCTCGACCGGGTTGCCCGCGCACGCGGTGAGGAAGATCAGGAACGAGACGAGACAGCGGCGGCGATGCACTGGAACATTCTATGCGAATTGGACGCGGCGCTCACGCGTCGCGTCAGGGCCCCGCCTTCGGATCGAGGATCGGCACGCCGTGATCCGTCTCTTGCGTCAGGATCTCGAACGCGGCGCGGTGTCGCGTGCTCAGCGTGCGCGGCGGCTCGCCGCGGCGGCGCAGCGTGAGATCGCAGCGCGCGATCTTCGAGTTGAGGCACGTCTTGGTACCGCCCGGCGGATCGTAGTAGGGCAGCGCGATGAAGTCGCTCCGCGCCGCGGCGATGTTCCCGGCGATCGAGAGCTCGCCGCGCTCCGCCTCGAACGCGAAGCGGAAGAAGTCGTAGCTCCCGTTCACGCGCAGGCCCTCGCCGATCGTGTTGAAGGCGATCTCTTCGCCGTCGAGGCGCAGGGTCAGGACCGTGATCGCAGGCGTGAGCACCGGGCCGACCTTGATGCGGCCGCAGCCGACCTCGAGGAACGCGCTCGGCGCGTCGTCGAAGCCGCAGACCTGACCCCACGCGTACTGGTCGGTGTGCTTCTCGCCCCAGTTGTGGTTCTGCGAGCCGACCCAGTCCTCGATCGCGATCGTCTCTCCGTCGACCACGAGGTCTCCTCGGTACACCGCGAGCGGCGAGCCGACGAGCGCCTTGGCCTTCGGGATCGGCGTGCCGTAGAGCTTGCGGTCGAACGTGAGCAACGGCGGCTCGGGCGACGCGTACGCGAGGCGCCAGCCGATCGCGTGGCCGGCGAGGCGCGCCTCGCCGCGCAGCCCCTCGCCGTCGAGCGCGGCCTCGCCGATGCGCGCGTCGAGCGCGCTCTTGTCGAAGCGGCACTCGCGGATCGAGCGCTCCTCCTTGACCGCGGTGACGGTGCGCCGCTCGCCGTCGAACCAGATCGCCCACAGCTCGCCGAGCGCGTCGCCGGGGCGGCCCGCGGGCGAGAAGATCGTGTAGCGGATCCAGAACGCGAGCGGCCGCGTCGGGTGGTTCGCTCGCTGGAACCAGCTCTCGTAGTGACCTCGCGGATCACCCGCCGTCCAGCGGGCGCCGTTCCAATGGGCGCGATCGAGCATGGACAAACGGTGACGCATCGGTCATCGTTTGTCCATGCCCAACTCGCTCACCCCTCGCGAGCGCCACGCGCTCGTCGCGATCGCCGAGGTCGCGACCCCGCCGGGTCGCTGGGTGCCTGCGCCGGACGGCGCGATGGTCGACGCGGTCGCGCAGCTCGTCGACGGGCTCGGCGCGGGCACGCTCTCCGGGTACCGCGCGATCCTCACCGCGCTCGATCTCGCGTCGGTGCCGTTCGCAGGCGCGGCGCTGAGCTCGCTCGACGAGGCGGCGCGCGCGCAGGCGCTCGCGCGGCTCGCGGAGGGCGAGGCGACGTTCTGGCTCGTGCGCGGCGTGACGGCGCCGATCAAGATGGTGCAGGCGCGCGCGCAGGGGCTCGAGGACGCGCTCGGCGTCGGGCAGCATCGGCTGAGCGTCGCGCGCGAGCACCACGCGTGGGAGCGACAGATCGTCGACGGCCGCGCGATGACGCACGACGAGACGCTCGAGGTCGACGTGGTCGTCGTCGGCACCGGCGCGGGCGGCGCGCCCGTCGCGAAGGCGCTCGCGGAGCGAGGGCACGCGGTCGTGATGCTCGAGGAGGGCGGCTACTTCACGCGCGCGGACTTCGCGGGGCACGCGCTCGATCGACAGCACCGGCTCTATCGCGGGAACGGGCTCACCTCCACGCTCGGCAACGCGGTGATCCCCGTGCCGATGGGGCGCACCGTCGGCGGCTCGACGACGGTGAACTCCGGCACCTGCTACCGCTTGCCCGAGTCGACGCACCGCCGCTGGCAGATGGAGAGCGGCCTCTTCGAGCTCGGGCCGGGGAGCCTCGACGCGTACTACGAGAAGGTCGAGGCGATGCTCGAGGTCGACGTCGCGACGGCGCCCACGCTGGGCGGCTGCGCCGAGGTGATCGCGCGCGGCGCCGAGGCGCTCGGCTGGCGGCACGGGCCGCTGCGCCGCAACGCGCCCGGCTGCGACGGACAGGGCGTGTGCTGCTTCGGCTGCCCGACCGACGCGAAGCGCTCGACCAACGTGAGCTACGTGCCGCGCGCGCTCGGGCGCGGCGCGATGCTCTACGCGCACGCGAAGGTCACGAAGGTGATCGTCGAGGCGGGCCGCGCGGTCGGCGTCGTCGCGCGCGTCGGCGGGCACAACGGCGGCGCGCGCCGCCTCGAGGTCCGCGCGCGCGCGGTCGTGCTCGCGTGCGGCACGGTGTACACCCCGGCGCTCCTGCTCGCGCAGGGGCTCGCGAACTCCTCGGGGCGCGTCGGGCGCGATCTGACGATCCACCCGGCGAGCTACGCGTGGGCCGAGCTCGAGCAGCCGGTGCGCGGGTGGGAGGCGATCCCGCAGGGCTACGCGATCGAGGAGTTCGAAGATCAGGGCCTGCGCTTCGAGGGCGCGTTTCTGCCGCTGTCGATGGCGTCGGGCGCGATGAGCCAGGTGGGGCCGCGTTGGACGCACCTCGTCGAGCGCTTCGATCGGCTCGCGTGCTTCGGCTTCATGATCGCCGAGACGTCGCGCGGTCGCGTGCACCTCGCGGGCGGCGAGCCGCGCATGACCTACGTGGTCGAGCCCGAGGACGTGCGCCGGATGGTGCGCGCGCAGGGCCTGCTCGCGCGCGTGTTCCTCGCGGGCGGCGCGAAGGTCGTCTACCCCGGGATGCAGCGCTTCCCCGAGCTGCGCGACCTCGCGGACGTCGAGCGCCTCGAGCGCGAGGGGCCGCGCACGATCCGCGCGCACCACCTCGACCTCACCGCGTACCACCCGCTCGGCACCTGCCGCATGGGCCCCGACGCGTCGCGCTCCGTGATCGGGCCGACGCAGGAGGCGTGGGACGTGCCGGGCCTCTTCGTGTGCGACGGCGCCGCGGTGCCCGGCCCGCTCGGCGTGAACCCGCAGCTCACGATCATGGCGCTCTCGGAGCGCGCGGCGGCGTTCGTCGAGCGGCGCGTCGAGCGCGGGGCGCCGGCGCGGCGCGTGAAGCCCGAGGGCGCGCACGCGCGCTTCGCGGAGACGATGCGCGGGATGCTCCAGCTCGAGGCGGGCGGCGTGATCGACGTCGAGTTCACCGTCGAGGCGCGCGGCGCCGCCGGCGCGTTCGCGCTCGCGGGGACGATCCGCGCGGACGGCATCGCCGAGCGCGCGCCCTGCGCGGGCACGCTCGAGATGCACCCGCTGCGGCGCACCGCGACGCTCGTCTACGACCTCGCGTTCACCGGCGACGACGGCCTCGAGTACGCGCTCCACGGCGAGAAGCACACGCGCTCGGCGCTCGCGATGCTGCGCGGGATGACGACGCTCTACACCGACCTGCGCGCCGACGGCGCGCTCGTCGGGCGCGGGATCCTCACGTTCGACATGTTGGACCTGCGGCCCTTCCTCGAGAGCTTCGCGATCGCGCGCGCCGAGGCCGCCGCGGAGGACGGCGCGAGCGCGGCGCCCGTCGCGGCGCCCGCTCCGTCCGTCTCGCCGCGCGCGCCCGCCGCGGAGGCCCGCGTTCGGGGGTAGACTCGGGGTCGGTGGAGTCCGACGAGACGACGATCGGCGGGACGCAGATGGCCGCGCCCGCGACCACGATGGTCACGCTGCGCGTGCTCTACGAGCCCGAGCGCGCGGGGGCGCGGCCGGCGATGCCGCTCGGCGAGGAGCGCTTCGCGGTCGGCCGCTCGCGCTCGCACGCGCAGCTCACGTTGCAGGATCCCCGCGCGTCGCGGCGCCACGCGATCTTCATGGCGACCGGCCCCGAGCGCGCGCGCGTCGAGGACGTCTCGAGCAACGGCACGTTCGTCAACGGCGAGCGGATCAGCGGCTCCGCCGAGCTCGGCGACGGCGACCTCGTGCGCGTCGGCGACTCGTTCCTGCTCGTGCGCGTCACCTCCACGCACCCGGCGCGCGACGCGCGCATCACCTCGCTCACGGGGATGCACGACTCGATGCGCGCGCTGCGCCACACGATCCTCAGCGTCGCGCCGACCGAGGCGAAGGTGCTGATCATCGGCGAGACCGGCACGGGCAAGGAGCTCGTCGCGCGCGCGATCCACGAGCACAGCGGCCGGCGGGGGCGCTTCGTCGCGGTGAACTGCGGCGCGATCCCCGAGTCGCTCGCGGAGAGCCAGCTCTTCGGCCACGTCGCCGGCGCGTTCACCGGCGCCCGCAGCGCGCACGAGGGCTTCATGCGCGCGGCCGACGGAGGCACGCTCTTCCTCGACGAGATCGGCGAGCTGTCGCCGATCCTCCAGCCCAAGCTCCTGCGCGCGCTCGAGGACCGCACCGTCACGCCGGTCGGCAGCACCGAGGCGGTGCCCATCGACATCCGGCTCGTCGCGGCGACGCACCGCGACCTGCTCGACGAGGTCGACGAGGGGCGGTTCCGCGGCGACCTCTACGCGCGCATCGCCGGCTACCTCGTGCGCACGGTGCCGCTGCGCCACCGGCGCGAGGACATCCTGCCGCTCCTCGACGAGAGCCTGCCCGAGGGGGCGCCGCCGCTCGCCCCGGATCTCGTCGAGGCGCTCCTGCTCCACCGCTTCCGCTTCAACGTGCGCGAGCTGAAGGAGATCGTGACGCAGCTCGCGATCGACGGCGCGGGCGCGCCGCGGCTGACGCGCGCGATGATCGCGGCGCGGCTCGAGCAGCCCGAGCCGAGCGAGCCCCCCGTGAGCGCGCGCCGATCGGTCCCGCCGGCCGAGGACAAGCGCCCGATCCCGACCCGCGAGGAGCTCGAGGCGCTCGTCGCGGTCCACGGGGGCAACGTGTCGCGGATCGCGCGCGAGCTCCGCCGCTCGCGCCGTCAGATCTACCGCTACCTCGAGCGCTACGGGCTGAGCGTCGGCTGAGGCGCGCAGCTGATGCGTGCAACGCGCCCGTAGGCGCGTCACCATGATCTCGTGCGCACGCTCCTCGGCAACGAGTCGGTCCCCGTGCGCGGCTTCGCGATCGCCTTCGCGGGGCTGGCCGGGATGGTCCTGGGCGCCACGGTGCTGCTGGTGTTCGCGCGCGAGGCGTGGGGCATGCTCGCGCTCGGCGCGATCCCGGGCGTCGCGAGCGCCTTCGTCGTCGCCCGCGCGACGCGTCGCCGGCGGCGCGACGCGACGGGCTCGATCATCGGCCTGTCGGTGCTCGCGGCGGTGCTCTGCCCGTTCGCCGCGATGACGCTCCTCTTGCTGACGGCCGGGGCGCCGGGGGGCTCGCAGGAGCTGCTCTTCTTCGCGTGCCTCGGCGGCGGCGTCGGGGCGTTCTTCGCGGCGCCGTTCGGGCTGGTGCTCGGCGCGCTCTACGCGTGGGTCTGGCAGCGGCTCGACGCGTGCCGCGCGCACGGGCGCGCCGCGCTCGAGGACCTCTGGATGCGCTTCGGAGACGCGCTGCTCGGCGTCGGAGGCATCTCGCTCGTGATCGCGCTCGTGCCGGGGCTCGCGTACGGCTCCGGCGACGCCGCCGATCTCCTGCTCCCGCTCGCCGGCGCCACGGTGCTCGTCGGCGCCCTGGCCCGCGTGCTCGGGGTGCTGCTCGCGCGCGAGCGGCGGCGGCTCGCGCGCGAGGTGCGCGAGGGCGCGATCGCGGGCTGGGCGGTCGTCCCGGCGGAGGAGATCGAGGACGCCGCCGCGCTGCCCTCGCTCTTCGCGGCGAGCTCGGGCGAGGTGCTCGTCCGACGCGCGGCGGGCGCGTGCGGCCCGTTCCGCTCCTGCGAGACGATCGAGCCCGTCGCCCGCCTCTGAGCTCAGCCGCCGCAGCCGCGGTCGTCTTCGGGGCACTCGATGCGGACGTGGAGGTGGCTGCGGTGCCGCGCGCTCCCGGTGCGCAGCGCGGTGACCTCCTCGACGCGGCGGAGCATCTGCTCGGACACGTCCGCACGGCGACCCGCCGCGAGCACGAGCTGACGCAGGTCCCCCGCGAGGAGCACGAAGCGCACGCGCGCGATCTCGTCCTCGAGCAGGGCGACGAGGAAGAGGAACGTGCGGCGCGGATCGATGCAGAGTGTGCGGCCCTCCTCGGGGCCGCACGCGGTCGACGGCCCGAGCTCGACGAACCGAGTCGCCTCGACGGGGCGGCCGTCGAGATCGGTGAGGAAGATCGAGACGTCGGCGTCGCGTCCGCTCTGGTGCGACTCGTGCGGAGGGAAGCGCCCCCCGTGCTGGAGCGACAGCGATCCGACGAGCAGGCGCGCGCCCGGCTCGTGCCGCTGGAGCCGCCCGGCGGCGCGCGCGAGCAGGCCGACGAGCTCCGGCGTGCCCCACTGGGTGCCGGGGCCCGAGAGCCGCACGTAGTCCTCCGAGTCCTCGAGCGAGACGCCGTGCTCGAGGCGCCCGCGGCTGGGCGTCCCGACGGAGCGCGTGCGCGGCGCCTGCGCGTGCGCGCCGACGACGAGCAGCGCGAGCGCGCCGCCGAGGGCGAGCGCGCCGCGGGGCGCGCGTCTCACGAGGCGAGCTCCAGGAGCCGCGCGTGCTCGGGCACGCGGTGCAGGAACGAGTCGC
>JAHBWG010000133.1 GCA_019637095.1 Sandaracinaceae bacterium | reverse complement strand
GCAAGCTCGAGGAGTGGCTTGCGGCGCGTACGCCCGTCGCGTTCCGTGAGATGGAGGAGGCCGCGCACGCCGACGCCCGAAGGTTTGCCGACGGGATCGTCGAGTGCCTGCTTCGAGCCGCGCTGCGGGATCCAGACTTCCAGGGCATGACGTCCCTCGCAGCGCGCGGCAACAAGGGCCGCCGAGCGGAGAAGCGTGAGGTGTCGGTCCGACTCCTCGGAGGCGGGCGAGTCCGTGTGCGTGCCGAGTACCTGCGGCCGGTCGGCGGCCGCCGAGCGCGGGTACGGCCCGGAGGGTATCCAGCATTGGAAGCGCTGGGGATCGGGTTCGGCGTGACGCCAGCCTTGGGTGCGGAAGTCTGCAGGCAGGTGACCGAGAGCGAGTCGGTGCGGGTGGGACGGGCCGCTCTGGCTCGCCGGGGCATCGACCCGGGGCACAAGCAGACGCTTCGGATCCTCAAGGGGTTCGGCGACCGGGCGGTCGCGCAGCGCGAGCAGTGGCTCGAGCATGCCCGCAGCGAGGTGGCAACCAACGGCGGAGCGCTCGCGGGTCGCCGCGTCGTCGTGGCCGCGGACGGAGGGCGGCTCCGGCAGCGGTGCCCCAAGCGCCGCGGTCGGCCTCGGAAGAACGGTCATCGCGCCTACGACGCGCCCTGGCGTGAGCCGAAGCTGCTGACGATCTACGTGATCGACGCCAAGGGCAAGCTCGAGCACACGTTCGCTCCGGTGATTGACGGCACGCTCGACGACGCCAATGCCTGCTTCGCCATGATTGTAGGCTACCTGCGCGCCCTGGGCGCCCACGAGGCGAGCGAGCTCGTCGTCGTAGGCGACGGCGCGCCTTGGATCTGGAACCGCGTCCCCGCTCTGACCGAGGCCGTCGGGATCGACCCCGCGCGCGTTCGCGAGGTCATCGATTTCTGTCACGCCGTCGGCGCGCTGCACGACGCCGCCAAGGCCGCGGTCGGCTGGAGCCCGTCGGACTGTTCGGACTGGGTCGCTCGCGCTGTCCGCCACCTTCGCCGTGGCGACGTGCAGTCGATCCTCCTGATGTTCGACTCGCTCGGCACGAGCCCTGACACCGAGGAGACCCGCAAGCACCGCGCGTACTTCGCCGACAACGCCACCCGGATGCAGTACCGCGCCTTCCAGAAGGGCAACATCCCGCTCGGAAGCGGCGCGATCGAGAGCGCCATCCGCCGCGTCGTGAACCTTCGCATGAAGGGCAATGGCGCGTTCTGGCTCGAGAGCAGCGCTCAGGCGATGCTCCTCTTCCGCAGCTACCTCAAGGCCGGGCGCTTCGACAACCTGTTCGACTGGTCCACGACCACCGCCGTACCATGGTGGCAACCCCATAGCGCACCCGACTTGCTCAAGAGCCCCAGGGGCTACGCATGAACCCAGCGTCCCAGATCGTCACCGCACCCGTGCCTCGGCGCGCCGGACCACTGTGCCCTGTACGCTGCGGTCGGCCTGATCGCCGTGGCGCTGCTCGGGCTTGGCCGGCAGCCGCTGGTGGTCGCGCCGCGGCCTGGGGGCTCAGCGTTGCGGTCGCCGCCGGGGCGGTTGGCATGACCGCCGTCGCCACCGCGGCCGCTCTGCTCGCTTCCGACGCCACCGTCTACGCGATGGCGTTCGTCCACCTGACGGCCGAGCCGCACCCGCCCGCGCAGCATCTCCAAGTAGCGCTTCCGTTGGCGGCCTGCATCACGGGAGCCGGGATGTCGCTGGGCCTTGCGGCGCGCACGATACGGGGCGAGGCGTCCCAACGTGCGACCGATGCTGCGCGGGCGGCGGGCTGGATCTTCGGTGCATCGCTCGCTCTGCTGGGCGCCGCGGGCTTGGCCGCGACCTACGGCGCCGGGGTCGACCCCTGCGGAGACGGCGGCCCGGCTCCCGACGGGATGGACTGTTGACGGCAGGGAGACCGCTGTGTGTCCTCGCATCGTGGCGGACCGGTGGCGTAGCTCGGGCTCTTCGAGCGGGTAGCCCTCGAGCGCGCCCGGCCGACTGGTCGACGGCGAGCGCGCGAGGCCGGGGAAGAGTCGGCGGTGCGAAGAAGATCGACGACCGCCAGGAAACCGCTCGCCGGAGCAACCGATTGTTAGCGCGTATGGGCCACGAGGAGTCCCCCGCTTCCACACCCCGCTTCTCTGGCGTAGTCTGCGCCGCGTCGAGGGGGCGATGAGCACGCGACCGCCAGGAAACCGCTCGATCGAGCGGCCGACAACTCGCGCGTATGGTTGGCGACAGGTCCTCCGTTTCCACACCTCTTGCCCCCGGCGTGGCGTCGAGGGGGCGATGAGCACTGGAGCCATGTTTGATCGAGGTTGGCGGAGCGCCTGGGAAAGCGTGCTCCGTCCCCACGGGGTCGCTGTGCGTGCGGTCGTCCTCTGTGCGCGCGCGCGCGCCGGGCGTGGTTCGAGGAGTAGCCCGCCGGCCGGCTCGGCCGCGCGCGCCACGGCGGCGCTTCTCTCCATCTCAGTCTGCCTGCCGCTTTGCGTCGGATGCCACCAGCACGCGCCCGAGCCCGGCAAGATTCGAATCGCACACGCGCCCACCGGCCCGAGCCTGCACCTCATCGAGACCCCGACGCTCGTCTGCGGGCTGGAGAAGGGCGTCGCGCGGTGCGTGGGCCCGGACCAGACCGACCCCGTCGCGGGGGTCCGCCTCGAGGTCGACGAGCCCGTCGTGGCCCTCGCCGGCGGCCCCACCCACGTCTGCGCGCTCGGCCTCTCCGGCGCCGTGTTCTGCGTAGGGGACGACTACGCGCCGCGCGAGCTCGCCGAGGACGCAGCCGGTTCGAGCTTACATGCCCCGCGTGCGATTCCCCTTCCGGGGTCCGCCCACTCGCTCATCGGCGCGGCGAATCGGACATGCGCCGTCCATGCCTCGGGCCGGGCCACCTGCTGGTCCCCCGGCGAGCTGACAACGTACACCCCTCACGCGTCCCGGCGCCTGAATCGCCTCGCACAGTTCATCGGTCCGCAGCCCTCGCCGCCCCGGAGGAACTGGATCGTCGACCCGGCTCGTGACCGCGAGCGCTTCCTGCGGCGCCTCTCTGCTCTGGATATCGTAGCCGCTCACGACATCCTGGAGTTCTCTTGCGCCGTCGAGGCGAGTGGAACCCTCCACTGCCATCACGGAGCTGGCTTTCCAATCCTCCTACCACGCGCGCTGTCGCTGCTCCCGCTCACACTTCGCTGCAACTGGGCTGGTTGTTGCCTCCTCGGGACGACTGGTGCGCTCGAATGCTGGGGGACCGAGCGCGATCTGGCGGCGAGCATCCCCGTCGACGCCGCGAGCTTCGTGGTCGGTGCCGACACGCTCTGCTTCGCCGCCCGACGGCGCGAGGGCCCGTGCCACCGTGTCTCATGCATGGCGAGTCCGTGGGTGTATCCGGATAAGCCGAGCACGTATTACACGCGCGACGACACCGGCGGGACGGCGTCGACGTTCTACGGGGAGAACCCGGCACCGACCTCACTTTGCATCGATCTGCCCAGAGGAGGCCCGGGTGCGTGATGTCATCATCGTGCCGAGAGAGACTTACGTCGGCCCCGACGACGACCTCTCCCTCTTCCTCACGCTGATCGAGCGGCTGGGCCGCGGCGTCGATCGCGTGTGCAACCGGGCCCTCGACGAGCTCGACGAGGCGCGCGCGTGCCCCGAGGCGGCGCGCAGCATCGAGGAGGCGCACCAGGACGCGCGTTCCCCCGTGGTAGCCGCGCGCTTCGCGGGCGCGACGGCCGCGGTCCACGCGCTGTGGGCCATGGTCCGGGACCTCGTCGCGGACGAGCGGGCGGCCCTCGAGCGCGCCCGACCCACCGGGGGTCGCCGGTGAGCCCGCGAGCCCAGGGAAGAGCCGGTGGTCGGAACAATTCGTACGACCACCAGGAAACCGCTCGCCAGAGCGACCGACAATTAGCGCGTATGGTCGGCGACACTGCAGCGCCTTTGCCGCGAGCGGCGCGCGGCGTACTCTCCCGGCGCTTGGGGGGAGCCAGATGAGCGTGAACGCCTCGGGCGCTTCGAGCGCGCTCCACCTGTGCGCAACGGCGTTCGCGCCCTGGCCGGCTTGGCTCGTCATCGTCATCGTGCTCGACGAGCGGTTGGCGCTCTCGGCCGGGCTCGTGGCGGCCGCGATGTGGTTGTGGGTAAGGCGCCGCGACCTTCGGGCGGCGGCGTTGCCCGCCATCACGATGGCGGCGGTTGGCGGGGCGCTCGAGCTCGGCGGTCCCCACCTGGCAACCGCGCCCATCGCGCGAGGCATCATGGTCTCGCTCGCCCTCTCGGCGGGCTACGAGTTGCCTCGGCTTCGCGGGCCGCGACGTGCTCGCGAGCTGCCATCTCGCGCGAGCCGCGGCCCGCTCGATGTGGCGGGCCACCTCGTGGCGATCCTCGGCGGGGTCGCGACCAGCCTCGGCGCGCCGGACCACCGTGCCCTGTACGCTGCGGTCGGCCTGATCGCCGTGGCGCTGCTCGGGCTTGGCCGGCAGCCGCTGGTGGTCGCGCCGCGGCCTTGGGGGCTCAGCGTTTCGGTCGCAGCCGGGGCGGTTGGCATGACCGCTGTCGCCACCGCGGCCGCTCTGCTCGCCTCCGACGCCACCGTCTACGCGATCGCGTTCGTCCACCTGACTGCCGAGCCGCACCCGCCCGCGCAGCATCTCCAAGTAGCGCTTCCGTTGGCGGCTTGCGTTACCGGAGCCGGGATGTCGCTGGGCCTTGCGGCGCGCACGATTCGGGGGGAGTCGTCCCAACGTGCGACCGAGGCTGCGCGGGCGGCAGGCTGGATCTTCGGTGCATCGCTCGCTCTGCTGGGCGCCGCGGGCTTGGCCGCGACCTACGGCGCTGGGGTCGACCGCTGCGGAGACGGCGGCCCGCCTCCCGACGGGATGGACTGTTGACGGAAGGGAGATCGACGTGCGCCCCCGCATCTACAATCGCTGGTACGACTCGCAGCTTACCCTGTCGGGGACCTCGCCCCACCTCGACCTTCGGATTCGCGTTTACGCTCACCCCATCGAGCCCCCCAATGGCGACACCGTTCTTCGGGAGCGCTGGGGGCAAGAGATAGTGTAGACGCGGATCATCTCGTGGGGCGCCCAGGAGTGGCGGGAGTGGCGCTTACGGCTCAAGACCGTGTGCGAGGCCACGTGGAACGGCCGCCTCTGGTTGGTCCCGCAGAGCGGGCCGATTCCGCACCCCACCGACTCGCAGCGTGCGTTTCCCGCTCTTGCCTGCCGGCTCACTCTGCTCCTCGTCGAACCGACCCAGAACCCACACCTACGCGTCGACTGCCGTCGCCTGCATCCAGATGAGACGTTCTACCGTTCCAGTATGGGCGGGCCGACGATGGAACGGTCATGTGTCGCCCGCTTCGCGCGCGGCATCGTGGAGAGGCTACGGGGGACCTACGAGGCCAATCACGGCGACCTCGACAGCTTGGATCTCGATCCGAAGGCCTCCGGCCAGATCCCGGCTGCACACGAGTTCGGACACTACCTGGGCCTCTCGCATGTCGTCTGCGCTCGGAACGACGCGGCGTGTTACGGGACGCCCGGCACATGGGCGTACGGCGATATCATGGGCGGAGGCACACGCATCGAACCTTGGCACGGTCGTCCCTGGCGTCGACGGCTGGAGCAGCACGTCGTGCGATGGGCTCGCTACTTCGACTGGTCGGTTACGACGACCCGGCCAGCGTTGCAGCGACCCCCCGATGGCGGCTTTCGGGCGCCGCGCCGTCCCGTAGTGCCAGGTGGCGGTGCGGGAACGCTGGACGGTGGAGTCTGACGCGCGAACGAACGATCCCAAGAGGACGGGTGACATGAGCGACGATCAACAGAATCCCGACGGTGAAGCAGACTCGACGGCGTCGGACGTGGCGCGCGGCGTCCAGGCGGGCGCCCAGGCGACCCAGGGCGCGGTCGGCGCCGTTACGGCGGCCAGCTCGGGCAACGTGGCGGGCACAGTCGCCGGGCTCGCCGTGGCGACGGGCGCGGTCGCAGGGGCCGCGGGCGGCGAGGCTGGTCAGGCGGTCCAGGCGGGCGCGCAGGTGGTCGGCGCAGGCGCACAGCTCGTCGGGGCGGGACAACAGCTCGCCAACGCGAGCGACGCGGGCGCCGCGGCGCAAGGGATCGGCTCGGCTGCGGGCGCGGCGGGCACGGTCGCGGGGTTGGCGGGCGGGGAGGCGGGCCAGGCCGTCCAGACCGGCACGCAGGCGGTCCAGACGGGCGCGCAGCTCGCCGGCGGCGCGCAGCAGCTCGGCAACGCCGCCTCCTCGGGTGACGTCGGCCGCGCCGCGCAGGGCCTGGGCTCGGGCGCGGCGGGCGCCAGCTCGCTCGTGCAAGACCAAGGCGCGCGTCAGGCGCTCGGCACGGGCGGGCAGGCGTTGGGCACGGCGGGCCAGGCGCTCGGTTCGAGCCGCTCGAGCTCGGGCTCGTCGCCCGCGAGCCCGCCTGGTCCCGAGAGCCGGCGAGTGGACGTCGAGATCCACCTCGAGATCGACAGCCTCGAAGCGCGCTGGGGGGTCCGCCACGTCGAGCTGCACGAAGAGATGAGCCGCCTCTACGAGTGCAGCGTCCACGCGCGGTGCGACACGCAGCCGGAGATCTCGGACCTGCTCGCGAAGAGCGCGCACGTCAAAATCGTGCGGGGCGAGCAGATGCGCTCGGTGCACGGCATCGTGCGCCACGCGCAGGTGAGCGAGCTGGAGGACGGCGCGCTGGTCGAGCTCAGCATCGTGCCGGCGATGTGGCTGCTCGAGCAGAACATGCGCTCGCGCGTCTGGACGAACAAGACGATCCCCGAGGTCGTCGAGGCCATCTACCAGGAGCGGCTCGGAGACTGGGGGCGCAAGGTCCAGAACGACCTCACGCGCACCTATCCGGTGCACGAGTTGCTCGTCCAACACCAGGAGACGGACCTCGCGTTCGTGCAACGTCGACTGGAGCAGGAAGGCATCTTCACCTACTTCGTGCACGAGGGGACCCACGAGGTGCTCGTGCTCGCCGACGTGACGAGCGGCTTGGCCAACGCACGCGAGGACGACGGCGGGCGCGTGCCGTGGTGCGACGAACAGCGCCCCGGGCCCGATGGCGAGGGGATCTTCGATGCAGTGCACTTCGAGGAGCTCGGCGCCACCGACGTCGTGGTCACGGAGTACAACTGGACGGCACCCGAATCGCCGCCGGTCCGAGGCACGGCGACGGGTCGCGGTGATCTCGATCCGCCGCTCGAGATCTACGACCACACCGACGCGGTGACGCTGCACGGCTACTCGAGCCCGAGCTACCCCCAGAACGACGCCGCCGATCAGGCGCGCATGCGGGCCGAGATCCTCGAGCTGTCGCGCAAGCGCTGGAGTCTGAGCGCGCTCGTCGTCGCTGCACAGCCGGGGCACATCATCGAGCTCACCGGCTGCCCCGACGGCGCGCTCGACGGCCGCTACGTCATCGTCGCGGTCAGCGCCGAGGGCTCCGCGACCGAGGGCATCGAAGGCACGTACCGGGCGCAGCTCCGCGTCATCCCGCACGCCGTTCCGTTCCGCCCCGCGCGCCGCACCCCCGTGCCGGTGATCAGCGGCTTCCAGAGCGCGATGGTCGTCGGCCCCTCGGACCACGAGATCCATACGGACGAGCACGGCCGCGTGCAGATCCGCTTCCCATGGGACCGCGAGCACGAGCCGAGCGCGCACGACGAGTGCAGCTGCTGGGTGCGGGTGATGCACGCATGGGCGGGGCCGGGCTTCGGTACGACGTTCATCCCGCGGATCGGGATGGAGGTGGTGGTCACGTTCCTCTACGGCAACCCCGACCAGCCGCTCGTGATCGGGTGCCTCTACCACGGCACGCACCCGAGCCCGGTGGCCACCCCGGACGACAAGACGCAGTCGGCGATCCGCACCAAGTCCTCGATGAACAGCGAGGGCTTCAACGAGCTGCGCTTCGAGGACAAGGCGGGGCACGAGTTCATCTACACGCACGCGCAGAAGGACTACAACGAGGAGGTCGAGAACAACCACTCGACGCACGTCAAGAACAACCAGTCGAACACGGTCGACGCCAACCAGACGGAGACGGTCGGCGGCAACCAGACGATGACCGTCCACAAGAAGCGGACGAAGACGGTCGACGAGGACGAAGAGAACACCGTCCACCAGAACCGGACGACGCGCGTCGACAAGAACGACGAAGAGAGCGTCGGCGGCGACCGGACGCTCCACGTCGAGGGCAACGAGACGATCACCATCGACCTCGACCGCAAGCTCCACGTCGTGAAGAAGACGGTCCAGAACCACGACGACGGGCGCGTGATCACGGTCCTGACGAAGGACCACCTGGTCGTCGACGGCGGCGCCGACCGCAAGGTGAAGGTCTCCGGCGAGTACCACACTCTGGTGGCTGGCGCGAAGTACGTCCTCGAGCAGGCGACGACCGAGAAGTTCGTTCAGGAGAGCCCCAAGACGTACCTGGAGTCGGCGGACGAGGTGCACGTGAAGGTGGGCCCCTCGCACGTGCAGGTCAAAGCGGACGGGACGGTGACGATCAAGACGAGCTCGTCGGTGCTCTTGGGCGTAGAAGGCTCGAAGCTGGAGATCAAGCCCGGGAGCATCGCGATGGAGTCGAGCGAGATCCAGCTCAAGGCGGGCGAGTCGCTGCTGAAGCTGGAGGCGTCGAAGGCGACGCTGAAGGGGGCGATGGTGGACCTGCTGGCGGACATGTTCGCGACGATCAAGGGCACGCTCGTGAGGATCAACTGAGCCATGCAGCACGTGTTCGACGAGCTGCGTGAGGACCTCGCCCGCTTCGTGGAGCAGCGCGAGGCGCTGACGCTGGTGCTGTGGGCCAAGGCACCCTCCGACGTGCTCTACGCGTTCAAGCTGCTCGAGGCGATGGACGACGCGTCGGCGCGCGATGTGTTCCTCCTCTTCGCGGAGGAGTGCTTCGACGCGGTCCGGTACGTCGACGCCATCGTCACTGCGTGCGACATGGACATCGACTCGGGCAACGCCGGGATCCGCGCGGGCGCCGGAGGTGAGGGCGCGACCGAGTGGGAGTCGCTTCCGCGCGTCTGCTTCGACGACACGCGCCGCCCGCTCGAGCGGCTGCGCCCGCTCGTCGAGCACCTGCGCCGCTACTACCCCGACCCGGCGCACCGCATCGTGCTCGCGCTCGTGCCCACGGGGCGCGGCGAGCCGAGCGCGTACGCCGAGGTCGCGCGCTCGCTCATCCCCTGGGACGGCTACCAGCCGTGGATGGCCGGGGTGCGGATCGTCCTGGTCGACTGGCAGGACCGCACGAGCTTCGTCGACACCGTGATCGAGCGCGACGCGCTCGCGACGCTGGTACGGCCCATCGACTTCGGGCCCGACGCCTTGACCGAGGCGGTCGCCGAGCGCGCCGCCGACTCGAGCGCGCCGCCGGCCGACCGCGTCGCGGCGCTCGTGCAGGTCGCCGCGCTCGACCACGCGTGGAAGCGCTACGACGAGGCGATCGCGAAGTACGGCGTCGCGTTCCGCTACTACCTCGCGGAGCGCGCCTGGCCGATGGTGGCGGTCACGCTGCTCTTCGCCGGCCACTCGCTCGAGCAGCTCGGGCGCCGCGAGGAGGCGCGCGAGCGCTACCGTCAGGCGCTCGAGCAGGCCATCGCCAACGACGTCAAGCAGGTGATGCTGAACGCGCTGATGGCGCTCGGCGGGCTGCACGAGGGCGAAGAGGACTGGAGCGCGGGGGCCGAGTACTGGGAGGGCGCGGCGTTCACGGCCAAGGCGCTGAACAACTTCTTCGCGCTGGTGGACTCGACGCGGCACGCCGGCATCTGCCGCGTCGCGCTCGACGAGGTGGACCGCGCGCTCGAGCTGTGGGACGCGGGCAAGACCGTCGCGACACAGGTCGGCTACTGGGACGGCGCGGTCACGCTCCTGGGCTACCTGATCGAGCTCGAGCGGCGCGAGGGGCGAGACGACGCGCGACGCGCGCACGAGCAGGAGCTCGAGGCGGCGCGGCGCGAGCAGGCGCACCAGGCGCAGGAGGTCCGCGCGGCGAACGCGGCGATGAGCGAGGCGGTGTCGGCGTGAGCGGCTCTCGCGCGCCGTCGGCGACCGAGACCCTCGGGAGCTTCGTCCCGCGGGGCAACGAGCCGGCGCCGCCGAGCGCGTACCGCGCGCTGCTCCAGCAGGTCCGCGCCGACCAGGAGGCGGCGTCGCGGCCCAGGACCCTGGCAGAGAGGCAAGCGGAAGACCGGCAGGCCGTCGTGAACCTGGGCCGTATGGAGGCCGAGCTGTTCAGCGAGACGTTCGCGCCGTTTGCGGAGGCGCCCTCGTCAACGGCGGCCATGCCGGGCCACTACATCGGCGCGGTGATGGGGGTGATCGGGCTGGTCGAGCAGATGCAGTACGCGGGCATCGCCGCGCTCACCGCGCCGCTGGCGGCGATCACGGTGCCGCTGCCGTGCGTGACCCTGATGGCGCCGGCGCTCGGCCTGCCGCACACGCACGTGCACCCGCCGAGCACGACGCCGCCCGCGCCGCCGGTCCCGCTGCCGAGCCTGGGGATGGTGACGCTGCCCGGCTCGATCAACGTGCTGGTCGGCGGGCTGCCCGCCGCGCGCGCGGGCGACGTGGGGCTGACGCTCACGTGCGTGTCGTTCGGGTCGCCGTTCGAGATCGTGCTCGGCTCGAGCAACACGCTGTTCGGGGGCAACCGGGTGGCGCGGATGGGCACGGACATGTTCTTCCACGACAACCCCTCGCCGCTCGACGCGCTCGGAGCCGCGATGGCGGTCGTCGGCGCGGTCGCCGCCGTGGCCAACGCGGTCGGGCAAGCGGCCGAGGGCAACTTCACGGGCGCCGCGCTCAGCATCGCGCAGCAGCAAGCCGACGCGGCGGCGCTCGCGCTCAAGCAGATGCGCAAGGTCGACCCCGGCGGGCCGCCCGACATGGGCGCGATGATCATGGGCGACCCGACCGTGCTCGTCGGCGGCTTCCCGATGCCGCCGGCCATCGATCTGGCGACGATCGCCGGTGCGGTGCGCGGGCTCGCGCGCCGCGTGATGAACCGCAACCGCGCGCGCGCCGCCGACGCGGCGAGCGAGACGAGCTGCGGCACCCGGAGCTGCCCGCGATGAGCGAGCGCACTTGCGGCTCCGCGTTCACGCGCAACCTCGTCGGTGACCCGATCGACGTGGTCACGGGCGCCAACCAGGACCGCGCCCTCGACTGCACGCTCGACGGGCCGATCCCGGTGCGGTTCTTCCGCTACTACGACAGCCGCTGGGCGCGCGCACAACGGGGCCTGGGCTACGGCCATCGCCACGGCTTCGAGCACTGGCTCGTCTTCGACCTCGACGGCGTCACCTACCGCGCGCCGGACGGCAAGGACCGCCACTTCCGCCACTTCACCGACGACGGCGAGCGGCAGGCGAGCGGCGGCGTGTGGCTCGAGCGCGTGAGCGAGGAGCGATACGAGCTGACCGGGTACGGCCTGCCCAAGCTCGTGTTCCGGCGCTCGGCGCGCGCCCGCGACGCGGAGCTCGTCGAGTGGATCGAGGAGGTGGACGGTCGAGAGGAGCGTCTGCGCTTCGTCTACGAGGCGGGCCGGCTCGACAAGATCCTCGCCCCCCGGAACGAGACCCTCAAGCTCGCCTGGAGCGCCGACGGCTTGCTCGCCGGGGTGGAGCACTGGTCGAGCGACGGCCACGGCAAGAAGTGGCTCATCCGCTACGAGTACGAGCACGGCTACCTCACGGCCGGGACCGACGCGTACAAGCAGACCTTCCGCCTCGCCTACGACGAAAACGGCCTCGTCTGCCGGCGGACCGACCGGCGCGGCTACAGCTTCTACTTCGAGTACGACAGCAAGGGACGTTGCGTCGCGAGCCGGGGCGTCGATGGCCTGTTGAGCGTCCAGCTCACCTACAAGCCGCTCGAGTACGAGACGCGGGTCGTCGACGCGAACGGGGCGGAGTGGATCTATCAGTACACGCCCGAGGGCGTGGTGACGCTGATCACCGACCCCTACGGCGGCGTCGAGTACTTCAAGCTCGGCGACGACGGCCGGCTGCTCGAGCGCTATGACCCGAACGGCGCCAAGACGAGCTACGTGTACGACGCGGCGGGCGCGGCGATCGCGCGCATCGACCCCGACGGCCGGCGCGTGACGCTACCCGAGCCCGAGGTCGAGCCACCGCGCTACGGCGAGCGTGTGCCGACGCGGGCGATCCAGCTCGAGCAGGGCGACGCCTGGGACCCGAGCTTCCGGCTGCCCGACCCGTACGAGCTGCCGTTCGACCTGCCCGCCGAGGTGCACGCCGCGTTGACGACGAGCACGCACCTCGCTCGCGGCGCGGTCGAGACCGAGCACGACCCGTACTGCAAAGACATGATCTGTCCGAGGTACGGGCTCCCTACGGGCTCCCGGGGTGTCACGCGAGTCGTGCGGGCCTTGCCGGAGCTGGCTCCAGGCCGACGCGGCCAACAGCGGGAACACACATGTCGTTGCCGATCCCGCGCACACGCGCGTATACCACCCCGACGGATCGGTCGACGTCTACAGCCCCGAAGGCACACTCCTGCGCCGTGTGCCGCCGGGCGAGGCGCCGACGGCCGGACGCACTCGTGCATCGTACGAAGGAAACCCCTGGTGAACATGGCAACACTCACAGACGTCCAAGACGAAGCGCTCGCTGCGCTCGAGAGGAGCACGTGCGGTCATATCGACGTGCACGTTCGGCAGCGGGTGTGGGCGGCTTTGGGTCCCGTCATAGACCGAGCCAGCCGAGAGGGCGGAGTCGTCTCGCCCGCCCACCGAGCGAGAGGCTACCTGATGTGCGAGTGTCTCCGGCTTGCACTCCCGGAGTGGGAGGAGGAACGCACGAGAGCCACCGCCAGGACCGAGACCCTCCTCGACGAACGAGACGACCCCGTGGCCGTCATCTCCTACTTCGACGACTGGTTCGAGGGTGTACTTTCGCACGAAGCGCTCCTCCGCCATACGAATCGGTTGCAGGACCTGAGCTTTTACCTTTTCGAGCTCCACGAGTCGTATCCAAAGGCAGAACTGATTGCGTTCGCCGCTTGTGACGTGCTCTGGATCGCCGCGTGGGACCAAGCCTCCGACTACGAGCCGGAGTATCGCGAGGAGGACAACGAGGCGTTTCCGGCCGACTTCATGATCGCGTGGCTCAAGTCAGGCGGCGCCCCGTGGGAGCCCGACGAAGCAGCCGCAGAGCGTCGGCGGAGGTACTGGGAGTGGTACATCCGGGACGCGTTCCCTCGTGCCTGGGAGATCGCGTATCCGGAGAAGTAGCCGGGGGAGCCTTGCCGCTTCACGGCAAGCCCACGACTGCCGCGGGCGACATCTCAGCAGGCGAAACGGATCCGTTACCGAGCTGCCCCGGCGAGCGGGACGGCGTCGCGGACGGAGTAGGGTGGATGTGGGTGCGATCGGCAGCGCAGCGGAGCGCGTCTTCCGAACACTCAGAAGGGCTCGGCCTGGCAGCGGCCGCCGATGCAGAGCAGCGGTGAGCAGCAGTCGTCGTTGTTCCGGCACGCGCCGCACGCGCCGTCGACGCACGCTTGGTTGCGGCAGTCGCGGCACGAGGTGCACGGCGCGGGGTCGGCGGGGCAATCGGCGCCCGCGTCGAGGACGGCGGTGTCGTAGAAGACCCGCACGCCGCCCGAGGCGGAGAGCCGGCCGACGAAGAGGCTCCCGTAGACGTCGAGGGCGCCAGAGGTCGAGACGTCCGCGCGCGGGGCGTATACGTTGCCGGCGAGCACGCTCGTGCCGGTGAGCGTGACGGCGCCGTCGCCGCCGAGGTAGAGGCGGGCGCGCGCGGGGTGCGCGGGCTCGCCGAAGGTGACGTCCGCGGTGCTCGTCAAGGTGCCTTGCACGAAGAGATCGAGCTCCGCGGCCTCGCCGATCTCGACGCGCAGCGGGCCGCCGGGCGCGAGGTCACCCGCGACGTACACGGCGGCGCGGCCGGTGACGACGAAGGTGAGCGCGCCGTCGCCCGCGACGCGGTCGAAGTAGTAGCGCCCGCAGGGCAGCTCGACGCGGACGTCGCCGCGGTAGTCGGCGAGCGACGCGGGCGCGAGACCGGCCCGCGCGTCGTCGTGGTCACGCTCTCGCGCGCGCACGAGCGCGCCGACGTCGAGCAGGACGCTCGGGTCGCAGTCGCAGGGCGGCGCGACGACGACGGGCTCGGTGCGGCGCTCGGCGGCGGTGACGGACGCCGCGCTCACCGTCGCGCCGGCCGGGGTGACGAGCGCGCCGCCGACGACGAGCGACGCGGCGGTGACGTCGCCCGCGACGCGCGCGTCGAGGCCGACCTCGAGCGCGGAGCCGCTCGCGTAGGCGCCGCCGGAGCGCAGCTCACCCGCGACGGACACCGGCGTCGCGTCGGAGGGCGCGCGCACGCCCTCGGGCCCCGCGACCCACAGCGAGCCGCCGAAGCGCATCGGGGAGCTGAGCTCGAGCGCGCCGTTCACGCCGACCGCGGCGCCGCTGCCGCCCGGCGCCGCGAACGGCCCGCGGCGGCTATCGAACGACGCCGTCTCGAGCGGCGTGCTGAGCGAGACGCCGCGGCAGGCGCAGAGCGCGTAGCGGAAGGCGCGCTCCGCGGCGCCGCCGCCGCAAAGCGCGCGGCCGCCCGGGCCGTCGCCGACGAGCACCGGCGGGCCCACGCCCTCGCACGCCTCGGGGAGCGCGCCGTCGCGCGGTGCGCCCGCGTCGCCGCCGACGGCGACGACGTCGACGTTGGTGCACGCGGTGAGCGCGCCGAGCAGCGCGAGCCACGCGCGGTTGCCCGATCTGATCTGATCTGATCTGTCCGAGGTACGGGCTCCCGGGGAGGGCGACGCGCAGCCGCGGGGCCCGCTCAGCTCTCCGCCTCGGGGGCCGAAGATCCCAGAATGGCGCGTTCAGTCGACTGCTGGACCGTCCTTGGCCGCTCCGGGTGGAAGCGTTCACGCGCGGGCCGGCGACGGACGCAGCGATGCGCGGCTCGGGCCGTGGCCGAGCCGCGCATGGCCCCGAA
>JAHBWG010000132.1 GCA_019637095.1 Sandaracinaceae bacterium | reverse complement strand
CGGCGCGCGCATCGTGGTCACGCTCGCCCACGAGCTGCGCCGGCGCGACGCGACCCTCGGCCTCGCCACGCTCTGCATCGGCGTCGGCCAAGGCCTCGCGCTCATCGTCGAGCGCGTCTGAGGTCGGCCACGAGCTCCGCCACGGACGCGTGGCGGGGCGAGCGGGCGTGGTCCGGGTAGAACCCGAGCGGATCGATCAGCGCCGCGTGGAGACCCGCCCCGAGCGCGCCGTCCACGTCGACCGCCGGCAGGTCGCCCGCGTAGAGCGCGCGCGCGGGCGCGACGCCGAGGCGCGCGAGCGCGCGCCTGAAGATCTCGGGGTCGGGCTTGTGCACACCCTCGATCGCCGAGTCGACGATCACGTCGAACGCGTCGCCGAGGCCGACCGCCGCGAACAGCTCGGGCAGTCTGCCCTCCGAGTTGCTCACGATCCCGACGCGCAGGCCCATCGCGCGCGCCGCCTCGAGCGCGCCGAAGAGGTCGTCGGGCACGCGGCGCCAGAGGTTCAGCTCGTCGTGCGCGGCCCGCAGCGGCCCGAGCAGGGCGCGCGCGATCTGCGGCTCGACGCCCGCCTCCGCGAGCAGGGTCGCGAGATAGAGGCCCCAGCCGTCCTCGTGGGAGCCACCCGCGCCGAGCGCGCCCTCGTAGCGCCGCTTGGCTGCGCCCTCGACGGCCGCGAGCGCGCGCGCGCTCACCTCCACGCCCTGCGCCCTCGCGACACCCGCGACGGCGTCCACGTCGAGGAAGACGACGGTGTTACCGGCGTCGAGGAGCAGCGCCTCCAACGACCCGCGCGTCAAAGGAGGCCCGCGCGTCAGAGGAGATCGAGCAGCCGCTTGGCGCGTGCCTCGGCCGCCTCGAGCAGCACCTTCGCCTCGGCCGCGGGGATCTTGAGGCGCTGCACCAGCTCGTCGAGCACTCTGACCTCGTCGGCCGATTGCTCGCCGTCGATGAAGGTCAGGATGACCGCGTGCTGCAGGAGGAGCCGGCGGTCGGACGCCGACAGGTCCGTGAGCGGGACGTCCTCGAGCTTCTTCGGCTCCCGCGCGTACTCGCGCAGCTCCTTCGCGCTGTCCTCGGGGACCTCGAACGCGCCCAGGAGCGCCTCGATGACCTCGGTCTCCTCGCCGTCCATGCGACCGTCGGCCCACGCGACCGCGATCAACGACTTGACCATCGCCTCCTGGTGCTCTTGCATCGGTCCCTCCATCGCGGCGCCGAGCTTACCTCAACCATGCCTTCCGATCACGGCCATCGGACATTAGAGTCCGCCCGATGAGCCGCTACTGTGCGCCCTTCGCCGCCGGGGGTCCCGCCGAGGTCGACGCCGCCCTCGCGCGGCGCCTCCTCGCCCTCGCGCTCGCCCGCGGTGGCGACTACGCCGACCTCTTCTACGAGTACGACGTCTCCGGCAGCTACGCGTACGAGGAGGGCATCCTCAAGGCCGCGGGCCGCTCGGTCAGCGCCGGTCTCGGCGTGCGCGTCCAGAAGGGCGACGCGACCGGCTACGCCTACGTCGAGGACCTCTCGATCGAGGCGATGGAGCACGCAGCGCGCACCGCGGCGCAGATCGCGGACGGTGGGGGCGCGCCGGAGCCGGTCGGCCTCGTCGCGATCGATCCGGCGTCGCGCTACGTCGTCGAGCGCCTCTCGCTCGACCTGCCGGGCGAGGACAAGCGCGCGTTGCTCGCGCGCGCCGACGCCGCCGCTCGCGCCGCCGACTCCCGCGTGAGCCGTGTCGAGGCCTCCTTCGCCGAGCAGGTCCGCGAGATCCTCATCGCCACGAGCGACGGCCTCTTCGTGCGCGACCTCCAGCCGCTCTTGCGCATCGGCGTGCGCGTCATCGTCGAGGTGGACGGGAAGCGCCAGGCCGGCAGCTCCGGCGGCGGCGGGCGGACCGGCTGGGACTACTTCGCCGGCAAGACGCCGGAGGACCACGCGCGCGAGGCGGTCCGCCAGGCGCTCGTGATGCTCGACGCGCGCGAGGCGCCGGCGGGCGAGATGGACGTCGTGCTCGCCCCCGGCGACAGCGGGATCCTCTTGCACGAGGCGGTCGGCCACGGCCTCGAGGCCGACTTCAACCGCAAGAAGACGAGCAACTACTCCGACCGCGTCGGCGAGCGCGTCGCCTCGGAGCTGTGCACCGTCGTCGACGACGCGACCCTCGCGAACAGCCGCGGCTCGATCAACGTCGACGACGAGGGCCGCGTGCCCGAGCAGGCCTTGCTGATCGAGCAGGGGATCTTGCGCGGCTACATGCAGGATCGGCAGTCGAGCGCGTTCTTCCACGTCGCGCCGACCGGCAACGGCCGGCGGGAGAGCTTCAAGAGCCACCCGATGCCGCGGATGACCAACACCCTCCTCTACGCGGGCCCGCACGACCCCGAGGAGATCGTGAAGAGCGTCGAGCGCGGCGTCTACGCGAGCAAGTTCGGCGGTGGTCAGGTCGACATCTCGAACGGGGACTTCGTCTTCTCGCTGACCGAGGGCTACCTCATCGAGGGCGGCAAGCTCACCGCGCCCCTCAAGGGCGTGAACCTGATCGGCAACGGCCCCGACGTGATGCGCAAGGTGACGATGCTCGGCCGCGACATGGAGCTGTCCGACGGGATCTGGACCTGCGGCAAGGAAGGCCAGAGCGTCCCCGTCGGGGTCGGCTGCCCGACCGTGAAGATCTCCGGCATGACGGTGGGAGGGACTCAGATTGGCTGACCACGACAGCGAGCTGATCGAGCTCGGGCGGCGCGTCGTCGAGCGCGCGCGACAGAAGGGCGCCGACGTCGCCGAGGCCGTCGTCTCGGAGGGCTCGCACCTCTCGACCAAGGTCCGCCTCGGCGAGCCGGAGCTCGTCGAGGAAGCGGGGAGCCGCGCGCTCGGCCTGCGCGTCATGCTCGGGCAGCAGGTCGCCGTCTCGTACACCAGCGACCTGACCGACCGCGGCGTCGAGCGCTTCGTCGAGGACGCGCTCGAGCTCGCGCGCCTCTCGCAGCCGGACGAGCACGCGGGCCCGCCCGATCCGTCGCTGCTCTCTCGCCGCGAGGACCACCCCGAGCTGCGCCTCTACGACGCCGCCGTCGGCACGGTCGACGCGGGCACCGCGCTCGCGCACGCGAAGGCCGGCGAAGCGGCCGCGCGCGAGGCGGACGCCCGCATCACCAACAGCGAGGGGGCGACCTTCACGCGCGCCGCCGGGAGCAAGGCGCTCGTCACGAGCGGCGGCTTCGCGGCCGCGAGCCGCGGCACCTACGCGTCGCTCTCCGTCCATCCGGTCGCCGACGACGCCGACGGCAAGAAGCGCAGCGGCTACTACTGGACGGCGCGGCGCCACCTCGCCGAGCTCTTGCCCGACGCCGACGTCGGTCGCGAGGCGGCGCGCCGCACGCTCGCCAAGCTCGGCGCGCGCAAGGTCGAGACGCAGGAGTGCGCGGTCGTGTTCGACCCCGACGTCGGCCGCTCGATCCTCGGCCTGCTCGCCGGCTGCATCAACGGCGGCGCCATCTGGCGCCGCTCGAGCTACCTCGTCGACAAGCTCGGCGAGCGCGTCGCGAGCGACCTCGTCACCGTGACCGACGACCCGCTGATCGCGGGCGGCCCCGGCTCGCGCCCCTTCGACGGCGAAGGCCTCGCCTCGCGCCGCAACGTCGTCGTCGAGAACGGCATCTTGAAGAGCTACCTCCTCGACACGTACGCGGGCAGGAAGCTCGGGATGCCGAGCACCGCGAGCGCTTCGCGCGGCGCGAGCGGCGGCGTCGGCCCCTCGACCACGAACTTCGTCTTGACGCCCGGCGCGATGAGCCCCGAGGCGCTCCTCGCCTCGACGCCGCGCGGCCTCTACGTCACCGAGATGATGGGCTTCGGCTTCAACGCGGTCACCGGCGACTTCAGCCGCGGCGCGGCCGGCTTCTGGATCGAGGGCGGCGAGAAGACCTTCCCCGTCTCCGAGGTCACGATCTCGCTCAACCTCCACGCGATGCTCGAGGGCATCGACGCCGTCGCCGACGATCTCGATCTGCGCACCTCGGTCGCGACGCCCACGTTCCGCGTGCGCGCCATGACGCTCGCCGGGCGGTGAGCGACAAGCGCCTCGCTCGGCTCTTGCCCATCGCGCGTTGGCCCACCGCCGACGAGGCGGCGCGCCTGCGTTGGTTCTCCCCCGTGCGCCTCGGCCCGCTCGAGCTCGCGGCGCGCACGTGGATCCCCGCGATGGTCCCGTGGCGCGCCACCGACGATGGCTTCGTCACGCCCGAGGTGCTCGGCTGGTATCGCCGCTTCGCCGAGGGTCGTCCGGGCGCGATCGTCGTCGAGGCCACCGGCATCCGTGACGTCCCGAGCGGGCCGCTCCTGCGCATCGGGCACGACCGCTTCGTCGAGGGGCTCGCGCGCCTCGCGCGCGAGGTGAAGGACGCGAGCGGCGGCGCCACGCGCCTCTTCATCCAGCTCATCGACTTCCTCGCGATCAAACGGCGGGTCGAGCCCGAGCGCTTCTTCCGCCGGTTCCTCGTGATCGACGACGCCCTGCGCGCGCGCTTCCCTGGCCTCGACGACGACGCCATCCGTGAGGACCTCACCCTCCGCGCCGACGACGCTCTCCTCGATCCGCGCCAGCGCGAGTCCTTGCGCATGGGCTACCGCGAGCGAGTCACCGACGTGCACCTCCCGCACGTACGCGACCTCCCTCGGACCCTCCCGCCCCTCTTCGCCGACGCGGCGGCGCGCGCGAAGGAGGCGGGCTTCGACGGCGTCGAGCTCCACTACGCGCACGCCTACACCATGGCCTCGTTCCTCAGCCGCCTGAACACGCGCGCGGACGGCTACGGTGGCCCGCGCGAGCACCGCGTGCGCCTCCCGCTCGAGGTCCACGCCGCCGTCCGCGCGCGCGTCGGCGACGGCTACTGCGTCGGCGCGCGCCTCCTCGGCGACGAGGTCGTCGAGGGCGGCAGCCGCGTCGACGACGCCACCTACTTCGCCGTCCGCTTCGCCGAGGCCGGCATCGACTTCCTCAGCGTCAGCAAGGGCGGCAAGTTCGAGGACGCCAAGCCCCCGAAGGTCGGTGAGGCGGCGTACCCGTACACCGGCCCGAGCGGCCACGAGTGCATGCCGCACGTGAAGATCGACGCGCGCGGCCCCTTCGGCCGCAACGTCCCGCTCGCCGCCGCCGTCCGCCGCGCCGTGCGCGACGCGGGTCACGACACCCCCGTCGTCGCCGCCGGCGGCATCGCCTCTCCGTGGCAAGCCGAGGCGATCCTCGAGGCGGGCGACGCCGACCTCGTCGCCGCGGCGCGGCAGAGCCTCTGCGACCCCGACTGGTTCGAGAAGATCCGCCTCGGCCGCGGCGACGAGGTCCGCCGCTGCTTCTTCACCAACTACTGCGAGGCGCTCGACCAAGCCCACAAGGAGGTCACCTGCCAGCGCTGGGACCGCGAAGCCCTCGACGACGCCTCGATGCGCAGCCGCGACGGAAAAAGACGTCTCATCGCGCCTCCCTGGCGCGGTTGAGAGCGCCGCGAAAGCCCAGATCCCTTGCCCTCGGCGCCGGCCCATCGTAGCAATGTGCCCGTGGTGGGGAGTCGCTCGGGCGTTGCCCGCCACATCGGTGGGTTCGCCCGCGCCTCGGCGCGGGCCGTGGGGGCCGGGACGGCCCGAGAGGTGGAGATGCGTCCTTACATGAAGTTGGGGTTGGTTCTGGGCTCGAGCCTCCTGTTGGCGTTCGGGTGCGACGACGGGAACGGCTCGATGGACGACGGCGGCGGCACCGGCATGGACGGCGGCGCGACGGACGGTGGGGGGACCGGCACCGACTCGGGCTCGGAGACCGACGGTGCGGCGCCGATGACCGATGGTGGCGATCCGGGGACCGATGGTGGGACGCCGATGGCGGGCTGCGCGGCCGAGGCGATGGCGTTCTGCGCGCGCTTCGAGGAGTGCAACGCGCAGGGATTCCGCGCGGCGTTCGAGAACCAGACGATCTGCCGCCGCGTCGTCGCCGCGGCCTGCGAGAGCCCGCCCCCGGCCGTCCCGCACGTGAACGGTCTGGTGGACGAGGCGGCGTGCGAGGCGATGCGCGTCGGGAGCTGTGATGGCTTCTTCGCGGTCGCTGGGCCTCCCACCCCGGCGGCCTGTCGCTCTCTGCCGGGCGACATCACCACGACGGACCCGAACAGCTGCTTCACGAACCTCCAGTGTGGGATCTTGACGACGCCCATGGGTCGCATGGCCCGCGGGTACTGTCGCCCGCTGATGAGCGGCGGGATGTTGGTGTACGGCGCGGCGGAGTGTCCGCGTGGGAGCTGCATCATCACGCAACCGTCGGTGACGACCGATCGCAACTTCAGCCAGTGCAATCCTGCCCAGCAGGGTGTCCAGCAGCTCTGCAACGTCTTCGAGGGCGAGCACTGCACGATGGAATACGACGAGGACTCCGGCATGACGGACATGAACCGCTGCCGCGCAGTCCAGTACGGAACGGCCGGAGCGCCTTGCTTCCCGGGGACCGACCGCCAGTGTGCGAGCGGCTTCGCGTGTGACTCGCAGGCGAAGCGTTGCATGGCGGTGCTCGCGGAGGGCGCGGCCTGCATCCCCACGCGCGACCTCTGCGACACGCGCCGCGGCCTCTCGTGCCGCAACATCGACGGCGCCGACGTCTGCGCCACCGCCGTCGTCTTCGTCAACATCGGCGCGCAGTGCGGCAACGTGGACGGGATGTCGCGCATGCGGCTGTGCAGCGCGTACGCGCGCTGCGACACGATGGCGACGCCCAACACCTGCGTCGCGCTCCGCGCGCTCGACGAGACCTGCACCCTCTCGCCGGACAACTGCGAGCCGGGCCTCGCGTGCAGCGAGACGACCGACACCTGCCAGGTGCCGACTCCCGGCTCCGCCTGCCCGTAGCGCTCGAGGCACCCGCTCGACCACGACGGCGCCGCTCGTTCACGGGCGGCGCCGTTCTCGTCTCTTCGTCTCCCGCGCCGCGGCTCACGCGCCGCGGCGGGCGGTCTGCTGCTCGCGGACGTAGTCGACCATCACGCCCACGTAGCTCTCGAACGCCGGACACTCGATGCCGAGCTCGCCGAGGATCTCTCGTGCGTTGCGCGCGTCGTACACGACTTCCGTCGCGAGCTGCTCGAGGAACGCGCGAGGGACGTTGGCGAAGCGGTCGAGGCCCGGCGTGCGCAGGAGCGCCGTCGCGACGTTCGTCGGCACGAACCCCCGTGGCTCCGGGCGGCCCGCCGTGCGCGCGATCAGCTCGAACACCCGCCGCGCCGTGCACGGCCGCGGGTCGACGAGGTGGAACGTCTTGCCGAGCGAGCGCCGGTCGCTCGCGATCGCGAAGCCCGCGTCGACCACGTAGTCGATCGGCACGAGGTTGAGCGGCACCTCGGCCCGGCCCGGGAGCGGGATCCGGAGATCGAGCGGCGCGTTGAGCATCAACAGCACCAGCAGGTACGGCCCCTCGAGCCGGTCGATCGCGCCCGTCGCCGAGTCGCCGACGATCACCGACGGTCGCAGGATCGTGGTCGGGATCTGCGCCGCCTTGCGGCGCACGATGGCCTCGGCACGGAAGCGCGTCTCCTCGATCGCGTTGCGGAAGCCCGAGGGCGCGAGCAGCTCTTCTTCGAGCACGTAGCCGCGCCGGCCGCCGGAGACGAGCGCGGTCGACCAGTGCACCAGCCGCTCGAGGTGCTCGGCCTCTTGCGCGAGCTCGAGCACCTCGCGCGTCCCGCCGACGTTCAGCTGCTCGGCCGCGGTCTTGGTCGCCCCGAGGTAGGTGATCGCCGCGCAGTGGTGGATGAAGTGGACTTCCCGCGCGAGCTCGACGAACTCGGCCCCGGAGAGGCCGAGATCCATCGCCGCCGCGTCGCCCTCGAGCACGCGGACGCGCTCGCGCTCCGCCGGAGACATCGCCGCGAGCTCGGCCGCCGCGCGCTCGAGGTGCCGCGGCTGCACCACGAGGCGGACCTCCCAGTCCGGCTCCTCTCGGAGGATCTTGTCGAGCACGCGCACCGCGAGGAAGCTCGTCGGGTAGCCCGTGACGAGGGCGACCTTGCGCGGGCTCACGACCGCGCTCCGAAGCGCGCGAGCAGCTCTCGATGGACCGCTTCCACCCGCTCGCGAGTCTGTTCGGGCGTCCCGGAGTTGTCCACGACGTAGTCCGCGACCCGCACCTTGTCCGCGAGCGGGAGCTGCGCGGCGATGCGCGCGCCCACGGCGACCTCGTCGAGCCCGTCGCGGGCGGCGACCCGTGCGCGCTGCGCGGCCTCGCTGGCGGCGACCACGACGAGCGCGCCCATCATCCGATACGACCCGTTCTCGACGAGCAGCGCCGCCTCGTAGATCGCGTAGGCGTGCCCCTCGCGCGCGAGGGCGCCGAGCTTCTCGAAGCTGCGCGCGGCGATGCGCGGGTGCAGGATCGCCTCGAGGCGGTGTCGCGCCGCGTCGTCGCCGAACACGCGCTCGGCGAGCCGCGCCCGGTCGAGCCGGCCGTCGGCGTCGAGCACCCCCTCGCCGAACGCCTCGACGACCGCGGCGAGGCCCGGGGTGCCCGGCTCGACGACCTCCCGCGCGACCTGGTCGGCGTCGACGACGGGCACCCCGAGCTCGCCGAACATGCGCGCCACGGTGCTCTTGCCCGACCCGATGCCCCCGGTCAGCCCGACGATCGCGAACCCCACAGCCGCCTTCCTACCACGACCCGCGCGCGCAGGCGCTCGCTTCGCATGCGCGGGCGTCCCGACTGCCGGGGGCCGCGTCGCCCGCTCGCGCAGTCGGAAGGACTCGCGCCAAGACGCGAAGCCGCGAAGGGAGGGGGCGCGACGCCGAGGGGGGGGCCATGTGAACGGCGCGCCGACGTCTCACTCCTCTCGTCGTCGCGTGCTCCAAGCCCTCTCTCTTCTTTGCGTCGTGGCGCCTTGGCGCGAGGGATCCTCGATACGCTCTCGTACTCGCGCCCGCGCCCGAGGTGGCGCTGCGCGGACGGCGCGCTCGACGCGCGTCGCGCATCCGTGGTAGGCGAGCGGGCGTGCGTGCCGTCGCGCAGCGCGTCTTCGAGGCCTCCGTCGTCGTCGGGGACGAGGTGACGGGCGCGATCGGCCCGGGCCTGCTCGTCTACCTCGGCGCCTCGAGTGACGACGGCCCGGGCGACGTCGACGCGATGGTCGGCAAGATCGCGGGCCTGCGGATCTTCACCGACGAGGAGGGCAAGATGGCTCGCTCCGTCGAGGACGTGCGTGGCGCCGTGCTCGTCGTCTCGCAGTTCACCCTCTTCGGCGACGTGCGGCGCGGGCGCCGGCCTTCGTTCACCGGCGCCGCCGAGCCCGCGCGCGCGGAGGCGCTCTACGAGGAGGTCGTCCGTGGGCTCGCGGCGCGCGGCCTCGAGGTCGCGACCGGTCGGTTCCGCGCCACGATGGAGGTGCGGAGCCGCGGTGACGGACCCGTCACCATCCTCATCGACACGCACAAGGCGTTTTGACATGCGCTACGAGATCCGTGCCGCGACCCGCGCCGACCGCGACGACCTCCTCCGCCTCTCCGAGCACCTCGACTCGGTGAACCTCCCGCACGACGCCGCCGAGATCGACGCCATCGTGGAGGCCTCGGAGGGTTCGTTCGACGGCCGCCTCGAGGAGCGCGCGCGCCGCTACGTCTTCGTCCTCCGCGACCTCGAAGAGCGACGGGCGGTCGGTACCTCGATGGTGATCGCGCAGCTCGGCTCGCGCGACTACCCGTACGTCTTCTTCGACGTGCACGACGAGGAGCGGTACAGCGCGACGCTCGACAAGCACTTCGTCCATCGCGTGCTGACGATGGGCTACTCGTACCACGGGCCCACCGAGATCGGCGGGCTGGTGGTCCACCCCGACGCCCGGCGCGCGCCGGAGCGGCTCGGGATGCTGATCAGCTACGCGCGCTTCCTCTTCATCGCGGCGTGCCGCGAGCGGTTCCAGCCGCGCGTCCTCGCCGAGCTCCTGCCGCCGCTCGAGCCCGACGGGACCTCCCGGCTCTGGGAGGCGGTCGGCCGCCACTTCACCGGGCTGACGTATCGGGAGGCGGACCGGCTCTCGAAGAAGAACAAGGAGTTCATCCGCGGGCTGTTCCCCAACGGGGACATCTACGTCTCGCTCCTGCCCACCTCCGCGCAGGAGGTGATCGGCCAGGTCGGTCCGCAGACGCGGGGGGTCGCCAAGATGCTGACCCGGATCGGCTTCCGCTACGTCGATCGCGTCGACCCCTTCGACGGTGGCCCTCACTTCATGGCCGCCACCGACGAGATCGAGCTCGTCCAGCGCGCCCGCCGGAGCCCCCTGGTCGCCGGCGACCCCGCCCACCTGGCCGAGTCCGCGCGCGCCTGTCTGGTCGCGCGGATCATCGATGAACCCCCGTACTTTCGGGCAGTTCCGGGCCGCGCGCGCGTCGCGCCGGGCGAGGACCTCCTCGTGGACCCGGCGACGCTCACGCACCTCGAGCTCGCCGACGGTGAGCCGGGCTGGGTCCTGCCCCTCTACTGAACCCTCCGAGAAAACGACGGGCACCCGTCGATTTCGTTAGACAGCCCCATGGCCGGTGCTAGTGATCGGCCCGCTTCGGCGGCCGGGAACGGCAGCCGGACCTGACAGTCGAGAGGAGAGAGGGCACGCGTCGCCGAGCCGAGATTTCGCGCTTGACGAACCCCGAAGCCCCGCTAGAGTCCGGTTCCCCCGCTCGCCCGCGCAGTCGGCAGAGGCGACGGGCGGCCCGCGGCGCGCCGAGAGGCGCCCCGACGACGCGGGCCGGACGAAGTTCCGGAGGCTGAAAAAAGCCCTTGACGCCCCCGGGCGCCGGAACTACTCTCCTCAGCCCTTCGCGAGGGCCGCGCCAGCCGCTCCCCTCGCAGTCGCTCCCTGAAAACTGAATCGGAAGACTCCGCGAAAACATTCGCGGGTCCCAATGAGAGCGTGCCCGCCCAGTCCGGCGAGCGCGCTTGGGTATAGCCAAAACGGACTAGAGCCTCGGAGTCGTCGCGCTCCTCTTCACACGGTTTCACCGTGGGTACGAGCCGGCGTTCTGCGAGACCAAACGCTCACAGTTTTCAACTGGAGAGTTTGATCCTGGCTCAGAGCGAACGTTAGCGGCGGGCTTAACACATGCAAGTCGAACGCGATCGGTCCTTCGGGTCCGGTCGAGTGGCGCACGGGTGAGTAACACGTAGGTAATCTACCCTTTGGTGGGGGACAACTGTCCGAAAGGACAGCTAATACCGCAAGAGACCACGGCACCTCCGGGTGCAGGGGTAAAAGGTGGCTTCGGCTGCCGCCAGAGGATGAGCCTGCGTAGCATCAGCTAGTTGGTGGGGTAATGGCCTACCAAGGCTAAGACGCTTAGCTGGTCTGAGAGGATGATCAGCCACACTGGCACTGGAACACGGGCCAGACTCCTACGGGAGGCAGCAGTGGGGAATATTGGACAATGGGCGAAAGCCTGATCCAGCCACGCCGCGTGAGTGATGAAGGCCTTCGGGTTGTAAAGCTCTGTGGGGAGGGAAGAAAAAGGCGGTCAAGATAACGGGCCGCCCTTGACGGTACCTCCTTAGCAAGCACCGGCTAACTCTGTGCCAGCAGCCGCGGTAATACAGAGGGTGCAAACGTTGCTCGGAATCACTGGGCGTAAAGCGCGTGTAGGCGGACCCGAAAGTCAGGTGTGAAATCCCTGGGCTCAACCTAGGAACTGCATCTGAAACTTCTGGTCTGGAGTGTCGGAGAGGGAAGCGGAATTCCGGGTGTAGAGGTGAAATTCGTAGATATCCGGAGGAACACCGGTGGCGAAGGCGGCTTCCTGGACGACTACTGACGCTGAGACGCGAAAGCGTGGGGAGCAAACAGGATTAGATACCCTGGTAGTCCACGCCGTAAACGATGAGTGCTAGATGTCTCGGGTATTGACCCCTGAGGTGTCGTAGCTAACGCGTTAAGCACTCCGCCTGGGAACTACGGCCGCAAGGCTAAAACTCAAAGGAATTGACGGGGGCCCGCACAAGCGGTGGAGCATGTGGTTTAATTCGACGCAACGCGCAGAACCTTACCCGGGCTAGAAAAATAGGGAATCCTGTGGAAACACGGGAGTGCTCGTAAGAGAACCCTAGTCCAGGTGCTGCATGGCTGTCGTCAGCTCGTGTCGTGAGATGTTGGGTTAAGTCCCGCAACGAGCGCAACCCCTGTCATTAGTTGCCAGCAGTTCGGCTGGGCACTCTAATGAGACTGCCGGCGTCAAGCCGGAGGAAGGTGGGGATGACGTCAAGTCCTCATGGCCCTTATGTCCGGGGCTACACACGTGCTACAATGGCCGGTACAAAGTGCTGCGAACTCGTGAGAGCAAGCCAATCACAAAAAGCCGGTCTCAGTACGGATTGAAGTCTGCAACTCGACTTCATGAAGCCGGAATCGCTAGTAATCGTTGATCAGCAGGCAACGGTGAATACGTTCCCGGGCCTTGTACACACCGCCCGTCACACCATGGGAGTCGACTGCTCCAGAAGTGGCCGCGCTAACCCGCAAGGGAGGCAGGTCCCCAAGGAGTGGTCGGTAACTGGGGTGAAGTCGTAACAAGGTAGCCGTAGGGGAACCTGCGGCTGGATCACCTCCTTTCTAAGGAGCGCAGTCGAGCCTCGAGCTCGACTAGCTCGGTCATACCCGCGGATGTGTCGCTTCGGCGGCGCGGAGTCATTCCGGTTCAGTTTTCAGGGAGCCGACAGGTTCCTTGAAGCCAAACGTGTTTGGAGCACCCGCGATCCGTCGGGGCTATAGCTCAGGTGGTTAGAGCGCACCCCTGATAAGGGTGAGGTCGCTAGTTCGAGTCTAGCTAGCCCCACTTCATCAGCGGGCTCGGACCACCAACGGGGCTGTAGCTCAGTGGGAGAGCGCCGGCTTTGCAAGCCGGGGGTCGTCGGTTCGATCCCGTCCAGCTCCATTGCTCGCGTTTCGGCGATTGATAATCGAATAAGAAGCACAAGAGTATACTGCAAGTAAAGAGTCTTGCGGGCCTCCCACGGGAGCGCTCGCGAGCACAAGTAGACGTAGTCAGGCCGAAACCAGAGCTCTCGAATCGAGCCCTGGTCTCGAGCCATCGACGCGTGCCTTAGGGAGTAGGTCAAGCTACGAAGGGCGCGCGGTGGATGCCTAGGCGTCAGGAGGCGATGAAGGACGTGGACAGCTGCGAAAAGCTTCGGGGAGCCGCTAACAGGCGTTGATCCGGAGATCTCCGAATCGGGAAACCGGACTGGGCAAACCCCAGTCGGCCTCGTGCTGAATTCATAGGCACGGGGTAGCCAACCCGGGGAACTGAAACATCTAAGTACCCGGCGGAAAAGACATCAACAGAGATTCCCCCAGTAGTGGCGAGCGAACGGGGAACAGCCTAAACCAAACCAGTGTAAGCACAGGGCGTTGCTGGGTTGGGGTCGTGGGACGTCTCATGCGGTCCTGTAAGCCGCGAGGGAGTTACAAAGTCGGGCGGTAGCAGAACGGTCTGGAAAGGCCGGCCATAGCGGGTGACAGCCCCGTACGCGAAACCGAACCGATCTCCCGAGAATGTTCCCGAGTACTGCGGGGCACGTGAAACCCCGTGGGAATCTGGGAGGACCATCTTCCAAGGCTAAATACTACCTGACGACCGATAGTGAACAAGTACCGTGAGGGAAAGGTGAAAAGCACCCCGGTGAGGGGAGTGAAATAGTACCTGAAACCGCGCGTCTACAAGCAGTTGAAGCACTATGCCCGCAAGGGAATGTGCGACAGCGTACCTTTTGCATAATGGGCCTGCGAGTTATGGTATGTCGCGAGGTTAAGCCGATAGGTGGAGCCGTAGGGAAACCGAGTTCTCACAGAGCGATTGAGTGGCATGCCATAGACCCGAAACCGAGCGATCTACCCTTGGCCAGGTTGAAGCGCGGGTAATACCGCGTGGAGGACCGAACCCACTAGAGTTGAAAATCTAGGGGATGAGCTGAGGGTCGGAGTGAAAGGCTAATCAAGCTCGGAGATAGCTGGTTCTCCACGAAATATATTTAGGTATAGCCTCGAGTGAATTGCGCCGGAGGTAGAGCACTGGATGGGCTAGGGGTCCTACCAGATTACCAAACCCAACCAAACTCCGAATGCTGGCGACAACTACTCGGGAGTCAGGCTGCGGGTGATAAGGTCCGTAGCCGAGAGGGAAAGAGCCCAGATCGACAGCTAAGGTCCCCAAATCCATGCTAAGTGGCAAAGGATGTGGGAACGCTCAGACAGCCAGGAGGTTGGCTTAGAAGCAGCCATCCTTTAAAGAAAGCGTAATAGCTCACTGGTCAAGCGAGCCCGCGCCGAAAATATAACGGGGCTCAAGCATGGTACCGAAGCTTCGGGTTCTTCGTAAGAAGAGCGGTAGTGGAGTATTCTCAGGTAGATACACGGTGTACCGTAAGGAGCGCTATAGGACCTGAGAAGAGCTTATGCAGGCATGAGTAGCGATAAACAGGATGAGAAATCCTGTCGCCGTAAGCCCAAGGTTTCCTGGGGAAGGATCATCCTCCCATGGGTTAGTCGGAGCCTAAGCCGAGGCCGAAAGGCGTAGGTGATGGTAAGCAGGTTAATATTCCTGCACCGCCGAGGACAGCGGTGAAGCGAGCAGGGACGAAGAAGGGTAGGCCGAGCCGGGCGTTTGGTTTCCGGTTCAAGCCCGTAGGCGGATCTCGTAGGAGTCGATAGACACAAACGCGAGGTCAACGCCGAGAGGTGATGAGGCCAGTCTCCGGACTGGAAACTCGGTGATCCCATGCTTCCGAGAAAAGCTGCGCGCAGAGCTCCCTCGGTGTCCGTACCGCAAACCAACTCAGGTGGGCGGGGTGAATATCCCAAGGCGCGTGAGAGAACACTGGCTAAGGAACTCGGCAAAATTACACCGTAACTTCGGGAGAAGGTGTGCCCGGCGGGGTGACGGACTTCGCGTCCCGAGCTCTGTTGGGTTGCAGTGAAACGGGGGTTGCGACTGTTTACTAAAAACACAGGACTCTGCGAAATCGCAAGATGACGTATAGGGTCTGACGCCTGCCCGGTGCCGGAAGGTTAAGGGGAGGTGTTAGTCTTCGGACGAAGCACCGAACC
>JAHBWG010000131.1 GCA_019637095.1 Sandaracinaceae bacterium | reverse complement strand
GAGCGCGAGCGCGGAGCTCGCGCCGCCGCCGCCCGCGCCCCGCGAGCGGCCCGCCGCGCACCAGCCGCCGCCTCCCTCGGATCTCGATCCCGGCTACGCGGGCCCGGCCATCGACAAGGGCGACTTCGTGCAGCACGTGCAGTTCGGGCTCTGCAAGGTCGAGCGCTCGGACGGGCGCGGGGGGCTCGTGCTGAAGCTCCCGAGCGGCGTGCGCAAGAAGGTCCGCCTCGACTTCATGGACGTCGGCCGCCCCCGCCGCGACGACGGCCGCCGCGTCTTCCCGCTGCGCCCGCGCAAGCGATGAGCGGTCCGCTCGCTAGAGCACCGAGTCGTTTGAAACCGCCGGAATTCGCGGCTCCGAGACTTCTCGGCTCTCCAAACGGATCGGTGCTCTAGCGGCCGCGGCGCACGCGCGGATCGAGCAGCGCCACCGCGACGTCGGCGAAGCCGTTGCCGAGCTGGACCGCGACGGCGGTCACCACCACCACGCCGAGGATCACCGGGATGTCGAGCGAGGTGATCGACTCGATCACCAGCCGCCCCATCCCCGGCCACGCGAAGATCGTCTCGGTGATGATCGCGCCCGCGACCAGGTTCGGGAGCTGCAGCCCGATGAGCGTCACGATGGGCAAGAGCGCGTTGCGCGCCGCGTGCGCGAGCACGACGCGCGCGGGGGAGAGCCCCTTGGCCTTCGCCGTGCGGACGTAGTCGGCGCCGAGCGTGTCGATCATCTCCGAGCGCATGATCCGCGCGTCCATCGACGCGCCGACGATCGCCATCGTCAGCGCGGGCAAGAGCGCGTGGCCGACGTGATCGAGCGGCGAGACGCCGTAGCCGCCGATCGGGAACCAGCCGAGCAGGAACGCGAACACCATCAAGAAGATCGGCCCGCTCACGAAGGTGGGCACGCTGATCCCGAGGAACGCGACGCCCATGAACCCGGTGTCGAACCACGTGTTGCGCCGGAGCGCGGCGAGGATACCCAGGGTCAGCCCGATGAGCAGCTGGAGCGACATCGCCATGCTCATCAAGAGGAGCGTGCGCGGCAGGCGCGTGGCGATGACCGACGCGACGGGCTGGCCATCGCGGAACGAGCGGCCCAGGTCTCCGGTGGCCGCCGCGCCGACGTAGCTGCCGTACCGGGTGAGCAGCGGCTGGTCGAGGCCGTGCTGCTCGCGGAAGCCCTGCAGGCGCGCCGGGCTCGCGTTCGGGCCGAGCGTGGCCACCGCCGGATCGCCGATCCCGTGCGCCAGGAAGAAGATCGACGTGGTGGCGAACAGGACGATGAGCACGCCCGTCCCCGCGCGCTTGAGGATCATCTCGATCACGGGCGCCTCCCGAAGGGCAAGAGCGCGGGCACCGCGCGCGACGGGAAGTCCGCCTCGGTCGCGCGGCGCCGGGGCAGGTCGAGCCACACGTCGCGGAAGAAGCTCGACCAGACCGGGTGCGGCCGGAAGTTCCGCACGTACGGCTGCCACATCTCCATCGCCTTGTCGGAGAAGGCGAAGCCCCAGGGGGCGTCGTCGACGATGATGCGGCTCGCCTCGCGGTAGAGCGAGAGGCGGCGCGCGCGGTCGCGCTCGACCCGCGCCTCGTCGAGCAGCCGATCGACCTCGGGGTTCGCGTAGAACGCCTTGTTCTCGCTCTCGGTCTCGTGGATCGAGCGGCTGTGGAAGAGGATGTCGAGGAAGTTCGACGCGTCCGGGTAGTCCATGTTCCAGCCCTGCAGGGCCATCAGCACGGTGCGCCGCGTGCCGGTCTGCTGCAGCCAGATCGGGAACGAGACCTGCCGGATCTCGATCTCGATCCCGATCGCGCGCAGGTCCTGCTGGATCAGCTCGCCGTAGAAGCGCGCCGTCTCGCCGTCGCTCATCGTGAGCGTCAGCGGCTCGGGGTAGCCGTTGGGGTAGCCCGCGAGGCGCATCTCCTCGCGCGCGCGAGAGAGGTCGAAGCGGTGCGCGCCCGGGAGGTCGGGGTCGAAGCCCGGCAGCGTCGCCGGGATCGGCTGCCCGGTCAGCATGAGCCGGCCCGCGCGCGCGCGGCTCCACCGCGCCGTGTTCAGCGCGAACGCCACCGCGCGCCGCATGTGCCGGTCGTCGAACGGCGCCATCTCGCAGTTCATGCCCAGCCCCCAGATGTTCGTCTTGGGGTGCTCTTCGCGGTAGGGCGCCCACGCGGGGTAGCTCATGAGCAGCCGGTAGTCCGCGGGCGTCTGGCGGTGGATGTGGTCGATCTCCCCGTTGCGGAAGCGCATCACCGCCGCGCGCCGGTCGAGGTTGAGGACGAACACCATCCGATCGATGTGCGGCTCGCCTTCGATGAAGAAGCTCGCGTTGCGGGTGAAGTGGACCTCGACGCCGGGCTCCCAGCGCTCGAGGCGGTAGGCGCCGGTGCCGACCGGGTTGCGGCGGACCTCGGCGCCGTGGAAGGCGTAGGCCTCGCGGGCCACGGGGTACGCGAACGTCATCGCCATCGCGAAGAGGAACGTCTGGTCCGGGCGCGCGAGCCGGATCTCGATCGTGCGCTCGTCGAGCACGCGCAGGCCCGCGACGTGGCTCGCCTGCCCCGCGCGGTAGGGCTCGACGCCCTCGATGAGCTCGTAGAACGTCACGCCCGGCGAGCCGGTCTCGGGGTGCAGCATGCGCTCGAGCGACCAGCGCACGTCCTGCGCGGTCAGCGCGCGGCCAGGGCACGGCGCCGTCGCGCGCGCCGGCTGCGGGCAGAAGACGACGTCGTCCGCGAAGCGGAGGTTCGGACGCAGCCGGAAGCGGTAGGTGCGCCCGTCCCCGGAGGGCTCGGGCACCGCCTCGGCGAGCCGCGGGACGAGCTCGAGCGTGTCGCGGTCGTAGTCGATCAGCCCCTCGTAGACGAGCTTGATGCCGATGTTCGACAGCTCGTCGAACGCGATGTGCGGATCGAAGCCCCGCACGTCGCCCTCGTGGTGGAACACGAGCGTGCCGCCGCGGCGCGGGGTCTCGCTGCCGGCGCCGACGTAGCGCGGGGCCTCGGGCGCGTCAGGCAGCGCGACGGCGACGAGCAGCGCGGCGAAGGCGAGCGCGCCGAGGCCGACGAGGCCGGCGACGCTCTCACTCCTTCGGGTCGAGCGCATCGCGCAGCCCCTCTCCGAGCAGGTTGAAGCCGAACACCGTGGCGACGATCAGCGCGCCCGGGAGCAGGATGAGGCGCGGCGCATATTGCAAGTACTCTTGCCCATCGCGGAGCATGCTCCCCCAGCTCGCGGTCGGCGGCTTCACGCCGAGGCCGAGGAAGCTCATCGCCGACTCCACGATGATCATGCTCGCGATCATCGTCGTCGCGATCACGATCGCCGGGCCGAGCACGTTGGGCAGCACGTGGCGCAGGAGGATGCGGGCGTGCGTCGCCCCGAGCGCGCGCGCCGCCTGCACGTACTCGAGCTCGCGGACCTGCAGCGTCTTGGCGCGCGTCACCCGCGCGAGCGTCGTCCAGGACAAGAGCCCGAGCAGGAGACAGAGCGTCCAGAGCGCGGGGTTCTCGATCACGCGGTTGAGCGCGATGGCCACGAGCAGGAACGGGAGCGAGAGCACGAAGTCGACGAGCGCCATCAGGCCGCGATCGGCGAGCCCGCGGAAGTAGCCCGAGACGAGCCCCGCGCCGAAGCCGAGGAGCCCCGCGATCGCGACGGCGCCGAGCGCGACCCCGAGCGAGACGCGGCCGCCGTACAGCAGCCGCGAGAGCTCGTCGCGCCCGATGCTGTCCGCGCCGAGCATCATGTGCGCGCTCGGCCCGGCGGGCGTTCCGTCCTCGGAGAGGCCCTCGTCGAAGATGCGGTCCGGCGGGTGGGGCGCGAGCATCGGGCCGACGAAGCCGACGAGCATCACGGCGACGACGAGCACGCCGCCCGCGACCGCGCCGCGGTTCTTGCTGAAGCGGCGCCACGCGCGCGGGTCGGCGAGCGCGAGCCCGCTCCGCCCGGCGCGCCGACCCTCCCAGTACGCGAGGATCCCGAGGCAGAGCACGATCAGCCCCCCGATCGGCAGCCAGTCGACGTCGCGCACGACGAGCGTCACGTCGAACGCGGGCAGCCCGAGCCCGAGCAGCCCGAGGCCGATCCCGACGAATCCGGCGCGACGCACCCGGCATCGCTACCAGGGCCGCGCGAGCCGCGTCAACGCCTCCCTCGCGCCCGCCTCACCCGCCGGCGACGACCGGGAGCGGCACGCGGATCTTCTTGGGCTCGTTCGCCAGCGCGAGCTGCCCGCACGCGGCGGCGATGTCGTCGCCCTTCTTGCGACGGACGAACGTCGCGACCCCGCGCTCCCACAGCCGATCGTGGAACGCCTCGACCACCGGCCAGCCCGGCGGGCCGAGCGGGTTGTCGGGGACCGGGTTCATCGGGATCAGGTTCACCTTCACCCGCAGGCCGTGCAGCAGCCGCGCGAGCGCGTCGGCGTCCCAGAGCGCGTCGTTGTAGCCGCGCACGAGCGTGTACTCGATCGTGATCCGTCGCCGCGGCGGCAGCGGATAACGCCGCAGCGCGTCCATGAGCGTCGCGAGCGGGTAGCGGCGGTTGATCGGCATCAGCTCGCTGCGCCGCGCGTCATCGGGCACGTGGAGCGAGATCGCGAGCTGCACCTTGCCGCCGAAGTCCCGCGCGAGCCGATCGATCTCGGGGACGAGGCCGCTCGTCGAGAGGGTGACGCGCCGGGTGCCGAGGCCGATCCCCTCGGGGTGGAAGAAGAGCCGCAGCGCGCGCGCGACCGCGTCGTAGTTGTGGAGCGGCTCGCCCATCCCCATCAGGACGAGGTTGCGCAGGCGCTCGCCCTCGCCGACGAGCGCGCGCCCCGCGAGCACCTGCGCGACGATCTCGCCCGCGCCGAGGTGCCGCTTGAGCCCGGCCATGCCCGAGGCGCAGAAGACGCAGCCCATCGCGCACCCGACCTGCGTGGAGATGCACTGCGTCGAGGGCCGCGCGCCCGGCTCGGGCTCCTCGCCGCCGATCGGATCCTCGACGCCGCTCGCGCCCTGCGGGATCAGCACCGACTCGATCGTGCGCCCGTCACCGAGCGCGAAGAGGAGCTTCTGCGTGCCGTCCTCGGCACGGTGGCGGGCGGTGAGGGCGAGCGGCGGCGCGAGCCCCTCCTCCGCCAGACGCGCCCGCAGGCGCTTGGGGAGGTTGGTCATCGCCTCCGGGTCGAGGACCCCGCGCGCGTGGATCCACTGGAACACCTGCGCCGCGCGGAAGCGCGGCTCGCCCCACGCCGCGAGCGCTTCCTCCCACTCGCCGGGGAGCCGGGCGATGGGGTCGGGGAGGGGGCTCGACACGGCGCGACGATCTTGCGGTGGCACCCGGGCGCGCGCAAGCGCGCGGGGCGCGCGAACATTCTCCGCCGGATCGCGTCGAACCGCCGCGTGGTACAACGCCCCGTCGCCATGCGGTTCTTCGCGCTCCTCTTGGCGGCCCTGCCGGCGACGGCGGCGGCCCAAGCCGGCATCCGCGTGCACGACGTCGAGGAGATCCGCGTCGACGGCGCGCTCGGCGACTGGCGCGGCGCGACGTTCACCGAGGTCGGCCAGGGGGAGGGCGGCTCGATGCGGTTCGCGCTCGGCGCGGACCGCGCCGGGCTCTACGTCGCCGCCGAGGTGCGCGACGATCGGCTGGTGCGGACCGCGCGGCCGGGTCTGCGCGAGGACGCGATCCTGCTCACCCTCTCGATCCCGGACGGCCGTCGCACGCACTTCTCCGAGATCTACCTGTTCGCCGGGGTGAGCGGCCGCTCGGCGGCGAGCGCGGGCCTCGCGACGCGCGCGGGCGCCGCGCCGAGCCCGCTGAGCGCGGCGCGCGTCGTCGAAGGGCCTCGCGCGCGCGGCTCCGGCTACGTCCTCGAGGCGTTCCTCCCGTTCTCCGCGATCCCCGGCGGCGCGCGGTGGGAGTCCGCGCGCGCGACGATCCGCCTGCGCGACGTGGACAGCGAGTCGCGCCCGGTCGTCGTCGCGGAGCCGGCCCTCGTGCCGCCCGACGCGCTCGTCCCGCTGATGCCGGCCGGCGGCACGAGCGGCGTGCTCGAGGAGTTCCTCGCGAGCCGGGGGCTGGGCGCGGCCCGCCCCGCGCACGACCTCCGCGGTGACGTCGCCGAGGACGGCCGCGACGAGCGCGTCGTGGTCGTCGACCGCTTCCTCGTCGTGTCGGGCCCCGGCTACCGCGAGGGGCGCGGCTACGCGTTCCACGAGCTGCCCGTCGCGCACGGCGGCGACGTGCGCAGCGCGACGCTGCGCGACCTCACCGGGAGCGGCAAGGCCGAGCTCGTGCTGGTCCTGCGGCAGCGCAACGAGCAGGGCGAGCGGGATCTGTGGCAGGTCCTCACGCTCGCCGGCGATCGCCCGCGCCCGCTCTTCGGCGTCGAGATCCGCAAGGCGGTGCGCGGCGGCTCGATCGAGGCGAGCGTGCGCATCGTGCCGGGGCGCGGCCGCGCGCTGCCGGAGATCGAGGTCACGGCGGGGCGCGCCGAGGGGCTCGACGCCGCGCGCTACCAGGAGGCGCCGGCGTCGGACGCGCAACCCATCTTGCTCCCCTGGGGCCCGATCCGCGCGCGCAGGTATCGCTGGGACGGTCAGACGTTCGCGCAGACCTCGGAGCAGCCGAACCCCGCGTACCGCGAGCCCGCGCCCGCGCCTGCGCCGAGCCCGGGCCGGGGCTCCACCCCCGAGCCGCCGGCGGCCGGACCCACGGAAGAAGACCTCCTCGCCGCGTTCCGGCGCGAGCGCGGCGTCGCGCGCGGGGCGCGGCCACGCTTCCGCTTCCGCGTGAACCTCGCGGGCGATGCCGCGGAGGAGACGGCGCTGGTCTACGGCCGCCAGCTCGTGGTCGTGGGCCCGGGCATCCAGGGCGGCCGGAGCTGGCTGCACTACGACATCCCGGCCCCGGCCGACGACGACGTCGTGAACGTCGAGGCGGCGGACGTGACGGGCGACGGCCGCGCCGAGCTCTTGTTCACCTTGCGCCAGCGCTTCGGTGAGGTGAGCCGCGAGGTGCTGCTCGTTCACCAGCTCGCGGGCGCCGGCTTCCCGCGGCTCCTGCAGGTCGAGGTGGCTCGCACGAGCGGCGCTTCCTTCGTGCGCAACGAGGTCTCGACGCGCGGTGGTCGGCTCGAGATCGCGCCGGGACGTGCGAACGGCTGGAGCGCGAGCCACTGGCCGTTCACGCGCGATCCGAACGACGGCGCCGAGCCGCTCCTGCTGCCGTGGTCGGATCGTCCGGTCCGCTATCGCCTGCAGGGCAACCGCCTCGTGCGGTGAAGGCTCGTCAGCGCGCGCGCTTGCGCAGCACCTGCCCCTCGGTGCCGGGCGTGCGCGCGTGCGCGCGCCCCGGCTCGCACACGAGCTCGTACGTGCTCAGGCGCGGGTGCGCGCGCACCTCGCTCTGTTGCTCGCCGACCGCGACGAGCAGGCGGCCCTCGACGCACACCGCGACCGCCTGCGGGAAGCGTGCGTGGTACTCGTAGATCTGGTGCTCCGCCTCCCGAGGCTCGAGGCTCGCGTCGAGCCGGCGCAGCGTGACCATCGTGACGTCGCGGCTCGAGAGGCGCGTCGCGATCGCGAACAGGTGCTCGCCGCACGGCACGGTGCTCGGGTGCGCGTCGTCCGCGTCGGCGCGGCCCGGGCTGCGCAGCGCGCGCGCCTCGAGGCGGAGCGCGTCGTCGAGCCGCCCCGCGAACGCGCGGTGCCGGGTGCTGCGACCGCGCGCGTCGCGCAGGGTGGCGATGGCGCCGCGCGCGTCGACCGCGAGGTGCGTGCGCACGTCGACGTCGCCGACGCGCAGCGAGGGGAGCGGCGGCTCCTCTTCACGGCGCGTGAGGAGGTGCCCGACCGCGCGCCCGTCCTCGAACCACGACTCCGTCCACGCGGCCACGAGGTGCCCCTCGACGAAGGCGAGGCTCGGCGCGCTCGCGAGCGTCCCCTCCGAGGAGAGCGCGCGGGCCTCGCCGAGCCCGCTCGGGCCCAGCTCGGCGACGCGTGCGCGCGCGACGAAGACGTCCGCGTCGCGCCAACCGACGACGACGCGCCCGCGTTCGGCCGCGACCTCCGGCCGGCGGCTCGTCGCGCCGACCGGCCCCGTGCGGCCCAGCACCACGGGCTCGCGCTCGCCGACGCGCAGGAGCGTCAGCACGCCCTCGCGCCCCCGATCCCGGTCGCCCGGCGCGAGGCACGCGACGAGGAGCGCGCCGTCGTGCATCGCGGCGGCGACCCCGCCCGCGCAGCCAGGGCCGAGCCGGCGCGCCGCGCTGGTCGGTGCGCCGTGCGCGCCGAGCCGGCGCGCGAACGCGCCCGCGCGCTCCGACCACACGAGCCACGCGCCCTCGCCCGTCGCGGCGAGCGCGATCCCGTCGAACCCGGGCCCGCTCGACTCCGCGAGCGTGTGGCTCTCGCCGAACGCGCAGCCCACTTCCGTCGAGCCCGCTGGTTCGCCGCAGCCCGCGAGCACGAGCAGTGCGCAAAGGACGCTGCGCCTCAGAGCACGCCCCGCGCGCGGAGCAGCTCGCGGATCTCCGGGCGCCGCTGCGCGAGCTCCTCGGGATCCTTCGCCGGCTGGAAGCGTCCGTCCCGCCCGCTGCGCTCGACGCGCAGGAACGCGGTCGGCAAGAACGCGGTGATCTGCCCGACGAGACGCTCGAACTGCACCGCGTCGCGTCCGTCGACCCCCTTGTTCACGGCGAACCACGTCAGCGGGAAGTCGTGATCGAGCTCGCCCGCGTCGAGCACGAAGGAGTTGGTGTTGAAGACCGAGATGCCGTCCTGATCGAAGTGCTCCGGGAACCGGAAGGACTCGACGATCTGGAGGTCTCCGTCGACGCGCGCGGGCGCGCCGCCCTTGTCGCCGGGGAGCTTGTCGACGACCTCGGCGGTGACCGCGACACCGGCGTCGAGGTGGAACCCGATCACCGCGGGATCGAGGGTCGCGCCGAGGTTGTCCACGTTCGACATGTAGAGCAGCTCGCCGCCGCCGTTGCGGAACTGCTTGAGCGCGCCGGCGCGGCGGAGCGCGTACGGGAGGTCGCCGTGGCCGGGCGCGTAGCAGGAGACGCGGCCGTCGTCGCCGTGGAAGAGCTCACCATCCGGCGTGAGGCGCAGCGAGATGTACTGCGGGAACGTCTTGACGGGGACGCGCTCCGTGGAGCGCTGCGCGGCGAGGCGCGCGATCTCGGCGTCCGTCGCGAAGCTCGTCATGAGGTACACGGGGATGCGCGCGTCGAGGCGCTCCGCGAGCCGCTGCACGTCGAGCAGCTTGAGGTCGAGGAAGCTGTGGCCGTCGAGCGCCTCGACCGCGGCCTTCACGACGCCGCCGAACCGCGTCGCCATCCCGCCCGCGAGCGTGACCACGCCCACCTTGCCGGCTGCGATCGCGGCGCGCCCGAGCGCGTGGAGGCGGTCGCGACGCTCCGTCTCGAGGCCGGGTAGGTCGCGCACGTCGCCCGGCTCGGGCGGGGTCACCTCTCCGCGGATGCGGTTGCTCTCGGGCCCGGCGCTCCCCGCCTTCAGCCGCGCGCGCAGTCGCGCGAAGGTCGGCGCGTCGAAGCCGTAGCGTTGAAGAAGCGCGCGCGACTCGTCGTCGACATCGCGATCGGCGGGGAAGGTGCCCGAGGTCATGGGCGCCGTGGTAACGCACCCGCGTTCCGAGGACAACGCGAGACCACACACCTCGAGAAACGATGGACTCGATGTTGCATCCCCTTGACGAATCGAGCTCGGCTTGTTCAGTTCTGTTCACAGCCCGGCCGTGAGCTCCACGGCGCGACTGGAGGTTACCGAGAGATGAGAGCTTCCCCCCACCTCGTACGATCGCTCGTGGTCGTCTCGCTCGGCGTCGCCGCGCTCGCCGTCAGCGGCTGCGCGAGCCGCGCCTACGTCCGCCCCGGCACGGTCTACGTCCAGAGCGCCCCACCGCCGGCCCGCGTGTCCGTCCGCCCCATGGCTCCCTACGCGGGCGCCGTGTGGGTCGACGGACACTACGAATGGGACGGGTACCAGTACGTGTGGGTCGACGGACACTACGTCCAGCCGCGCGCCGGGTACACGTTCGTCCAGCCCCGCTGGGTCAACCAGGGCGGCCGCTACGTCTACCACAACGGCGGCTGGGGCCGCGGTGGGCGCGTGGTCCACTACTACAACGCGCCCCGCGCCACGGTGTATCGAGGCGGTGGCGTCCAGGTCCAGCGCGGTCCGGTCTACCGGGGCGGCGGCGTCACCGTGCGCCAGCGCGGCGGTGGCCAGGTGTACCGCGGCGGTGGCCCGGGGTACCGCGGCGGCGGCGTGCGCGTGGTCGGTCCGCGCGGCGGCGGAGTGGTCGTCCGGCCCTGAGCCGGCCCTGAGCCGGTCCGCGCCGGTCCGCGCTCGTCCTCCTGACGGGCTCGTCCGCAGCCGCGGGCGGGCCCGTCGCGCGTTCGAAACCGTCGACGCGCGTTCGCAGTCCGTTCGTGAACTGGCATTCGCGGCGCGCCCGCCGAACGCCGCGTATGCTTCGGCCAGGTGACCCCCCGCTCGGCGCTGCCCCCGATGCTCGTCCTGGCGATCGCGCTGGTCGCCTCGTGGGCGATCCACGTGCCGGTCTACGTGGGTCTCGGGCTGCTGTCGAAGATGCTCGAGCGGGAGCGGCCGGAGCCGCCGTCGCCGCCGCCGCTCGAGCTCGAGCTGCTCGCGGGCCCCGAGCCCGAGCCCGAGCCGCCGGACGAGGCGCGCGTCCCGGAGCCACCGGAGCCGCCCGCGCCGGATCGGCCCCGCGCGCGCGAGGCGCCGCGTGCGAGGCTCGCCACGGCCCGGCCGGCCGCACCCCAGGCGCAGCCGGCGGCGCCCGCGCCCGCCGTCGAGGCGGCCCCGACACCGCCGCCTCCATCGGAGCCGCCGCCCGAGAACCTGCGCTCCGTCGAGCACCGCTCGCGCGATCCGAACGTCGAGCCGCCGCCCGACGCGCAGCACCTCGCCGAGGAGAACAGCCGCGTCGAGGAGGAGATGCAGGCGCGGATCCGCAACCCCTACCGCGACGACCCGACCCCTCAGCCCGCGCCGTCGGACGAGCCGACGGCGCCGGAGGAGGAGGGGGACGCCCCCGAGACGGTGCAAGCTCAGTTGCGCGATCGAGAGGGCTCCGACGCGCGTGATCCGACGCTCGCGGAGCTCACGCCGCAGCCGCCGACGCGCGCGCGCCCCCCGCCGACCTCGCGCACGCCGTCGGTCGCCGAGGCGGCCGAGGGGGACGAGAGCCGCGGCGGCAGCGAGGGCTCGACGTCGCCTCGGCAGGCCGCGGGAGGAGGCGCGCGCGCGCGCGGCGGGGGCGAGACGCTCGAGACGCGTGACGTCGTCATCGACGACGGGAACGGCCGCTTCACGATCCGCGTCCCCGTGCGCCCCGAGGGGAGCGGCCCGGGCGAGGAGGGCGGCCCCGCGCTCGCCGGGCGAGGGCAGGGCAACGAGGGGGCGGGGCGCGCGTCGGGCCCTGCGGGTCGCAGCGGGCGCACCGCGCGCGGCGGCGCCGCGCAGGGGGGCGGCGCGCCGAACCTGCGCCTGAGCTGGACGGACTTCGCGACCATCTACGGCGAGGAGGAGCTCGCCCGCGAGCGTGAGCTCGCGCTCGCGCAGCGACAGAGCCGCACGCGCGGGGCGTCGCGACAGGAACGCTGGGAGCGGTTCCGCGCCGCGATCGAGAACTACGACGTGCGGGTGCGGCCCGGCAACCAGACCGCGCTCAACACGCGCGCGGATCCGTTCGCTCGCTACATCGCCGCGATGCACCGCCGCATCCACCAGCGCTTCGCGCTGAGCTTCCTGACGCGCGTGCCCGACGGGGTCGACGAGACGTTCCGGACGAACTCGGAGATGCACACCAACCTCGAGATCGGCGTCGACGCGCAGGGCCGCGTCGATCACGTCACCGTCGTCGGCACGAGCGGCAACACGCTCTTCGACCTCGGCGCGTTCGAGGCGGTGATGGGCGCGCAGCCGTTCCCCGAGCCGCCCGCGAACATCCGCTCGCCCGACGGGCTCGTGTACATGCACTGGGCGTTCTATCGGAACCACCGGCAGTGCGGCACCTTCAACGCGCGCGCGTTCATCCTCGCGCAGGCGCCGCCGCGCCGCGGCGGGACGACGCCGCCGCAGCCGGCGCGGCCGCCTCCGCTGCCGGAGTGAACGCGACCGGCGCCATCGCGCGTCGTGGGGTGCGCGCGGGGCACGCCGCACCGTGCGCTCACGGGGGGAGCACGACCGAGACGGGGTCTGCGCGCGGGTCGCGGGTTCCGTCGCCGAGCTGCCCGAAGTCGTTCCGGCCCCAGCACCGCACCTCGGGGCCGACGAGCGCGCACGCGTGGCTCGTCGCGACGCTGAGCTGGCTCGCGCCCTCGATGCCGACGACCGCGGTCGGCGTGTACGCGAGCCGGACCGCGCCGTCGCGGACCGAGCGGACGATGTCGATCCCCCAGCAGACCACCTCGTCGGTGCTCGAGCGAGTCGCGCACGTCGCGCTCGCGTACTGGCCCGCGAACAGGCCCGTGACGTCGGTGAGCGTGGGGACGTCCTGAGCGTCGAGGGCGTCGTCGATCGGCGGCTCGACGCCGAGGCGCTCGCGGTCGCCCCAGCACGCGACGACACCGCTCGTCCGCCACGCGCACGCGCTCGTCTCGGTCACCGCGACGCCGGACAGCCCGCCGAGCTCGACGCCGCCCTGGCGGACCGCGGCGGCCGAGGTGGGCCGGGGGGTCGTCGTGCCGTCGCCGAGCTGGCCGCGCGTGTTGGTGCCCCAGCAGTACGCGCGCCGGTCGGCGGCCACGACGCACGCGTGCTCCACGCCGACCGCCAGCTCCACGATCTCGCCCGCGGTCGGCACCGCGGTGATCGGCGCGGGCGCGCGGAACGTGCCGAAGAGGCCCCAGCAGAGCAGGCGCGTCGCCGCGTCGTTGACCGTCGCGCACGCGTAGGTCCACCCGGCGCCGACGCGCGCGGCGCCGGCGAGCGGCGCGCCGCCGGAGGTGATCACGGCGGCGGGCGCGGGCTGGTCGCCGGGCGCCTCGACCCCGAGCCGGCCGCGCTCGTTGTAGCCCCAGCACAGGACCTGCCCTCCGCGGCGGCGCAGGCACCCGTTGCCGGCGCGCGTCGCGCCCACGACGCCGACCACCGAGATCGCGGCGGCGTCCGTCACGCCCTCCACGGCGACCGGCGAGAGCCGGTCCTCGAGGCTTCCGTCGCCGAGCTGGCCGTGCTGGTTCGAGCCCCAGCACGCGACGCGGCCGCTCGCCCGGCGCACGCACGTGTGGGTCGGCGCGGTGGAGACCTCGACGGGGTCGTCGACGCACGCCCGCGCCCGGCACGCACGCGGCGCGGCGCAAGGCGTGTTGCACGTGCCGCAGTGCTCGGCGCTCGTGCTGACGTCGACGCAGGCGCCCCCGCACGCCTCCTCGCCGGCGGGGCACCCGGCGTCGACGCCCGCGTCCGCGCCTGCGTCGTGCCCCGCGTCGAGCGGGCTCGGCCCCGCGTCGAGGCCGCCGTCGCCGACCGCGACGCAGCGCGTTCCGTCGAATCGGAGCGTCGGGTCCGCACACGCGGGGACCTGCTCGGTGCAGCCGGCGAGCAACGCAGCGAGAGCGAGGGCGTGTCGTCGCATCGTCAGAGGCTCCCCTCGAGCGTGAGCCGCGCGCCCGTCGCGTCGGCGCTCACCGAGACGCGGATCGGCTGCAGCGCGAGGACGACGACGCCCGCACCGAGCGCGGCGATCGCCACGCCGAGCAAGACTCCGTTCGCGGTGCCGAACTGGTGCACGAGCTCGCAGGGCGGCTCGCCCACGCAGGTTCCGTCGACCGCGAAGCCGTGGATCGGCGGGACGAGCAGCCCCACGCCGGCGGCGAGGAGCCCTCCGCCGAGCAGCCAGTTCGCGAACGAAGGCTCGTCGGTCGTCGCCACGGCGGGCGCGGTCGCGGTCGCGAGCTCGGGGACGAGCGTGACCTCCAATGGCAGCTCGGCGTTCGGGCGGATGACCACCGTGCGCTCGACGGGGGCGTGGCCGTCGAGGACGAGGCGCACGCGGCGCGGGCCCGCCTCGAGGAGGTGCCGCAGCGGGCTCTCCCCGATCGCGCGCCCCTCGACCTCGACGAGCGCGCCCGGCGGGGTCGTCTCGACGACGAGGTAGCCCATGCGCGCGGCCTGCCAGCGCTGGCGCGCGACGCCGAGCGCGCTCGTCGCCGCCGCCGCGACGTCGCCCGCCACCGGGGCGTCGCCGGCGACCGAGTCGTCGCGACCGACGAGCGCGACCACCACGCTCGCGGCGCGGCCGCGCCGGCCCCACACCGTCACGAGCGCGACGAAGTCGACGCCGAGGCTGCGCGCGACGTCGGCGCCGCACTCGAGGCGATCGCACTCGGCGAAGGGCTCGCCGCTCATCCGCTGGCGCGCGTCGGTCGCCGCGATCACCGTGACGCCGTCCGCCGCGAGCGCGCTCGCGACGGCGTCGAGCGCCGCGCGGCTCTCCGCCGCGGAGGCGGGCGCGCCGCCCTCGGGGAGGCCCGGCAGGAGCGCGCAGCTCTGCGCGGCGACCTCGCCGGCGGAGCCGAGCGCGGCGCTCGCGAGGAGCGCGGCGAGGAGGCCGCATGCGGTTCGGCGATCGGTCATCGTCGCGCGCGATTCTGGCTCAAGCGGGCGATGTGAGGATCTGTAATTGGTGAGGCGTCGGTCGGGAAGTCAGGGTCTCTCCCACGAGAGAGGAGGCTCCTTCATGACGCGTCACCCGCACCACGCTCCCGCGCTCGCCGCGCTCGCCCTCTGGCTCCTCGCGACGCCGACTGCGCGCGCCGACGACCTGGTCGATCTCGAGCTGACCCTGCCGCTCGCGCTCGCGGAGCGCTCGAGCACGGGGACGGGCGCCGAGCTCGCCGGTTACGGGTACGACGTCGAGAGCGGGCTCATCGCGGGCGGCGAGGCGCGCCTCTACGCGCGCGGCTTCGGTCGCTACCTGCGGATCGGCGTCGCCGTCGGCGCGCAGCACCACGCGGGGCCCTTGCTCGGGCTCGTCGACGGCCACGCGTTCCGCACGACGGTCGTCGACGCGGGCGTCGCGGTGCGGACGCTGTTCCCGTGCATGAGCAACCGAGACATGCGCTGGCATCTCGCGGGCGTGCTCGCGATGAGCGGCGTGGTGGCGGACGCGGGCGAGGGCGTCGGCGCGATTCCCAACGGCCCGCGCTACGTCGAGCGCGTGCGCGCGTCGGAGTCGCTCGATCACGGCGGCCTCGGCTGGCGCCTCGGCGTCGACCTCAGCGTGCACCTCCAGAGCTTCGTGGTCGGCCTCGCGCTCGGGGTGCGGCAGTACTTCGGGCTCGAGGGGCCGGTCAGCCGAGGCCTCCTGACGGACGTGGGCCTGCGCCTCGGTGGACGGATCGACTTCGCCGACGGGGATTGAGCCGCGGGCGCCGAACGAGCCTGGGCGTCAGCGCGACGGCTCGGTCGTCGTGTCGTCCTGCTCGTCGCTGCCGACCTCGGTCGCGACGCCGACGATGATCGCGACGATGAGCGCCAGGATCAGGAACACGACGACGCCGAGCCCGACGTAGAGGCCGGTGTCGCTCTTGGGGAGGGGAGCGTCGGGGAGGCGTCGCGCGGGCGGCGGCGCGGGCGCGCGGCCTGCTGCGGCGGGCGCGCCGACCCGCGGCGGGTCGGCGGCGATGTCGTAGTCGAACGCCGGCTTGTCGAGCGCGGTCGCCGCGTGACCGCTGCTCGCGGGGACCGACGCGGTCGACGCCCACGGCGCAGGGGCGGCGGCGGCGGGCGCGGACCAGGGCGCGGGCGTGGCCGCCGGCGCCGGGATGGCGGGGGAGGCCGCGCTCACCGACCACGGCGGAGGCTCGCTGTGGAGCGAGGGGCTCGCGGCCGCCGG
>JAHBWG010000130.1 GCA_019637095.1 Sandaracinaceae bacterium | reverse complement strand
TGGGCGCGGCGCGCGGTCGCCGCGCGCTGCGCGTGCTCCGCCGCCTCGGCGGCCTGACGATCCGCCGCAGCGCGCGCGAGCTCCGCCTCGCGGGCGCGCGTCTCGAGGTAGGGCGCGATGAGCCCGAAGTAGCCCCCGACGCCCGCGCCGAGCACCAGGAACGCGATCAGCGCGAACGCCCATGCGGGCACGCCCTTGGCGCGCTGCGCCTCGATGCGCTTGAGCTCCTGCTCGTGCGCGAGCAGCCGCTGCTGCTCCGCTTCACGCGCCCTGCGCTCGGCCTCGAGCCGCAGCGCGAGCTCGCGCTCCTCCTTCTCGCGGATCCGCCGCTCCTCGTCTTCCCGCTTGCGGCGCTCCTCCGCAGCCTTCGCCTCCTCCGCCTCGCGGATCTTGCGCTCGGCCTCTTCGCGCTTGCGGCGCTCCTCCGCCTCGATCCGCGCGCGCTCTTCTTCCTGCTTGCGGCGGTCCTCCTCCTCCTCGTGATGAATCCTCTCTTCTTCGAGGTTCATCAGCTCCTTGAGGTTGAACAGGACGGAGGATTCCTTTTGGTCGCTCATGGTCGGATCACTCGTGGGGGAGGCGCGTTGACGGGCGCGCGCAGGGTACCGGAAGGGACGCCGTCACGGTAGCAACTCCGGCTCGGGAGTGTCAACGCGGGGGCCTCCGAACGCTGCGCGTTTCCGAAGGGTTAGCGGTTCTGCCCGCCGTCGCGGGCACCGCTCCGACTCCCGCGCGCCGGGGGGGCTTGGGTCCTTCCTCGTCCGGGCGTACGCTCGTCGACGTGAGACGCGCCCTCCTCGCCGCCGCCCTCGTCACGCTCGCCGCGTGCGAGACCGCCCCGCTCCAACCGGCCGACGGACCGTGCGTGCGCGCGGCCCAGTGTCAGCCCGGCCTCGCGTGCGTGCTCGGCCGCTGCTCGACCGACCTGACCGGGCTCGAGGGCGGCGTCGTGCCCTCACGCGACGCGGCCATGATGGAGCGCGAGGACGCGGCGCGCCCGGACGCGGGCGAGGACCCGCCCGACGCGGGGCCCGACTTCGACGCGGGCCCGCCGCTCCCCGACGCCGGCTTCGACGCGGGGCCGCCCGGCACGGACGCGGGGCCGCCGCCGATGGACGCGGGCTTCGACGCCGGGCCGCCGCCGATGGACGCGGGCTTCGACGCGGGCTTCGACGCGGGGTTCGACGCGGGACCCGACGAAGAAGACGCCGGCGAGTAACGCGCGCTCACTCGCGCCAGAAGAACTTCCACGGGTTGTGCTTCAGGTCGCGGATGAGCTCCTGCAGGTCGTCGTAGATCTCCTCGTCCATCAGCAGCGCGCCGACCGTACCGCGGCCCTCGCGGATGCCGTGCACGATCTGCCCCGCCTCGTTCACCGCGCCCTCCGCGCTCGTCGCGATGCGCTCGGCGCTCGCGATGGTCGTCTGGATCTGGCGGCGCTGGTCGGGGCCGAAGGTGTCGAGCACGTCGTTGACGCCGCGGGTGGCGCGCTCGACGTCCTGGATGAGCGTGGGCGTCTCGCGGCTCACCACCGCGACCGTGCGGTCGACGTTGGCCATGATGCGGCGGGGCCGCTCCCCGTCGACGTACGCCTCGCGCGCGCTGCGCAGGGTGGTGATCCCCTCTTCGCTCAGGGTGCGCACGTTGCCGACGATGGTGTCGAGGTCGCCGCGGTTGTCCGTCACGAGCAACCGCAGCTGGTGCACGAGCGCGACGACGTCCTCGAACAGCGCGCCGAGGTCGTCGCGGTTGTCGCGCACCGCGTCGTGCAGCATCTCGAGCACCTCGAAGCCGAGCGCGAGCGCGAGATCGAGCCGCGGCGGGTCGACGCCGACGTACGGCCGCGACGTGTCCAGCAGCGGCCCCTCGGGATCGCCCGGATCGATCGCGACGAACTGCTCGCCGAGCACGCCCTGCGAGGTGACGTAGAAGAGCGAGCCCTCGTGGATGGTGTCGCGCACGCGCTCGTGGATCGACAGGCGCATCCGCACGAGCGCGCGGCGGCCGGTCGCCGGATCGAGCCGGCGGCCGAGGTAGGTGACGCTCTCTACCGTGCCGACCTTCACGCCGCCGATCCGCACCGCGGCGCCGGGCTGGACGCTCCCGGGGTTGTCGAAGTCGACCTCGACGGAGAACGTGTCCTCGAAGCTCACGCCCCCGAGGATGAAGAGGAACGCGCCGAGGACGATCGCGGCGGTGAGCACGAGCAGCCCGACCTTCGCCTCGAGCGAGACCCCCTTCACGGTCAGACCTCCATCGGCCCTTCGGCGCGCCCGTGGATGAACTGCGCGACGACCGGGTCGTCGGTCCGCCGGAACTCCTCGGGCGTGCCCAGCAGCCGCACGCGCCCCTTGTACAGCATGCAGATGCGGTCGGCGATCCCGAAGATGCTGGTGAGGTCGTGGCTCACCACGATGCTCGTCACGCCGAGCTCGTCCGAGAGGCGGCGGATCATCTGGTCGACGCGCCGCGCGCTCACCGGGTCGAGCGAGGTCGTGGGCTCGTCGAAGAGCACGTAGCGCGGCTCGAGCGTGAGGGCGCGCGCGATGGCGACGCGCTTGCGCATCCCGTCACCGAGCTCCGCCGGGAACGTGTCGGCGAACTCGCGCATCTGCACCGTCTCGAGCCGCTCGAGGGCCTCGACGTGGGCGGCCTTCGCCCCGAGCCCCTTGTGCTTGCGCAGCGGCAGCGCGACGTTCTGGGCGCAGGTCATCGAGTCGAACAGCGTGCTGTTCTGGAAGACCATCGCGCACTTCTTCCGCACCGGGTAGAGGTCGCGCTCCGACAGCCGCGAGACCTCCTCGTCGTCGAGGTAGATCGAGCCTCCGTCGGGGCGCAGCAGCCCGACGAGGTGCTTGATCAGCACGCTCTTGCCGACGCCCGACGCGCCGATGATGAAGAAGCACTCGCCGTCGCCGACCTCGAAGCCGACGTCCTCGAGGACGGCCTTGTCGCCGAACGCCTTCCTCACGTGCTCGAAGCGGATGCTCACGCTCACCCCGGGAACACGAAGTAGCCGACCGCCGAGATCACGAACTGCAGGACGATCACCGCGAGCGACGAGCTCACCACCGCGCTCGTCGTCGCCCAGCCCACGCCCTCGGAGCCGCCGAAGGTCGCGAGCCCGCGCTGCGCGCTCACGATCGGGATGGCCGTGCCGTAGGCGAGGCACTTGGTGAGCCCGACGACCACGTCGCCCGTGTCGACGAGCATGAAGTTCGCGAACGTCTGGTAGCCGACGTCGAACACGACGTGCGCGGTCATCATGCCGCTCACGTACGCGACGCCGGTGCCCCAGATGAGCAGGCAGAACGTCATCACGATCGACGCGAGGAAGCGCGGGACGACGAGGTACTCGACCGGGTCGGCCGAGCACATGCGGAGCGCGTCGACCTGCTCGGTCACGACCATCGAGCCGGTCTCCGCCGCGATCCCCGCGCCGACGCGCGTCGCGAGCATCATCGCGCCGATCGACGCGCCGAGATCGCGCACGAGGATCTCGCCGAAGGTCGCGCCGAGCAGCGACAGGTCCGGGACGATGCGCAGCGCCTGAAGGGCGGACTGGAACACCAGGATCATCCCGATGAACCCCATGGTGACCGAGATGAAGAAGACCGATCGGTTCCCGATCTGGTGCATCTGCTCGACGATCATCCGCCGGTCCTTCTTGCCCTTGATCACGAACGCGAGCGTCCGCGCGCCCATCCGCAGGATGTCGCGGACGTCGCGGACGATCTCGACGACGGCGGCGCCGGTGGCGGTGACGAGGTTCATCCGAGGAGGAAGCTGGAGAAGTAGTCGAGGATGAAGATGCCGCTCGCGGCGGCGACGACCGACGCGTTGACCGCGCGGCCGACGCCGGGCGCGCCGCCGGTGACGCCGAGCCCGAACTGGCAGCTCGTCAGCGCGATCATCAGGCCGAAGACCACGCTCTTGATCAGGCCCGTCAGGAGGTCCCACTCGTCGAGGAGCAGGAAGAGCGAGTTGAGGAAGGCGCGCGGGTCCACGTCGAGCAGCACCTTGGCGGCGACCATCGCGCCCCCGAGCGCGACCGCGTCGCCGATCACCGTCAGCACGAACAGCATCAGCACCATCGCGAGGACGCGCGGCAGGACGAGGTAGCCGATCGGATCGATGGCGAGCGCGCGCAGCGCGTCGATCTGGCTCGTGACGACCATCGTGCCGAGCTCGGCGGTGTTGTTCGCGCCGACGCGGCCGCTGAACATCAGCGCGATCAGCAGCGGCCCGACCTCGCGGAACGTGGCGAAGCCCGCGCCCCAGCCGACGATCTCCTTCGCGTTGAAGCGCGTCACGAGCGGCGCCGCCTGGATGACCATGATCGCGCCGACGAAGAGCGCGGTGACCGACACGATGGGGAGCGAGCGCACGCCCATCTTGTGGAGGTTGCGCACGAGTTCGGCGCGGTCGAGCCGCGGCGGCACGAGGCGCGCGAGGATCTGCCCGAGGAGCACCACGACGCCGCCGACCTGCGCGCCGATGGACAGCGCGGCCGTCCCGATCAGGCGCGGGAGGTGGAGCGGGAGCGGATCGGGCGACGCAGCCACGCGGGGTCACTCCACCGCGACGACGCGGTCCTCACCGATCGCCGCGCGACACGAGGCGAGCGCGTCGTCGACCGCCCGCGGGTCGAGCCCGTCGAAGGTCACCTTCACCTTGTAGCGCTCGTCACGCCAGCGCGGGTAGCTCCCGATCGCGACGCTCGGGTACGCCGCCTCGACGGCCTCGAGGAGCGAGGCGATCGCGCCCTCGTCGGCGCTCGTGAAGAGCGCGCGCGAGACGTAGGGCGTCGCGGCCCCGATCTCCTCGCGCAGGAGGCGCAGCTTCGCCTCGAAGATCTGCGGGACGCCGGGCAGCACGTACACGTTGCCGATGGCGATCACCGGCCAGCGGATCTCGTCGTTCGTCAGCAGGCGCGCGCCCTCCGGCATGGTCGCCATCCGCAGGTGCTCCTGCGTGATGCGATCGCCCCAGTACCCGCGCAGCAGCTCCTCGATCTCGGCGCAGCGCACGAGCGGGCGCTCGAACGAGGTCGCGACCGCCGCGAGCGTCACGTCGTCGTGGGTCGGGCCGACCCCGCCGCTCGTGAACACGAAGTCGTGGGCCTCGCGCAGCGCGTTCAGGTCGTACGCGATGACGTCGATCTCGTCGCTGCACACCACGACGCGGCGCAGGTTCACCCCGAGCAGGCGCATCTCGCGGGCGAGCACGTACACGTTCGCCTCGCGGATCTTCCCGGTGAGGATCTCGTTCCCGATGATCAGCGCGGCGGCGGTCCGGGGCATGGCGGGCCCATGGTACTCAAGGTCGGGGCGCGCGCCGAGCCCCCGCGCCCGCGGCCGCGACCTGGCGCTCGATCGAGTCGACGATCGCCCCGATGAAGTCGACCTCCTCGAAGGCCGCCGCCTCGAGGATGCCCCCGGGGCTGCGCAGGTTGATCTCGACCGCCTTGGTGCCGACCATGTCGACCCCGGCCATCCAGATCCCGTGCTCCGCGAGGATCTCCGCGATCGAGCTCGCCGCGCGCAGGATGGCGGCGGTCGGCTCCCCCTTCTTCGGCGTGCCGCCGAGGTGCACGTTGCTTCGGAACTCGCCCTCGTGCGGGACGCGCCGCACCGTGCACGGCCTCCCGTCGACCTCGAGGAGCTTGCCCTCGAGCGCGATCACGCGGCGGTCCCCCTCGAGCGCGCGTCGCAAGTAGTCTTGCGCGATCACGTACCCGTCGCCCACGAGCACCTCGATGAGCGCGGCGAGGTTGGCGCTGCCGCCGGTCACGCGGAAGACCGCGCGGCCTTGCGTGCCGAAGATGGGCTTGAGCACGGTCGGCCCCTTGGCCTCCTCGACGAACGCGTTCAGCCGCGCCGCGTCGCGGCTCACGATCATGCGCGGCCGCAGCGACTCGGGCAGGTGCGTGAGGAAGAACTTGTCGCTCGCGATCGGCAGCGCGCTCGGATCGTTGAGCACGACGACGCCGCGCAGCTGCGCGATGCGGCACAGGTTGAGCGCGGTCTCGTGCAGCAGCGCCCGCGCCCGGTCGCGGCCCGGGTTCGTCCGCACGATCAGCGCGTCGAGGTCGCCGCTGAGCACCGTCTCCCTCGCGCGCGTCCGCAGCCCGCGCAGCGCCTCGCGCGTGTTCGGCAGGCTCGCGTCGAGGCGCCGCGCGCCGAAGGCGACGTCGCCGTCCTCGGTGAGCGAGACGTCGTTCACCGCGGCCACGTAGCCGTGCCCGTGGCGCCGCGCCGCCTCGCGGACGATCGCGGTCGTGGTGTGGTCCGGCTTGAGCCCCGCGCGACCGTTGAGGAGGGCGAGCAGCCGCATCAGTCCTCCGCGCTCTCCGCCCACGCCTCGACCGCGGGCGGCGGCAGGCTCTCCGTCAGGCGCCCGAGGTGCACGATGCGCGCGCCGGTCTGCCCGACCGGGTTCGTGCTGCGACCGATGATCACGCCGTCGAACGGTGCGTGGTACTCGCGCACCACGTCACCGAACACGTCGCGCTGGCGCGCGATGCGATCGCCGCGACGCACGCGGTCGGTCAGCTGCGGCGTCACCGAGAGCAGCCCGCCGAAGTCGGTGTAGATCCAGCGCGACGAGTCGCAGAGGATCGGCGCCGGACCGGACGCCACGGTGCGCTTCGGGAGCATCTCCACCGCGGCGAGCATGCTCCGGATGCCGGTGAGCGTCGGCTTGATGTACTTCGGCTGCAGCACCTGCGGGTCCCCGATCTCGACGGTGATCGCGGGGATCTCGAGCTCGGCGGCCGCGCCGCGGAGCGTCCGGTCCGAGGGCGGGTTGTGCAGGATGATCTCCGGCCTCGCGAGCTTCGCGAGCTTGGCGGTCATCGGGTGGCGCATGTCCGCGCGCACGTAGAGCGAGTTCTCGCGACCGAAGCTCGCCGTGTGCAGGTCGACGAGGAAGTCGAAGTGGCGGACCAGCCGGTCCATCAGGCGGAACGCGAACACGTGCGAGGCGTGGCCGTCCGCGCGGCCGGGGAACATCGTGTTGAGGTCGCGCTGGTCGACGAAGCGGCGCGCGTTACGGTGGAAGCCCGGCACGTTGAGGGGCGCGGCCATGACGATCGTGCCGCGCAGCTTGGTCGCGTCGAGGCGCTCGACGAGCCGGTGGATGACGGGCAAGCCGTTGAGCTCGTTGCCGTGGACGGCGGCGGTGATTCCGAACACCGGGCCGGCGCGCGGGCCGCGCACGACGATCACGGGGATCGCGAGCGGCATCCCCATCGCGTCGTGCACCAGGTCCAGCCACAGCCGCACCGGTCGCCCGCTCGGCAGCTCGTCGAGGTCGAGGCGCTCGACGTGCCGCGGCTCGCTCATGCGAGCACCTCGGCGACGAGCGAGGCGTCCGGGTTGATCGACGCGAAGAGCTTGCGGCCGAAGCGGCCCTTGGTGGTGACGAGCCGGCACGCCATCGAGTCGATGGCGGAGACGGCGAGCACCGTCTGCACGTACGCGTCGATGAGATCGTCGAGGCCCACCCCCAAGCGGTTGAAGTCCCGCGCATCCATGAGCACGAGCCGCTCCGACTCGGTGCCCCAGCTGCCGTCCTGGTGCTTGATCGAGAGGTTCGTGCCGAGCACGTCCCACGAGTCGGCAGGCGCGCTCGACTCGAGCGCCCCGCGCGCGCGGCGCGCGTAGATCGCGCACGGGAAGAACCCGTCGGGGCCGCAGCCCACCATGAACCGCACGTCCGCGACGAACGTCTGGTGCTTCTTGTTCGGCACGGTGCCGACGTGGAAGATGGGCCCGCGCCGGCTGCGGCTGCTCCAGCCCACGTTGCCGATGAGCTGCTGCACGATGAAGCGGTCGTAGCGGTGGTCCATCTCGAGCACGCGGTCGAGCTCGCCCGGCGACGTGATCGTCCAGACGCCCTGCCCCGCGTTCGAGTACGGGTTCTTCACCACCGCGAAGCCGCCCATTCGCTCCACCCAGAGCGGGATCTCCGCGAGGCTCACGTCCCAGATCGTCTCGGGCACCTCGATGCGCAGGTGCGCGTCCGCGAGCTTGGCGTTGTGCAGGTCGTACGCCTTGGCCGCGAGCATCTTGTTGCGGCCGCCCGCGAGGCAGACGACCACCGGGTTGAACACCATCGTGCGCGACACCGGCGGGATGCGGTTCCAGGGGCGCTGCGTCACGTATCGGAACGCGGCGCGCACCTCGAGCCAGTCACCCTCCGGGGTGCGGATCTCGATCGTGCGCCGCTCGTTGAGCCGCATCGGCGGGTCCGGGTCCCCGTCGAAGCACGGCACGAGGTAGACCGCCTCGCCGGTGAGATCCGCGAGCACCGCCGCGTAGCCGCTCGTCTCCATCGGGTTCTTGTCCCAGAGGACGGCGAGCGCGCCGGTCGGCAGGCCGCGCTTGCGCAGCATCGGCAGGAACGCGTCCTCGAGCAGGCGCCGGTAGCCGCCCTGCTCTTGTCCCTCCTCCATGCGGGGGATCGACTTCTGCCCGGACGGACACGAGTTGGTCTCGATCACGTACATCTTCCGGCCGCCCTGCGGATCGGCCGCGTGGAACAGATCGGCCCCGCCCCACCGGAAGTGCGTCGTGCGCGACGCGAGCACCTCGCGCACGGCCTCGATGGGCACCATCGGGTGCAGGTGCGCGTAGCGCGCGGCGATGCGCTCGTTGTCGAGGCTCAGGAAGTAGCGCACCAGCGGGTGGATCTGCGCGTTGAGCACTCGCGGATAGAAGTGCGCCTCGGGCTCGAAGCTCCCGGGCCGCACTCGGACGGTGGCGCGCTCGATCATCCCCTGAGGCGCCGATTCGACCCCACCGCGACGAGGCTGGCAAGAGGAAGTCGGCGCACGAACGCCGCGGTTCGGTATCCTCTTCGCGATGGCGCGCTCCCGATTCCGGCGAGGGCAGATGCTCGGCAAGTACAAGCTGCTCGAGGAGCTCGGCGCCGGCGGATTCGCGGTCGTCTACCGCGCGCGCGACACGATCGAGGGGCGCGACGTCGCGCTCAAGGTGCCGAACGCGCGCGTCGACGCGGAGACGCGCGACCAGCTCCTGCGCGAGGTGCGCGTCGCGGTGCGGCTCGACCACCCGAACATCCTGCCGATCCGCAACGCGGACATCATCGAGGAGCACCTCGTGATCGCGTACCCGCTCGGCGAGGAGAGCCTCTACCGGCGCCTCACGCGGCGGCTCTCGAACGAGCGCGCGGTCGCGATCGCGGAGCAGGTGCTCGAGGCGCTCGCGTACGCGCACAGCCGCCGCGTGATCCACTGCGACATCAATCCGTCGAACGTGATCCTCGTGGACTCGGAGCACGCGATGCTCGCGGACTTCGGCCTCGCGCGCATCGCGGCCAAGACGCAGATCATCGGCTCCGGCTCGGGCACCGTGGGGTACATCGCGCCCGAGCAGGCGATGGGGCACCCGAGCTTCCGCTCCGACGTGTTCTCGCTCGGCCTGTTGTTCTTCCGCATCTTCGCGGGCGCGCTCCCGCGCTGGCCCTACCGCTGGCCGCCGCCCGGGCTCGCGCGCATGCGCCGCAAGCTCACGCCCGACGCGATCCACTGGCTGCGCCGCGCGATCGAGGTCGACGATCGGCGGCGCTACAAGAACGCGATGCACATGCTGCGCAACTACGAGCGCCTGGGCGACCCGCTGCGATGAGCTGGCGCCCGAGGGGTGCTCGCACCCCTCGTCCTTCATTCCACCCGGTAGGGGACCTCGCGGGCGGTGAAGTTCAGGTAGAACCACCAGCCGCGCGTCATGCCGTCGGGGCCGAGCGACGGGTACGTGCCGCCGCCCGCGCGGCAGCTCCCGGTGCCGCCCGGGAGGATCGACGCGAGCGGGCGGCCGCCGACGACCGCGACGCTGTCCGGGATGACGGTGGCGTTCGCCGTCGCCTCGTCGATGAAGCCGCTCACGAGCCCGTTGATCAGGCGCGTCGCGGGCAGGCCCGAATAGGTCGCGCCGATGCGCGCGTTCTGGAGCGTGATCGTCACGCCGCCGAGATCGAACGAGAGCGTCTCCTCATCGCTCGCGTAGCACTGACCAGTCCCCGCGGTCGCGCTGGTGATCGCCGGCGAGTAGGTCGCGAAGGTCCCGGGCCGCGGGGCGAGGCAGGTGCCGGACGACTGGTTGCGCGCGGTCGACTCGATGGGCATCTCGCCCGCCGGCAGGGTGCACGTCGTGGAGGACGCCGGCGCGGTGCAGTCGGGGAACGTGATCTCGAGCGGCGTGCTCGCGGCGCGCTGATCGAGCGGGCGGAAGACGTTGGCGATGCTGAGCCCGAGGTTCCCGTCGGAGTCGGCGGTAGTGAGGGAGGAGGTGAGCTCGTTGTTCACTTGGCTCGTCACGTCCGCGCAGATGATGACGCGGGCGTAGAGGTGGGGCGCGCGCAGCGCGAGCGTCTCGATGCGGAACGCGGTGCGGTCCGCGCGCTCGCGGCGGCACATCGCGTCGCACCCGTCCCCGGCCATCGTGCCGCCGTCGTCACACTCCTCGCCCATCTCGAGCACCCCGTTGCCGCACACGGGCATGCAGTCGGCGTCGGTGTTCGCGTTGGCGCCCGCAGGGCAGCACCCGTCGCCGTCCATCGGCACGGTGATCGCGCTCGTCCTGCACTCCGCGTCGCACGTGCCGGCGTTCGCGAGGCGCGCGGGCATGCACGCGTCGCCGCTCGGGGGGCACGAGGTCGGGCACGCGCCGGCCGCGCCAGCGGCGATCGCCGTGTCGCAGCGCTCGCCCGAGTCGAGCACGCCGTTGCCGCAGCTCGCGGAGCAGTCGTCGTCGTTCGTGGGCGTCGCGCCCGCCGGACAACACCCGTCGCCGTTCATCGGCGCGGTGATGTCCGCGTGGGCGCACTGCGCGCGACAGGCCGCGCCCTCCAGGGTGTCGGTGGTGCACTGCTCCCCGTCGTCGCACGCGGTCGGACACGCGCCGGGGCTCCCCGCGGCGATCGCCGTGTCGCACAGCTCGCCGGACTCGAGCATCCCGTTGCCGCAGACGGCGCCGCAGTCCGGGTCGTCCGCGATCGTCGCGCCGCTCGGGCAACAGCCATCGCCCGCGACGAACGCGGTGATCATCGATCGATCGCACTCGACCTCGCAGGCCGCCCCCGTCAACACGGACTGCACACACGGATCGGGATCGTCGCACGAGGTCGGGCACGCGCCGTCCTCGCCCTCGGCGATCGCGGTGTCGCACGCCTCGACCGCGTTGACGCGGCCGTCGCCGCACCCGAACCGGCAGTCCGGCAGACAGAGTCCGTCCTCGGAGTTCGCGCCCCCTTCGTCGCACTCCTCCGGCTCCTCGAGCACGCCGTTGCCGCAGCGGGCACGCCCGCCGCCGTCGTCGGTCGCCGCGTCGCCCGCGCCCGCGTCGAGCCCGACCGCCCCGTCCAGCCCGCCGTCGCCCTCGCCCGGGCCGTCGTCGGAGCACCCCACCACCAGCGCGCCCGCGAGCAACGCCGCCGCCCATCCCAGGTTCCGCTGCATCTCCACAGCCTGGCACCGCTCGATGCGCAAAGAAAGGACACCCGCGAAGAGGCCTCGAACCGCCGCACGGGAGAGCACGCGCGCGGGCGGTGTCCGCGGTCGCGAAACCACGCGCGGACCCTCGGATCAGGGCGGGATCGGGCGCAGGCGCAGGCGGATCGTGGTGGTGCCGCTCGGGAGATCCACCTCGACGTCGTGCGGGAAGTAGCCGTCGGCGGTGACCGTGAAGTGGCGGCGGCCCGGGGCGAAGCGCGGGGGGCGCCGCGCGAGGACCACCGCCGCGCCGACGAAGCGATCGTCCACGTAGACGCGGGCGGTGGCCGGCTCGACGGAGAACTGCACGCGAGCCTGCTCCCGCGCGCGGGGCGCGCCGCCGCACGCGGACAGCGCGAGCAGCGACAGCGCGAGCAGCGCGCGACGCGTCAGCCGACCCATGGCAACCCCGCGCGGCCGCACGCCGTGCGCAGCGCGCCGACGGGGACCTCCACCACGACCACCGCGCCGCCGTCGGACAGCGGGCGGACGCCCGCGACCCGCGCCGCGCGGCCGATCGCCTCGTGCACCGCGCTCGCCTCGCGCGGGTGGGCGCGCACCGCGGCGAGCGCCGCGTCCGCGTAGGCGTGGAGCGCCTCCATCGCGCGGCGCCGCGCCGCGTCCCGCGCGGCGGCCCGTCGCGCGACGAACGAGCCGATGCGCTCGTCCGGCACACCGAGCGCCGCGGTCTGGATCACGTCGCCGGCGCGCGCGGGCGCCACGTCGGCCCACGGCACCTGCATCTCTGGCGGCTGCGCCCGCGCCGACCCCGGCGCGAGCGCGAGCGCCGCCGCGACGAAGATCCGCGCCCTCACGCCCTCACTCCCACTCGATCGTGGCCGGGGGCTTCGACGACACGTCGTAGACCACGCGGTTGACTCCGCGCACCTCGTTGATGATCCGGTTGCTCGCACGCGCCAACAACGAGTCGGGGAGCCTCGACCAATCCGCGGTCATGCCGTCACGCGAGCTGACCGCGCGCAACGCCACCACGTACTCGTAGGTCCGGTAGTCCCCCATGACGCCGACCGTGCGGACGGGCAGCAGCACCGCGAACGCCTGCCAGATCTGGTCGTAGAGCTCGGCGCGCCGGATCTCGTCGATCCAGACGTGGTCGGCCTCGCGCAGGATGCGCAGCCGCTCCTCGGAGACCTCGCCCAGACACCGGATCGCGAGCCCCGGCCCCGGGAACGGGTGCCGCCAGAGCACGTGGTGCGGCATGCCGAGCGCGGCGCCGACCTCGCGGACCTCGTCCTTGAACAGCTCGCGCAGCGGCTCGACGAGCGCGAGGTCCATCCGCTCCGGCAGCCCGCCGACGTTGTGGTGCGTCTTGATGAGCGCGCTCGGCCCCTTGAACGAGACGCTCTCGATCACGTCCGGGTAGAGCGTGCCCTGCACGAGGTGGCGCGCGCCCTCGATCTTCTTCGCCTCGGCGTCGAACACCTCGATGAACACGCGCCCGATGATCTTGCGCTTCTCCTCGGGGTCGGTGACGCCCGCGAGCGCCTCGAGGAAGCGCGCCGACGCGTCGACGTGCACGAGGCGGAGGTGGAAGTGGTCGCGGAACATCTTCACCACGTCGTGCGCCTCGCCGAGCCGCAGGACGCCGTTGTCGACGAAGATGCACGTGAGCCGATCGCCGATCGCGCGGTGCACGAGCATCGCGGCGACGGACGAGTCGACGCCGCCGGACAGCCCGCAGATCGCGCGCCCCTCGCCCACCTGCGCGCGGATCTTCGCGATCGACTCCTCGATGAACGAGCCCGGCGTCCAGTCCGGCACGAGGCCGGCGACCGAGAAGAGGAACGCGCCGAGGATCTCGGGGCCCGCGGGCGTGTGCACGACCTCGGGGTGGAACTGGAGGCCGTAGATCTTGCGCTCCGCGTTCCCCACCGCCGCGAACGGCGCGTTGGGGGTGCGACCGAGCGCGACGAAGCCCTCCGGCAGCGCCGCGACGCGGTCGCCGTGGCTCATCCACACCTCGACCTCGGCGCCGGTCTCGAAGGCGGCGAGCACGCCGCTCCCGTGCACCACCTCGATCCGCGCCGCGCCGTACTCGCGCTCGGCCGCGGGCTCCACGCGACCGCCGAGCGCGCGGCAGAAGAGCTGCATCCCGTAGCAGATCCCGAGGATCGGGACGCCGAGGTCGAACACGCCCGCGTCGACCGAGGGCGCGCCCTCCTCGTACACGCTCGCCGGCCCGCCGGAGAGCACGATCGCGCTCGGCGCGAGCTCGCGGATCTCGTCGAGCTCGATCGTGCAGGGTTGGATCTCGCAGTAGACGTGCTGCTCGCGGATGCGCCGCGCGATGAGCTGCGTGTACTGCGAGCCGAAGTCGAGGATGAGAACGGTGCTCCGGGCCATCGCGGCCGCGGATCTATCACGCGCGGACGTCGGGGTCACCGGGGCCCGCGATCAGACGCGGTAGTTCGGCGCCTCTTCGGTCACCACCACGTCGTGCACGTGGCTCTCCCGGAGCCCCTGCGGGCTCTGGCGGATGAAGCGCGCGTTCTCCTGCAGCGAGGGGATGTCGCGGCAGCCCGTGTAGCCCATCCCCGCGCGCAGCCCGCCGACCATCTGGTAGACCACCTTGCCGAGCGGGCCGCGGTAGGGGACGCGCCCCTCGATGCCCTCGGGCACGAGCTTGCCCGCGTCCTCGACCTCGGCCTGCCCGTAGCGATCCTTGCTGCCCTTGCGCATCGCGCCGAGCGAGCCCATCCCGCGGTAGCTCTTGTAGGTGCGGCCTTGGTAGAGCACGAGCTGCCCGGGGCTCTCGTCGGTGCCCGCGAACAGGCTGCCGATCATCACCACGCTCGCGCCCGCGGCGATCGCCTTCACCACGTCGCCCGAGTACTTGATGCCGCCGTCGGCCACGATCGGCACGCCGCGCCGCTTCCCCACGCTCGCGCACTCCGCGATCGCGGTGATCTGCGGCACGCCCACGCCCGCGACGATGCGCGTCGTGCAGATCGAGCCCGGCCCGATGCCGACCTTCACCGCGTCCGCGCCCGCGTCGATCAGCGCCTCGGTCGCGGCGGCGGTCGCCACGTTGCCCGCGACGAGCTCGATCGCCGGGTGCTCCGCCTTGGTCGCGCGCACCGCGTCGAGCACGCCCTTGCTGTGCCCGTGCGCCGTGTCGATCACGATCACGTCGACCCCCGCGTCCGCGAGCGCCGCCGCGCGCTCCGCGCGGTCCGGCCCGACGCCGATCGCAGCGCCCACGCGCAGGCGCCCGTGCGCGTCCTTGATCGCGGTCGGATAGCGCTCGGCCTGCAGGAGATCCTTGATCGTGATGAGCCCGACGAGGCGCTTGTCCTCGCCGACGACGAGCAGCTTCTCGATACGGTGCTCGTGGAGCAGCTCCTTCGCGCGCTCCTGCGCGACGCCCGGGGGCACGGTCACGAGCTCCCGCGTCATCAGGCCATCGACGGGCTGCGCGAGGTTCTTCTCGAAGCGGATGTCGCGGCTCGTGAGGATCCCGATCGGCACGCCGTCGCGCACCACCGGCAGGCCGCTGATGTCGTGCTCGCGCATGATCTCGCGCGCCTGCTGCAGCGTCGTGCCCGGCGCGATCGTGACCGGGTCGAGGATCATCCCGCTCTCGGCGCGCTTCACCTTGGCGACCTCGTGCGCCTGCTCGCGCGGCGTGAGGTTCTTGTGGATGATCCCGAGCCCGCCCTCGCGCGCCATCGTGACCGCGGTCCGCCACTCGGTGACGGTGTCCATCGCGCTCGAGAGGATGGGGATGTTCAGCGACAGCGATCGCGTCAGCTGGGTGCGCACGTCGGCGTTCGCCGGCAGGAAGTCGGCGTATCCGGGCAGGAGAAGGACGTCGTCGAACGTCAACGCGGACTGCAGCCGTTCCTCGATCACGGGAGCCTCCGGGGCATGGGGGTCGCGAAGTATAGCGGGCCGCGCCGCCATGGGAATCGCGCGGCCTCACAGCGGGGTCTACCCTGGCGCGCGTGGAGCGGAAGATCGAGATGCACTGGGTGTGCTCCGCCTGCGGGCAGCGCAACCTCGGGCGTCACGAGAAGTGCCAGCGGTGCGGCGATCCGAAGGACGCGAGCGAGCGTTGGATCATGCCCGACGACACCGCGTCGGCGCCCACGATCACCGACCCCGCGCTCCTCGCGCAGGCGAGCGCCGGGCCCGATTGGCAGTGCGGATACTGCGGCAGCCACCAGAAGCGGCTCGACGGCGCGTGCGCCCGCTGCGGCGCCGCCCAGGCCGACGGCGCGCGCGTCCCTGCGGGTGGAGCGTCGACGGGCGGGCCTTCGGCGCCACGCGGCGTCTCGCTCGCCGGCTTGGCGGGCGCGCTCGGAGGCTCGCGCGCCCCGCCGCGCCGCCCGCCCGGGGCTGGGGCGCAGCGCCCGCGCCCGTCGCGCCAGCGTCCGTCGCTCACGCGCCACCGACCAGTTCGAACGGAGTGCTCCTCGTCACCCTGCTCGGCGCAGCCGGGAGCGCCGGCTGC
>JAHBWG010000013.1 GCA_019637095.1 Sandaracinaceae bacterium | reverse complement strand
CGGGGCCGGCGCGGGCGCGGGCGGCGCCATCGGCGCGGGCGCGGGCATCGGCGAGACGTCCGGCCCGGCGCTCGCGGCGCCCCCCGGCCCCTCCTCGAGGGTGAGGATGAAGTCGCCGATGTAGATCTTGTCGCCCGCCTTCACGACCAAGGGCGAGGTGATCTTGCGGCCGTTGACGTACGTGCCGTTGGTGCTCTTCAGGTCGACGACGATGAAGCGGTTGTCCTTGAGGACGATCCGCGAGTGCCGCTTCGACACGTTGCCTTTGGGCAGGATGATGTCGTTGCCCTGGACGCGGCCGATCGTGACTTCGTTCTTGTCGAAGTCGAGGCGTCTCTGGGCGCCACCCTTCTCCGTGATGACAACTGCGAACATGGGCTCCTCTTCGCCCGCGAGGGCGGGCGTCTTCCTCTTTCGCTTCGGTCGGGCTTCGCATTGAACCGGGCGGAGGGCGTTTTCGTCAAGCCCGTTGCTAAGGTCGGGGCCCCGTCAGTCCAAGAGCACGAGCCCGGGCGGCAGGCTCTCGCCGAACAACCGGCGCTCGTCGGCCTCCTCGAGCTGGGTCACCTCGCGGACCATCGCGACCCAGCTCGCGGGGGCCGAGATCGCCTCGAGGCGCGCCGCGACCTGCGCCCGCAGAGCGTCGTCGAGGTCTCGCTCGCGATCCCCGCTCATGCGCGCGAGCACGGTCGCCGCGAACGCGGCGTTCTCGCTCTCGCGCCAGTCGGCGGCGAGGACCTGCTCGAGCCAGCCCGCCGCGACGTCGCGCGGGACGACCTCGTGGGCGCTCCCGTAGAACGGGACGCGGGCGCCGATCCGACCCAGGGCCCAATAGGAGAAGTCCCCCTCGTCGTGCCGCGCGAGCCGGGTCGCGAGCCAGCCGCCGACCTCGGTCTTGCGGGCGGCGGGCACGCGCTCGAGCGAGCCGGCGAGCCGGACCATGTCGTCGTACCCGAGCATCTTCGGGCCCTTCGGGCGCGCGCGCGGGCGCTTCGTCGGCGGGTGCAGGTACCACGCGAGCGTGTCGAGCACGCGGACCTGCGCCTCGGCGTCGAGCCCGCCGGCCACGCGGCGCCACATCGTCCACCACTCGCTCCAGACCTGCGCCTCGGGGGCGAACTGCACCCCCTGATCGAAGATCGCGAAGAGCTGCTTCACGCGCCAGTCGTCGAGCGGGTAGCCGTAGCCCGGCCGCAGGCAGTAGCCGGTGAGGTTGAGCCACACGCGCTCGTGGTCCGCGCTGCGGCGCCGGCGCTTCAGGCCCGCGAGCAGCGCGCCGAAGAGCTCGCGCAAGAGCGGCGTGTTCCAGCTCTGGCGCGCGCCGATCGTCTTCTCGAGGCCCGCGCGCAGCGTCTTGACCGGCTTGGCGCCCTCGACGTTGGCGGAGCTCTTGCCGAACACGTCGCGGATCCGCGCCGTGGCCTCCTCGAAGCGCGGGTGGAGCTGCGTGACCTTCTTGGCGGCGACCCCCTCGCTCGCCTCGCCGCGCAGCAGCAGCTCGAGCTTCCAGCGCCGCGCCGCGCCTTCGGCGGCGACGCACTCGAGCTCCACCGTGCCGACCTCCGTCAGCGCCGTCGAGAGCCGCACCGGCAGGGTCTTGCCGGACGCGCCCGACTCGTCCTCGAGCACCGCGGCGAGCGGCGGCAGGGCGCGGAACGAGGGGCCGAGCTCGACGAGATCGCCCGGCCGGTGCAGGACCGCCTCGCCGGTGCTCGACACGAGCTCGAAGCGGACCGGCTCGCCGAGCTTGAGCGCGAAGCTGCGCGTCTTGAGCACGACCTCCTCGCCCTCCTCGGCGCCGCGCGGCAGCAGGCACACGCCGCGCTCGCCGCCGTCGAGCGCGAGGTAGTAGCTGCGCGCCGACCCGCCGCCGATGCGCACGCCGACGCCGCGGCGCGCGAGCCCGTAGGCGACGGCGCCGCGCGCGACGGCGAGCTCGGGCGCAGGGTTCTCGAGCGCCATCGGCGGCTCGCCGCCGCGCCACGCGCCGAGCACGTCCATCATGCGGGCGCTGAGCGCGTGGCCCTTGAACACGCCGCCGTTGAGCAGGACCGCGTCGGGCACCGCGAGCGCGCCGTCCGGGATCGAGCCGGTCGGGAACGCCTCGCGCGCGACGTCCGAGTGCCGCTCGAGGAACGCGGCGACGTGCCGCGTGATCGCCGGGTCCGCCACGTACGGCAGGCCGAACTCGACGATCGCGCCGCGCTTGCGCTCGGGCCGCGCGTCCGGGCCGACGGCGGGGAAGAAGCCCTCGACGATGCGCTCGTGCACCGCGGCGCGCTCGAGCTCGGTCGAGAGCGAGCCGCCGATGAGCTTGCGGCCGCCGCCGAGCACCGTGACCTTCACGGCGTCGGGCGCGTCCCGCTCGAGTAGGCGCTCCTTGGCGAGCCGGCACTGCTGGAGGAGCTGCGTGAAGCGCCCCGCGCCGAGCTTCTCGGCGCTGCCGAGCCGCGCCTCCGCGTCGTGCGCGAGCGCGAGGTCCATGTTGTCGCCGCCGAGCATCAGGTGGTCGCCGACGGCGACCCGCGTGAGCCGCGGCCCGCTCTCGCGCAGCTCGACCTGGATCAGCGTGAGGTCGGTCGTGCCGCCGCCGACGTCGACGACGAGCGCGAGGTGCATCTTCGCGACGAGCGCCTCGATGTCGGCGTCGTGCCGGCCGAGCCAGTCGTAGAACGCGGCCTGCGGCTCCTCGAGCAGCCGGACGGCGCCGAGCCCGGCCTCGCGCGCGGCGCGCACCGTCAGGGCGCGCGCGCCCTCGTCGAACGACGCGGGGACCGTCAGCACGACTTGCTGGCTGTCGAGCGGCTCGTCCTCGAAACAGTGGTCCCACGCGTCGCGGACGTGCGCGAGGTAGGACGCGCTCGCCCCGACCGGCGAGACCTTCGGCACGTCCTCGGGCGCGCCCCACGGGAGGATCGCCGCGGTGCGATCGACGTTCGGGTGCGACAGCCAGCTCTTGGCGCTCGCGACGAGGCGACCGGGGACCTTCGCGCCGAGCTGGCGCGCGAGCTCTCCGACCACGCCCTCGGGCACGCCGGCGAGCCCGCGTGGGTGCCACGGGAGCTGCCGGTCGTCGTCGGTGAGCTCGCCGCCGGCCGGGTGGTAGCGCAGCGAGTGCAAGAGCGGGCGCGCTTCGATCTCGCCGGGCGCCACGAGCTGCTCGATCGCGAGCTCCTCGATCGGCGCGCCCGGCCCGCGGTGCGTGTCGACGTAGGCGACGACGGTGTGCGTCGTGCCGAGGTCGATCCCGACGATGAACCGTGACTCCTTGGCCTTGCTCATCTCACCCCTGATCGCCTGCGCGCACGTCGAGCTCCACCTTCCAGCGCTCCGCGCCCGCGCGCGGGATCGCCTCGAGCTCGAGCACGCCGACCTCCGTCACCGCCGCGGCGAGGCGCACCGGCACCACGTCCCCGACGGTCCGGCCCTCCGCGGGCAGCGTCGCCTGGATCTCGGGCAGCTCCTCGAGCTCGTCATCGCGCCAGCGCTCGAGGAACGTCCCGACCTGATCGTCGCGGCGCACCGAGCTGCCGAAGAAGCGGAAGCTCACCGGCTCGCCCACCACGAGCCCGAGCTCCTGCGGCGCGGGCTCGGCGCGCGTGCCCTCCTCCATGCCGAAGGGCGCGACGCAGATCGCGCTGATCGGCGGCGCCATCCCCGGCACCGCGGGCATCGCCGCCTCGACCCCGACGTAGTAGCTGCGCACGGTGCCGCCGCGGATCCGCACGCCGCGGCCGCGCCGGACGTAGCCGTAGTACGCGGCGCCGCGCGCGACCGCGAGGTCGAGCCGCGCGCCCTCGAGCACGCGCGCCGGCGCGCCGCCGTCCGCCTCGAGCCACGCGCCGATCTGCGCGGTCACGCGCGCCTCGAGGAGCTTGGACTCGAACACGCCGCCGTTGAACAGGATCGCGGTCGGGTGCAGGAAGGTCGCGCCCTCGGGCTGGCGCGGGGTGAAGCCCTCGACCTCGGCGGCGGCGCCGAGCTGCCGCGTCAAGAACGCCGCGAGGTGCCGCGTGATCGCCGCGTCCTGCGCGTACGGCAGGCCGAGCTGCGTGAGGGCGCCGCGCGGGCGCGCGGCCGGGCGCGCGTCGCTCGCGACCCGCGGGAAGAACCCCTCGACGAGCAGCTCCTCGACCTCGGCGCGCGTGAGCTCGCTCTTGATCGAGCCGCCGACGAGCTTGCGCCCGCGGCTCGGCACCACGATCGGCACGAGCTCGACGGAGGCGTCGCCGAGCAGCGTCTCCTTGGCTGCCCGGCACGCGTGCGTGAGCGCGCCGAGCTGCCACGCGTCGAGCTGCCGGTCGCCCTCGGCCTCGATCTTGGTGCGCACCTTCACGGCGAGCGCGAGGTCCATGTTGTCGCCGCCGAGCAGGATGTGATCGCCGACGGCCACGCGCTGGAGCGCGAGCGAGCCCTCGCGCTCGGCGACGACCATCAGCGAGAGGTCCGTCGTGCCGCCGCCCACGTCGACGACGAGGATCACGTCGCCGACGGAGACGCGCTCTCGCCACGCGCCGTCGGTGCCCTGGATCCACGAGTAGAGCGCGGCCTGCGGCTCCTCGAGCAACACGAATTGCTCGAGCCCAGCCTCGCGCGCGGCCTCCGCCGTGAGCTCGCGCGCGGCGGGGTCGAACGAGGCGGGCACGGTGATCACGACGTCCTGCTCGTCGAGCGGGGCGTCGGGGTGCTTGGCGTTCCACGCGTCGCGCAGGTGCTCGAGGTAGAGGATGCTCGCGGTGAGCGGCGAGACCTTCTGGACCTCCTCGGGCGCGTGCGGCGGCAGGATCGGGGCGAGGCGGTCGACGGCGCCGTGGCAGAGCCAGCTCTTGGCGCTCGAGACCACGCGGATCGGCGTCTTCTGCCCGAGGGCGCGCGCGATCTCGCCGACGCCGTACGCGGGAGCCGCGTCCCACGGCAGCGTGAGGTCACCCTCGGCGAGCTCGCCCTGTCCCGGCAGGTAGAGGAACGAGGGCAACAGCGCGCGGTCCTCGATCGTGCCCGGCGCCACCACCTGGGGGATCGGCAAGACGTGTTGCGCCACGGTCTCGCCCTCGCTCAGGTCGAGGTCGACGTAGGAGACCGCGCAGTGCGTCGTGCCGAGGTCGATGCCGACCGCGTAGCTCGCCTCGCTCACGAGAGCTCGACCTCCGCCGGCGCGAGCACGTCCGGTACGTGCTTCTCGCTCATCTTGGGGAGCCGCACGTCGGTCACGCGCCACCCGCGATGCACGAGCTCGCCCTCGAACGGCGGCTCGCCGACGACGTTGCCGGTCAGCCGCAGCGTGTGCGCGTCGTAGCCCGCCTCGACCCTCACGCGCGCGCCCTCCTCCTGCTCGTGGATCGGCGCGATGGTGAAGTGCTCGCGCACCGCCTTCTTGCAGCCGTCGTGGACGACCCGCGCGGCGGCGCCGATGTCCGCGTCGGACGCGCCGCCGAGGTCCTCCTCGAGGAAGTCGATGAAGCGCCCCTCGCGCTGGAGCAGGCCCAGGAGCTGGAGCGCGGCCTCCGGCCCCGCCTCCTTGATCACCGGCGCCGGCTTGGCCTTCTTCTTCTTCTCGGGCTTCTGCTTCTCCTCCACCTTCTTCGGCGCGTCGAGCTCCCGGGGCGGCGGCAGCGCGGGCTGGCCCGCGCGCAGCCGCACCACGCCGGCGGCGAACTCGCCGTCGAAGAGCGTGCGGAAGTAGGCCACCCAGGCCAGGAACAGGCGGGAGAGGAAGCTCGGCGTCTCTGCGGAATCGCTCACGGGCCGATTGCTAGCACCCCGGCTCCGCCCCGTCAGCCGCCCGCTGGCACCGCGGCTTGGCCCGCGGGGGACGCCGCGCGATACTCCGACGGCCAGTCCCGGCAGTGCCCCACGGTCGAGGAGGTGTGGTGACGCGGCTCTCGCGCGAGCCGGACGGAAGCTGGAAGCTCGTCGACGTCGGCCCCGAAGGCGAGGTGGTGTTCGCGGGCGTGCCGCTCGCGCTCGCGCGCATCTACGACCGGGCCGAGTCGCTCCCCGCGTGAGCAGACCTCGCCCCACCCTTCACGACCGCGAGCGTGGACGAGCGCGACCTCGCGCCGCACGATCCGGACGTGGACCTGTTTCGCGGAATGACCCCGGGTGCCGAGAGGCGCGCATGGCCCTGAGCGGGCGGCTGCGCGCGTACCTCGCGCTCGAGCGCGCGATGATGGATCTCGACGACCACGACGATCCGCTCGCCGACGATCTTCGCGACGCGATGGATAAGCTCTGGGTTGGCCTCGAGGAGACGGAGCACGCGTGGCTCGACGCTCGGTTCACGGACGCGCACGGCCGGCCGACGCCGCGACCCCCCGAGCAGGTGCGCCTCCTGCTGAGCGTCACGCGGGCCCGTCACGCGAAGGACCGGGCTCGCTATGAGCGAGCTCTAGCGTGGCAGCGCGCGTCGTCACGCGCCGAGGTCCTCTCGCAAGGAAGCCCCGATGACCATCGATGACCCGAGCGCGCGCGACGAGGCGTTCTGGGACGGCGTCGTCGCGGAGCTGACCGCGCGCACCCGTGACGGCCGCTTGACCTGGACGACCGACGCGCGCGTCCAGCGCTCCCCGAGCGAAGCGCCGACCACTCCCGCGTACGTCACGGTGTTCGATCGTTGGCGCGTGGCGGTCTACGGCCATCGTTGGGTGTACTGGTACGAGGAAGACCAGTACGAGCTGATCGACGCCACGGCGATCGAGCTGATCGACGAGGACGGCCGCCCCGAGTGGCGCCTTCCGGAGACGCGGAGCAGCTCTGCGCTGCTCGACGCCGTCGGCCGCCAACACTCCGGTGCCGATCGGTTCGCCGAGCTGTTGCTCTCGTCGAGCGATACCGCCGAGCCTTGAGTGGCATCGAGCCTGGGTGGTCGGGGCTGCGCGTCAGGGACGACACGGCTCGGTGGCGCGCGCGTCGTAGCGGCCGACCGAGAGCGCGTCGCCGTCGGCGTCGAGCGCGCACGCGTAGCGCACCTTCAGCGACCCCCCGTTGTCGGCGCCGCGGCCGCCGCGGAGGTCGATCGCGCCCGGGGCGATCACCACCTCGCGCCCGCGCAGGAGCACGCCGCCTCCCGCGCCGGCTCCGCCCGCGCCGCCGTTGCCGCCGCAGGTGTTGGCGGTGCCGCCCCCGCAGCTCGAGAGGTCGATGCAGCGGCGTGCTCCTCCCGCGCTCGCGCCGCGCTCGCCGGCTCGGCCGCCCGGGCCGCCGCCGGGGTTCTGGTAGCGGTCGCACCCCGACGGTCCGCGCCCGACGCCGCCGTCGCCGCCGTCCACCGTGCCGCGCGCGACGATCGCGCCGGTGATGCGCAGCGCGCCCCGCGCCTCGAGCCGGATCGACCCGCCGCCGCGCCCGCCGGCGCCCCCGCCGCCGCCCGTGCCGGCGGGGAAGTTGTTGTTGCTGCCGAAGCGCGAGCCCGCGCCGCCGCCGCCTCCGCCGCCGCCGCCCGAGCCGATCCACACGTCGTCGTCCTCGCTCGTGTCGCCGTTCGTGCCGGGCGCGGCGTAGCCTCCGGCGCCGCCCGGGTCGCCGGCGCGGCCGTTGGCGCTGCGACACCCCGCGTCGTTCTGGTCGTTGCCGCCGTGCCCGCGCCCGCCCACGCCGGGCGTCCCGCCGAACGCGCCGGTCCCCGGGTTCCCGCGCTGGCCATCGCCGCCGCAGTACGGGTTGCCGCTGCCGCGGCCCCCGCCGCCGTCGCCGCCGATCGCTCCGCGGCCGGTCGCGTCGATGCGGCCGAGGACCTCGATCGTCTCGGCGGCGACCGAGAGCTCGCCACCTCCGGCGCCGTCGAAGGGGATGACGCTGACCGTCACGTCCTCGCGCACGAAGAAGCGGCCGACGCGCCGGTGCGCGCCGCCGAGCACGTCGCCGTCCTCGGGCGCCCAGTCGTCGCCGCAGTGGTCTCCGCCGCCCTCGGCGGTCCACTCCGGTCGGGCCTCGCAGCCGTTCGAAGGGTCGCCGTCGCAGTCGCGGAAGCCCGGCGCGCACGCCACGAGGACGCAGGCGCCCTCGACACACGCGCCGGTACCGTTCGCGAATCGGGTGCAATCTTCGTTGCACGGTCCACAGAAGCGCAGCGGGTCGGGCGCGCTCGCGTCGCCCGGGCTCGGCGGCAGCGGGATGCAGCCGCACTCGGGCCGGCAGTAGGTGCCGGCGTCGCACGCCGTGTCGTCGGCGCGGTAGAGGCAGATCCCCGCCTCGCACCGCGCGATCGCGCACGCCGCGAGGACGGGACAGTCCGACGCCATCGCGCACTCGCGCGGGCACCCCGGCTCGTCGTAGAGGCAGCGCTCGTCGGCGCACTGACCCCCGAAGCAGGTCTGGCCCGACGGGCACGTCCGCCCCGCGCAGTTCCGGCTCACCACCACCGTCACCGCACGAGACGAGAGCGCCTCGATGAGGAAGGGCCGCTCCGCCACCGGATCGCCGAACCCGTCGACCAACGTCAGGCGCACGAAGTGTGTCCCCGGGGCGAGCCCGTTCAGCTCGGCGACCCGCGCTCCGGTCAAGAACGATCGGTCACCCAGGGCGGCCCGCTCGGTGGAGGCGCCGGTGCCTCCGAGCTCCGTCCGCACCGCGACGAACTCGATCCCGGGGAGGAAGTCGGTGCGCAGGTCGACGGCGAGGTCCACCGTCCCGGGCTCGCACCCCGCGAGCGTGACGAGCCCCACGGCCGACCACCACCGCACGCTCCTCAGCGTACGCGCAGCCCGCGAGGCCGTCGATGGCGCGCGCTTCAGCGCTGCGAGGCGGAGGCGATGGTGTCGATGGGCAGGAACAGCGGGGTCGGCTCGCCGTGCAAGAGACCCTCGCGCACGCCCTCGAGCGGCACGAACCCCAACCCGCGGTAGAAGCTCACGGCGCCGACCTTGGCGTCGGTGACCACACCGACGCCGCCGGTGCGGTCGCGCTGCTCGACCGCCAGCGCCAGCGTGTAGCGGAGCAGGGCCTTGCCGATGCCCAGCCCGCGGGCCCGCGTGTCGACGCCCAGGCGGGCCAGGCGCAAGACCGGGAGCGGATATGCGGGGAGACGCTTGCGTAGGCGAGGGCTGGGTACGTGCGCACGCTCGATCGACGACGCCGCGACCGTCGCGAAGCCGACGATGCCCCCTTCGATGACTGCCACGTAGGTGACGGCCAGGCGCAACGTGAACTGGTTCTGGCCGGCGTAGTGCTCGAAGAAGCGATCGAGATCGGGCTGGCCGCACGAGAAGCGGCTGCGGTCGTCGTCCTTGGCGAGCGGGCGGATCTCAATCGTCCTGGCCACGCATCAGCTCCCGCAGCGCGTCCGTCGGCGCTGGCGAGCGGGTGAGCAGCTTGGCGATGCGGTCGAAGGCATCGTCTTCGATGACGAGGCGAGCGGGCAGGAGGGCTTCGTCCGGCAGCTCGCGGCGAGCGTCCATGAAATAGAGCAATGCCTGCTCCACCACGTAGTTCTTCTTGAGTCCGTGGCTCTCGGTGAACCGGTCGAGCCGTTCCTTCGTGGCCTCCGAGATGGTGGCAGAGATCTGAGATTCGCGGCTCATCGTAGTCCTGTCGTGGGAAACCCAGGTTTCGACATGTTCAGCCATGAAAAAACTAGTCTCTTGGATGGGACGCGGCAAGCGCCGTCCGCTCGCTCCCGTGGGCGGGCATGGGTCGTGACCGCCGCGCGCGTCAGCCTTCGCTCGCGCCGTCCTCGCGCAGCCGCGCGCGGGCGAGCTCCGTCTGCGCGCGCAGCAGCTCGCCGAGCTGGTCCGCGAGGTCCGGGCCCTTGTCGAGGATCGCGTCGCAGCGCGAGAGCGTGTCGTTCGCCTTGCCGATGAGCTGCCGCGTCGAGCCGATCAGGCCGAGCGTCGCGTCGACGAGGTCGATCGTCTTGTCGACGAGCGGCTCGGCGCGCTGCATCGTCTCGTGCAGCCCATCGAGGACGTCGCGGGCTTTGTCGACGAGCTCCATCACCGCCTCAAAGGTCCTCGGCGCGGTCGCGGAAGGCCTCCATCAGCTTGGGCAGGCTCTCCTCGACGAACGCCGCCTGCACCTCGGGCGGGATCGCGAGGTTCGTCTCGACCTCCGCCTCGTACTCGGCCTTGCACTCGCCGTCGTCCGTCTCGGTCAGCGCCCAGCGGCCGCTCATCTTCGAGATCGAGTCCGACTCGACCAGCTCCCACGTGATCGTGTCCTTCGTGATCGCGTACCGGGTCGTGTAGCTCGAGTCGAGGTCGAACCCGGCGAAGCTCACGTGCACGTGGAAGCGCGCGGTGATCGCGCTCGGCGAGCGGTCGAGCACCTCGACGCGCGCGACCTCTTTCATGAACTCGGGGTAGCTCTCGAAGTCGAGGATGACCTTCTTCAGGTCGTCGGGGCTGACGAACGTCTCGAGCGTGGCGCGTGCGATCGGCATGGCGCGACACGGTAGCAGACCGGGCCACGCCCGTGCGGCTCGTTCGGCGCGCGCGCGATAGACTTCGCGCGTGCGACCCCCCGTCGACGCCGAGAAGATCCATCGGCTCCTGCGCGAGCTCGGCCGCCGCTCGCGCGGCCCCGGCGACGTCTTCTTGACGGGCGGCGCGACGGCGCTCCTGCTCGGTTGGCGCGCGAGCACCGTCGACGTCGACCTGAAGCTCGATCCCGAGCCGCCGGGTGTCTTCGACGCGATCGCGCGGCTCAAGCAGGAGCTCGCGGTGAACGTCGAGCTCGCCTCGCCGGACCTGTTCCTCCCGCCGGTTCCCGGCTGGCGCGAGGGGAGCGTCTTCATCGAGGAGCACGGAGGGGTCCGCTTCTTCCACTACGACCTGCGCGGACAGGCGCTCGCGAAGATCGCGCGCGGGCACGAGCGGGACCTCGCCGACGTCGACGCGATGCTCGCCGGCGGTCACGTCACGACCGCGGCGCTGCGAGAAGCGTTCGACGCGATCGAGCCGGGCCTCGTCCGTTACCCGGCGCTCGACGCGGGCGCGCTCCGCGCCCGGTTCCTGCGGTTCGTCGAGGCGCGCGATGGGGCTTGATCTCGACGCGCTCCCCGGCGGCGCGCTGGTGCGCGCAGGGCTCGCGGCGCGCGCGCGCGCGGAGGTGACGAGCGCCGCGCTCGTCGTGTCCCTGGCGGCGACGCGGCTCGCGGCGCTCGGCGTGGAGCTCGCCGACGTCGGCGAAGACTGGCCTCGCGAGACGGAGCTCGCGCTCTACCTCGCGCTCTGTCGCGACCCGAGCGTCGACGACGCGTTCGCGCGCTACAACGCGCTGCGCCGCGAGCTCGACAGCTTCCTCGCCGCCGCCGAGCACGGCACCACCCCTTGAGCTCGAAGCACCGCGCGCGACGTGTGGCCCTGCTTCACATCGGAGTGCCAGGTCGTGCCGGACGGACGCGGGTGCGCTCCGGCGGTCGGTGGCACGCCCGATGCGGGGTCGTCCCGCTTGGGGGAGGTGCTCGATGTCTCGCGTACTCACTGTGACGGCGGTGCTCGTGTTGTCCTCGACGCCGCGCGCGGCGTCGGCTTGCGGCGGCTTCTTCTGCTCGAGCGCGCCGATCGATCAGGCGGCCGAGTCCATCGTCTACGCCTTCGAAGAGGACGGCACCCTCACGATGGCCGTCCGCGTCGACTACGCCGGAGACGACGACGACTTCGCGTGGATCCTCCCGGTCGTGGCGCCGCCGGAGATCTCCATCGGCGCGGACGCGCTCTTCGACGAGCTCGCGCGCGTGACCGCGCCGACGTTCGTGACGGAGACCATCACGGAGGGGACCTGTCGCCCCACGCCCGCGTGCGTCCACGAGTCCTCGTGCGCACCTGCGTACGACTCGAGCGGCTGCGGGTTCGGCGGCCCGACGATGAGCGACCCGTGGACCGGCGGGTTCGTCGACGCGTCGGCGCCCGAGGTGCGCGACGCGGGCGTGCGCACCGACAGCGCGTTCGAGCCGGGCGTGATGGTGTTCTCCGAGGGCCCGATCGGGCCGTACGACACGGTCGTCCTCGGCGCCGCCACAACGCCTACGACGTGCCGGTGATGTCCGCCTCACTGCTCGAGCCGTACGCGGCCGCGGGCCACGTGTTCGTGGCGCTGCGGCTCCGGTCCAACGCCAACACGCGGGTGATCCAGCCCGTCGTCCTGCGGATGCCGACGCGCGAGGCGTGTCTGCCGCTCCGGCTCACCGCGATCGCGACGGTCCCGCGCCTGCCGATCGTGACCTACTTCCTCGGCCGGATGCAGGCGACGCCCGCGAACTACTCGCTCGTCGAGCTCGAGCCGACCGACCCCGACCTCTGGACCGCGAGCCGGAGCTGGCGCCCGATGCTCGACGCGGCGATCGACGAGCTCGGCGGCCAGGCGTTCGCGCGCGACTACGCGGGGCCGACGCCGGCGATCTCGCTCGCGCTGCCCTCGGTGAACGACCTCGCCGGGGAGACCGATCCGGCCGAGCTCATCCGCGCCCTGAGCGCGCGCGGCTATCGCGCGGAGCCACGGCTCCTCGAGCTGTTCGAGCGCTACGTCCACCCACCCGCGGACCGCGCCGAGAGCCCGGCGAGCTACTACGACTGCCTCTTCCTCGGCTCGACGGATCACTGCGGCGAGCCCGCGCTGTTCGACCCGGTGAGCTTGATGGCTCGCATCGACGCCGAGATCACGACCCCACGCCAGGAGGCGCACGACCTCGTCCACCGGCACCGGTACCTGACGCGGCTCTACACCTCGATCCGGGCTCGGGACATGACGGTGGATCCGGTGTTTCGCCTCGACGAGGGCCTCGACGACCACGACAACGTCCATCACGCGCGGCGCGTCACCGCGTGCAGCGCGGAGTACTACCGCCGGGAGGCGCCCGAGCATTGGGAGATCGGCGCGCTGCGCGTCCCGATCACGTCGGGTACGCGCGCGGACGATCGCGCGTACTGCGCCCGGCTCGGCGCCGTCCTGGCGTCCGAGGCGCCGGCCTGCGAAGGGCGCAGCTCCCGCGGCGGGTGCCTCTGCTGGGCCGGTGGCACCGCGCCGATCCAGGGCGGGCTGCTGTTCGCCGTCGGGCTGCTCCTCGGCGCGCGGCGACTCCGCCACGGTCGGGGCGCTCGTGCGGGGAGGGCCCGCGGCTCGCGCGAGCCTGGCGCCGGATGCGAGTCGACGTGGCGCCGATCGTGAGGCCCCCCGTGGCAGCGTGAGCTCATGCAGACGATGCCTCGACTCGAGAGACACGCTCACGCAGTGCGCGGGTCCGGGTCGATGAAGCCCCTCGATCTCTCGCCCGCCCAGGCGCCGCGCGCCCTCGCGGCGCTCCGCGCGGTCGCGCTCGCCCACGGACGCATCGCCGACGCCGAAGCCGAGATCCGCGGGCTCTTCCTCCACCTGCGTCGCGCGCGACGACGCGCTGCGCCGCGCGCTCGACAGCTCCCTCGCCGCCGCCGAGCACGGGCGTGCCGCTCGCGCTCCCTCGTCCAGGCGCATGGTCCGCGTCAGCGAAGGCAGTAGAAGCGCTCGGGGTAGCGCCCCGCGAGATCGTCACACGCGTCGCGCGGGACGCACGAGTGCCACACGCTCGCCTGACTGGCGAGCGAGACGCCGTCCGGCAAGACGAACCCCAAACAGCCCCAGTCGCCGGGGCAGCTCGGGTAACCCTCGCCGCACCGATCGGGCGAGTCGCCGGGGACGCCGCGCACGCACAGCCCGATGCCCGACCGCTCGGAGAGCCCCACGCACACGCGACCGCCGGCGCACACCCCGCACTCGGGGCCGCAGACGATGGCGCGGCCGATGTCCTGTTCCTGACAGGCCGTGCGCATGAGCTCCCCCGTCTCGTGGGGCGTGCCGTCGTCGTAGTAGCAGCGCGGCGTCCATTCGCGCTCGCGCAGCCAGGCACACATCGCGAGCTCGGTGCAGAACCCGTGCAGGCGCCTCGGCTCGCGCCCCAAGCTCTCGCCAGGCAGGTAGTTGCAGAGCCAACCGGGGACCGGGCAGCCGTAGCCGACGTCGCACACCTCGACCTCCACTGCGCGCGGGGTGATGCAAATGTTGTCCGAGGGTCGCCGCGACTCCGAGTAGCAGAAGCACGGCGGATCGGACGGCGGAAGGCACTCCTCGGGCTCGAACCCGGCATCGCGAGGCGGGCTCATCCCGTCGGCCGCCATCGCATCGTCGAGCCAGGGGCCGGCGTCGGGCCGCGGGCCAGCGTCGAGCTGTGCGCCGGTGTCGGCGTCGAGCGCTCCGTCACGATCGTGGCGCGAGAGACAGCCAGCCAGGAGCCCCGCGACCAGCGCGATCGTCGCTGCCCGCCACCGCATGCTCAGTCCGGGATCGGGAGCAGCGCGTCGCCGCACATCGGCACGCCCGGCCGATGGAGCTCGGTGAGCGCGTCGTGCACGCAGATCGCGGGGGTCGAGGGGCCGACGCGAGCCCCGTGACATGTCCCCTCGTCCTCGAGCAGCTTGACGAGCGGGTCGGCTCCGGAGAAGAACCGAGGTCGCTCGGAGAGGACGACCTCGACGCCGTCGACGCGGTGGTTGACGCGGTACACGTTGGGAACGAATCGGCACTCGTCTCGACCGGACGCGACCGGGACGCAGCGCAGGTTGTGCGGCTCGACGCTCCCCTCACTGGCGCGGGCTTCCTGCTCGACCGCCGCACGAAAACGAACGAAGCAGTCCGCGTCAGCCCCCTCGCCCGGCGTGCAGCGAAGCGCCGCGGGCGGCAGGGGAACGCGTCGGTCGAGCGGCTGCGCGAGCACGGCGAGGACCCCCGCGTCGATGGCCGGCTCGGCGCGGCTCGCGAAGTCCGCGGGGAGCGGCTCTCGCGTGCCATCGGGGAGGATGATCGCGCCGTCGATCAAGTGGTACTTGAGCTGTCGATCGACGACGATGAAGCGGCCTCGGACACTGAAACCGACGACCACCCGGAGCTCGGTGCCGGGGACCCGTACGCGATACGGGCGCGTCCAGGTGAAGTCGTCGCGGTCGTCGAAGAGCTCCTGGCGCAGCGTGTAGGTGAGGATCCAGAAACCGGCAGGGCGCGCCTCGTCCGCTTCGAGCAAGGCGACATCGAAGCCGGTCGCGAGGGCCTCGGCGAACTCGCGCCAGCTCACCGCGCCCGAGCACTCTCCGCGGTCGTACATCCGCAGCGCGCGGCCGCCCCGCCAGCGAGGAACCTGCAGGGGAAGCGCGGCCGCGTCGAACGAGGGGCCCGGCTCGTACGCGGCGACGAAGGGACTCGTCGCCGGCTCCGGATAGGGCAGGCGGACGACGTTCGCGAACGGTGCGCCGTCCGTCGCCTGCGTGAGCACTGGGACGTCGAAGACGTCGACGTAGCTGTTCGGGTCGCCGCGCCAGTGCACGCGGACGAACGGCACGTAGGGACCTTCGGCGGCCAGCAGCACCTCCGACAGTGTACGCGTCGAGCCCCGAACGGCCAGATCGCCGGACCGCGCCCCTGTCATCCCCTCCACCTGAAGAAGCCGGGCAGTCCCGCCGCAGCCGATGGGTCGGTCCACGCCCAGTAGCAACGGCGCCAGCACCATCGTGGCTTGGAGAACCCGAGACGCCCGCATTCAGCCCCCTATCGCGGCCCGACGGGGCAGCGACGGGACTCTACCCCCCCCCCCCACGAGGGCTGTCAAGCGCTCGAGGCTAGCGCGGGCGCGGCTCCCGGCGATCGGGTCTACGCGGCCAGGATCTCGCGGGTCCGCGACTCCCAGCGGCCGTTGAACAGGTCAGCGCGGAGAGCGGCCATGTGCCCGGCCCCCTCGGCCGACCACCGCATGCCCTGGAGTTTGAGACGGCTGCCGGTGACGTGGAAGTTCGCGCTCTCGACCGCGCCGCTGCCGACACGCAGGCCACGAGCGCGGTAGGCCGGGTAGTCCATCCGGTCCAGGTTGTCCGTGAGGTAGCCGCGCAGCTTGTCGACGAGCTCCTTGACCCTCGCGCGCCGCGAGCGCGTGAAGCGCAGGGTCTCGATCACGTCGGCGGCGCGACCACGTTCGACGCGATCGCACTGGGTACGTGCCCACTGCGCGGCCTCCGGCGTGCGCTCTCCGTAGAGCGCGTTAGCGACCTCCCAGATCCGGTGCTTCACGTGGAAGAGGTCGAGGATCAGCATCACGCGGATCGGCAGCCAGTTGCACAGCGAGCGCACCCACTCCGCGCCGTCGCTGAGGACGACGAGCAACTCCGCCTGGTCCAAGCGCAGCCGCAGCATCTGGACCCAGAGCAGCGCCGCGAACGACGCCCAGTCGCCGAGGTGGGACACGTACGTCTTGGCGAGCAAGCACCCGCGACCGACGCTCTCGGCGACACAGTCCTTGCCGTCATAGAGCACCGCGTTCTTCACCTCGCGCCCTACGATCCGGAAGCGCCGCGCCTTGCCGCCGCGTGCCTTCTCGGCCGTCGCTCGCTCTTGCGCTCGGCGATCCTCGTCCGTCAGCTCATCACCGGTCAGCTCCTCGCGCGTGATCGGCACCACGCCGTCCACCTCGAGGTACGCGACCTTCGGCGCCGCGCTCGGCGGCACCGCGTCCACAGGGCGCTCCTGCTGCGGCACCGGAAGCCCGCTCGCGTCGAACGGCGCGAGCCTTTCGGCCTGCGCGCGGTCGCGCTTCTGCACCTCGGCGCCGCGTCGCTCGACCACGTCCTCCATCGCCTTGATGCTCAGGTCGATCCCGCAGACCTTGTTCGCGAGCGAGACGGCCATCCCGTGCGGCACCGTCGTCCCCAGCATCGTGCAGACCTCTCGAAGCGCGGCGTGAACTCGCCGTCCCCGAGGCCCAGCGCACGCTGCGCCGGCGCGATGCCGACCTCGCACGTCGCACAGCACACGTAGCGCCGCTTGAGAGCGAGCCGGCCGAGCTCTCGGCCAGCGCTGTCGCCGATACGTCGCCTCGCGCAGCGGCCTCGCGCGCCGCTTCTAGGATGCGCGCGCTCGACATCTCGATCATGTTCGCCATGGGGTACCTCCTCCGGGCGGCAAACCCGGTCGGTGTTCAGGTCACCTCCAGGAGGTACCCCGCTTCTCTCCCCGCCTGCACCCACTACAGGGTCACGATCGTTTTCCAGCCGCCAGCCCTACTGCCGGGATCCGCGCCCGGCTAGCGCGGGCGCCCACGAGACGCGGGTGCGCCGCTTGGCTCGGATGCGCGTGGGTCCCCCAGGCCCCTGGCTAGCGGCTACAGGAAGCTCGGGATGAGGCCGCGGACGCGGCGGATGCCGGGGCGGAGCAGCTGCGTACGGATCGCGCCGGCCGCTTCGCCGAAGCCGCGCGGGAACGCGCGGAAGACGACGTTGAGGTGCTCGTCCTCCGTCTGGATCCCGTGCATGGTGATCAAGGGCGTCACGATCGAGAGCGCCTGGCGCACGACCGGGTTGTCGCCGATCTTCGGCTCGCGCATCAGGTCGAGCGTGAGCTTGTTGTCGACCGCCTCCACGATCACGGGCGGGAGATCCATGTAGCGCGCGAGCTCACCCGGCTTGCTCAGGTCGAGCGCGCCGCTGCGCAACAGCGCGGCGACCGGCGTCGTCGCGTCGCCGATGACCTCCATCCAGATCTCCTCGAGCCGCACCACCATGCGGATCTGATCGGGATCGATCACGACACGGTCGATGTAGACGACCGCGGAGGCGCGCACCGGCGTCTTCATCAGGTCGACGCTCGCGGTGACGCGCAGGCCCGGCGGCACCTCGGTGATCACCGGGTCCTCGATCTTGCCGCCCTTGGCGACCTGCTCCATCAGCCAGCGCAGCGCGTCGACGGGGACGCCCCAGCGCAGGCCGATCAGGTTGCGGACCGCGCGCCCGATCTCGCTCGGGTTGCGCCGGAGATACCCGCCCGCCGCCGCGAGCGCCCTCTGTGCCATCGACATGCGGGCACGAGGATACCCCAAGCCTCGGACTTTGGAATCGCGAAGGCGTACGCTCCGGCGCCATGAGCGACTTCCTCGAGGTGATGCACGAGTACTTCCGCGGCGAGCGGCTCGCGGGCGCGGCGATCATCGCGACCGGGATCGGCCTCTGCGGCTTCGCGGTCTACGTCTGGCGCACGCAGGAGGGCGGGTTCGTCTGGGGGCTCGCGCTGCCGCTCGCGATCGTCGGGGTGATGGCCGCCACCGTCGGCCCGTTCTTCATCGCGCACAACGGCCGGCTCGCCGACGAGATCGCCCGCCGCTACGAGGCGGACGCGAGCACGCTCGTCGCCGAGGAGAGCGCGCGGATGACGCGCGTCAACGCGAACTGGCCGCGGCTGAAGATCGGCTGGGCGGTGATCGGCCTGGTCGCGATGGCGTTGATCCTGTTCGTGAAGCAGGACTGGTCGAGCGGGCTCGGCCTCGCGCTGATCGTGCTGGTCGCGATCCTGTTCGCGGTCGACGTGTTCGGAGAGCGCCGCGCGGTCCCGTACACCGAGGCGCTGAGCGCGCTCGCGCGCGGGCCCGATCCTTCGTGAGCAGGCGCTATTGACGAGGGCGCGCGCGCGGGGGAAAAGCGGCGCCATGTCCGAGCCTACCCACGCCGACCTCGCCAACGCGATCCGCGCCCTCTCGATGGACGCCGTCCAGGCCGCCGACTCCGGCCACCCGGGCATGCCCATGGGCATGGCGGACGTGGCGGTGGTGCTGTTCCGCGACTTCCTGCGCTTCGACGCGAGCCGCCCCGACTGGCCGGATCGAGATCGCTTCATCCTGAGCGCCGGGCACGGCTCGATGCTGCTGTACTCGCTGCTGCACCTCGCCGGCTACGAGGACCTGACGCTCGACGATCTGCGCGCGTTCCGCCAGCTCGGCAGCAAGACCGCCGGGCACCCCGAGCACGGGCACGCCGCCGGCGTCGAGACGACGACCGGGCCGCTCGGGCAAGGGCTCGCCAACGCGGTCGGGATGGCGCTCGCGGAGCGGCACCTCGCGGCGCGCTTCGGCGACGCGCTGGTCGACCACCGCACGTTCGTGATCGCGGGCGACGGCTGCCTGATGGAGGGGATCAGCCACGAGGCCATCAGCCTCGCCGGACACCTGGGTCTGTCGAAGCTCACCGTGCTGTTCGACGACAACCACATCTCGATCGACGGCGCGACGGACCTCGCGGTCAGCGACGATCAGCTCGCGCGCTTCACCGCGTCGGGCTGGCACGTCACGCGCTGCGACGGGCACGACCCCGCCGCGGTGAAGGCGGCGATCGCCGAGGCGCTCGCGGTGACCGACCGGCCGAGCATGATCGCGTGCCGCACCACGATCGGCTACGGCGCGCCGACGAAGGCCAACACCGCGTCCGCGCACGGTTCGCCGCTCGGCGCAAAGGAAATTGCGGGCGCGCGCGAGCGGCTCGGCTGGCCGCACCCGCCGTTCGAGATCCCGGCGCCGATCGCGGCGGCGTGGCGCGCGATCGGGGCGCGCGGGAAGGCGACCCGCGAGGCCTGGGAGGCGCGGCTCGCGGCGCAGGGCGACGCCCGGCGGGCCGAGCTCACGCGCGCGCTCCGAGGCGAGCTTCCGGCGAGCCTCGCCGCGACCGTGCGCGAGACGAAGGCGGCGTGGATGGCGAGCGCGCCGAAGAAGGCGACCCGCGTCTCGAGCGGCGACGCGCTCGACGTGCTGTGCGGCGTGGTGCCCGAGCTCGTCGGCGGCTCGGCGGACCTCACCGGCTCGAACAAGACCAAGGCCAAGGGCGTCGGCGTCGTCGCCAAGGGCGCGTGGGGCGAGCGCTACGTCCACTACGGCGTGCGCGAGCACGCGATGGGCGCCGCGATGAACGGCATGGCGCTGCACGGCGGGGTGATCCCCTTCGGCGGCACGTTCCTCGTCTTCACGGACTACCTGCGCCCCGCCCTGCGGCTGAGCGCGCTGATGGAGCAGCGCGTGATCTACGTGATGACGCACGACTCGATCGGCCTGGGCGAGGACGGCCCGACGCACCAGCCGATCGAGCACCTGATGGCGCTGCGCGCGATCCCGAACGTCTGCGTGTTCCGGCCCGCCGACGCGGTCGAGACGCTGGAGTGCTGGGAGCTCGCGCTCGAGCGGCGCGACGGACCATCCGTCCTCGCGCTCACCCGCCAGGACCTGCCCGCGGTGCGCACCTCGGGCGACCCGACGCTCAACCGCTGCCGCGGCGGCGCGTACGTGGTGCGCGAGCCGGAGGGCGCGCGCGACGTGACGCTCCTGGCGACCGGCTCCGAGGTCGAGCTCGCGCTCGCCGCCGCCGACCGGCTCGCGGCGGACGGGGTCGCCGCGGCGGTCGTGTCGATGCCGTGTTGGGAGCTCTTCGCGAAGCAGGCAGAGGCCTACCGCGGCGAGGTGCTCGGCACCGCGCCGCGCGTCTCGGTGGAGGCGGGCGTCACCTTCGGCTGGTCGCGCTGGAGGGTCGCCGCGAGCGCCGGCATCGACACCTTCGGCGTCTCGGCGCCGTACGAGCAGGCGTACGCCCACTTCGGGCTCACCCCGGAGCGCGTCGCCGCGCTCGCGCGCGAAGCGATGGGCTGAAGGTCTCTCGAGGGTGCTTCGCACCCCTCCCCAATCCCAGCGCGGCGGGGTCGCGACGCAGGGGGCCCTCGGCTCACGGCGAGCGGCGCGCCGAGCGATCGTCTCGTGGGCGTGATCGAACCGCGTCGTGCGGGCACTACCCGAGCCGCGTGGCGCCCTCGGCGCGAGCGCCCGGGGAGGAAGGATGCGGTCGACGATGCGTGGGAGCGGGTACGTTTGGGGGAGCGTGGTGGCGTCGATGCTCTGCGCGGGCTGCGGCGGCGGCGAGACCGTCGATGGCGGCGGAGCCGGCGACGCCGCGCCGATGCACCTCGACGGGGGACCGTCGGCGTTCGACGCGGGCGCGCGCGACGCCGGGACGATGAGCGACGCCGGCGCCGCCGACGCGAGCACCACCGACGCGAGCGCCACCGACGCCGCCGCGGCGGACGCAGGTGACCTCGACGCCGCGACCGCGGACGCGGGCCTCACCGCGGAGGCCGTGCGGCCGCTCTACCCGAGCGCAGGTGAGGCGTTCATGACGTGCGTCGTGGCCGATGGGGCGGATGAGCTCGGCGCGAGCGGCGCGCCGTGCGATCTCACGGACACGAGCTCGGTCGCCGGCTGCTTCCACGCGGGCGCGCTCCGCGCGATCGAGCTGACGGGCATGGTCTCGTGCGCGGGCGTGACCATCAGCGACGCCCTCGGCGCGTTCGATTGGACCTGCGAGGACGACGCGGGTGTGGCGCGCGCGATCTCCACGGGCTTCGCCGACGGCAAGGGGCTCGGCGATCTCCTCGAAGCCGATGGCTCGGCGTTCCGCATGAACTCCGTCACCGCCAGCGGCGCAGGCAGCTTCACCAGCGCCTCCACGCGCTGGTGGAACGACGCGATCGTCATCGACGACGACGGCGGGCTCAACACGACGTCGGACCGCATCTACGTCGCGACCGAGGCCGCGAACGCGACGTACGAATTCCGCGACATCGCCCGCGCGGCCTTCGTGATCATGCCCGGCGTCGCGCTGCGGGGCGGCGGCGCGAGCGAGTACGTCGTGAGCGGCTTGCGTCCGCGCTGCGCCTGGTTCGAGGGCGCGATCGACGCGACCGGCCACCTCGACGGGCTCGTGTCGGGCGGCGCGTACGTCACGACGGTCCACGAGGTGACGGTCACCAACGCCACCAACGAGGGCGTTCAGCTCACGACCTGGCGGCACGGGCGGGCGCAGCACGTCACGGTGCGGGACAACGGCCGGATCGGCCTCGAGCTGCAGGGCGACTACCTCCGCGCCGTCGACGTCGAGGCGACGAACAATGGCGGCGACGCGGTCTTCCTCAGGAGCGGCCGCCACGGCGTCCTCGAGGACCTGCGCCTCACGGGAGGGAGCCTCGTCCTCGCCACCACCGCGTCGTCGGTGGAGGACGTCACCGTCCGTCACGTCGAGCTCGTCGGCGGCGGGATCCGGCTCGGCCGCGTGAACGGTGGCCGCATCATGCACGTGGACATCCGCGACTACCCGTTCAGCGGCTCGGTCCCCGTCATCCGGCACGACGCGCAGGCGCCGGGGACCACGTTCTACGACGTCCACGTCACGAACAGCGGCAACCTGCGGACCGGCACCGGGCAGGTGTGGGTCGGCCTGACGCAGGACGAGCCGAACGAGCCCGGCGGGAGCGCGGCGCTCTGGGCCGACGGCTACTCGGCGGTGCTCGGCTACGTCAGCCGGGGCGCGCGCGGGCGCGGCGTACAGCCCGGAGGGTTCACGACGATGACCCACGGCGTCGCCGTGGACTCGGAGCGAGACGCCACGCTCCCGTTCAGCTCGACGACCACCGCGTTCTACGTGGAGCAACCGGACAACCTCCTGCACCACGTCGTGGCGACGCAGTATCCGCATCGCGCTTTCTACTTCCTGCACGGCGCCACGCTCTCGGGGGTCCTGCGGGTCGACGACGCGATGTCCGACTGCGCCTGGTCGACCATCCCGGGTGCCGCGGTGACCGACGCGAACTGCGTCCCGGTCGCCTCGGGCGGCGCGACGGTCGAGTACGGCGCGAGCGCGGGGGGCCTCCTCGGCCCGCCGGAGTTCGCGCTCGCGACCGGAGACACGATCCTGCGCGGCCGCGCGACCGTCCCGACGGGCGACGACGTCCTCACGCACCGGTTCCCGGATCAGACGACCGCGGAGGCGTGCACGCGCTGGGGCGGGACGAGCTTCGACGCCACGACGCGGCGCTGCACGGCGCAGCTGCTGCGAGACGCCTACGAGCGCTTCGACGACGGGGTCGGCAACGACAACGGCCTGTGCGAGTCGGGCGAGGACTGCGTCTGGATGCCCAACATCGGCGCGTACCAGGGTCACGGTGACCTCGTCCTCGAGACCACGATCGGCAGTGGCGGCGCCCTGTCGGACATCCGGCTCCATCGGTTCGCTACCAACGGGCGCTGAGCGCGCAGCGCGCGCTCCGCGTCGAGGCATCAGCGCACGGCGAGGCGTAGCCGGGTCGTCTCCACGAGCAGGCGCTCGCTCGCGCACGCGTCGGCGAGCGCCGCCCGCGCGTCGGCCTCGAGCGAGGCGCGCCCCTCTCGCCGGCCGCGGGCGAAGCGGGCGAGCGCGAAGTCGATCGACTGGTCGAGCCGTCGCGCCTCGCGCTCGGCGTGGAGGAGCCGAGCGCGCGCGCTCGCGTGACGCCCGTCGAGCCCGTCGAGCGCGGCGAGGACGCGATGGCCCAGGCCCGTGAGGACCGACGGACGCGACGCGGCCAGCCGCGCCCATCGACGGGCCTGACCGAGCGTCGCGCGCCCGCCCGCGTGGTGCGCCGCGAGCTCGGTCGCGGCGGCGACCGCCCCGACGATCGGGCCGTACGCGGTGCCCTCGATCGCGAAGCGGCGGCCGCGCTCGAGCGCCGCGCGCAGCCGCGCGCGGGCCCGGACCGCGTCGCCGAGCAAGACCGACGGCAGCGCGGAGTAGACCTCGATCAAGATCGCCTGCACCGTGAGGGGCTCGGCCGGCCAGCTCGCCCGCAGCCGCTCCATGCTCTCCACGGCCAGCTCGAAGCGCCCGCGCCACGTCCGGACGAGCGCCCGCGCGGTCTCCACGTGGCACTGCATCGCGATCGTCACGCCCTCGCGCGCGAACGTCTCGAACGCCGCCACCGCAGCCTCCGCGTCGTCGACTCGCTGGGTCGCGAGCACCGCGCTCGTGCGCAAGCTCGTGGTGAGCTGCACCTCGAAGGAGCGCGCCTCGCGCGAATCGCGCGTCGCGTCGAGGACGCGATCGAACCGCGTGATCGCGTGCCGAAACTCGCCGTCGCGCAGCGCGTCGTACGCGCGCAAGAACTCGGGGAACGAGCGGACGATGGGGCTCTCGACGATCACGCCCTCGAGGCGCCGCGCCGCCGCCCGCCGATACCGCAGCGAGAGCGAACGCCCGCGCGGGTGTCCGAAGCGTGCGAAGAACGCGAGCAACAGCTCACACCAGGCGGCCTGCTCCGCGGCGCCGCCCGCGTGGAACCCGTCGCGGGCCTGGAGCAGGAATTCGAGCCCCGCGATGGTGTCGAAGTAGCCGATGAGCGCGGCGCTGCGGAGGCGGTCCTCGGCGCGCTCGAGCGCGGCCGGCGCGGGGACGCCGGGCCACCCCGGGACTCGACCGAGGGGCAGGAGCGGCCCGACGAGGAACCGCGCCAGCGTCGAGACGCGTCCGGCGCGGCCTCGCCCGAGCGCGCGCTCTCCACGCGCCTCGAGCGCCGCGTCGATCCGCGCGCGTCCGTCGGCGATGCGCCGCGCGGCGAGGAGCGCATGGGCCTCCGCGAGGTGGAGCCTCGCGCGGGCCTCGCCGCGCGCGCGCCTCGCGAGCTCGGCCCACTCGGCGGCGGCCTCGTCGAACCGCTGCGCGCGCTCGAGAGCATCCGCCCGGAGGACCCGCGTCTGGAGCGTGGGCTCGCGCTCGAGCACCACCGCGTGGAGCTCCGCGGCCAGATCGTACGCGCGCCGGCGCTCGGCGTCCTCGGCGGCGCGCCGCGCGAGCGAGACGGCCTCGTCGATGCGACCGGCGCCATGGAGCTGACGCACGAGCTCCGCGTCCGGCGGCCGCGCGCGAAGCAGTCGCTCGGCGCGCCGCTCGTGGGCGGCCCGCAGCCAGTCCGGGCCGAGCGCCGCGCGCAGCGGCTCACGCAGCGCGTCGTGGCGGAGATCGACGCGCGCGCCGGTCCGCGCGACGAGGCCGCGCCGCGCGAGGAGGTCGAGGATCCGCAGAGACGCGTCGCACTCCGCGGCGGTGAGCGGCGCGCTCGCTACCAGGAGCATCGCGAGCGCGCGCTTCTCGTCGGCCTCGCCGTCGCGAACGACCGAGCGGACGGCGTCGCCGAGCGGATCGGCGCTCTCGGGCCCCGCGCGCAGGGCGAGCTCGACGAGCGCCGGCAGCCCTCGACAGGTCGCGGCGACGTGGCGCGCGCGCTCGGGCGCGAGCCCTCTTCGAACCTCGAGGTATCGCGACACCTCGTCGGGCGGCAGCGGCGGCACGTCGATGACGACCGCGCCGAGCTCCTGCCATCCGTCGGCTGAGACGGCCGTCGCGAGCAGCGAGGTGCGCCTCGGGGGCTGGTCGAGGAACGCGCGCACGAACGCGCGCGAGTCGGCGTCCGCCCATTGCAGATCGTCGAGCACCAGCAGCCGCCCGGGGGCGCTCGGGTCGACCGCCTCGAGCAGCACGCAGAGGTCCTCGAACAGGCTCGCGCGCGAGGGAGCCTTCGGCGCGCCGCCGAACAGCTCGGCGTGGACCGCGCGCCGCACCCGCTCCGCGTGGGCGTCGCGACCCGCGATCTCGAAGAGCGCTGGGAACGACGCGGCCGCGCGCGCAGCGGCGGCCCGGACGCCGGCGGGCGCCGGCTCGCGCGAGAGGCGCTCGACGAGGTCGTCGACGAGCGGGTCGATCAGGTTGAAGGGGACGCGCTCCTCGGGGCGGGCGCGGGCCCAGGCGACGCTCAGCCCCGTTTCGGCGGCGCGCGCCGACACGGCGCGCGCGAGCGTGGTCTTGCCGATGCCCGACGGACCGCGGAGCACGATGAGCTCCCCCGGCCGTCCCAGGACGGTCCCGAGGGTCCGCGCCTCGAGCCCGTCTCGCCGCAGCGGCGCGCCGGCGGCGCGGCGCCGCTCGGGCGGTGTCGCGCCGAGCTCGGCGAGCAGGTCTCGCTCGAGCGCCTCGATCGGCGGGCGCCGCTCGGGCGAGGGATGCCGCAGCGCGTGGACGGCCCGATCGAGCGCCCCCCCTGGGAGCCGCCCGGGCGCGGCGTGGGCGAGCAAGGCCCCGAGCGCGAAGCGATCGCCCTCGGCGCTCGGCGGCGCGCCGCGCAGCCGCTCGGGCGCCAGGTAACCAGCCGTCCCGCCGTGGGCGCGTGGCGCGCCGTCGAGCGCGGCGCTCAGCCCGAAGTCGAGCAGCTTGAGCCGGCCATCGCGGCGTACGAGCACGTTCGCTGGCGACAGATCGCCATGCGCCAGCCCGCGCTGGTGCAGGAACCGCAGCGCCGCGAGCAGCTGCGGCAGCGCGAGCGCGAGCGCGAGGCTCGCCCCGATCCGCCCGCCGCAGAAGGCCACGAGGTCGACGCCGTCGACGACCTCCATCAGCAGATAGAGGCCGCGCTCGTCCTCGCCGAGCTCGTACTGTCGCACCAGGTTCGGGTGGACGAGCCCGCCGACGAGGCGGTACTCGCGCTTCAGCGCGGCGGCGCGGGCCGCGTCGAAGCGCGTGAGGCGCTTGCACGCGAAGAGCTCTCCGCTCGCCCGGTCGCGCACGAGCTCCACGTGCCCCATCCCGCCGCGGCCGAGGTCGCGCAGGATCTCGAAGCGAGGCGTCACGAGCTCGGCGGCGCGTCGCGCGACCACGTCTCGACGCTCACGAGCGCGGCCCGGCGCTCCGTCAGCGCGCCGGGGAGCGCCTCGACCTGCGCTCGGAGCGCCTCGATGCCCCGCCGGAGGCGGCTCCGGACGGTCCCCTCGGGGATGTCGAGCACCTGCGCGAGCTCGGGACCGCGCAGGCCCTCGAGGAACCGGAGCTCGAGCGCGATCTGCAGCTCGAGCGGGATCCGGGTGAACGCCTCGCCGAGCAGCCGCTGCTCTTCGGCGCGCGCCACGAGCGAGCTCGGCGAGGGCGTGAGGTCGGCGACGGACGTGACCCCGACGTCGAGGTCCGGGGCGCGCCGGCGCGCTCGGTAGTGGTGGTAGAGCTGATGGCGCGCGACCGCGAAGAAGAACGTCCGCACCGAGGAGAGGCCGCGGAACGTGTCGGCCGCCTCGACGCACGCGAGGAAGGTCTTCTGGACGAGATCGCCCACGTCCGCGGCGTCGACCTTGTTGCCGAAGAAGCGATAGAGGGTGGCGAAGTGCCGCTCGAAGAGCTGCTCCCCCATGGCGCGGTCCCCGGCGCGCCAGCCCGCGAGCAGCGCCGCGTCGTCCACCATGGCGAAGATAGCGGCGCTCATCGCGTCTCGTCCAGCCCGCGTCGACGACGATCGCGACCTCGTCCCCGCCCATCGCGCCGGTCGAGGGCGGTCTTGCGAAAGGGCCGACTCGAGCGGGTCGAGGTCGACCTCGATCCGCTCCGCGGAGCTCGAGCTCGACCTTCAGTCGAAGCAGCCGACGCGCTGCATGACGAGCGCGCCGCCGCCGCGGGTGCCGAGCGCGACGTAGCGGGTGCGCCCGCGCGGCACGCCGACGAGGTCGCGCCAGCGCTCGGCGCCGAGCGAGGGCGGCATGCTGTCGCGCGAGATCGAGCCGCCGGCCTCGGGGCCGACGCGCTCGATCACGGCGCGGCCCGCGAAGTCGAGCAGGATGCCGACGTCGGGCGTGTCGCTCGCGGCGAGCCCGAGGACCTCGGCGGGCGGGCCGTAGCGGCGCGCGGTGATCGCGCTGCCGGTCACGAACGCGCTGCCGGCGACGGGCTCTTGATCGAAGACGATCCACATCGCGCCCGTGCTCGAGGTCGCGCCGTGCGGGTCGGTGAACGGCGCGTCGCCGAAGAAGCCGCCGGCTCGCGCCGCGGTCGTCAGGCCGCCGAGCGCGCCGCCGACCGTGCGGAAGTAGACGCCCTCGAAGCCCTCGCCGTCGCGCGCCGCGAACGCGACCTGCGCGTTGCCGCTGCCGTCGACCCACGCGTCGGGGTCCCGGCCCATCGAGAGCCCTACGTCCGCGAGCGCGTTCGGGTGCATGACGTCGACGCGCGGGCCCTCGCGCACGTCGACGAGCGCCACGCCGATCTCGCCGCCCGCCGCCTCCCAGGTCACCAGCACGCTGAGCGGCGTGACCGCCTCGACGCGGACGTGCGACGGACTGCCGCTCGCGATCGTGATCACGCCGCCGAAGGAGAGATCGCAGTCACGCGCGACGCCGAAGCGGACGTCGCCGCCGAGCGCGAACGCGATCGCGTACCCGTCGCGCACGCGCGCGCCGTCGAAGCCGCCGACCTCACCCTCGAGGAGCGTGGACACGAGCGGGTCGACGCCGTCGGCGAGGTAGATCTCGGCGATCGCGAGCCGCTCGACGACGCCCTCGCCGAGGGTGGCCACCACCGCGAGCCGGTCGTCACCCCCGCCGCGCATGCCGCGCGCGTCGAGCGCGGCGCGGAACATCGGGACGGCGCGCACCGCCTCGACGACCAGCAAGTCCTCGTCGACGAGGCCGTCGGCGTCGTCGTCCTCGCGGTTGCAGACCTCCGCCCCCATACCGGACGGAAGCGGCTCCTCCATCGGGGGCATGGGCCGCGTGAGGCACATCCCGCCGTCCGTTCGGGCCGTCCCCCCATCGACGTCTCCCGTGCGCAGATCGCCGAACGGCGCGACGAGCGAGCACGCGCCGAGCCCCGCGGCCAAGAGCGCGGGAGCGGCGCGTCTCGACAGGAGAGTCGTCTGCATCGCCGGTGAGCATAGACGAGTCCGCGCCGAGGTGTGTCGCTCACGCGGCGTTGCGGAACGGGTGCGCGACGCGGAGCGGCTCGTCCACCTCCGCGCGCTCCGCCTCGTGGTCGTCGCGCACCGTCTTGGCGAGGCCGAAGCAGGAGCCGATCGTGAAGAGCAGGCCCATCGCGAGGAAGCCCTTGGTCCAGACGTCGACCGGCAGGTACAGGATGCCCGCGCCGGTGAACGCGGTCGCGATGACGAACGAGGCCCAGACCTGGAACTTCCAGGCGGCGGTGTGGGAGCTGCGGGGCTTGCGCATGGTCGTCGTTTCCTCCTGACCAAGCACTTGGCAAGCGCTGGACCAGCAGGAACGCGATGAAACAGTGGGCAGCCACGCCCACTCCGAACACCGGATGCCATCACGCCGTACATTCGACGACCGGATGGACAAGCACCCTCTCGCGGGTACATCGTGGGCGAGACCATGCGGCGCCGGCTCTTCGTGCTCGCCTCGCTCCTCTTCGCGGTGGCCACCTTCGACCCGCGGGCTGCCGCGCAGGCGCCGCGCCCGCCGCGGGTGCAGGTGACCCACGAGCGCGGCCCGATCATGGCGCGCACCCTGGAGCTCGCGTGGCCGGGGCGCGCGTTCGCGCGGTGCCAGGCCGAGACGAGCGACGACGTCGTGCACCTGCACGTCCGCGTGGAGGCGGACGCCACGGTCGTGATCGAGCACGGCCTGCTCGGCGCGCCGACGCCGGCGGAGCGCTGCGTCGTCGAGGTGATCACCGCCGCGCGCTTCCCCCCGCAGACCGAGCCGACGCAGGCGCACGTCACCGTCTACCTGCGCCCGGCGATGAGCGCCCCGCCGCTTCAGCGCTCGTAGCCCTCGGCCGTCTTGCCGCCCTCGAGCTTGTCGACCTTGGGCCCGAAGAGCCACGCGAGCACCACCGAGATCCAGTAGAAGAGGTTCAGCGGCACCGCCATCATGATCTGCGAGGCCGGGTCCGGCGGCGTCAGGATCGCCGCGAGCACGGTCGAGATCACGAGCCACCAGCGCCCGAAGCGCACGAGCTGGCGCCAGTTCAGGACGCCGGCGAACGAGAGGAACGTGATCACCACCGGCACCTCGAACGTCAGCCCGAACGCGATGAGCAGGCGCGAGGTCAGCATGAGGTAACGATCCATCGTGACCATCTCGGTCAAGACGATGTGCGTCCCGACATCCCCGCCGTAGTCGAGGAAGATCTGGTAGGCGAGCGGCAGGACGAGCGTGAAGCCGAAGTACACGCCGAACACGAACATCACGGTCGAGGACAGCACGAACGGCAGCGCGAGCCGCTTCTCGCGCCGGTAGAGACCGGGCGCGATGAAGCCCCAGAGCTGCCAGAAGACCCACGGGCTCGCGAGCAAGAGCCCCACGATCGCCGCCATCACGAGGTAGGCGACGAACGGGTCCATCGGGCCCGTGTAGTGGAGCGGCACGCGCTCGACCGTCGTCAGCGTCGGGTCGCTCACCGGGTTGGTGAACCAGACCCAGAGGCGGTCCACGTCGATGTCCACGTCCGCGTGCGCGCGGTTCCACGGGATCGCGAGCCACTCGAACACCGTCTCGCGGAAGATCCAGCCGACCGCGACCCCGGGCAGGATGCCAACGAGCGCCCGGATGAGCCGCGTGCGCAGCTCCGCGAGGTGCTCGAAGAACCCCATCTCGACGTCGTCTTCGGGACGCGGATCGTCGTCGTCGGGCGCGGCCATCAGCGCTCGTCCTCCGCGGCGGGCTCGGGCTCGGGGGGCTGCGCGGCGGCCAGCTTGGCAGCGATCACCTCGCGCTCCGCCTGACGCGCCGCCGCCTTGTCCGCCACGCGCGCCGCGATCTCCTCGTCGCTCAGCGGCTCGACCTCGGCCGCGTCCGCCGCCGCGATCTTCGCGGCGATCGCCTCGCGCTCCGCCTGACGCGCCGCCGCCTTGTCCGCCACGCGCGCCGCGATCTCCTCGTCGCTCAGCGGCTCGACCTCGGCCGCCTCGGCCGCCGCGATCTTCGCGGCGATGACCTGCTGCTCGTCCGCGAGCTTCGCCTCCTTGGCCGCGCGGATCGCCTCCTGCTCCTCGGGGCTCGGGCGCGCCTCGAGGTAGCGGAGCTCGGCGAGGTCCACGCCCTCGGGCGGGCTCTCTTGCAGGCGCTCGGTGTAGGTGAGCGAGCGCGCCTTGGTCGGCGCCGGCTTCGCGGGGAGGGGCTTCTTCGTGGGGCTGAGCTCGGGGATCACGAGCGGCTTGCGCAGGTCGCGCAGGTCCTCGTCCTGCAAGATCTCGTCGATGCCGGTGCTCGCGCGCAGCTCCCGGGTCGCACGGCGGAACTCGCGGTACGCGCTCACCACCGCCTTCAGCAGCTTCGGCAGCCGCGAAGGCCCGACGGCGATCAAGAGTACGACGCCGATGATCACCAGCTCCGTTGCGCCGATCCCGAACAAAGGACCCGCGTTGTAGCACGCCGCGCGCGCCGCTACCGTTCAGCCGAGCTCGACGCGGCGCAGGCGCTCCGCCGCTCGGCTGAGCTCGCGGACGTGGATCTCGTAGGCGCGGGTCAGCTCGTGGATCCGACGCACCGCGGCGAGCGTCTGCTCCGCCCCGCGGGCCTGGACGCGCTGGGACTGGTGCAGCTCGTTGACCATCCCGCTGATGTTCTCGATCGCCTGCGAGATCTGCCGGCCGCCGCGCGCCTGCTCCTGGCTCGAGCGCTCCACGTGCTGCGTGATGAGGCGCATCTTCTCCGCGCTCTTCATGATCAGCTCCGAGCCGCGCGCCTGCTCCGCGGTGGCGGCCGCGATCTGCTGCACCGTCTCGGCGATCCGCCCGATCGCGTCGGTGACCTGCTTGCTGCCCTTGGCCTGCTCGACGGTCGCGCGGGCGATCGCGCGCACCATGCTCGTCGACTTCTGCGAGGAGCTCAGGATCTTCTTGAGCGCCCGCTCCGCCTCCGCGCTCACCTCGACGCCGCGGTCGACGGTGGCCGCGCCGAGCTGCACCGCGCTGATGCCCTTCTTCGACTCGTTCTGGATCGTCTTGATGAGCTCGGCGATCTCCTTGGTCGAGGCGCCGGCGCGCTCGGCGAGGTCCTTGATCTCGTCGGCGACGACCGCGAAGCCCTTGCCGTGCTCGCCCGCCTGCGCGGCGATGATCGCGGCGTTGAGCGCGAGGAGGTTCGTCTGCTCGGCGACGTCGTCGATCACGTTGAGGATGTCGCCGATCGCCTCGATGCGGCTCCCGAGGTTCGAGATCACCTCGACCGCCTCGGAGCTCGTCACCTTGATGCGGTTGATCTCGTCGATCGTCTTGAGGATCGCCTCGGCGCCCTTCTCGGCGTCGGCGGCGACCTCCTCCGAGAGGCGCGCCGTCTCGTTCGCGTTCGACTGGACCTGATCGATCGACACGTCCATCTGGTTCATCGACGAGGAGGTCTCCTCGGCGGTGAGCGAGAGGGCGTCGACGTTGCGCGCGACCTCCTTGATCGAGTAGGTCATCTCCTCGATCGAGCTGACCGTCTCGCGGACGCTGTTCGCGAGGTTGGCCATGTTCTCGGCGACCTCGTCGTTGGTCGCGGTCATCTCGAGGATGGAGCTCGAGCTCTCCTCCGCGTTCGACGCGAGGGCCTCGACGTGCTGCGCGATCTGGTGGAGCGCGGCGCTGATGCCCTGCATCGAGTCGATCGTCTGCTCGACCGCGGCCATCTGCTCGCCGAAGCCTGCGGAGAGCTTGTCGACCTGGTCGGCGACGAGCCCCTCGGCGTCGCGGATCTCCTTCTGACCCTTGGCGAGGCGCGTGCCGGCGGTGCGCAGCTCGTCGGTGGCCCGCGCGATCTGGGACTCCATCTCGGTGAGGCGCGCGCGCAGCTCCTCGCGGTCGCGCGAGACGCGGGCGACCTCGTCGGCCTGCGCCGCGGCGCGCTTGGCGACGTCGAGCTCGTCCTCGAGCCGCGCGGCGCGGCGGGTGAGCTCGTCGCGCTCGGTCTGCGCGCGCCCGAGCTGTCCGGCCAGCACGCCGAGCTGGTCGTACAAGCGAGTGAGGGTGGCGTCCGGCGTGGCGGGCCGCTGCGGCGGCCGGCCCTCGGTGACGTCGCGCAGCGCCGCCTCGAGCGGCTCGGCGCGCACGCCCTTGATGCCGAGGATGACGATGCCGATCCCGACGACGCCGGCGATCCACGCGATGAGCTGGCTGACGTGCGTCCCGCCCGCCTTGTCGGGCCACGCCACGGCGAGCAGGCCGAGGATCGCGACGATCGCGCCTGGGTAGAACGTCGAGCTCTTCGTGAGCTTCTCGAAGAAATCCATCGGGCGTCGTGCCAAGTGCGGGTGCCGCGAGCGGCCGAGGGTACCGTTCGGGCTCGCGTCTCTGCAAGCGCCGCCGGGCGCTCAGCGGAGCACGACGACCTGGGCGATGCCGTTGACCGTCGGCGGGTGCGTGGGCCGGATCGCGACGACCGCGCGCGCGGCGACCTCGCCGGGGAACGCGCGGCGCCGCACCGAGACGATCGGGCGCGGGCCCGAGCGCTCCCGCCGCGACAGCTCGAGGGACGCGGCGAGCAGCCCCTGCTCGAACGGGGCGAGGTCGTGGAGCTGCAGCCCCACCCCCGGGGCGCCTGGCTGCGTCCCGGTCACGAGGCGCACGACGGTGGCCTCCGCGTCGATCCACTGCACGGAGCCGGGCGGGCGGAACGAGACGAGCACGCGCTCGCCGAGCTCCGCGGGCGTCCCGTCCGAGCGGAGCAAGAGACCTTCCTCCGACAGATCGGCGATCTGCTCGCCGAGGAGGAAGAAGTCGTAGTCGGTGACCGCCTGACAGGCGACGTCGACGGGATAGCGGCGGCGGCGGCGGCGCTCGTGGACCACACCGAGAGGGAGGCTGCTCATCGCCCTCGGTTGTACGCCGTCGGGCCGCGCGTCCCCAAGAAAGCGGCGCCCCGCGCGGGGACGCGGCGGCGGCGCGTGCTTTTTCCCTCTGGTCAACCGGCGCGCGGCGCCCATCTCCGGCTCGAGCACACGGGAGGTGCAGCCATGGAGAGACGTCACATCATCTTCGGAGCGATCGTCCTCGGTGTGCTCGTGGCAGGGCTGGTCGGATACGGCGCCTGCATGATGGAGGTCGGCGACGAGAGCGGGTCGCTCGGCGAGGTGCCGCCGATGCCGGACGCTTCGATGCCGAGCCTGCCTCCGACCCTGGACGATCCGCCGGTCGAAGAGGCCGCGATCGGCCGGCCGCCGCACGTGCCGACGCCGACGCCGACGAACCCGGACATGCCGCGCCCGGACCCGGGCGAGCCGGGCGAGGTCACGGTCGATCTGCCGGCGGATCCTCCGCTCGGTCAGGCCGAGCTCGGCGAAGGACGGCTCGCCGGACCGACCACCTGCGGCGCCGTCGAGTGCGGGGCAGACGAGTACTGCTGCGTCCGCGAGGGGCAGTGCTACGCGCGGACCTGCCGCGACTGCTGCAGCGAGGAGGGCCAGCCGCGTCCGGGCCCGACGACCGCGCCGATCCCCGACCCGCGCGCGCGCTGACCACCGCGGCGGCTCCGAACGCTCGCCGCGCCCGCGTCGGTGCGGGCTCGGCGGCCCGCGCTCGCGACTCGCCGAGCCGCCTCAGTCACTCGAACCCGCTCCAGAGAGCGAAGATGAGCACCAGGCCTACGAGGAGCACCACGGCCACCACCCCGACCCGGACCTGATGCGCGCTGCGCTCGGCCCTGAGCGCCCGCAGCGCCTCGAGCTCCGCGCGCCGACGTGCCTCCCCGCGCGCGTCGGGCGCGTCGCGGTAGGCGCTCGCGCCCCGGTCGCCGTGCCCGATCTCGCTCCGCGCGGCGCGCAGCGCCGTGCCGAGCCGCACCGCGGCACCCACGAGCGGTCGGGACACGGAGAGGTCCGTCAGCCAGCCGCGCTGGCCGATCTGGAGCTGGCCAGCGGCCGGAGTCACGACGTCGCACGACGCGTCGAGGGCGAGCAGCGCTTCACGGGTCGGCCCATCGAGTGCGGCGAGCACGACGTCCGCGGGGGCCGCCTCCACGACGAACCTGTCGTCGAAGGCAGGGTGCCCGGTCTGCAGATCGATCGCGCGGCCTGCGGCGATCGCATGATCCTCGCTCCAGCCGTGCGGGCGTAGCGCGAGGTCCACGTCGATGACGCCGTGCGTGACGTCCACCTCCGTCCAGGACGTGCTGTTGCTTCCGCTCCCGCGCATGGTGAACCGCACGGTGACGCGTTGTCCGTCGATCTCGCCGGTGACGCTGGACGCCTCCTCGCTCACCGTCGCGGGTCCGTCGAACAGCGGGCCGAGCGCGTGGAACCCGGCGCGCTTCCGAGCCTTCTGCGCCGCCGTCGCGATGACCGCCACGGCGACCACCACGAGCACGATCGCGATGACTGCGCCCCCCTCCACGGGCCTAGTATGACGGGCGACCGGGCGACCGCCACGGCCTCGAGGCGGCTCGTCGGCGACCGTCCCCCCCCCACGCCGCCGCCGTCGGCGATGCGGCGAAGGCTCCCGTCGCGAACGTCACGACGGTGATCAGGGCAGCGGATCGCCGGGGCACGGCGCGCCCATCGCGCGGCCCGCCGAATAGAACGCCGCGCGCCGCGCGCGCACGCCGCTCGCGTCGAGCTCCGCCTCCCAGACGGAGAGCGAGCGGCAGTCGATGCCGCGCTCGACCTCGCGCGCCTCGGCGAGCGCGCGCAGCCGGAAGGTCGCCCCCTCCGCGCGCAGGCCCGGCGCGTGCGCGTCGATCGCCGCGCGCGCCGCGGGCCAGGCGGCGCGCAGCCGCTCGGCGCCCGCCGCGTCCACGCGCGGGTCGGTGACGTGGAGCCGGAGCAGCTCGGCGACGAGCCACGCGAGCGCCTCATCCGCGTCGGCGGGCGCGGCGCCGAGCGCGATCGGGTCGTGCGAGGGGCGAGGCGCGCCGTCGACGAAGACGTGCGCCCCCGCGTCGGTAGCGGGGCTCGGCACGTCGGTGCAGCACGGGTCCGCGTCGTGCGCGAGCACGAGCAGGTCGTGACCCGCGACGCGCGCCTCGAGGAAGACGTAGCGGCGGGAGAAGCAGGCGGGCAGCTCCGGGTGGAGCGCGCGCAGGCGCGCCTCGTCCGGGGAGCCGCAGAGGTCCCGGACCGGCGCGGCGGCGGTCGCGCTCGCGCCGCCTCGCTCGCCCGCGGGCGCGCTCGGCGTGCTCGCCGTGCTCGGCGCGCGCGCGTCGTCGCCGCCGCAGGACGTCGCGAGCGCGAGCGCGACCGCGACCAGCGCCTTCACCCGAGCCTCTGCCACGCGAGGCCGCGATCGACGCCGGCGAGGGCCCACGGCGCGCCGCCCCAGTAGCGCACCGCGAGCGGCGCACCGGCGAGGCGCGGCGCCGCCACGAGGCCGGCCGCCGTCGCGGTGAAGTACGCGCCGCCGACGCCCTGGAGCAACGCGCTCGCCTCGCCGTCCCCGCGCGCGCCGACGAGCGCGCGGACGAAGTCGCGCGGCGGATCGAACGCGAGCGCGCGCGCGCTCACCTCGGGCCGGCCGCCCGCGTCGAGGACGAAGCGCACGAGCTCGTAGCGGTCGGTCGGCTCGCCCTCGCCGCGCGGCGCGCGCGTGACGAGGGCGCCCGCGGCGCGACCGTCCGGACCGAGCGCCGCGTCGGCGCCCAGGACGCGCCCGAGGGGCCGCGTGGCGATCGGCTGCGGGCTCGCGGGGTCGCCGTCCGCGTCCCAGGCGAGCCGCACGATCTCCAGCGCGTCGCGCCGGCGGAGCGCGACGAAGGCCTCGCGGACGTTGGCCTCGGGCAGCGTCGCGCGCCCCCACTCGAGCTCGCCCTCGAGCGCCCAGCTCGCGCCCTCGCGCACCGCGCCGTCCGGCGCGACGCACGCGACGAACGCGCGCCCCGGCGTGTGCACCAGCACCTCGGCGCGCGGCGGCGCGCTTCCGTCGCAGCCCTCGAGCTCGACGAGCGCCGGCCCGACGAGCGCCGCGCCTGGCGGGAGCGGCGCGTCGAGCCGCGCGAGCGCGCGGCCCTGGAGGTGGAAGAACCCCGCGAGCCGGCCCGCCTCGACCCAGACGATCCACTGCCCGGGATACGGCGAGCCCGCGCGCGTCACCGAGCCCCTCGCGTCATGGCCGACGCGCCCGAGCCGCTGCACGGCCACCGCGTGGAGGTGGCCCTCGAAGTCGAGCTCGTGCAGCCACGAGAGGAGCTCGCGGCTTCCGTCGCGCTCCTCGTGCGTCACGAGCGCGTACGCGAGGTCGGCCGGGCCGGCGTGCGGGCCGACGAGCTCGACGTCCGCGGGCGCGAGCGGGTCGACCTCGAGCGGGACCGTCGCCGAGCGCAGCGCCAGCCCGTCCGCCTCGAGGTGCGCGCGCACCTCGTAGCGCCCCGGCGCGAGCGGGCCGACCCAGGCGAGCAAGCGCTCGTCCGCCTCGGCCGCCTGCCCCGGCGCGAGCGTCACGCGCTCCGGCAGCGGCGGGGGCAAGAAGTCGTGCGATGCTGCGCGCGTGCGATCGTGACGCCCGGCGTGCGCGACGCGGAAGCCCGAGGGCTCGAGCACCTCGAGCTTGGGCCACTCGCCGTCGAGCGCCGGGTCGCGCACGGTGGCGTCGGCGGCGCCGCGGTTCGCGACGGTCAGGCGGAAGGAGGCGTCCTCGCCGGCGACGAGGCGGGCGCGCCCCAACGTGACCTCGATCTCTACGCTCATGGGCTACGGCCCCGGGGGGTTGGCGGACAGGCGGCTCGTGTCCCAGCCGGCCTGGCTGAGCACGCAGCGACCGCAGAAGTCGGGGTCGCACTTCATGTACCCCATGATGCAGAGGTCCGTGTAGTCGTGCGCGTCGAACGTCGCCCCGGTGTTGACGCTCACCTGCGTGGTGCTCGTGTACTGGTGCACGCCGTACACCACGTGCCCCGTCTCGTGGAGCGCGTTGGCGGTGTGGTCGTAGGGCATCCAGCCGAAGTAGGCGTCGTGGCCGAAGATCACCCAGCACGCGCGCCGATCCGTGCCCCAGCCGCTGTTGCCGTACGGCGTCGCCGGCATCCCGGGCGGAGGGCTCGGCGTGAAGCTCGAGACGGCCGGCGCCTGCAGGATCGTCAGGCCGCTGATCGCGTTGCGGGTGAAGTAGTGGAGCAGCTCGGTCTTCAGCTCGTGGAAGATCCGGCTCATGTTGTTCCAGTAGCTCGGGTCGGAGACGGCGGAGGGCCAGCCGCCGGGCGGCGGCGGCGCCTTGGGCGCGGCGTCGTACTGCGCGGCGGTGCGCAGCTCGATCACCCCCGCGCTCGTGCCGGTCTCGAGCACGAGCGCGCCGAGGTCGTAGCGCTGCGTCGTCGCCGGCCGCGCGTTCGCCTTCGCGTACTGGATCGCCCCGAGGTGATCGGCGGCGGTGAGGTTCGTCGGCGCCCGGGCCTCGGGCTCGAGCTCCACCTCGAGCCAGGCCTTCTTGTACTCGGTCGCGATCGCCGCCATGTCGAAGTCGTCGAGGTCGCCGTAGCAGCGCGCCTTCTGCTGCGCCGTCGTCCCCGCGGGATACGGCCAGCGCAGGTACTTGCTGATGCGGAAGATGCGCCAGACGACGAGCGTGCCCGTCTCCTTCACGACCGCCGGCTTGACGCGCCCGTTCGAGGGACGGCCCCGCAGCGGATCGACGAACACGCGGAGCTTGTAGCGATCGCCTCCCATGAAGGACGGCATGAAGATCGCCACGGCCTCGCCGCGATCGTTGGTGACCGCCTTCACGGCGTGCGCGTGGTTCGAGGCGGACGGATCGGCGTAGTCGAGCTCGCCCTCGAAGTACGTGCGGCGGTTGCCGACCTCGAAGAGGTTGGTCACCGGGTCGACCCCGCGCACCACGTCGCCGCGCTTGCCGCCGAAGTCCTTGTGGACGTTGTCGGCGAGCGGGTCCGAGGGCGGCTTCGAGGTGAGCTGCGCGTCCACGTAGCCGTGGGGGTGCCCGGTCATCGTGAACGTCACCGTCGCGGGCGGCGGCGCCGCGTTGTCGTTCGTGCTCGTCGTCGTGGCCTGCCGAAGCGGCTCGCGCGCGCAGGCGTGCCCCGCCGGGATCGGGTCGGGCGTGTCGAGCTGGAAGTGGAGCGAGACGCCGCCCGCCGGACGCCACCCGCGCCGGAACTTCGCCTCGAGCTTGCCGAGGATCGGGACGCGCCCGATCGAGTCGTTGTCACGCCAGACGCTCGACTCCTCGCGGTAGCGGTGGCCGGCGGCGTTGGTGCCGAAGAAGCCGGCCGCCATCTGCGCGGGCGTCACGCAATACGCGCCCGGCACGCGCAGCTTCTTGAGCTCCCCCTTGGGCGGCAGCGCCTTGCCGTCGACGATCAGCTGCTCGACGCGGTCGCGCAGGTGGGCGACCGCCGACGCGTCGTCGCTCTTCTCGTAGACCTTCTTGAAGTGCGCCCACGCGTGCTCGGCGCGATCCGCGATGTCCGCGTGCGTGAGCGGCGAGTAGAGGAACCCGACCGCCTGCAGCCGCTCGCGCACGCCGGGATCCGTGTGCGTCTCGGCGACGATCGGCGTAAAGAGCTTGTCGATGTCGCCGAGCTCGACCTCGAGCCGGTAGCGCGGCAGGAGCGGCACCGGCGCGACGTCGATCGGGAAGAAGAAGTGGTGCCGCTTCCTGTAGATCTCGCAGTCGTCGGGGCGACACTGGTCGGCGGCGGGGTGGCAGTCGAGCAGCGGCTCCTCACCCGGGTCGAAGAAGAGGACCTGGACGCGCCGGTTGAGCCCGCTGCGCCGGCCGTCGACGCCCGGCAGGTCGATGGGGAAGTGCTCGCCGCAGCCGACGCCCGGCTTGCCCGCGTCGACGAACGAGAGGCGCGCGCGCTCGGCGGGGAGCTGATCGACGTCCACATCGAGGATGTCCGCGAGGACCTCCATGTACACGTCGAAGATGGCGCCCCAAGTCTGTGGGCCGACGACGCCATCGACGGTGATCTCGGCCTCGAACTCCTCGTTGTAGAGCGCCTGGAAGTTGCGCACGGCGCGCGTGGTCCGGCTGCCGTGGATGTTGTCGATGCCCTCGGGGTCGCAGTCGGCCGCCCAGACCTTCGAGACCCAGGTGAGGATCTGCTGGTAGTCCTCGACGCGATGCTTGGCGTGCGCGATCGCCACCCACTCGTCGCGCTCGCCGAGCAGCGCGTGCTTCAGGCTCATCGCCCGCTGGTGGGCGAGCGTCACGTTGTACGCGGCGCCCCCCGACGTGTCGGTGTGGCCGGTGATGAGGATCTTCTGCGCCGGGTGCTCCTCGGCCTGCAGGTAGATCGCGCGCAGCACGGCGAGCCCGGGCACCGCGAGGTCGGTCTCGCTCGGACCCTCGTCCTCGCCGTCGGCGCTCGCCTCCTCGGCCGGCGGCGGCGCCGCGTCGGGAGCAGGAGCGGGCGGCGGCGTGAGGTTCGGCAAGAGCACGGCGCTGTCGAAGTGGAAGTGGACCGAGCTCACCTCGAGGACGTGGCCGTGGAGCTCCTTCAGGACGAACTTGTGGAGCTGCCCGGTGGCGAGGTCGTGCTCGGTGTCGAAGTCGCGGCGGGTGAAGCGGGTCATCGTGTCCTTCGCGGCGCGGTCAGACGTCGGTCAGGCCGGCGGCGAGCGCGGCGACGAACCGCGGCGCGCGCTCGACCGGGTGCAAGCGTGTCCAACGCAAGCGACATTGCCCTGGGTCGGTGCGGGGCACGAGGAAGCGGCCCCGGTCGTTGGTGATGCCGGGCCGGACGGTCCCGTCGGGCAGCGTCAGCGCGAAGGCGACGCCGGGCAGCGGGACGTCGTCCTCGTCGGTGAGCTCGATCTCGATCCAGTCGTGCTCGGGCGCGGGCGGGGGCGTCGCGTCCGCGTCGGCGTCGGACTCGCCGTCGAACACCTGCACGACCGGCCGCTCGACGGGGCGGGCGCACAGGACGACCCGCCCGCCCCGCGCCGCGTCGAGCAGCGCGTCGACCTCGTCGACGTGCGCGAGCTCGAACCCGGCCTCGGCGAGCCAGCGACGGAGCCGCTGCCGCGCGCCCTCGTCCGTCCGGAGCGTGGCGGCGAGCGCCTCGCGCTCCGCGTCCGTGGCGCGGCGACGCTCGGCGGGGACGGCGTGCCAGTGGTGCACCGTGAGCTCGAGCCCGCCGACCTCGTAACGATCGAACACCGTGCTCCCTCCGCGCGGCACTCATAGCACGGCGCGGGCGCCGGCGGTCGTGCGAGCGCGCGGCGTCCGTCACGCCGCCGGGGCTATCGCCGCTCGTTGGCGGGGATCGCCTCACCGACGCGGGCGGCCGCACGGAGGTCCCAGGATCAGGCTCGATCGAGCGGGCCAGCGTCGCGCAGCAGCGGGACCGTCTCCCAGTACTCGACGAGCTCGCGGCGCTGTGCCGCGTCCGGCATCCGCGGCGCCATCGCGGAGGCGAACGTCTCGCGCGCCCGGGCGATCGTCTTCGTCGCGACCGCGACGGTCTGCTCCTCGCTCATGCCGACCTTCTTGGCCAGGAAGCGGAGGCGTGCCGCGTCGATCTGGCCGGGATGACGCGTCCCCGCCAGCTTCAGCGCGAGCTCGCGGTCGTGCTGGGGCCAGACGAGCGTAGGGACCTGGTCGTAGAGCGGAGAGAGCTCGGGCGTCCGCCCGTCGGGGTACCTCAGTGACCAGTTCTTCAGGTGCGCGTCGAGGTTGCCGCTGGCGATGATGAACGCGAGGCGGCGCACGAGCTCGAAGTACGCTTCGTCGCCGACGATCGTCTTGACCAGCACAGCGATGGACTCGACCTTCGCGTCGTACTTGTAGCGCCCGTTGCCTCGGGGCGGCTTCGTCCGATCCATGACTTGCGCGAAGTCCTCCTGGTGAGCCCGAGCTCCGGGCTCGGGACGATCGAAGCGCCTCACGGCCAGGACGGCGGATCCTTCGGGCGCGTACCGGCGAGGGAGCTCGTGCAGCGCGCTGACGGAGTGCAGCCGGCACTCGGGGACATCGAACCCGCACGCGCGCGCCCACTCCATGGTCGCGTGCTCGTTCTCGACGAGGTGCGGGTACGGTTCCGTGCCGAGCTTGACGATCCAGTCGCCGTGCTCGCCGTGCGCGGGGAGCGTGAGCCGATCGCGCTCGGCCAGCATCGAGAACTTGAGCTGCACCCCCGCCAGCGAGAACCGGAGGCCCGCTCGCGCCTCGTCCACGAGCGCGAGCGGGGCCGTGGACGCGGGGGACGGGCGAGGTCGCTCGGAGCTGCGCCGCACTCGCACCGCGCCGGGGAGATCTTCTCCGAGCGCGGCCAGCAGGGAGGCGTCGTCGCCTGTCCACTCGCTCCCGAGCGAGCGCTCGAGGAGGCCTCGCAGCGCCCCCTCGGGCAGCAGGTTGGCGAAGAAGCCCGGGAGAGCGCCGGCCGCGTTGCCCGCGTAGGGCCTCGAGAGGTCGTCCTCGAACGCCTGTCCGAGGACGGGTCGCGCGGGGTGCGCCGCGTACGCCTCGTCGAAGCGAAACGAGACCAGTCCATCGCCGCGCGCCGAGAGCGCGCCGACCACCGTGTCGGAGAGAAGCACGTCGTAACGCGACTCGCTCACTCGGCGACCTCGTCCTCCACGCGGGCGAGGAGATGGCGGATCGAGGGGCGGTCGTGGTCGCCGCGAGACCACCCGGCGAGGCGATCGGCGGTCGTGGCGAGCGCCGCGCGAAGCGCGCCCTCGCGGGCCGAGAGGAACTCCTCGTCGTCGCCACGGGCGAGGGCGCTCGCGGCGCGCTCCGAGACGAGCTGCGACGCCAACGCCTCCGCGGGCGCGTGCGCGATGGCCGCTCGCAGGTCCGCGGACGCGAGCGGCGGATGAAGCAGCCGTCCCCAGGGCGCCGTCCGCCGGGCGGCCGAAGAGCGGGCGGACAGCACCGGCACGAACGCGTCGAGATCGTGCGCCTCGATGAGCGCGGCGACGTCGATCTCGGAGGCGTCGCGGAGATCGCGGGGTCCGGCGCCCGCCATCGCGAGGAGCGCGAGCCTCGTGCCCGCCGCCCTTGCGTCGAACCGCGCGCCCAGTTCGATCTTCGGGGGCGCGTCCCTCGGCAACAGGTCGAGGAGGTGTTGCAGCGACTCCTCCTCGTCCTCGCCGATTCGCTCGATGGAGCGACGCAGCAAGGTGCGCTCGTCCACGCTCGCCTCACCGACGAAGCTGCGCCACACCCACCGCGCGAGGAGCGCGCGCGAGCGCGGGCTCGGCTCCGGATGCAGCGCCGCGAAGCGGGCCAGGGGAGCGAGCACGGTCGAGCGCGGCAGCAGCCGAAGGTGCGGGATGCCCGCGTCGGTGCGCAGAAACGAGAGGACGCGCCGGAGCGCCGGGAGCGCGTCCGCGGCGCCATCTCCGAGGAGGTCGCGGTGCTTCTCGATGAGCTCGCCGGGGCTGCGGGTCGGGTCGAGCCCTCGCAGCGCGAAGAGGCAGCGCAACAGCGCGTCCTCGTCCGGCCGGCCGAGACCGACGGTGGCGAGCTCGGTCGCCAACGCCTCGAGGGTCGCCGGGTGACCTCCCCGGGCGCCGAAGAGCGCGGCGTGGACCTCCTTCCACTCGAGCCGAACTCCGGCCCGGTTGACCCGGTCGAAGATCCGGCGAAGCGTGTCCTCGTCGTCCGTGCGGATCACGTAGAACGGCACGACGTACTCGCGAACCCGCTTGCCCGCCTCGAGGACGCGGTCGACCCACGCGTCGTCGCCCGCCCCCGACCAGCTCAGCATCCAACGGTGGAGCCGCGCGGAGTCGCCGAGGAGCGGGCAGGGGACCCACGAGACCGCGGGCTCTTCGTCGCGCGCCGGGCTGCAGAACGCGTTGGCCGCCGCGTCGAAGTAGACGACGTACGGATCGTCGGGCTGGGTCGGTTGGGGGAGCGGGCGGGCCAGCGCAACGGTCAGGGTGGTGAGACGTTGTTGCCCGTCCACCACCCACCACGCCGTCTGCGTCTCCGGCGCGTCGATGGCGATCGGCCCCATCCGGATCCTCTCGGCGCCCGCGGGGTGCTCCCACAAGAGGAGGGACCCGATCGGGTAGCCATGGAGGATACTGTCGAACAGATCGAGCACGTGGTGAACGTCCCAGCGGAGGCCTCGCTGAAAGACGGGCACGCGCACCTCACCCCGGCGAGCCCGGAGCACCAACTCCTCGACGGTCAGCGCGTGCGCCTCGGGGCGTCTCTCGAGCGAGTCGCTCATCGCTTGGAGAGCCTACACGGCGACCCCTCGGCTGCGCCACGAGCGCCGACTGCGCGCAGCGCGACTTGCGGCCCCTCAGCGCGGCTATCGCCGCTCGTTGGCCGGGATCGGGACCTCGGTGAGGCCGCCGGCGTCGGTGAGGCGGTAGCGGCGCCGCAGGGTGTCGCGCGGGAGCGTGAACGGGATGCGCTCGACGCGCTCGTCCGCGGTGCCGAGGCCGGCGATGAACGTCAGCTCGGCTTGCAGGTCGCGCAGCTCGTCGGACTCGTGGCGGCGCACCTCGAACAGGTGCTCGCCCTCCTCGCGCTCCCTCGCGCGCGCCGCGTAGATGCCGTGGTCGCGGCCGCCGAGCTCGACCGGCTCCCACCCGACGTCCTCCGCGGTGCTCGGCCAGCGCACGAGCAGCTCCGGGTGGTCGTCCGGGTGCGGCCAGGTGAGCGCGAGGAAGAGCGCCGGCGGCTCACGCAGCGCGCCCGACTGCCGCTCGCGGCGCCGGACGGCGGCGCGCATCTCGTCGCCGTCGGCGTCGAGCTTGAGGCGCGCGAGGCGCACGGTCGTCCAGAGACGCGCGTAGCCCGCGGCGCCCTCGTCGACGCCCGGGTCGGTGCTCTCGCTCAGGCGCTGCTCGAGGCGCAAGGCCTCGTCGATGCGGCCCGCGTCCGCGGCGGCGCGCGCGAGCAGGAGCAGCACGGCGCCGTCGCTCGGGGTCAGCCGCGAGAGCGTGCGGTACTCGCGGTAGGCGTCGTCGGCCCAGCCGTGCGCGCGGTAGAGGTCGCCGAGGCGCCGGCGCGCCCACGGATCGAGCGGGGTGCGCTCGACGAGCTCGCTGAAGACGCGGCGCGCCTCCCGCTCCTCCTCCTGCCGCAGCCAGAACTCGCCGACGCGGGTGCGCACGCGCGCGTCGGCCAGCGGGTCCGCGCGCAGCTCGCGCGCGAGGCGGCGGGCCTCGGGGAGGTTGCCCGTCTGCTCGAGCAGCGCGAGCAGCCGCAGGCGCAGGTCCATCTCCTCGGGCACGACCTCGAGCCAGCGGCGCACGAGCGCGAGCCGGTACGTCGGGTCGGGGTTGCGCTTCCAGAGGTCCGAGAAGAGCGTCCAGTCGACCGGGACGTCGAGGCCGAGCCCGCCGCGCACCGCGATCACGTCGTCGGGGCTGCGCACGCGGCGCATGATCACGCGCCGCAGGTAGTCCTCGATCGACGCGTTGCCGGCGAACGCGCGGTAGAGCGCGACCTGCGCGCGCACCGGGCCCGAGTGGTCGAGCATCATGTGCAAGAGCGTCCGGCGCGCGCGCCAGTTGCCGAGCTCGCACTGCGCGTTGGCCTCGCGCCACACGCTGAGCGCGCCGCCGACGCCCGCGTTCGCCGCGAGCCGCTCGCGCCAGAGCGCGCGGCGCGTCTCGAGGCTCTGCCGCGACGCGTCGCTGCACTGGCGGCGGCTGCCGAACTCGCGCTCCGGCATCTGGAAGCTCAGCGTGTGCTGCACGGTGACCGTGGTCGCGCCCGCGCCGCTCGTGGAGGGGAAGCGCAGGCCGCGGATCTCCGTCTCGACGCAGCGGCGCAGGTCGTCGTCGCCGAGCGTCTCGCGCACCATGCGCACCGCGCGCGGCGCGCCGTCGCTGCCGACCTCGACCTCGACGGTCATCTCGCCGGCGAGGTCCGGGCGCACGATCGAGCGGCGCTCGTAGCAGCCGCGCGGGCCGCGCTCGCCCGTCGAGAGCGCGCGCTGGACCGACGCGCGCGCGAGCCCGCCGTCCGCGCCGTACGCGCTCGTCGGCGCGCGCCCGCCGGCGCCCCGCGGGGCCGGCGTGGGCTCGCCCTCGGACACGCGCGACACCCACGTCTCCTCGGGCGCGGTGCGCGCCTCGGGCGCCTCGCGGCGCAAGCGGCGGCGCCAGCCGAGCGCGTCGCTCGTGAGCTCGGCCGCGTTCACCCCCGTCTCGCCGCCGCCCAGGCCCCACGCGTAGGCGAACGGATCGTGATCGAAGCCGGTGATCGGCGCGACGGTGCCGCCCGACACGCCGCCGACGACGAGCGAGGTCCACGGCGAGACGAGCCCGAAGCGCAGGCCCAGGTCCACCATCGCCTCGCGGCCCGCGTCCTCGTCGATCAGCTCGGCGAGCCGGTTCTGACCCCACCGCCGGCGCACGTCGCCGTCGTCGTCCACGATCCCCTGCCGCACGTTCAGCGTCCGCTCGAACGCCTGACCGTCGAGGTGACCGCGCACGGTGACCTGGGGCGGCATCTCGCCGACGAGCCGGCCGACGAGGCGCAGGTGCGCGCCGTTCGCGACGAGGATCGGCGGGCGCGGGTACACGCGCTCGACGTTCTCGCCGAGGTCGACGGCGACGCCGCGCAGCGTCGGCTGCGCCGCGTCCGCGAGCAGCTGCATCACCGCGCGCGCCGCCTCGGTGCGCTCGTGCACGCCCTCGGCGTGACCGTCGAAGAGGCGGCGCAAGAGGCCGAGGTTCGCGCCGTCGCCGATCGCGAGCCCGTAGTAGCGCGGCGGCGCGTCGAGCGTCGCGAGCGTCGCGCGCAGCGCGGTCGCGTCGAGCGCGCCCGTCGTCGGCAGGCCGTCGCCGAGGTAGAGCACCGCCGCGCGCGGGCGGCCTGCGACCAGCTGACCCGCCTCGCGCAGGCACTGGCCCAGATCGGTCGCGCCGCCGAGCGTGACGCGCGCGATCGACTCGAGGAGCGCCTCGCGGTTCTCCTCGGTGGCCTCGACGAGGCCCTCCGGCGCGCCCTCGGGCGCGCGCGCCGTCACGTCGGCCAGCCGGATCGCCACGCGATCGGTCGGCGTGACCTGGCGCAGGACCGCCTCGATCACGGCGCGCGCGATCTCGAGGTCCTCGGGGTCCGTCTCACCCGAGACGTCGAGCAGCAGCACGAGCTCGAGCGGCGGCGGCGCGTCGGTCGTGGCCTCGACGAGCGCCTCGGTCGGCAGGTCGAAGAGCACGTAGCTCTCCTGGCCCTCCGCGGCCGGGCCGCCGCCCTGCTGCGCCGGCGCGGACACGACGTAGCTCGTCGCGACGTCGTTCGGCTGCGCCTGCGGGTCGTAGAGGTCGAGGTAGAAGTCGGCGCGCGGGCGGAAGTCGCTGCGGCGCAGGACGACGCGGCCGCCCTCGACGGTCGCGCCCATCCCCGCGCGCATCGCGCCGACCATCGTGCCCGACGTGTCCACCTGCAGGATGAACTCCCCGAGCAGCGGCGGCTCTCCGTCGACGCGCATCGGGTACTCGTACGTGCGGCGCGAGGCGCGGCGGTCGAGCCACTCGGTGTACGCGAGGCGCACCCGCACGGTGGCGCCCGGCGTGATCGGGTGGACGCGCGCGCGCAGCCGATCGGGGCCGTCGTAGGTGAGCTTGGCGCCCTGCACGCCGTAGCCCATCCAGCTCAGCTCGTAGCCCTGGCCGACGCTCATCGCGTTGACGACCGCCTCCTGCCAGCCGCCGCCCTGATCGATCGCGAAGCTCTGCACGATCGCGCCGCGCGGGAGCCGGATCGCGTACTCGCCCTCGAGCACGTCGCTGCGCGCGTTGAAGAACGTCTGCTCGACCTCGGTGCGCGCGAGATCGCCGCGCACCCGTACGTTCACCTCGTGCGCGCGGATCGGCAGCGCCGTGCGCGCGTGGCCCTGCTCGTCGAGCCGGCGCCCGGCGAGCACGCCGAGGTAGGTCGCGGTCGCGAAGCGGCTCCGGCCCGGGTCCGCGAGGCCGCCCGTCCAGTCGTCCCAGAGGTCGGCGGGCTCGACGCGCGGCTCCCCGCTGCCCGTGAGCACGACGCGCTCGCCCTGCGCGAGCCGGTCGCTGCCGCCGGGCGAGACGTAGGTGATCTCGCCCGAGCCGCAGTAGATCTCGGCGCCCGACTCGCCGACGGAGATCGCGAAGGTCGCGTTCGAGGCGCGCACGGAGCCGCGGCTCGGGACCTCGATCGTGGTCTCCTCCGCGCTCGACGCGTCGACCCACACGCGGCCGCGCGTCAGCGTCGCGCGCGCGAGCGCGACCGCGGCGTTGGGTCCCGCCTCGTCGGCCGCGCCGAAGGTCGCGCGGGTGTCGCGGTCGAAGAGCAGCCACGCGCCCGAGTCGAGGCGCACGACGCCGCGTCCGTCCGCGGCGGTGACCGCCTCGGCGCCGCGCTCGACGCGCGCCTCGCCGACCACGCGCTCGCTCTGCCCCTCGCGCTCGAGGGTGAAGCCGCCGCGGATCACGCTCGCGGTCGCGACGGTCGGCGCCGGGTCGACGTCCTCGTCGCAGCCCGCGCCGAGCGCGCAGGCGAGGGCGAGCACGGTGAGCGGGCGCCAGGGTGCGTTCGTCATCACGATCACTCCTCCACCGAGGTCAGGGTCCGGCCGCTCAGCGTCCAGGCGAACCGCTCGCGGCCCGGCTCGAACGAGAGCTCCACGATCTCGATCTGCTCGTCTTGGGCGCCCTCGTTCCAGACGACGACGAGCTGCGCGGCGACGCGCGTGAGGTCGTCGGCGGCGCGCTGGCGGCGCACCTCGAAGCGGTAGGGCGCGCCCTCTTGTTCGTCGAGGTGGAACGCCTCGAGCCCGTGCTCCGGCGACAGGTCGTACGGGCGCGTCGGCGGCAGGCCGGGCAGGCCGACCCAGAGCCCGAGCTGCGCGTCCGGGTGCGACCACACGAGCGTGACGCGCAGCGCCCCCGCCTCACGCAGCACGCCGCTGCGGCGGAAGCGCCGGTCGAGCTGCTCGAGCCGCTCGCGATCGCCCGCCTCGCGCGCCGTCTTGCGCAGGCGCGCGTAGCGCACGCTCGACCACAAGAGCGCGGTGCGCGCGACGCCCTGCGAGGAGCCGGGCTCCGAGGTCTGCATGAGCGTGTGCTCGAGGCGCAGCGCCTCGTCGACGCGCCCCGCGCCCGCCGCGGCCTGGGCGAGCAACAGCAAGACGTCCTGCGCGTCGGGCCGGATCTCGCGCAAGGTCTGGTACTGCCGGTAGGCCTCCTCGTGCCAGCCGTGCGCGCGGTAGAGGTCCCCGAGCCGCCGCCGCGCGAGCTCGTCGAGCGGCGCGAACTCGACGATCTCGCTGAACACGCGCCGCGCCTCCGTCTCGTCGCCGAGGCGCAGGTACATCTCGCCGATCGCGGTGCGCACGGTCGCGTCGGCCGCGGGGTCGGCGCGCATGGTCTGCGCGAGGCGCTTGGCCTCCGCGGTGTGCGACGTGCGCTCGAGCATGCGCATCAGCCGGAGCTTGAGCTCCGAGCTCCACGAGTACTGCATCACGAGGCGCCGCATCGCGCGGACCTTCGCCGCGTCGTTCGGCGCGCGCTCGAGGATCTGCTCGACGAGCGTCCAGTCCACCGCGCGGCCCATGCCGAAGGCGGCGCGCACGGCCCGCAGATCCTCGGGGGTGCGCACGCGCGCGAGGACGCGCTCGCGGACGAACGCGCGCGCGGCGCCGTCGCCGAGCGCGCCGTAGAGCTGCGTCATCGCCTCGACGCCGCCGGCGCGCGCGAGCGCCCGCGTCAGGAAGGCGCGCCGCTCTCGCCAGCCGTCCGCCTCGCAGTCGCGGATCGCCTCGTGGTAGAGGCGCGCCCAGCCGTTCGCGCTGCCCTCGGCGGCGAGCCGCTCGCCCCAGAGCGCCTGCCGGTCCGCGAGCGGGAGGCTCGCCGCGTCCGAGCAGCGGCGGTGGCGGTGCCGCTCGCCCGCCTCGACGTACGTCGTGACCACGGTGACGCCCGGCGCCGGTTGCGCGAGCCGCGGCGCCGCGCCCGCCGGCGCGCGGCTTCCGTCGGTCTCGAGCACGAAAGGATAGTTGATGGCGACGACCCCGCCCCCAGGCGGCTGCGGGAACGTCCAGCGCCGCACCGCCTGGAGGATGCAGGCCTCGACGCGCTCGTTGCCGAGGGTGCTCGCGACCAGCGCGGAGGTGAGCACCGCGCCGGTGCTCCCGATCACGAAGTTGACGGTCACCCGGCCGGCGAGGTCGGGCCGGCTCGCGAGCTCCTGCTCGTAGCAGAAGCGCACCTCGTTGATGTGTCGCTGGATCACGCGCCGGATCACCTCGCGGGAGAGGCCGCCGCGGACGTCCGCCTCGCCCGTGCGCACGCGCGGGACCACGCCGTCGCGACCGCGAGGGCCTCCGCCGTAGCCGCCTCCGGCGCCGCGGCCGTACCCTGAGCCGGAGCCCGAGCCGCCGCCGTGCCCGATCGTGCCGAGCTCGCCGAGGCCGATCGTGCCCTCGCCTTCGCCGCCGCCACCGCGGCCCGTGCCGCGCAGGCCGAGCCCGCCGAAGCCGAAGCTCCCCCCGACCTCGTCGCCCATGTCGCCGCCGAGCGCGGCCGTGGCGTCGGCGCGCGCGGACCGCTCCGCGGGCTCCGCGCTCGGCGGCGGCGCCGCCTGCGCCTGGCTCGGGAACGGCGTCGTCGGCGCGTTCCAGGCGCCGGTCGTCGCGCCGAGCGCGCCGAGCGCGCCGGCGTTGTTCGCCTCGTCGCGCGCGGCCTCGCGCGCCATCACGCGATCGTCATCGGGCGCGCCCTCGATGCCGAAGCGGTTGTTCGTGCGCCGGCCCTCGCCCCCCTGCTCGCCCATCGCGCCTTCCTGCGCGAGCGGCTCCTGCGGGGCCTCCTCGAGCCACTCGGGGCTCGCGCCCGCCGGCTCGGCCTCGCTGCCCGCGCTCAGGCAGCCGGCGATCGAGAGCGGCCCGAGGGCGGCGGTGAAGAGCACCGCCCCGACCTCCTCCCCCGCCGTGCGGTGCCCGCCGACGCGCAGGAGCGGCCGGTCGAGCAGCCCGAGCGCGTGCGGCCCCATCTGCGCGAGCTCGCGCCGGCTCGGCACGTAGTAGCTCGTGAACGGCGTGATGAGCCCATAGCGCGTGCCGAGCTCCGCCACGTCCTCGCGTCCTGCACCCTGCAAGAGGAGCTGACGGAGCCGCTCGCCCGCCCAGCGCAGCCGCAGGTCGGTCGACTCGGTCGTCGCCTGCACGTCGATCGGGATCTCGGCCTCGCGCGCCTCGCCGCCGAGCTGGTAGGTCACGCGGACCGCGCGCGGCAGCTCGCCGCGCACGCGCCCGACCACCGGGAAGACCTCGCCGACGACCGCGTCCATCGGCCGGCGCGGGAAGACGTTGTCGAGCCCGTCGCCGAGCGCGACCTCGACCGAATGGACGATGGGCCGCGCCGCGTGGGCGAGCACGCGCATCGCCGCGTCCGGCGCCTCCGCGCGCTCCTCGACCCGCATCGTCAGGCCGCCGCCGCGCGTGAGCGCGTCGAGCAGCTCGACGTTGGCGTCGCTGCCGACCGCGACGGCGTAGAGCCGCACCGGCGCGGGCAAGCGCGCGAAGCGCTCGAGCAGCCCCTCCGCGCGCAGCTCGCCGACCGTCGGCGCGCCGTCGCCGACGTACACGATCGCGCCTTGGCGCGCCGGATCGAGCAGCCGCGCCGCCGCGGCGACCGCCTCGCCCAGATCGGTGGCGCCTGCCGCCGGCACGCGCGCGAGCCCGTCGAGCAAGCGCTCGATCCGCTCGGCCGAGGCGTCACCGAGCGCCGCCGGCTCGCCGTCGACCACGGAGCGCACGGTGAGATCCGCGCTCACGACCGCGACCCGGTCGTCGCCGTCGAGGTGCGCGACGAGCGACTCGACGACGGTGCGCCCGAGCTCGAGGTGCGCGCGCGGCGTGGCCGCCGACACGTCCGCGACCACCACGACGTCCATCCCGGCGCTCGGGGCCGCCGCGAGCGACGCGGGCAGCACGAGCGGGAGGTAGAAGTAGTCGCGCTCGTCCGCCTCGTTGGCGACGGTCCGCGCGTCCGGCGCCCGCGCGGGCGGTTGGTGCGGGGCGCGCCACGCGCGCTGCGCGTCCGTCTCGCGGCCGACGAGCTCGAGCCAGAAGTCGGAGCGCGGGCGGAAGTCCGAGCGGCGGATGCGCACCGCGCCCTGCTCGACGATCGCGCCCATGCCGGCGCGCACGCGCGACGCGCCCGACGCGGCGACGTCGGCCGACAACGCGAACTCCTGGATGTGGGGCGCGCGCGCGCCGCCGCCCATCGGGTAGCGGTACATGCGGTCGGCGCCGCCCGCGGGCGCGCCGAGCCACTCGGCGTAGCGGATGACGATCCGGCGCGTCGCGCCCGGCGCGATCGGGTAGATGCGCGCGCGGTACGCGCCCGGCGCGTCCCACTCGAGCAGCGCCGGGTCCTCGGTCGAGCCGCGGTACACCTGCGCCTCGTACGCGGCGCGCGCCTGCGCCTTCTCGCGGACGTAGCCGTCGACGAGCCGGTCGTCGCGATCGACCGCGAAGCGAGAGAGCACCGCGCCCTCGGGGACGCGGATCCGGTAGAGGCCCTCGACCGCCTCGGACGCCGGGTTGAAGAAGAGCTGATCGACCTCGGTGATCGCGAGGTCGCGGTCGATGCGCACGCGCACGTCGAGGCGGCGCACGACGAGCGGCCAGCGCGCGCGGCCCACCTCGTCGGGGACGCGCGCCTCGAGCGTGCCGACGCCCGCCGGGCCGACCTCGCTGGCCGGGCCCGGCCGCGCGAGGCCGCCCGTCCAGTCGCTGAAGAGCACGGCGGCGCGCCGGGTCACGCCGTCGCCGAGCCGGAGCTCTTCGCCGCTCGACGCGAGCCCGCGCTCCTCGCCCTGCGTCCAGCTCACCTCGCCGCGCACGACGTAGACCTCGGCGGCCCCGTCGCCGACGCGGACGGAGAAGGAGGCGTCGGCGGCGCGCAGCGCGCCGTGCGCGGTCGACAGGACGAGGGGCTCGCCCGCCTGGGCCTCGGCGAAGACGCGGCCGCCCTCGAGGGTGACCGCGCCGCCGTCGTCGACGCGCAGGGCGGTCTCGCGGTCGAGCAGCAGCTGCGGGCCGTCGTCGAGCGCGACCCGCGCGAGCCCGCGCTCCGACGTGCGCACGACGGTCGCCGGCGCGGCGCGCGCGACGACGGCGCCTTCGACGTCCCCGAGCCGCACCGCGCCGCGCACCGGCGTGACGCTCGCGACGGTCGCGTCGACGCCCTCGGCGCCGCCCCCACAGGCCTGCGAGACGGACGCGGCGAGCGCCAGGACGGTGGCCAGAGCCCCTCTTCTCATGCCTTCTCCTCCGAGACGGTCCACACGCTGCCCCCGGGCGCCGGCTGCTCCGACCCGGGCGCTCCCCCCGAGCTTGGCGGCCGCGGGGAGCGTAACAGAGCCCTCGACCACGCGGCGCCGAGGAAGTTTCCACCGCCCGAAATACGCGGGGGCCCTGCTTCGTAGGGCCCCTCGTGAGCGGCGCCCTCTCCCTCGCTTGGTGGATGAACCCGACGGCTCGCCCGGCATACTCCGCCGAGCGGAGGGCCGGGATCGACCAGTCGTTGGAAGAGCGCGCGTCTTCGGGGGATCGCCGAGCCCTCGAGGCGCTCCTGCGCGAGCACGCCCGGGCGATCCACGACGTGTGTCGCTTCGTGGCCGGCCCCGTCGAGGCCGCCGACGCCACGCAGGAGGCGCTCGAGCGCATCGTCGTGGCGATCGAGAAGTTCGATCCGTCCCGCGGGAGCTTCCGGACGTGGGCGCTCACCGTCGCGCGCAACGTCTGCCGCGACCGGCTGCGGCGCCGCGGCCTCGAGCGGCGCACCTTCCTCGCCGACGGCGAGTCCGCGCAGGAGTGGGTCGCGAGCGAGGCGCCGAGCCCGGAGCGCGTCGTCATGGCGAAGCTCGAGACCGAGAAGCTCGAGGCGGCGCTCGCGACCCTGCCCGACGCGATGCGGGCCGCGGTGGTCCTGTACCATTCGCACGGGTCGAGCTACGAAGAGATCGCCGCGGCCCTCGAGGTCCCGATGGGCACGGTGATGACGTGGCTGCACCGAGGCCGCAAGCGCCTGCGGGCGGCGTTGGAGGAGACGGCGGAGGCCGCGACGTGACCGCGCACCTCGACGAGGTGGCCCTCGAGGCCCTCGCGACCGGCCGAGACGACCTCGTGCCGGAGGAGGCGCTCGCGCACCTCGACGAGTGCGCGCAGTGCGCCGAGCGCGTGGCGCTCGAGCAGCTCGCGGCGGCGGACGCGACGCGCGCGCTCGAGCGCGTGCTGCCGGATCTCGACGTCGACGCGATGGTGCAGAAGGCCATGGCCAAGGCGCCGGCGCCGGGCGACGCGCCGAGCGCGCGCAGCCTGTGGATCGGCGCCGGCCTCGGCGGGCTCACCGCGGCCGCGCTCGCGGTGCTGAGCCTGCCCGAGGCCAGCTCGCTCGGCGGGCTCTCGAGCGGGGGCGCGCAGCTCTACACGCTCGTGCGCGCGGCGGACCACGTGGTCACCTCGGGCATCCCGGGCGGCTGGATCTCGGTGGCCGCGGGGGCGCTGGTGCTCGGGCTGGGCCTCGTCGTGCCGATGCGGCTCTTCCTCGGCGAGCGGCCGCTCCGCCCGGGCGCGACGCTCACGACGCTGGCGCTCGCCGGGCTCGCGCTCGTCGCGGCGCCCGCAGGCTCCGCGCACGCCTACCGCGTCGAGGGCAGCTGGCCCGAGCCCTCGCCCCGCGTGTCGGTCAGCGTCGAGCGCCAGCCGCTCGGCGAGGCGCTGCGCCAAGCGGTCGGCTCCGCGGGGCTCGGCGTGCTGGTCGCGCTGCCGGAGGAGCCGCTCGTCACGCTGCACGTCGAGGACGCGCCGCTCGACGAGGTCGTCGAGGCCCTGCTCGCCACGAGCGCGGTCGTCGTGCGCCCCGGGCCCCGGCTGCTCGTCGTGCGCCCCGACGACGGCGCGAGCGCCGAGCCGATCGAGCCCGCCGACACGGCAGCGTCCGACACGGCAGCGTCCGACACGGCAGCGTCCGACACGGCAGCGTCCGACACGGCAGCGTCCGAGACCGCGTCCTCGGACCCCGCGGCCCCCGATGCGCCCGCCGCGCCCGCGGAGCGCGCGACGATCGAGCCGGCCTCGCCGCCGCCCGCGAGCGCCGCGCGGCCCGCGCCTCGGCGCGCGGTCGACGATCGCGTGACCTTCGGCGCGCCCGTCGTCATCCGCGCGGGCGAGGAGGTCCGAGACGTCGTCACGATGGGCGGCGACGTCACGCTCGCGGGGCGCGCCTACGGCGACGTCGTCACGATGGGCGGCAGCGCGGACGTGACGGGCGAGGTCATCGGCAACGTGCTCACGATGGGCGGTGACATCCGGCTCGCCGAGGGCGCGCGCGTCCACGGCGACGTCAACGCGATGGGCGGCCAGGTCTCGGTGGCGGACGGCGCGACGGTCCACGGCGCGGTGCTCGACACCTCCGGCGCGAGCCGGACGGCGACGGGCCCGTCGCGCTTCCACCACCTGCGCAAGGGGAGCGACGCGCTGCCGAACGTGTTCCGCTGGGCCCTCTTCAACGTGCTCGCGTTCCTCTTCGGCCTGTTCTTGCTGGGCGCCTACCGCCCGCGCTTCACGAACCTGCGGGCCGAGCTGGCGGACCGCCCGGTGCGCAGCGCGTTCGGCGGGTTCTTCGGCTGCTCGGCCGCCGTGATGATCGGCTCGGTCCTCGTGCTCACCGTCATCGGCATCCCCGGCACGGCCGTGCTCTGGACGCTCCTCGTGGTGGGCGGCGGCGTCGGGTTCGCCACCGCCGCGTGGTGGCTCGGCAGCGTACTGCCGCTCGGCGTGACGAAGGACCGCCCGGTCGCTCAGCTCGGCGTCGGCCTCGGGGTGTTGTTCGGCGTCGGTCTGGTGCCGACGCTCGGCACGCTCGTCGTCGGCGCGGCGGCGCTCGCCGGCCTCGGCGCCGTCATCTCGACGAGCTTCGGCCAGCGCACCAGCGCGTCGCGCAAGCCGCCGCACGTCCCGACCGGACCCTTCGCTCGCGGCGCGCGCTGAAGGCGCCGCAGCTCACCAGGCACCGAGCTCCATCACGTCCTCGGGCTCTTCGTCCTCGAGGTAGCCGTCGCGGCAGAGCGCGAGCGCCTCGGTCACCCCGAGCCGCACGTAGAGCTCGCGGTCCTCGTCGCCGCGCAGCGAGATCAGCCGCTCGCGGATGCCGTGCCGGTCGAGCAGGACGTTCGTCGAGCGCACGAGCCCGCGGACCGTGACCATCGGCACGTCGGCCTTGCCCTCGATCTCGGAGAGGTCCACCTGGTCGGTGTCCATCTCCTCCTCGTTCTCGTCGAGGACCGCGCAGAAGTGATCGCCCGCGCGCAGGACCAGCGGGCCGTCGGGCCCGCCGATGCGCTCGAGCGCGATCCCGCCGAGCTCGGGCGTGAGCACGCTGAGCCGCCCGACGAGCCCGGACGCCGTCGCCGGCTGCCCGACCCGCTGCATGAAGAAGCGGTCCGCGCCGCGGCGCGCCTCGCGGCGCTCGGCGTCGCCGATCTCGTAGTAGAGCTCGAGCAGCTCGACCTTGCGCGACTCCGCGCCCGCCGCGTCGACCTCGCTCGCGAGCCGCAGGAGCTCGTCGTCGTCGAGCTCGGCGAGCAGCCCCGCCTTGCGCAGCGCCTCGAGGAACGCCACGTCCGCCGCGTCGAGGAGCTGCGCGGCGAGGCGCTGCTTGGACACCGGCGGCGCGGAGGGGCGCTCCGAGGGGCTCGCGTCGGTCGTCACGCTGCTCTCACCATCGCTCACGTCGAGTCACGCCCAAGCGGCTGCGTTGATGTTGGATCGAGCCGACCGCCTGCGTCCAGCCCGATCCCTCAACCGTGGGGGAGCCCCTGCGCGCCGCGCTGGATCCAGGTGACGATCGCCTCGGCCGCCGCGCTCACCGCGGCGCGGTGGAATTGCCGCCAGTCGTGCTCGCCCGTCGAGCCGACGATGTTGCTCACGCCGAGCACCGCGGCGAAGGGCAGGTCCGCGGCCTTGCACGCCGTCGCCACCGCGAAGGCCTCGAGGTTCTCCGCCTCGCAGCCGGTCACCGGGTGGATCGTCGCCGCCATCGGGTCGTCCACCGTCTTGGCCAGCGTGCACGCGAGCGGCGCCACGAACACGCGGCCGCCGCTCGACGCGAGGCCCGCCGCGAGCAGCGGGTTGCACTCGAGCGCGGTCTGCATCGGGCCGGGGAACGCGCTCTTCTTCGCGTTCACGGCGTGACTGACCAGCTGCACGCGGCTCGACACCAGCACGTCGTGCGGCCGGTACTGCGGCAGGTTCGGGTAGACGCCGCACGAGCCCAGGAGCAGCACGGCGCGCGGAGAGACGGCGAGGATCCCGCGGGCCGTCGCGGCGCCCGCCGCGGCCATGCCGAGCCCCACGGCCTTGCCGCGCACGGACAGCCCGCGGATCTCTCCGATGAGCTGATCGGACAGGTGCGATCGCAGCCCCGCCATGTCGGGCGCGTGCGCCGCCACGATGAGGAGGTCGCAGGAGCGCTTCGTTTCGGCGTGCATGAGCCCGGGGAGGATACCATCCTCGCACCGTGGCGAGGCGTGACGGCATCGTCGGCGCGAACCGTCGGGTCTACCGCTGGGACCTCGACAAGACGTACCTGCGCACCGAGTTCGACACCGTGCGCGATCTGCTGCGCACCGCGTTCGAGTCCGCCGCGCAGAAGCGCACCGTCCCCGGCGCGGCGGCGCTGCTGCGCGAGATCCACGCCACCGAGCCGCTCGGGATCTACATCGTCTCGGGCAGCCCCGAGCAGCTCCGCCGCGTGCTCGAGGCGAAGCTGCGCCTCGACGGAATCACCTGGGACGGCTTCACCCTCAAGCCGCAGCTCTCCAACATCCTGCGCGGCAGGTTCCGGTTCGTGAAGGATCAGGTCGGCTACAAGCTCGGCGCGCTCTTCGACAGCCGCGCGGAGCTCCCCGAGGCGATCGACGAGTTCATGTTCGGCGACGACGCCGAGGCGGACGCGTTCATCTACTCGCTCTACGCGGATCTGTGCGCGGGCCGCGTGAGCGCGGACACGCTCGCGGAGGTGCTCGAGCGCGCGGGCGTGTACGAGGACGACCTCCCGCGCATCGTGCGGCTCGCGGGCAAGGTGCCGCGCTTCGACACGACGCGGCGGATCTTCATCCACCTCGACCGCGTCAGCGCGCCCGACGGCTTCGAAGCGTTCGGGCCGCGCGTGTGCCCGTTCTACAACTACCTCCAGCCCGCGTTCGTCCTGCTCGGCGAGGGCGCGATCGATCCGCTCGGGGTCCTGCGCGTCGCGGCCGAGCTCGTGATCCACCACGGGTTCACCGCGGACGCGCTCGTCGCGAGCTTCTCGGACGTCGCGCGGCGAGGCTACGTGAAGCCCGAGGGGCCCGCGCGTCTGCTCGACGCGTTCGACGCGGTGGAGGAGACCCACTTCGCCACGACCTACGCGACGCTCGCCGCGTTCGTCGAGCAGCTCGCCGAGGCCGCGCGCGACCTGCCCGAGCCGGCGCCCGTCGCCGAGGTCGAGCTCGACTACGTCTCGCTCTTCTCTCGAGACAAGGCGCGCGCGCGGATGGCCAAAGAACGGCTCATGCGTCACTGACACGCCCTCGACGTCCGAGGCGCGGGACGCTAGGTTCCCGAGGGATGCGTCAGCGCCTCGTCCCCATCGCGCTCCTCGCCGCGCTCGGCGCCGGCTGCGGTGCGAAGACGGGGCTCGACGTCCCCGACGTCGACGCCGGCGTCGACGCCGGCACGGACGCCGGCGTGGTGTACCCCTGCGTCGAGGTCGTCCCCGACGGCGGCCCCATCCTGCTCCCGCTCGAGATCGAGGCGCAGCTCGCGCGCGCGGACGTCTTCTTCCTGATCGACGTGACGCTCTCGATGGAGGCCGAGATCAGCCGCATCCGCGAGCGGCTGCGCGACACGATCGCGCCCGGCATCGCCCGGACGATCCCCGACTCGATGCTCGGCGCCGGCGTCTTCGCCGACTTCCCGGAGGGCGCGTGCGGGCAGTCCGGTGACGACCCGTTCCGGCTCGTCGTCCCGATCACGGGGGACGTGAACCGCGTGCAGGCCGCGATCGACACGATCCGCCTGCAGAGCGGCGGTGACCGCCCCGAGTCGCAGGTCCCGGCGCTCTACATGACGGCGACGGGCGAGGGGTTCGGGCGCTACGTGCCGCCCTCGTTCGGCTGCCCGTCGGGCGGCGTCGGCTATCCCTGCTTCCGACCCGACGCCCTCTCGATCATCCTCTTGTTCACCGACGCCCCGTTCCACAACGGCCCCGGCGGCTCCGAGCCCTACGCGGGCGCGTGCTCGGTGAGCCCGACGCCCCAGACGTACCGGCAGGCGCTCGAGGCGCTCCAGAGCATCGACGCGCGCGTCATCGGGCTCTTCTCCGGGCGGCCGGAGGACCGGCGGGACCTCGTCACGCTCGCGCGGGACACCGGCACGATCGGCGACGACGGGCCGATCGTGTTCGACATCGGAGAGCGCGGCGAGCGCCTGAGCGAGTCGGTGATCCAGGCGATCGAGATCCTCGCCAACGTCATCCGCTTCGACGTCGACACCGTGCTCGTCGATCCCGATCGCTCGGACGACGTCGACCCGCGCGACTTCGTCGAGGCGGTGGTCCCGTTGCGCGCCGAGCCGATGGCGAACGTCGAGTCGATCGATCGCGAGGCGGGCGTCTTCCGCGGCGTGCTCGCCGGCACGCGCGTGATCTTCGAGCTGCGCATCGTCCCCGGCGCGGTGGTGCCCGGCGCGACGACGCAACGTTACTTGCTGGAGATCGTCTTCCGCGGCGACGGCCGCACGCGGCTCGGCAGCCGCATCATCGAGATCGTGATCCCCGGCGAGGACGGGGAAGGCTGTGAGAACCCGACGACGCCCTGACGGGAGCCGGGTCCGCTCGGTCGCGCTCGTCGCGGCGACGCTCGTCGCCGGCTGCGGGTCCAAGACGGGGCTCGAGGCGCCGGACGTCGACGCGGGGATCGACGCGGGGATCGACGCCGGGCCGCCGCCGCGCCCGTGCGTCGAGGTCCCGATCGAGGTCGGCGAGGTGGTCGCGGACCTCGACGTCCCCGCCTCGCTCGCGGTGATCGACCTGATGTTCCTCATCGACTCGACGGGCAGCATGCGCGACGAGATCGAGGCGGTGCGCAGCGGGCTGCGGGGCCGCGTGGTGCCGAGCGTGCGCGCGGCGATCCCCGACGCGGCGTTCGGGCTCGCGATCTTCGGCGAGTTCCCGGTCGCGCCGCACGGGCCGCCGACCGTGCGGCCGTACGAGCTGCGCTCGCCCATCACCCCCGACGTCACGCGCGTCGAGTCCGCCTTCGACGGAACGCCGACGTGGGGCAACCGCGACGACCCCGAGGCGGCGATCGAGGGGCTCTATCAGGTCGTGACGGGCGAGGGCTACGGGGAGCCGTCGACGCCCGGGTTCGTCCCGCCGTCGTTCGGGTGCCCGAGCGGCGGCTACGGCGGCGCGTGCTTCCGGCCCGACGCGCTGCCGATCGTGATGCTCGTCACCGACGCGCCGATGCACAACGGCCCGCCGGGCGTGCCGCCCATCGCGCCCTACACGTTCGAGCCCGCGCCGCACGGCTACCGCGAGACGGTCGACGCGGTGCTCGCGGCGGGCGTCCTCATCGTCCCGCTCGCCGCGCGCGACCCGGGCCGTCCGTCCCCCGACGCGCACCTGCGCCAGCTCGCCGCGGACACGCGGAGCCTCGATCGCGGCGGCGCGCCGCTCTTCTTCGACATCGGCTCGCGCGGCGACCGCATCGGCGAGGAGATCGTCGAGGCGGTGCAGTTCATCGCGTCCGAGGTGCCGCTCGACGTCGACGCGATCGCGCAGGACCGCCCCGGCGACAGCGTCGACGCGAGCGTGATCCTGCGCGGCGTGCGCGCGCTGCGCGCGAGCCCTCCCGAGAACGTCCGGCGCATCGAGGGCGCGTCGTTCTTCGGCGTCGTGCCCGGCACGCGGCTGACCTTCGGGCTCGTCCTCGACGCGAGCGGGCTCGAGCCCTCGCCGACGCGGCGCGTGTTCCCGGTGCGCATCCTCTTCCGCGCCTCGGGCCGCAGCCGCCTCGAGGTGCGCGACGTCGACGTGGTCGTCCCCGGCGCCGACGGCGAGGGCTGCGAGCCGGACGCGCCGCCCGAGATCTAGCGCCGCGCGCCGATATTTTGACCGGTCGATCGGCGCGAGGCGACAACACGCATCGATGCCGGGGACGGATCGAGCGGAGCTGACGGGCCATGTGCTGGACGACCGCTTCCACCTCGGTCGCGCGCTCGGGATCGGCGGGACCTCGGTGGTGTTCGAGGCGGACGATCTCGCGACCGGCCAGGCGGTGGTGGTCAAGGTCCTGCGCGAGATGTTCGCGTTCAACGTGGAGCTGATCCGCCGCATGCGGCGCGAGGCCGAGGTCGCGCGGCGCGTCGCGCACCCGGGCATCGTGCCCGTGTACGACGAGGGGATGCTCGACGACGGCTCGCCCTACCTCGTGCTCGAGCGGCTCGAGGGCGAGTGCTGCGCGCGCCTGTTGCGCCGCGCCGGGCCCCTGCCGCCGCGCCACGTCGCGGCGATCGCGCTGCGGGCCGCGGCGATCCTCCACGCCGCGCACGCGCGCGGCTACGTCCACCGCGACGTCAAGCCCGAGCACGTCGTGTTGTCGCGCACCTTCGACGGGCACCTCGACGTGCGGCTGCTCGACTTCGGCGTCTGCGCGTCCGACGAGGCCTCCGAGGAGGAGCGGCGCGCGGAGCGCGGGCGCGTCTACGGGACGCCCGCCTACTGCTCGCCGGAGCAAGCGCGCGGCAAGCCCGACGTCGACGCGCGCGCCGACGTGTTCTCGCTCGGCACGACGATGTTCGAGCTCATCAGCGGCCGCGTCCCCTACACCGGGGACAACGTCGCGAACCTCCTCCGGCGCATCATCCGCGAGGACGCGCCGCGGCTCGGCTTGCTCCTGTGCGACCTCGACCTGCGCTACGACGCGGTGGTCACGCGCGCGCTCGCGCGCGCCCCCGAGGATCGCTTCGGCTCCGCGCGCGCGCTGGCGCGTGCCCTGCTCCCGCTCGTCGGAGACCGCCGCGCGACCGAGCGCGAGATCGCCGCCTCGCTGCGCCACCGCGCGCCCGCGCAGGACGCGATCGCCACGGTGCGCGAGGACCTCGCCCACCTCGCCGTGGCCTGACCTTCTACGGGACCCACCCGTTGCGCAGGAGGTTCCCGCGGCCCGTCGGCCAGAGCAGGCAGGCGGTGCCCGAGCCGGGCACCGTGTAGACCTGCACCTGGCGCACGCGATCCTCGCCGTCCTTGAGCGCGACGACGATCTCGAGCTGGCCGTCGCCGTCCACGTCCGCGATCGTCGGCACCGGCATCGCGCCGCGGCCGGGGAGCGCCACGCGGTGGAGCAGCTCACCGTTCGCGGCGAGCACGAAGAGCGCGCTCAGCCCCGGGTCGGGCGAGTACGACGTGAAGACCAGCTCGGGCGCGCCGTCGCCCGACAGGTCCGCGACGACGACCCCGCCGGTCAGCACGCGCTCCGAGTCGGTGTACTCGGTCTGCCAGAGCCCCTCGGCGCGCGCGCTCACCGCGTGGATGCGCCCGTCGAACCCGGCGAAGATCAGCTCCGGCCCCTCGCGCGCCGGATCGATGTCGGCGACCGTCACCTGGTTGGTCGCCGCGACGACGTTGGTGCCCTCGTAGTCCCACAGCCCGGCGAGGTAGTCGGGCGCGTGGAACGGCGTGGTCCACGCGCTCGGGCGCGTGCCGTCGGCGCGGATCGCCCAGAGCGCGACGCCGCGGAGCCGATCCGTCTGCGCCGCGTTCTGCACGGAGCCGAGCACGACGAGCTCTCGGGTGCCGTCGCCGTCGAGGTCGACGATCGCCGGCGCGGAGTTCGTGAAGTGCGCCTGCGAGGCGGTGTCCTCGTTCGGCGCCCAGCCCTGCTGCGCCTCGGCGTAGTCGTGGAGGAAGCGCACGCCGGAGAACTTGGTCCGGCCGCGGAAGATGCTCGCCGCGTCGAACGCGCGGCCGTCGCCCGCGTGCAGGCTCAGGTACGCGTTGTCCTGCGTCGCGAAGATCTCGGCGGCGCCGTCGCCGTCGAGGTCGCCGACGGCGACGTTCTGATCGTAGCCGCCCGTGACGTAGCAGGCGTCGTCGCAGCCCGCGGCGCCGGTGGTGTTCGGAGGGAACCCGTCGACGACGCGGCCGTCGGCGTGCCACGCGATCACGATGTCGCGCTGGCCGCCCCCCGCGAGCGGGCGCGTGGTGACCGCGACGAGGTCGAGCCGGCCGTCGCCGTCGACGTCGCCCGCCGCGAGGGAGCGCAGCTCGTCTTGCCATTCGACAGGGAAGCCGGAGCGCGCGCTCCCGTCCGCGCCGACGACGTGCACCCGCCCGCGCGCCGCGAAGGCGACCTCGAGGCCCGGCGCGTCCGGCACGAGATCGGCGACGATCGGGCTCGCCCAGATCCGCCCCTCGACCTCGACCCGCAGGACGATCGCGCCGTCGAGGTGCCAGCCCAACAGCAGGCCGTGGCGCGCGGCGAGGATCTCCATCGTGCCGTCGCCGTCGAGGTCCGCGACCGCGGGCGAGCCGAGCCAGCCCTCGTGCCAGCGATCGCCGAGCTCGGCGACGAGCTCGGGGGCGGCGACCGTCGCGGAGCCTCCACCGGGTGCCGCAGCGCACGCGGGCGCTGGCGGCGGCGGGCGCGGCCCCGCGTCTTGGCGCGGCCCCGCGTCACGGCGCCCCGCGTCCGCGCCGCCGCCTCCATCGGCGCTCGCTCCACCGGCGTCGTCGCACCCGCCGAGCGCGAGCGCGAGCGCGGCCACGGTCGTCCATCCACGCATGCGGAGAGGCTACTCCCGCGCGCGCGCGCCGGGAACGCCGCGCGAAGCCACTTTCGCGAGCGGTCGCGCTGGGATACGGTCGAGCCTCGTGCGCGTCTGGAGCAGAGCCTGATGGCGTCCGGGCCGGGGGGGCCGTGGGGGCCTGGCCCGTACGGCGGGATGCCGGGCGCGCCGCCCGGCGGTGGCTACGGACCGCCGGGAGGTGGGCCCGGGGTATTCGGACCGCCGGGACAGGGCCCGACGCCGGGCGGGATGGCGGGTCCGCCGCAGGGCCCGCGCACCGACGCGCTCGCGGTCGTCTCGCTCGTCTGCGGGATCCTCGGCGCGCTCGGCGGCCTCGTGAACGTCGTGCTCATGTTCTTCGGCACGTGCTGCCCGGTCTGCGCCTTCAGCGCGACGGCGCTCGGCCTCGTCGCGCTGGTCCCCTCGATCGCCGGGCTCGTCTGCGGGCTCGTCTCGCTCAAGCGGATCAAGGAGCAGTCGGACGCGCTCGAGGGCAAGGGCCTGGCGATGGGCGGCTCGGTCGTGAGCGGCATCGCGATCGTCGTCGCGATCATCACGATCGTGCTGCCGTGGGCCGGCATCGGCTGCCTCATGGCGAACGACATGAACCGCACGCGGCCCTGGACGCCGCCGCCCGCGTGGGAGCCCCCCGCGACGCCGGCGCCGCCCGTCGATCCCGGCATCGATCCGGGCATCGATCCCGGCCTCGCGCCGCTCGATCCGGTCGCGCCCGACCCGTCCGTGGATCCGGTCGATCCGCCGCCCGCGCCGTGAGCGCCTGGTTCGCGCGACGCGACGGCGCCGAGCTGTTCGGCGTCGCGCTCGCCGCGGCGTTCGTGCTGCTCGTGGCGGGCGCGCCCGTCGCGATCTCGGTCGCCGTCAGCCCCGAGGCGATCGAGCGCGGCGAGGTGCAGCTCACCCCCCCGTGCCCGGTGCGCGCGAGCGGCGCGGCGTGCCCGACGTGCGGGCTCACGCGCGGCTTCGCGGCGATGAGCCGCCTGCGGATCGGCGAGGCGCACGCCTACCACGGCGCGGCGCCCTGGCTGTGGCTGGGCGCGCTCACCCTCACCCTCGGCGCGGCCGCCGTGATCGCGCGCGTCGCCGCCGAGGCCCGCGGACGCAGGCGCGCGGCGCTGGCCACCTGACCTCAACGGCGCGACGGACCGGTCGCGTTCTCGCGCTCGCGCGCGGCGATGCGCGCGCGGACGTCCACGTAGACCCGCTCCTGCTCGATCATCATGTCGATCGCCTGGATGCGCGCGCGCCCGAGCTGCGGGTGCGCGACCGTCGCGTTCCGATCCGCGAACTGCACGTACGCCTGCCACGCGCGGCGCGCGTCCTCGACGCGCCCGTGCATCCGCTCGAGCGTCTCGGACACGCCCTGCAGCGCGCGCGCGCGCCAGCGGGGCTCGCTCTCGGCGACGTCCGCCGCGCGCTCGAACCCGCGCACCGCCTCCTCGAGGCTCCCCGTCAGCCGGTTCGCACAGGCCAGGTAGTAGATCGCCTCCGGCCGGTTCCCGTCGAGCTGGACCGCTTGACGGAACACGTTGATCGAGCCGCCCGCGTCGCCCGCGGTCAGGAGCGCGATGCCCTGCTGGACGCGCTGGACGTACGCGCTCGCCCCGGGGCGCTCCTGCGCCGCGGCGGGAACGGACAGCGCGAGGACGAGCGTGGCGAACGACAGAGCGCGCATGTCGGCGAGGGTACCATTGTGCCGGCGTCGGCGCCCCGAGTTCAGTATGCTCCCGCCGTGTCCGGCGCGACCTGGTGGCTCAAGGGCGAGAGCTCGCTCGCCAAACGGATCACGCCCGGCGGGCTGGTCGTCGGGCGCTCGCCGCACTGCGACATCGTGCTGCGCAGCGAGCAGGCGAGCCGGCGCCAGGCGCTCGTCTACCTCGACGGCAAGGGGCCGCGGCTCGTCCCGCTCGGCACGAACCCCACGGTGGTGAACGGCGAGCCGCTCGAGCGCGACCGCGAGCTCGCCGAGGGCGACCGCATCGAGCTGTTCGGCACCACGTTCTCGGTCGGTCGCCAGCCCGGCGAGGTCACGAGCCCGCCGGCCGGCGCGTCGGTGTGGGTGCTCGAGGGCCCCGACGGCGGCCTCTTCGGGATGGCGCACTCGCCGTTCCTCGTCGGCGGCAGCCCCGAGGACGACCTCTTCGTCGAGGGCTGGCCGCCCGGCGCGATCTGCCTGCGCGCGACCGACGGGGGGCTCGAGGTCGAGGTCTCCGTCGCCACCCGCGTGGGCGAGACGGAGCTCGACCCCGGCGAGTCGGTCAAGGTCCGGCGAGGCCAGGCGCTCACCGTCGGCGGCGCGAGCGTGCGCGTCGTGACCGGCGGCGAGCTCTCGAGCGGCAGCACCGCCTCGCTCGAGCGCTCCGACAAGGTGAGCCGCGCGCAGCTCGAGTTCCTGCCCCGCGGCGGGCGGCTCCACCTCACGCTCGCGGGCGAGGTCCACACGATCTACCTCACGGATCGCCGCTGCGACCTGATCGCGGTGCTCTTGCAGCCCCCCGAGCCGTTCCGCGCGGGCGACGCGGTCGACGACGAGATCGTGCTCGCGCGCGTATGGGGCAAGAAGCGCGTGGATCGCACGCACCTCAACGTGCTGCTCCACCGCGTGCGCAAGGACCTCTCGCGCATCGGGCTCGACGGTCCCGCGCTCATCGTGCGCAGCGAGGGCGGCGGCGGCACGCGGTTCGTCCTGGCCGACGGCGCGGAGGTGGTGCTCGAGTGAGCGCGCAACCACCCTTCCTCGGTACGGCGCACTCCCTCGACATCGACGGCCGCGACCTCGTCGAGCTCGAGGAGACGCAGCGCCGCGCGCCGAGCTTCCACGAGCGCTACGAGGAGCTCGGCACGATCGGCTCCGGCGGCATGGGGGAGGTCAGGCTCTACCGGGACCGCGCGATCGGCCGCGAGGTCGCGATGAAGATCATCCGGCAGAGCGACACCGGCTCGCCGCGTCGCTGGCGCTTCGTCCGCGAGGCGCGCATCCAGGGGCAGCTCGAGCACCCCGCCGTCGTGCCCATCTACGACTTCGGCGTCGACCCGGACGGCAACCTCTACTTCACGATGAAGCGCGTGCGCGGCGTCAGCCTCGAGGAGGTCATCGCCTGGCTCGCCGCGGGCGACCCGGCCGCCGATCGGCGCTGGGGCCGGCGCCGCCTCCTGACCGCGTTCAGCCAGGTCTGCCTCGCCGTCGACTTCATCCACCGGCGCGGCGTGGTCCACCGCGACCTCAAGCCGAGCAACGTGATGCTCGGCGACTTCGGCGAGGTCTACGTGCTCGACTGGGGCCTCGTGAAGCTCGTCGGGCGCGACGACGCGCGAGAGCACGGCCTGCTCGACGCCTCGAACGCGGCGACGACGGGGCAAGGCTCCGTGCTCGGTACGCCTGGGTACATGTCGCCCGAGCAGCTCCGCGGCGAGGTCAGCCGCGTGGACCGGCGCTCGGACGTGTACTCGCTCGGCGCGATCCTCTTCGAGATCCTCACGCGCCAGCCGCTCCACCCGCGGGGGGAGACGAAGGAAAAGCTCCTCAGCGTGCTGACCACCGACGGCGGCAAGCCGAGCCAGCGCCTCGGCAAGTCCGGGCACCTGGTGCCGCCCGCGCTCGACGCGCTCGTCGAGCGCGCGACCCGCCTCGCGCCCGAGGATCGGCTCGCGACCGCCGGGGCGCTCTCCGAGGCGATCGAGGCCTACCTCGACGCGCCCTGAGCCGCGGCGAGCGCCGAGGACTGCTGCTCGAGGTAGCCGTAGTAGTGCCGCAGCACGCGGCGCACGTAGCGCTGCGTCTCCTCGTACGGCGGGATGCCGCGGTGGCGCAGCACCGCGCCCTCGCCCGCGTTGTACGCGGCGATGGTGAGCACGAGGTCGCCATTGAAGTGGTTGGCGAGCACCCGCAGGTACCGGACGCCCCCGAGGATGTTCTGCCGCGGGTCGAAGATGTCCGTCACGCCCATGCGCGCCGCCGTCGCGGGCATGAGCTGCATGAGGCCGCAAGCGCCCGCGTGGCTCACGACGTGCGGGTTGTAGTCGCTCTCGACGCGGATGATCGCCCGCACGAACGGCTCGGGGAGGCGGTAGAGCGCGGCCGCCTCGCGGATGTACGCGTCGTAGCGCGCGTAGCGCTCGGGGCTCGTGTCGCGGAGCGCGGCGCGATCCGAGGCGCTGGTCGCGGCGGGGCGGTTCGCGGCCGGCGCGGTCGCCGGGGTGCGGACGCGCGAGACCCCGGCGCGACGGCCGCGCGGCGGCGTGTTGCTGTAGTGCACCACGCCATCGGCGTCCGTGTAGACGTAGATGTCCGCCCGGGCGCCCGCGCTCGCGAGCGCGGCGGCCAAGACGCAGCCGAAGAGGGCGGAGCGGCGGGACATCACGAGGACAAGGGTATGGTGCCGCCCTTCGAGACGCCAAAGAAGCGCCTCCGCATTCCCCCCACGCGAAGGGGCGCTATCCTTGTCGGCGTGACGGGCGAACGAACGAGGGCCCTCGAGCGCGCGGCCGACGACGACACCGTGCGCTCGCTCGCCGGGATCATCCTGCGCGCCACCGAGGCGGACGAGCTCGACCAGCTCCTGGCCTCCATCCGCGACGACGCGGACCGGCGGTTCCTGTCGGAGCTCGCGACGCTCGCGAGCGGCGAGCAGGAGCTCGGGCCGACGAGCGCGGAGCTCGTGCTCGAGGAGGCGCTCGAGGAGCACCTGCCGCTCGCGGACGTGCACGAGGCCGCGCTGCTCCAGGGGATCGCGCGGGCGCGCACCGAGGGCGCCCGCCGCGTGTGGGAGCGCGCGCTCGCGCTGCTCGCGCGCGAGCGTTGAGCCCACTCGACCGACGCCCGTCGCTGCGCGACGTTGCGTGGTGGCGCAACCGCTGCGCCGGCGCCCCTGAAGATCGGGGCACTCGCGACGAATCGGGGCTTGCACGCGCGTTGCAGACGACCGGGGCATGAAGTCCGCCGCCATCCTCCTCGCCGTCTCGTCGTGGCTCGCCGTCCCCGCGCTCACGGGCGCTCAGTCCGTGGTCCTGGTCGTCGACGCGGGCTCGGCCCGGCTCGACGTGGAGGCGCTGCGCGCCCGGGTGTCCGCCGAGTCCGGCCGCGCGCTCGCGCGGCTCGGCGACGAAGGCGCGAGCCCCGCGGCGGAGGCGCTGACCATCGCGTTCGCCGGCGCGGGGCGCTGGGTGCTCTGGCACCGGCGCGGCGCCGAGGACCGCTGGCTGGAGCGCCGCGCGTCGGCGGACGCGACGGCGGACGTCCTCGCGCGCGCCGCCACCGAGCTGCTCCGCCCGGCCGACGCCGACGCGGCGTTCGGCACCCGCGCGGGCCACGACCTCGTCGATCCGTTCGCGCGCCGCTGGGATCCCCTGCGCGTCGCCCTCGAGGGAGAGCTGGTGCGGCCCTTCGTGGCGCGCGGCGGGATGGTCTACTACGGCGTGAGCGACCCGTTCGCCGCGGACGCGACCGCCGTGCACCTGCTCGACCCCTGGACGCCCTGAGCGCGCTGGCGCGACGCGCCGACTTCGACTCTGCCGAGCCCGCCGAGCCCGCCGAGCCCGCCGAGCCCGCCGAGCCCGCCGAGCCCGCCGAGCCCGCCGAGCTGCCTCGCGGGCTCGCCGTCGCGTCTTCGAAGGCGTGTCTTCGAAAGACGAAGGGCGGCGCCCTCGATGCGCCGCCCTTCCAACCTGGGTTCCAGCAGATGTCTCGTGTCGGAGCGCCTCCTTGTCGAGTCCCGTGGGACGAAGCGTGCGTTGGTGATCAGAGAGTACGCGCTCGCCGAGGACCAGGTTTGACCCAGGTCAACCGGAGAGTCGCTCGCGGTCGAGGATCGCGAGACCGTCGTGGCTGCGCTCGACGGCGCCCGCGTCCTCGAGCGTCTTGAGCGCGCGGCAGAACGTCTCGTGCCGCACGCCGAGGAGCTTCGACATGTCCCGCTGCTGCAGGCCCGGCGGCAGCCGCTCGCGCGTGCGCGGCGGCGAGAGCGTCTCGGACAGCACCACGAGCAGCATCGCGACGCGCTCCTGCACCGTCGGCGCGCCGCGCGCTTGCGCGAGCCGCTCGACGCGCTCCATCGCGTCGAGCTGGAGCGAGTAGAGATCACGGCTCGTCCCGCGCGACTCGTCGAGCACGTCCTCGAGGACTTGCGCGGGGCACAGGCACACGATCAGATCCGTCGCCGCGTAGTCGCACGAGATGCTGCTGCGACCCTCGTCGCGGTGCTCGATCGGGAACATGCAGCCCGGGCCCGCCGCGTCGATCGCGGTGGCGCGGCCCATCTCGTCGAGGCGCTGGCGGATCAAGACCCCGCGGCGCACGAGCCCGAACGCGTGTCGCTCGCTCCACGACGCGGGCACGAAGTCGCGCGCGTCGACCGAGGCGGTCTCGAACGCGCACGCGTGCTTGGTCTCGCCGACGAGATCGCGCAGCACGCCGCGCCGGCCGCCGGGGCAGTCCGGGCACGCCGCCGGATAGGCCGGGCGCTCGACGACGCCGTGCATGGGCAACCTCATCACGCCGCTCCCGTCCGCTCGAAGCCGCAGGTGAAGTGGCGCAGCGCCGGCGGCTCGTCGACGATGCGGTAGCCGCCGAGCTCGCCCGCGCGCTCGAACACGTAGCCCACCGCCTCGGCCACGTAGTCGACGTGGCTCTGCGTGTAGACGCGGCGCGGCAGCGCGAGCCGCACCAGCTCGAGCGGCGCCGTCGCCTGCGTGCCGTCCGGTAGCGTGTGGCCGAACATCGCCGTCCCGATCTCGCACGTCCGGATCCCCGCCTCGAGGTAGAGGGCGACCGCGACGGACTGCCCCGGGAGCTGCGCCGCGGGCACGTGCGGCAGGAAGCGCCGCGCGTCGAGGTAGACCGCGTGCCCGCCCGGCGGGCCGAGCAGCGGCACGCCGCGCTCGCGCAGGTGCTCGAAGAGGTAGCGCACCGACGCGAGCCGGTAGTCGAGGTAGCCCTCGTCGAGCACCTCGCGCAGCCCGACCGCGAGCGCGGCGAGGTCGCGCCCCGCGAGCCCGCCGTACGTGGGGAACCCCTCGGTGAGCACGAGCGCGCTCCGACACCGCGTCGCGAGCGCGTCGTCGTCGAGCGCGAGGAACCCGCCGATGTTCACGAGCCCGTCCTTCTTCGCGCTCATCCACGCGCCGTCGGCGAGCCGGAACATCTCCTTGGCGATCTCCTCGGTGGAGCGCTCCCCCTGCCCCGGCTCGCGCAGCTTCACGAGGTGCGCGTTCTCCGCGAAGCGCGCGCAGTCGAGGAAGAGCGGCACGCCGTAGTCGTCGACGAGATCGCGCAGCTCGCGCAGGTGCTCGAGCGAGACGGGCTGGCCGCCGGCCGAGTTGTTGGTCACCGTCGCGACGACGGCCGGGACGCGCTCCGCGTGCTCGTCGAGCAGCGCGCGCAGCGCCACGAGGTCGAAGTTGCCCTTGAAGGGGTGCTCGCTCTCGGGCAGGTGCGCCTCCGCGAGCGGCAGATCGCGGGGCTCGGCGCCGACCGCCTCGACGTTGGCGCGCGTCGTGTCGAAGTGCGTGTTCGCGGGCACGATCTTGCCCGGCGCGCCGCCGACGAGCGCGTCGAAGAGGATCCGCTCCGCGGCGCGGCCCTGGTGCGTCGGGATCACGTGACGCATGCCGGTGAGATCGCGCACGACCGCCTCGAGCTCGAAGAAGGAGGTGGAGCCGGCGTACGACTCGTCGCCGCGCATGATGGCGGCCCACTGCTCCTGGCTCATCGCGCCGGTGCCCGAGTCGGTCATCAGATCGATCGTCACGTGCGCGGCGCGGATCGCGAACAGGTTGTAGCGGGCGCGGCCGAGCAGCGCGGCGCGCTCGGCCCGGGTGGTCCGGGGGAGCGGCTCGACGACCTTGACCCGGAACGGCTCGATGATGGTGCGAGGACGGAAGCCCACGGCGAGCACTTACGCACGGCGCGCGGGGATGGCCGGTTGGGCGAGATCAACCGTGAGCGTTCTCAGCGCGGTTGCGGGCCGCTTTCGCGCCCCGCGCGCGGCGTGGCCGCGGGATCGCGCCGGGGTTAGAGCTGCCACCATGAAGACCAAGACCCACGTCCGCGCCGGCTCGACCAAGACGACCTCCACGAAGGGCGGCTACGCCGTCAGCAACTTCATCGTCGCCATCGACGGCGAGGCGGCGTAGCGCGGCGTTTCGACGGGCGCGCGCCCGCGGATCCGTGGCAGCCTCGCGCCCGTGTGGACGGTCCTCTCCGACGACGCGCGCGCGGTGATCGGCAGGCGAGGCGGCCTCGTGGTCGCCGTGCTCTACGCGCCGCTCGACGTCCCGTTCTTCGACACGCTCGACGCGCACCTCGCCGCGGCGGACCTGCCGCCGCGCCTCGCGCTGCTCCTCGTGCGGGCCGGCGCGTCGCCCGGCAAGATGTCGCCCGAGGCGCGTGAACGAACGCAAGCCCTCTTGCGTCGCGAGGGCGCCCGCCTCGCGGGCTTCGCCTACGTCAACGGCGGCTCCGGGCTGAAGGCGGGGCTGCTGCGCGGGGCGATGAACGCGGCCCTCGTGGCCGCGGGCTTCACCGGCAAGGTCTTCACGGACACCGGCGAGGCGCTCGCCTGGCTCGCCGGCCTCCCGGGCGCGCCCCCGCTCTCGGGCGCGGAGCGCGCGGAGCTGCGCGCCCTCGTCGCCGGCCTCGAGGCCCGCGCCTGACGCCTCGGTCGACGCGCGCGTGCTAGCGTGCGCCCGTGCAGCGTAGCTGGCGCGCGCGAGCCGAGCGGTTCGGAGCGGTCCTCGCGATCGAGGCCCCGGCGGCGTTGGTCTCGGTCGATCGCGCGCTCGCGAGGCGGCTCGGCGTCGAGGGCGACGCGCTCTGGGAGCTGCCGGACCGCGGGCTCGACGTCGACCCGCTCAGCGGACCGACCGAGGTCCACCTCGCGGTCACCGACCGCTGTCGCGCCGGCTGCACCCACTGCTACGCCGACGCGACCCCCACCGGACACCACCCGAGCACCGACGCGCTCCTCGCGCGGCTCGACGCCATCGCCGCGCTCGGTGCCTTCTACGTCGCGTTCGGCGGCGGCGAGGCGCTCCTGCGGAACGACCTCCCCGCCCTCGCCGCGCACGCGCGCGCGCTCGGCCTCGTCCCGACCATGACGACGAGCGGCCTCGGGCTCGACGGCGAGCGCGCGCGGACGCTGCGCGACTTCGCGCAGATCAACGTGAGCTACGACGGCGCCGGCGCACGCTACGCCGAGGTCCGCGGCTACGACGGCGCGCGGCACGCGGAGGCCGCGATGCGGGCGCTCGCCGACGCGGGCGTCCCCTTCGGCGCCAACGTCGTCTTGACCCGCGCGAGCTTCGAGGCGATCGACGCCACGGCCGCCCGCCTCGACGCGCTCGGCGCGCGCGAGCTCCAGCTCCTGCGCTTCAAGCCGAGCGGCCGCGCGCGCCTCGACTACCTCGCCGCGCGCCTGAGCGCGGCGCAGATCGCCGCCTTCCCCGCGACGCTGGCGCGGCTCGCGCGCGAGCGCGCGGCCGGCGTCCGGATCGACTGCTCGCTCGTCCCGTTCCTCGTCACCGACGAGACGATCGCGGCCGCCGATCTCGTGCGCTTCGGCGTCATGGGGTGCGAGGCCGGCCGCTCGCTGCTCGCGCTCGACGCCCACGGCCAGAGCATGCCGTGCTCCTTCTGGCGCGAGCCCGGCGCGGACGCCGCGCGCGCCTGGGGTGAGGACGCCACGCTCACGCGCTTCCGCGCCTACCGCGCGTCCGTCCCCGAGCCGTGCGCGTCGTGCCGCCTGCGCAGCTCGTGCCGCGGGGGCTGCCGGATCGTCGCGGCGCACCTCGGCGGCGAGCCCTTCGCGCCCGACCCGGAGTGTCCGCGCGTGGCCGCGACGGCGGCGAGTGACGCCAGTTCGCCGCGGCTCGACGTGTTCGTCACCTGACCGACACATCGGGGAGGCAAGGAGAGGCACCTTGCGAGCCCCTGCCGTCGCCGTCGGTCTGTTCGCGCTCGGCTCTCTCTTCGCGGTGCCCGCGGCCGCCCAGGTCCGCGTGTGGTCCGACGGACCCTCGCCGGAGGAGGGCGCGCCGAGCCCGGTCGGGCCGACGCGCTTCCTCGACCTCACCGCCTTCGCCCAGCCCGGCTTCATCGTGCGCGGGGACGACGACTTCGCCGGCCGCACGGACGACACGTTCTGGCTCCAGCGCGCGCGCTTCGGGTTCACCGCCCAGCTCTTCGAGTGGCTGCGCATGCGGATGGAGGTCGAGTTCGCGCCCGTCACGCTCCTGCAGGACGCGTTCTTGGACGTCGTCCCTCACCCGGCCATCCAGCTCCGCGTCGGCCAGTTCCTCGTCCCGTTCCTGCGCGCGTACAGCTTCAACGAGCTGAACCTGGGCTTCCTCGACCGCCCCGTGTACGTCCCGATCAGCCCCGATCGCAGCTTCATCCGCTACCTCAGCCCGCGCGACGTCGGCGCGATGGTGCACGGGCTGATCGGAGATCCAACGCCGCGCGGGACCGACCCGGTGCTCGCCTACCAGGCGGGCGCGTTCATCGGCCGCGGCGCCAACATCGCGCAGAACGACAACGGGATGTTCTTGCTCGCGGTCCGGCTCGAGCTCCACGTCCTGGGCGTCCCCGAGGGCCGCGACGCCGAGAGCGACCTCGCGCGCAACGACAACGCTCGCGTCGCCGTCGCGACGAGCGCGTACTCCAACTGCGACGACCGCGGGAACTGGAACCGCGGGTTCGCGATCGACTCGGAGCTGCGCTACGCGGGCCTCTACGCCTCGGCGGGCTTCGTCTGGTTCCGCAACAGCGTCGGCGGGGCGTTCTTCGCCGAGCCGAGCGCGTGCCGCGGCAACTTCGATCCGACCGGCGCGCCGCTCGACTTCGTGAGCCGCGGCGCGCACCTCCAGGTGCAGTACGTGCTCGATCGCGCCATCTTCCCGATCGACGGCATGGACCTCGAGGTCCTCGCGCGCATCGACTGGGTCGACGCGAACAGCCCCTACGACGACGGCAACCCCATCTTCGGCGGCGGCTCGGACACGCCGGGCTACATCGCGCCGGCCAACTTCACCGACTCCGACAACCCACCCACCCGCTGGCGCCTCACCTTCGGCGTCAACTGGTTCCTCACCGGCGACCAACAGCTCCGCCTCGGCATCAACTACCAGCACAACCGCGAAGACGAGCTCGTCGTCACCTCGGACGGGTTCGTGCGCGACATCAACAACGACATCTTCTGGATCCAGCTCACCGCCGGACTCTGAGGTACCCATGCTGCATCGCTCGCTCGCTCCGTTCGCCCTCGCCCTTCTCTCGCTCCTGCCCGCCTGCGAAGAGACGGGCCTCATGCGCTTCGACGGAGGCACGACGCCGCCTGGAGAGGACGGCGGGGAGCCGGCGCAGCGCCAGATCAGCTACACGCCCGAGGGCTGTGGCTACACCGTGACGAGCCCCGAGCTCGAGTCGGCGGCGATGGGCACGGACGTCCAGGATCCCGACAACCCGGTCCTGCACCACGTGCACGCGAGCTGGGCGGGACCGACCGACTCGACCTTCGCCGTGAACTGGGAGACGGGCCTGCGCACCCTCGCGTCGCGCATCCTCTACGGCACGGACCGCGCGGCGGTCGAGGCGGCGGAGGCGCCGGGTGGCGACGTGCTCGGCCGCAACGGCCACACGATGTTCTACCGCGCGATGATCGGCGGCGGCCCGGGCACGCGCCTGCACGAGGTGCACGTCTGCGGGCTCGAGCCGGAGACCACCTACTACTACAAGGTCGGCGGCCCCGGCCGGTGGAGCCGCGTGTACGAGATCGCGACCGCGCCGCCGGTCGGCAGCACGCAGCCCTTCTCGTTCGGCGTCACGGGCGACAGCCGGAACAACCTCGAGAACTCGTGGCCGATCAGCCAGCGCCGCCTCGATGAGGCGGGGGTGGACTTCCAGGTCTTCAGCGGCGACGCGGTGTTCCTCGGCGCGAACCAGGCCGACTGGCGGCAGTTCTTCGAAGCGTCGGTCGACGACTTCGACGTGACGGACTTCCTCGCGCGCGCGCCGTTCATGATGGCCAACGGCAACCACGACCAGCTCGCGCTCAACTACGTCGCGCAATTCGCCTTCCCCCAGGAGGTCTCCGAGGGCGAGCGGGCGCAGGGCATGGAGTGGTACTCGTTCGACTACGGCAACGCGCACTTCGTGATCCTCAACGACACCGTGAACGACAGCGCGGTGCTCGCCGGCGGGCAGGCGCGCTGGCTGCGCGAGGATCTCGCGCGCGTCGATCGGACGCGGCAGCCGTGGATCTTCGTCTCCCATCACCGCCCCTTCTACACGTGTCGCTCGACGCACTCGCCCGACACGGCGCTGCGCGCGGCGTGGCAGCCGATCTTCGACGAGTTCTCGGTCGACTTCGTGCTCACCGGTCACAACCACGTCTACGAGCGCAGCACGCCCATCCGCGGGCTCGAGGGCGGCGAGGGCGTGGTGGCCGCGACGGGCACCAACGGCGTGCCCACCTACGACATGGCGGGCCTGCCGAGCGGCACCGTGTACGTCGTCGCGGCGGGCGTCGGCGCCGAGCTCTACGAGGTCTCGAGCGAGTGCACGACCTCGTTCACGAGCATGTCCGTGCGGCCCTACGTGATCTTCGAGGTCGAAGGCCGCACGCTCACCTACACCGCCTACGACGCGATGAGCGGGGGCATGCTCGACCAGTTCACCCTGACCAAGTAGCCGTCGATGACGCGACGGCTGCCGATCGCGCTCGCGCTGCTCTTCGCGGCCACGCCCGCGCGCGCCGACGAGGCCGCGGACCTCTCGCGCGAGGCGGCCGCGGCGGAGCGACGCGGCGAGCCGGCCGTCGCCGTAGAGCGCTACCGCGCGCTCGTCGCCGCCGACCCGACCTCGCGGCTCGCCGGGCGCGCCCGACGCCGCCTCGAGTGGCTCGAGGCGCGCGCCGAAGGGGACTACCGCCCGCTCTCGCGGTACCTCGCGCTGCGCGAGCGCCCGCCGGCCGAGCGCACGCGGGAGCGGCTCGCGGCGTTCGAAGCCGAGGTCCGCTCGTTCCCCGAGGGCCGCGTCGCGCGCGAGTCGTGGGCGCTCCTCGGCGAGGCGTGGCTCGCGCTCGACGAGCCAGCGCGCGCCGAAGCCGCCTTCCTCGCGTGGCTCGACCGACCCGACCTCGAGAGCTCGGAGCGCGTGAGCGCGCAGACCGGGCTCGCCCGCGCGCGCGCCGCGCGCGCCGGACCGGCGGCGGGCGCCGAGCTCCTGCGCGCGGCGGGGCTCGAGGCGACGAGCACGCACGCGACCTTGACACGCGAGGCGCGGCGCGGGCCGCTGCGGGTCGCCGCCGCCAGCTTCCTCGCGCTCTTCCTCGGCGCGGTGCTCTTCGTCGGGCGGCGGGCGCTCCTCACGCGCGACGTGCTCGCCCGCGCGTTCTCGCTCGGGCGCTTGGCCGCGGCCGCCCACGTCCTCGTCGTCCCGTGGGCGCTCGCGTCGCACTACGACCACGACGTCGGCGATACGTTCGCGCTCGTCGCGGCGGGCGGCGCGGCGATCCTCGCGCTGGCCTCGCTCGGCGGCGCCGCGGCGAGCGCGCGCGAGGCGCCTCGCACCCAGCGCGCGGCCGTGGCGGGGCTCGCGGTGCTGGCGTACGGTGCGCTCGGCTGGCTCGCCCTCGACCACGCGGGGCAGCTCTTCTCGTTCCTCGCATGACGCCCGCGATCGACGACGCCGACCCGCTCGAGCCGACCGCGCCGACCGACGCGGACGAGGGCGGCGCGATCCTCTCGGTCCACCTCGGACCGAGCGCGAACTGCTCGTCGATCGGCTCCTTCGTGGACTTCCTGTTCATGTCGTCGATCGCCGGGGGCGCGATCGCGGCGGCGCTCGCGGCGCTGCTCGACGCGCGCCGGCCCGAGACGCCCGAGCGCGACGGAGCCGCGCCGGCGGACGAAGCCGCGCGAGAGGGCGAGGCCGATGAGGGCGGCACCGACTGAGCGCGCCGCCGCTGCGCTGGCCGCCGCGTGCTTCGGTCTCGCGGCGCCGCTCGCGTACGTCGGTCAGCGGCTCTTCGAGCGCGCGCGCGGCGGCGTCGCCGATCCCACGCTGATCTTGTGGGAGGCCCACACCGCCTTCTACTGGCGCGCGGGCACCGCCGCGTGGTGGGCGGGCGTCATCGCGATCGGCGTCTACGCGCTGGCCCGCCGGCGCGCCCCGACCGAACGCGTCACGCGCGCGCTCGCGGTGGCGCTCGTCCCGATCGCGATCGCCCTCGTCGTCGTCACGTGGTGGTACCCGTGAACGTCCCCGACCTCGTGACGTCGGTGCACGGCATCGTCGGGGTGCTCGCGCTCGCCGCGATGATCCACCCCGCGATCTTCCTGCGCGACGGACGGCCGCTCTCGCGCGGGTTGCGCCTCTCGCTCGGGCTCACCGCGCTCGTGACCGCGCTGGCGTTCGGCATGGGCGTCGCGATCTACGAGGACTACCGGGCGATCGTGAAGCGCCCGCTGTTCGTGCGCGATCCCGCCGCCGGGCTCCTCTTCGAGACCAAGGAGCACCTCGCGTTCGCCGCGCTCGCGCTCGTGTTGGGCGCCGCCGCGTGCGCGCTCCTCGCGCCGCGCGCCCGTCGCGACCTGCGCCAGCTCGCCGCCGTCGGCTTCGCCGCGGCCACCGCGATCACGCTCACGGTCGCGGCGCTCGGGCTCTACGTCTCGTCGATCGCGTCGTTCGCGTCGGTCACGTCGCGCTCCGCTGGCGCCTCGCTCCCCGAGGTGCAGTCGCACGGCGCGCAGGTGGCGCAGGCGGGACAGGCCACGTCGGGGCAGGCCGGCGCTTCGGCGACCGCCTCGTCGAGCCCGCAGCCGAGCTCGCCGAGGTAACTCGCGCGCGCCTCGGGCGCTCTGGCGGCGTAGGCGGCCTGGTAGCCGTTGCGGCAGTCGGTGTGGTGCAGGCTCAGCGGCCCGCAGAACGCGGCGCCCACGTTCGCCCAGCACTGCGCGAAGCGCGCCTGCTGGTCGCGCGCGAGCTCGGGGTAGCCGCCGGCCGAGGTGCACGCGGCCGCGACCAGCGCGAGACACGGGAGCATGATGCGCATCACCTCGGGAGGTACCGCGCGAGGGAAGGCGCCGCACGTCACGATTCGGTGTCGAGCGCTCGCGGCCACCGCTCGGGCGCGCGCGCGGGGTCCACGCTACGTTTGCGGCCTCATGTGCTCCATCTTCGCCATCCTCGAGATCCAGGGCGACGCGCACCCGCTGCGCCCCCGCGCGGTCGAGCTGTCCAAACGCATGCGGCACCGCGGCCCCGACTGGAGCGGCGTCTACGTCGGCCCCGGGGCGGTCATCGCCCACGAGCGGCTCGCCATCGTCGACCCTGCGAGCGGCGGCCAGCCGCTCTTCGGCCCCAACGACACGGTGCTCGCGGTCAACGGCGAGATCTACGACCACCGCCGCGTGCGCGCGCGCTTCCCGGACTACCCCTTCCGCACGGGCTCGGACTGCGAGGTGCTCCTCGCGCTCTACGACGCGCACGGCGCGGACTTCCTGAACGAGCTCAACGGCATCTTCGCGTTCGTGCTCTACGACGCGCGGCGGCGCCGCTACGTGATCGCGCGCGACCCGATCGGCGTGATGCCGCTCTACACCGGCCGCGACGCCGAGGGGCGCCTCTACGTCGCCTCCGAGATGAAGGCGTTGATCGACGACTGCGTGACCATCGAAGACTTCCCGCCCGGCCACGTGCTCGACAGCGAGGTCGGCGCCCCGGTGCGCTACTACCAGCCCGGCTGGCGCGACTACGACGCCGTCGCGGACAACCCCGCCGACCCGCAGGTGCTGCGCGAGGCCCTCGAGGCCGCGGTCACGCGCCAGCTCATGACGGACGTCCCCTACGGCGTGCTGCTGAGCGGCGGCCTCGACTCCTCGCTCGTCAGCGCGCTCGCCGCCAAGCACGCGGGCCGCCGCGTCGAGACCGACGAGCGCGAGGAGGCGTGGTGGCCGCGTGTGCACTCGTTCGCGATCGGGCTCGAGGGCTCGCCCGACCTCGCCGCCGCCGCGGTCGCCGCCAAGGCGCTCGGCACCGTGCACCACGGGTTCGTCTACACCTTCGAGGAGGGCCTCGACGCGGTGCGCGACGTGATCTGGCACCTCGAGACCTACGACGTGACCACCATCCGCGCGTCGACGCCGATGATGCTGATGGCGCGCCGCATCAAGGCGATGGGCATCAAGATGGTGCTCTCGGGCGAGGGCGCGGACGAGGTGTTCGCCGGCTACCTCTACTTCCACAAGGCGCCGAACGCGCGCGAGCTGCACGAGGAGACCGTCCGCAAGCTCGACCTGCTCTACAAGTACGACTGCCTGCGCGCGAACAAGTCGATGGCGGCGTGGGGCGTCGAGGCGCGCGTGCCGTTCCTCGACCGCGAGCTGCTCGACGTCGCGATGTCGCTGAGTCCGTCGGCCAAGCTCTCGGGCGGCGAGCGGATGGAGAAACACCTCTTGCGGCAGGCCGCCGACGGCCTCTTGCCCGACGCGATCCGCTGGCGCCAGAAGGAGCAGTTCTCCGACGGCGTCGGCTACGGCTGGATCGACGGCCTGCGCGCGCACGCCGAGGCGCACGTGACGGACGAGATGATGGCGGGCGCGGCCGAGCGCTTCGCGCACGCGCCGCCCGCGACGAAGGAGGCGTACGCCTACCGCGCGATCTTCGCGGAGCTGTTCCCGCATCCGTCGGCCGCGCTCCAGGTGCCCGGCGGCCCCTCGATCGCGTGCTCGACGCCGACCGCGATCCTCTGGGACGAGGCGTTCGCCAAGAACGCCGACCCGTCCGGCCGCGCCGTCCGCGGCGTGCACCGCGACAGCTACGAGTGAACGCGCCGTCCGCCGCGTGACCGGCGTGACCGGCGCGCGCGCGAAGCCGCGGCCCGCGCAGCTCCCGCTCTTCATGTCCGCCGACGTCACCCCGCTCGCACCGCCCGAGCGCCGTCGCGCCATCCGTGGGCGTGGCTCCTGCGCCCTGTGTTCGCGGTCGACGGCTGCCGCGGACGCATGCGCATCGTCGAGCTCGCGACCAAGCCGCGCGACATCGCGCGCGTGCTCGCCGACGAGGGCGTCGCTGGCGCGCGCGACCCGCCCCGGCGTCGTGATAGACCCACGTCCCCGCCTCGGGGTCAGCTCCGGCTCGCGTTCGGCTGAGCGTCCGCGCCGGCTGCGGCGCACCACTCCGCCCTCGCGGACCGCTCGCGGTCGACCTGCGGCCCCTCGGGACGCTCTCGGACGTCGGCGTGGGGGTTCGCGTCCAGCGCCGGCGTCAGCGGCGCGCCGACTCGGCTGCCCGATTCGGCTCCGGTTGCGACCGGCGCCCCCCGGCGGTACCGTTTCCCCCGTTCGTATGTCTCAGGCGCCGCAGCCGCCGGTGAGCGCCGCGCCCAGGACCACGACCGTGTGGAAGAGCTTCGAGGGACGCATGCCGCACAGCGGGCCGCCGCGGCGCCCCCGCGTCCAGCCCGCTCAGAACGCGCCGGCTCCCGCCGGAGGGTCTCGGACGTGGACCGCGTGACGCTGGCCATGCGAACATCCGGCCCGGGTGGCACTTGGGTGGTCAGAGCCGCACGCTGTACCGAGCGATGCTGGCCGAGGGCGACAGCCCGAAGGTCGGAACGGAGCGGAACATGCTGGGGCTACGGCCCACCGAGAAGGACCTGTCAGTGTACCTGGACTACCGCCGCATCTGGCAGCCCATTCGGCCGAAGGACGTGCCCGACGTCAACGGGGAGCCGGGCGCGAATCCGGAGACCGTCCTCTTCGAGATCGATGAGGCAGACCTCGCGCCTGCGCTCCTCGCGCTCGGAACGCCAAAGCCCGACACGCATGCGCCGATCATCGGTTCGACTGCGTGCGATCACAAGGAGCTGCATCAACGAGTCGTGTCCACAGTGTCCAGGTGGAAGAAGGTGAATCTATGACTGCCACGATCAAGCGGTATTTTGCGCTCGTCGACATCATGCGGGAGCAGCGACGATCCCCGTCTTGGAAGGCCGAGGACGACCGTGTGATCCTCGGCCAGCTCGAAGACTGGTACGCGGAGCTCGATGACGCCGACCGCGCTCTCGTGGAGGCCGCCGGCTGGCGCGCCTGGCCAGATCGTTTCGACGCACGCGAGCCGGCGTTGATCGAGCGGATCCTCGACGCCGCGGACGACGGCGCAGTGCAGGACCTCCCGAGGATGACGGCCGCTGCCTGATGCTTCTGGTCGCACAGCGCGTTCGCGGTGTGTTGGAGGGCATCAACGTCTCGGCGTACGTCCATCCTCCGCAAGCGTCCGCGATCTTGGCGCGCGACCCCTCGCTGGCGTTCGATCACGGTGTGATGGCAGGCCTTGGTGCGGCGCCTTCGCTCGCGCTCACGCTGCGCGCCGTAAAGGAGCCCAGCGCGATCGTCCTGAGTTTCCTCGACCTCGCGTTTCCCGATCCAGTTCCGCCCGCGACAGTTGCGGGCCTGCTCGAACAAGCCGTGCTCCGGGGCCCAGCGGGGAATCACGATGCCACCTGGGTGAACGGAGTGCTGGGACTCCGGTTCCGTGCAGATGCGCTCCTCGACCCGGTCGGGGAGCTCGGGACGCTGAAGTCGGCGCTCCTCCCGGTGCTTGGTCATGGCGTGACCAGGCTGCGCAACGAACCGCCGATCGCGGTGCGACCTTCACAACCAGTGAAGATCTACCTCGACCGCGCGGCGCACGGCACGCGGTACACGCTGGACCCGAGCGACCGTGAGACGCTGATGACCCTCGTCGGGGGGCTGCCGATGTCGCTTGCCATCGCCGACGAGACGCGTCTGGATTTTCTCGATTTCGCCCTAGCGCCCCTCGAGCAGATCGTGATCGAGGCTCTGACCGGTGTGAGTGTCGCCCAGATCAGCGCGTACGGCGGCGCGATCATCATCGACCGAGCGACCGGTCGAGTTCTCTGGCCATCGCCAGACGCGGCGTAGTCGGATCGGCGTCGCGCTCCGTCCCTCGAGCGCGGGTGCGGGCGATTCGACGCAGCCCGCGCCCGCATTTCGTCGAGACGCACGCCGAGCGGCCGCGACCCTGGGGTGCGCACGTACCAGTCCTCGGCGCACTCGGGGACGCCGCCGTCGACCCTCGCGTCGAGTGTGCCGGCGTCCGGCGGGCCCGCCGTCGAGCTCCTCCGGCCCGGCGTCCATGCCCGCGTGGACCACCCAAGTAGCGAGCGCGCCGCTGATCTGCTAGCCGCAGGCGCCGGACGACTCCGCAGCTTCGTCTCCGTTGGCTGCGCAGAACGCGCGGAACACAGCGAGTGAGCGGAACCGAATCACCAATCCACCCGACTCCCAGTCGAGCTCCACGCAGTCGTCGTGAGCATCGCAGTACGGCACCGAGAGCTGGTGTAGCGTTCCCCCGCCCACGCGCATGACGCCGATCGTCGGGAGCGCGACCGCGGCGATCGCGAGGTTCAAGCCCGTGTCGGGCACGAGATGATCGTGCACTCGGGAGCGCGTCGGCGGCTCTCCACACATCGCGCATCCGGGCCAGTCGATGACGTCCTCCGGGACCTTGGCGGTGAAGCGTGCCTCGGCGTCGACCCAGTCGTCGGGCAGCTCCTCGAGCCGGCCGCGCACGACCCGTGCGTACCCGAGGCATCGAGGACAGTGTATCGCGCGGAGCACCTCCGTGCTGTCCGCGAGCAACGATGCTCCGCAGTGCGGGCACGCGGCGTGCCCCGTCAGTGATCGGGCAGCCAAGACGCACGACACCGCCGCGATCAGCAGGGCGGTCGCCGGTAGACAAGCCAAGAAACGGAATCCCTCCCCCGTCGCCCCCCACCAGAACAGCCAGATGCCGGCTCCGCCGAAGGTCACCCCGACTCCCGACCACGCGATGGTCCTGGTCAGGGAGCGCTCGATCCGCGTCTGCATGGTGTGGAAGTATCAGAAATCGTCGTCTAGCTCATCGGAGTCGCTACGAGTGCGCGGGCGGGCCGCGGCCCGGGTGCGCGCCGCGAGAGTGAGACGCCGAAGGCGCGCTGTGAGGCGTCGGTGCGTCCCTGTTCTGGGCCGGGAGGGCGAGGAGTGTGGAAGAGGGAGGAGAGTGCGCCCGCAACGCGGGCGCGAAGCGACCGATAGGGAGGGCTGCTGGTGAACTTCAACGTCCCCGCGGTCCGTGAGCATGGGATCACGGATTCTACTCTCCTCGCCCTCCCTCGACGAGCAGCCGGTGCTCGCCTCGTGCTACGCCGCCTCCGCGGGAGACGTGCAGCTCCTGGGCGCGGCGCCGGGACAGAAGACCGCCAAGCTCGTCCGCCCCGTGCGCCTCGTCCCCTCACCGAGCGAAGCCCTCGCCGAGGTCGGTGGGGTCAACATCCACGCCAAAGTCGTTGTCGATGGCTGCGACCGAAAGCGCCTCGAGTCAGGACCGCCTCGAGCTGCACGGCGACGGCCGCGTACGCCTGCGCTTCAAGGCCGCGTGGAAGGACGGCACCCACGCCGTCCTGCTCGACCCGATGGATTTCAGCGCGCCTCTGCGCGCTCGTCCCGCCGCCGAGGTTCCACATCATCCGCTACCACGGCGTGCTCGCCGCCCACTCGTCCGCGCGCGCCGAGGTGGTCCTCGGCCGCGAGCCTCCTAGCTAGAAAGTCTAGGAGAGGACGAGGGCGCGATGGCGCTCCTCGACGCGATCGTCTGGATCGCCTCCATCAAGAGCGCCGCCTCGTTCACGGTGAGCTGTCGGACCACCGACGCGGACGTCGAGCGTGCGGCTGCTGCGATGGCCACGGCGCTCGCCGAGCTGCGGGGCTGAGCCACGCCTGGAGTGACGCCGCCCGAGCCGCAGCCATCCCCATCGAGCTGGGTGCTCGCCGACGCTGCGGGCGGTGAGGCGGTCGCGGGACCTGGCCTGGTAGGATCGGAAACGAATGCGTCGTCGAGAGCGTCAGTCGCCCCGCGCCCCGAGCGTCTCGCGTCCGCGAAGAGGAGGTCATGTGAGCGACGAGATCGACGCGCCGGACGCGATGGGAGCCGCGGCGAAGGAGTTCATCCTCTACAGCGCGCTGAGCGGATCCGCCGCGGTGCGGGTGCTCGTCGAGGACGAGACGGTGTGGCTGCCCCAGAAGGCCATCGCCGAGCTGTTCTCGGTCGGCGTGCCAGCCATCAGCAAGCACCTGAAGAACATCTTCGAGTCGGGCGAGCTGAGCCCAGAGGCAACGATTTCCAAAATGGAAAACGTTGGCCTCGAAGGGCAGCGGGAGGTCAGCCGCCGCGTCGACTTCTACAGCCTCGACGCGATCATCGCCGTCGGGTACCGCGTGAACAGCTACGAGGCGACGCAGTTCCGCATCTGGGCCACGCGCACGCTCCGCGAGTACCCCGTGAAGGGCTTCGTCCTCGACGACGAGCGCCTCAAGCGAGGCTCGGCGACCTTCGGGAAGGACTACTTCGACGAGCTCGTCGACGCGACGCGCGGCCTCGTCGTCTTGGAGCTCGGCGTCGAGCGGGCGGCTCGGTGTCACCTTCGCGCTCTGCCCCGACGGGACCCCGGGTCGGATCGCTTGAGCTGCCTATCCAAGTTGTCCACGACCCCGGGTCGGATCGCCCACGTTCCGATTCGATTCCGAGGCGAGCCGCCGGGACGGGTCGCCGGGACGCTCAGTCGGAACAAGAGGGACAAACGACAACGTTGCGGCAAGCACAGTTTCGTCGAACATACGCCTCCAGTTCATGCATCTCCATAGGCTCATCCATGACCACCCGGCACCACTCCCCGCAACACGACACGACACGTAGGTCGAAGTCAAGCGATGTCGTGGCGGCCCGCTCCGTCGCCGCAACGAATACCTCACACCGATCGCGAGCGATTACCGTGTCGCAACCCAGCCCAAGGAGGGCGAGAAGCGCAGCGAAGCCATGCATGTAGGAGCAGCTTGGCGCAGGACTACGTGGAAACCGTTCCTTCCCATCCTTCTTGCCAGCAAGACCGATTCGGATCTCACTCACTACCCTGACTCGCTTTCTCATAGCGACCCTGCTCCCGGTTTGCCGAACCCAGATTCCTCTCGAGCCATCGGGCTGCCTGATCGCGGCTGTCAAACCGCATTTCACCGAATGCAAACCCCACAGCACGCGCCGTCAAGTGAGTTGACGTCCGACCGCTGGTGGCATGCGGATTCTCTTGGAGGGGATCTCGATCTGGCGCACGCACAATGGGTTCGAGTAGGTTCTGAAGCTGCTGGTAGTCAGTAGTTCCCTCGCCGCCGAGACTCTGAATGTACTGAATCGCCTCAGAGAACGCTTGCACATCCCGGTGGGCGCGGCGGCACGCGAGACCTCCTGTCCTGTGCCCGCGCGAGCCGACGGCTACGCGCGCCGCCGTCCCGAGGACACGCTGCTCTACGCGCTGGTACGAGCGCACTGGCCGCGGTTCCTCGAGCGCGCCGGGGAGCAAGGCGGCTTGCCGCGCTTCGTCGTGCGCGACTTCGACGAGTACCTGCGCTGCGGCCGGCTCGAGCACGGCTTCGTGCCGCGTCAGCGGCGCGCCGATTCGGCCGCCCGATTCGGCTCCGGTTGCGACCGGCGCCCCCAGCTCGGATGTCCTTGGCGCCGCCGGATCTCGGTGGCGGGCTACAGCGCCCCGCTCGTTGTGCTACAACACCAGCATGAAAGCGAAGCGGCCGCGTCGCGCCGGGGCGACCGAGACGTTCTCCGTGTCGGTCGACCGAGAGACGAAGGCGGCGCTGCGCGCGCTGGCCGACGAGGAGTTCGACGGCAACCTCTCCGCGCTGATCACCGACATGGCCGAGGACGCGCGCCGGCGCATGGCGGCCGCCAAGTATCTGCGCAGGCACGGCATCCCTAAGCTCGACGAGGCCGGGGCGGACGCGCTCGAGGCGAGCATTGCGGCGGAGGTCGTGGCGTCGACGAGCAAGCGCAAGAAGAGCCCGGCCGCGTGATTCCTCGCTTCGTCTTCGACACGGGCGCGCTCATCGCGGCCGAGCGGCGCAAGCCCCGCGCCTACCGCTTCTTGCGCTTGGTCCATGCCGGGAGGGCGCGCGTCGTCGTGCCGCTGCCCGTAGTTGCGGAGTGGTGGCGTGGCCGGACGGATCTGCGCGACGAGATCCTCGCCGCGACGGAGGTCGTCGCCTCCGTCGAGATCGCGAAGGCAGCCGGGGTCGCGCTCGCGCGGACACGACCCGTCGATGCTCGCCTCACGATCGACGCGATGGTTATGGCGACCGCGGCGATCGTCGGCGGAATCGTGATCACCTCCGATGTCGACGATCTCGAGCGATTGAGCGCTCACTTCCCCGGCGTCGTCGTCCTGTCGACCTGAGCGCCGACCCGCGAGGTCCACGCGAGCTGCACGAGGGACCGTCCGCAAGCTCGACCTGCTCTACGAGTACGACTGCCTGCGCGCGAACGAGTCGATGGCGGCGTGGGGCGTCGAGGCGCGGGTGCGAGCGCGCCGTGCGCGGCGTGACCCGCGCGGGTGGCGCGCGCGCGAGGCCGCGGGTAGCCTCGCGGCGATGGCGCGTGAACGCGGTTCATGGCTGGTCCTCTGGGCGCTCGGCGCGAGCCTCGCGGGCTGCTGGGGCAACGAGCCGTCGGCGTTCCCCGCCGGGCTCGAGCCGCTCGAGGACAACCCGCTGCCGCCGCTCGCGGGCACCGCCGACGAGCCCTTCCCCGAGGGCTGGGCGCTCGAGGGCGTCGACGGCCCGCGCCACGACACCGTCTACGCGCGCGGCTACCTCGCCGCGTCGCCCGCCGCGGTCTGGGCGGCGTTCCGCGACCCGCGCGTCGGCGTGGACCGGCGCAGCGCCGACGAGTGGGAGGTCGAGCCGCTCGAAGACCCCGCGTACGACGAGGCGTACGTCATCCACGCGACCGCGTACGAGATCGTGCGCGTCGACTGGTCGACGACCTGGCGCCACGGCCTCGTCGCGGGCACGCCGGAGGCGCCCGAGCTCGTCGCGATCCGATGGCAGAAGACCGACGGCAGCACGATCCTGCGGCTGATCGAGGGCTCGCTCGTGCTGCGCGCGACCGCCGACCCCGCCGTCACCGAGCTCGACCTCGTCTACCGCGTCGACGCGCTCGCCTCGGGGGTCTCCGAGTACATGCGCTACGTCGAGGACACGCTGCGCGACGCGCGCGCCGTGGTGCACGGCGACCCGCTGCCCACCTTCGAGTGAGCGCCGGCACAGGCAGGCACAGAGCGAGCGGGCGCGCCCGATCGACCGCCGCGAGACCGCGAGCCCGGCGAGGAACGCGGGTTGGCCCGCGATCTGCTGAGAGCCCCACGCGGAGGTTCCGGTCATGTCGTCTCGTCCTCGCGCGCTCGGTCTCGTCCTCGCGGCTCCGATGGTCCTGTGCGCCTGTCTCGCGGCCCACGAGCCCGAGCCCGGCGGCCTCGACGTCGAGGCGAGCATCGCCTCGGTGACCCTCGCCGACGACTGCGGCGCCGCCGAGCGTCGCGGCGCGCCGGGGCTGTGGGAGGGCGACTGCGGCGAGGACGGCTGCCCCAGCTTCTGCCAGCAGACCGCCGTACGCCTCACCCTCGCGGCGGCCGCCGAGGGCGAGACCGTCCCGTTCGAGGTCGTGTCGATCCGGCTGCGCGCGATGGACGGCGCGCTCGTCGGCGAGCTCTCGCCGCACGACGCGCAGCTCTTCGCCGACGGCACGTACGTCGGCTGGGACGAGCAGATCGCCCCCGGGCAGACCCTGCACGTGACCTACGACACCTCCGCGCCGGACTGGGCGCGCATCGGCGGCGGCAACCCGTGGACGACGCACGGCATGCAGTTCCGCGTGGAGATGGTCGTCCGCGTCGACGGCCTCGAGCGCACGCTCGAGTTCGCCCCCGCGATGCGCGAGTCGGAGATCGTCACCTGAGCTGGCTGGCGCGAGCGAGGTAGGATCGGGCCGTCGCATGTGTGCGCACGGCCCGTTCGTGTCTCTGTGCCCGTTCTGGGTGGCGGTGCTCTGGGTGGCGGCGCCCGGGTGCAACGAGCCTTCCCCGGTGCGAACCGAGGCGAGCGAGACGCCGCCGGCGGATCCGCTCGAGGGGCTCGCGCCGTGGTCCGACGCGTGGGTGCTCGCGCACGCGCCGCGCTACCTCGAGGACGACGCGGCGCGGCGCAGCGGCCTCGAGGCGGCGCTCGAGAACCCCGAGAACCTCTACTCGCGCGCGCGGCTCGGGGCGTACGGGCACGTCGAGCGCGGTTGGGACGCGCTGCCCGAGTGGAGCCCGCCGACCGCGCCGATGACCGCGGCGCGCGCGGCCGCGTTCGAGCGCGGCGAGCGGCCGACCCTCGACGGGCTCGCGCCGATCGGCGCCCGGCGCGCCCCCAAGCGCTGGGAGGACTGGCGCGCGCTCGGCGAGCGTGTGTTCTTCGAGCTGCCGCTGCGCAGCGAGCCGTTCTGGGAGGTCGCGCTGCGCGACCCGGCGCGCGGCGAAGCGCTCGGCGTCGAGCGCGCGCCCGACGGCAGCGTCCCCGGGCTCGTCGTCATGCGCGACGTCGACGGACGCGCCGCCGTCGGGATCACCTGCGCCCTCTGCCACACCGCGCGGCAGGACGTCGGCGGCGTGCCCACGCTCGTCGCCGGCCGCGCGCGGCGCCGCCTCGACTACGGCCGCGTCCGGCTCGCGTACTACGAAGCCCGCGGCGCGCCGATCGACCCGGTGTCTCTGCGCCGCTGGCGGTCGTGGGGCCCGGGGCGCGCCGACGTCCTCGAGGACGTCGCCGACGTCCCCATCGCGATCCCCGATCTCTGGGGCCTGCGCCACGAGCGGCGGCTCGCGCAGGCGGGCACGCTGCGCCACGACTCGCCGCTCGCGCTCTTCATCCGGCAGGAGACGCAGTACATCCAGGCGAACCACCACCACACGCGCCCGCCGCGCGTGCTCATGGTCGCGCTCTCGGTGTACCTCTACTCGCTCGACCCTCCGCCGGCGCGCGCGAGCGCGGCCACGCCCGCGCGGCTCGCGCGCGGCGCCGAGCTCTTCGGCACGGAGCGCTGCGCGCGCTGCCACGAGAACGAGGCGCTCGCCGGCGACCGCGTCGTCGAGATCGGCCAGATCGCCACCGACCCCGAGCTCGCCACCGGCGGCGCGCGCGGCACCGGCGGCTACCGGCCGTCCCCGCTGTTGCGCGTCGCCGACGCGGCGCCCTACCTCCACCACGGCGCGGTCCCGACGCTCGAGGCGCTGTTCGGCACCGACCGCCTCGAGCCGACCTACACCGGCGGGCCCGACGGCCCCGGCCCCGTCCCCGGCCACGAGTTCGGCGTCTCGCTCGACGACGCCGACTGCGCCGCGCTCCTCGCGCACCTCGAGACGCTCTGATCGCGCGCGCGAAAAACGTTTAGCCTCTCTCCGCGATGCTCGAGTGGGTGTTCGATGCGCTGCCGCCGTCCGGCGCGCGCCGGGGCGGCGACCCGGCGGAGCACGCGTTCAAGCACGACCTCGACACGTTCGTGCGCGAGGTCGTGCAGAACGCGAACGACCAGCGCATCGGCGAGCTGCCGCCGGAGGTCCACTTCCGCTTGCACGAGCTCGAGGGCGACGCGCTCGCGGCGTTCCGCGAGCGGCTCGCGTGGCCCACGCTCGCGCCGCACCTCGAGGCCGCGGCGCAGACCCGCGGCGGGCGCGCGCTGCGCCGCTACCTCGACGAGCTCGCCAAGAGCGGCCGCATGCTCCTGCTCGCGGTCGAGGACCGCCACACCGTCGGGCTCACCGGCGAGGAGACCGACGACGAGTCGCACTTCCGCGCGCTCTGCAAGGACACCCTCTACTCGCACAAGCGGCACTCGGGCGCGGGCGGGAGCTACGGGCTCGGCAAGTCGGTCCTCTGGTCGTTCTCCGGGCTCTCGACGGTGCTGTTCAACTCCGTCCTCTACGAGACGCCGAAGAAGCGGCGCTCACCGCGCCTGATCGGCCGCGTCGAGCTCCCGTCCCACCGCGCGCGCGACGACTGGTTCGCCGGCTCCGGCTGGTTCGGCGAGCGCGTCGAGGCGGAGGGCGGCGCCCGCGCCGAGTCGATCTGGTCCCTCGAGGCGGCGCTCGAGGCGCGCGAGCTCTACCTCGGGCGCGAGGAGCGCGCGACGGGCACGAGCATCCTGCTCGTCGGCTTCCGCGACCCGACCGCGGACGACGAGCCGAGCGTCGCCGAGCTCTCGCGCCGCATGCGCGGCGCCGCCGTCCACTGGTTCTGGCCCGCGATGGAGATGAAGGCGCCGGGCCTGCGCATCACCGTCGACGGCGCGGGCGCCGCCCCGAACGACGAGTCGGTCCGACCGTTCGTCGAAGCGTGGCGCGCGCGCCGCTCGCCGCGCGCGGAGCTCGAGCAGCCGGGCGACGTCGTCGCGCGCGCGATCCCGATCCGCCTGCCGCCGAGCCGCGCGGGCGATCCCGCCGTCGAGGGCGAGGTGCGGCTCGTCGTGCGGCTCGCGGCCGAGCGGGGGCGCGACCCGCTGAACGGGCACGTCGCGACGTTCCGCCGCCCCGGGATGGTCGTGCGCTACTGGGACCGCAGCGGGCTCGCGCTCGGGATGCGCCCCTTCCACGCCGTGCTCGCGGCGGGCGAGGCGCGCGACCCGGAGAACGTCACCGACGCGGACCGCGCGATCGAGCGGTTCTTGCGCGCCGCCGAGCCGCCGGGGCACGACGTGTGGCACGCGACGCCCGCGCTCAAGGAGGGCTGGCAGCGCGGCTACGCCAAGGCGCTCTCCGAGCTCGAGCAGCGGGTCGGCGCCGCGCTGCGCGAGCTGCTCACGCCGCGCCCCTCGCACGGCTCGCGCGGGCCCGAGGCGCTGATGAAGCGCTTCCCGATCGGCAAGGGCGGCGCGAGCGAGGGCGAGCCGAGCGCGTTCCGCTTCTCCTCGCTCGACGCCTCGTTCGACGGAGAGCGCTGGTCGTTCTCGGCCACCGTCGAGCCCTCGCGACGCGCGCACGGCGCGTGGGAGACGACCGTCGCGCTCGTCGAGCTCGGCGACGGCGGCGTGCGCCTCGACGCGCTGCCGATCGCGCAGCTCGAGACGCCGACCGCCGGCGCGCGCGCGAGCGTGGAGGACGGCGTCGCGCGCATCGCCGCGGACGCGAGCCTCGACCGCGTCGCCCTGCGCGGCGTCAGCGCGCCCGTCGCCTCCGACGCCGAGCCCGGCGAGCTGCTCGTCGAGGTCGGCGGTCGGCTCGCCGCGGGGGCGCCGTGAGCCGCACCGCCGCCGCGCGCCGCGAGCGCTTCCTGCCGTACCGCTACGCGCGCGGCGGCCTCGACGCCGACGTGCGCGCGGTGACGCTCGACGGCGAGACGGTCGTCACCCCCGAGCCCGACGCGCGCGTCGTCGCGCTCGACTTCGCGTGGACGCGCGCGGAGCTCGCGCTCACCGTCCGCGTCCCCTCGGAGACGGTCGCGCGCGTCGCGCCCGAGGGCACGCGCCTCGACGCGCTCGCGATCGTGATCGTGCTGCGCTCGCCCGCCACGCTCTTGCGCCGCGCCGTCCGCCTCCCCGTCCGCGCGCTCGACGCGCCGCTCGAGGCGAGCCTCGCGCTCGACCGCGACGAGCTCGCGGGCGCCGTCGAGCTGCGCGCCCTGCTCGTACGCGCGCGCGCCGCGCGGGGCGCGGGCGGCTACGCGACGCTCCGCGGCGCGAGGCTCGCCGACGCGCGGAGCTGGGAGCTGCGCGTCGACCGCGGCCGCGAGCCGCGCGGCGAGCACCTCGACGTGCGCTACCGCCGCTTCTCCGAGGACGAGGTGCTCCCGCCGCGCGACCGCCAGAACGTCTACGTCCTCGACGCCGACGAGGAGACGCCGATCCTCTGGCTCAACGCCGAGCACGAGCGCGTCACCGCGATCCTCGACAGCCGCGGGACGGTCGGCCGCCAGGCGCGGCTGCGCGAGGTCTTCTTCGATCTCATCGCGCACTCCGTCTGGACGCAGCTCTTCCTGCGCGCCGCCACCGACCTCGCCCGCGCCGACGACACGCTGTACCCGTGGCAGGACGCGGTGCTCGACCTGTTGCTCCGCGACGTCTTCCCCGAGGTGCGCCGCGCCGCCGACCGGCGCGAGCGCCTCGTCGAGCTCCACCGCGAGGACCTCCCCGCCCTCCTCGCGCGGCTCGACGCCGGGCTCCAGCGCCGGCACGACCTCGGCGCGCACCTCACGCGGCTCGCCGACGAGGAGCATGGCAAGTGACGTTGCGGTCCCTGCACCCCGAGGGTCGCCGGCTGGTCACCCCCGAGCTCGCCGACGGACGCGTCGAGCGGTGGAGCGAGCAAGCGTGGTTGCCGCTCACCCGCGAGCTCGATCGCGCGATCCCGCTCGACGCGTTCGACGCCGCCGTCGACGGAGCGCTGGTCGAGCACCCCGCGCACGCGCCCGCGCTCGACGCGTGGCTCGCCCCGCGCCTCCACGCCTCGCTCCCGTTGACCCGTCGCGAGGCCGCCGACCCGGGCATCTGGCGCTTCCTCGCCGTGGTCCGCCGCCCCGAGCTCGCGCGCCACCGCTGGGAGAACGTCTCGTGGGCGGTGACCAAGCAGCGCTACTGGTCGTTCGGCACGCGCCACACCGCCAACGTGTTCGCGCGCCTCTACTGGGTCGCCGAGCTCACCCGCGAGGGCGCCTCCTACGCGCTGACCGAGCGCGTCCTGGGGCGACCCGCGCTCGCCACCCCGCTCTTCGCGCGCGGCTGGAGCCAGCACCGCCCCGCCGTCGAAGCGTTCGTCGACGTCCTCGGCGAGGCCCCCGGCGAGGACGTCGAGCGCGCCGCCAAGCTGCTCTCGCGTCACCTCGCGCTCGTCCCGCTCGAGCTGCTCGACGCGGACGAGCTCCGTACCCTGCTCCGCCGCTTCGCCCGCGCGGGGCGCCAAGATCCTTGAAAATCGTTTGCATGGCGACCGTTTTTCAAGGATCTTCGGGGCGTGATCGCCCGCGAGCGGCACTTGCGCGAGGTCGAGCGTTTGCTCGGCGGCCATCCGGTCGTCGCGTTGCTCGGCGCGCGGCAGGTCGGCAAGACGACCCTCGCGCTCGAGGTCATGGAGCGCACGCGTGAGCCGACCGCGCGCTTCGATCTCGAAGACGCCGAGGACCTCGCGCGCCTCGACGATCCGAAGCTCGCGCTCGGCCGGCTCGACGGTCTCGTCGTGCTCGACGAGGTCCAGCGGCGCCCCGAGCTGTTCGAGGTTCTGCGCGTCTTGGCCGATCGGCGCGGCACGCCGGCGCGCTTCCTCGTGCTCGGCAGCGCGTCTCCCGACCTCCTGCGCCAGAGCTCGGAGACGCTCGCGGGTCGCGTCGTCTACCACGAGCTCGGCGGGCTCGCGCTCGACGAGGTCGGCGCCGCGCAGCGCGACGCCCGCTGGCTCCGCGGTGGATTCCCTCGCTCGTTCCTCGCGCCCTCCATCGCCGACAGCGCCGAGTGGCGGCGCTCCTTCGTCCGCACGTTCCTCGAGCGCGACGTGCCCGAGCTCGGCATCCGCATCCCGTCGACGACGCTCCGTCGCTTCTGGTCGATGATCGCGCACTATCACGCGCAGACCTGGAACGCGGCCGAGCTCGCGCGGGCCTTCGGGGTGTCGGCCGGAACGGTGCGCCGCTACCTCGACCTCTTGACCGACGCGCTCGTGTTGCGGCAGCTCGCGCCTTGGCACGAGAACCTCTCGAAGCGCCAGGTGAAGGCGCCGAAGGTCTACGTCGCCGACTCCGGCATCCTCCACACGCTGCTCGGGATCGAGACGCGGGAGGATCTCGAGCGCCACCCCAAGGTCGGCGCCTCGTGGGAGGGGTTCGTCATCGACGAGCTCGTCACGCGGCTCGGCGCGCGCCCCGAGGAGCGCTGGTTCTGGGCCACGCACGCCGGCGCGGAGCTGGACCTGCTCGTGGTGCGCGGCCGGCGGCGCCTCGGCTTCGAGGTGAAGCGCACGACCGCGCCGACCACGACCAAGTCGATGCACGCCGCGCTCGAGTCGCTGCGCCTCGATCACCTCTACGCCGTGCACGCGGGTGAGCACACCTTCCCGCTGACCGAGCACATCACGGCGCTCGCGTTCGGCCGCGTGCTCGACGACCTCGCGCCGCTCGACCGCTGATGCGAGCGCGCGTCAGGCGCGCGTGAGCTCGCGGACGATCGCGTGATGCGCCGGCAGCGCGTCGAGCAGCGCCGCCCGCGGCGGCAGCTCGAAGTCCGCGAAGTCGAAGCCTGGCGCCACCGTGCAGCCGACGAGCGCCCACGGCGGCGCGTCGCCGAGCCGCGGCGCGCGCAGCCGCGCCCCGAAGAGCCACCCGGCGGGCACGACCTGCTGCGGCGCCTCGCCGCGGTCGAGCGCGAGCCCGAGCCACCGATCGTGGCGCCCGCCGTCCGGATCGAACGCCACGATCTCGAGCGACGCGCCCGCGTGGAAGTGCCACAGCTCGTCCGACGCGATGCGGTGCAGCGCGCTGAACGAGCCCTCCGGCACGAGGAAGTAGATCGCGGTCGACGCCGCGCGCGGCGCCCCCTGCGGGAGCGCCTCGGCCGGCCACGCGCGCGTCGCGCGGTACGTCTCGCGGTAGAACCCGCCCTCCGGGTGCGGCGCGAGGCCCAGCCGCTCGGCGAGCTCCTCCGCGCCGAGCGACTCGAGCTCGCGCATCGCCCGATGCTGCGCCGCCGGCCTCGCGCGCGCCACCCGTCGCGGCGCGGGAGTCGTCGGGGGCCTCCTCGGGCGCTCGATGCGTCGACGGCCTCGCGGAGCTCGCGCGTGGGGTGTCGGAGGTCGGGTCGGAAGTCCCCACGGACGCCGTCGGGAGCGCCTCTGGCGCAGCGAGCGCGCAGGGCACGTGACCTGCACTCTGCTGGGGCATGCCGCCGAGACCGCCCGCGCCGCGCCTCCCGTGCGACCCGCCACCCGCGCCGGCCGCGCCGGTCGAGATGCTCCTCGCCCGCGCCGAGGCGATGCTGAGGGTCGTGTCCCCGACGATGCCCCCGATGGCGCCGGAGCGCGCGGCCGAGCTGGTCGAGCGCGCGCGCCGGCTCGAGGACGCGGGCGACCGCGAGGCGGCGATCGCCGCGCTCAGCCGCGCCGCGAAGGCGCCGAGCCATGCGGGCGCGGCGCTCGTCGAGATCGGCCGGCTGGAGCGGCAGGCGGGGCGCGCGCACGACGCGCTCACGACCTACAAGCGGGCGCTGCACCACGTCGAAGAGCCCCGGCAGCTCGCGGCGCTGTTCGCGGAGATCGGTCAGCTCTACTTCGCGATGCGCGAGGACGAAGAGGCGGAGTACTACTTCCGGCGCGCGGCGCGGCTCGACGCGCGTCACGCCGGACTGCTCGAGCGGACCGAGAACGAGTGGAGCGCAGAGCTCCACGCCGCGACGAGCTGACTACCCGAGGTGCCTCCTGACGATGCCGGCGGAGATGAGGCCGCGCCACTGCGCGGCGACCTGGCCGGCGAACGCCTCGTCCTCGATGCGGACGCCCAGCTCGGTGTTGCGCGTCTGCCCGCGGTCCGTGAAGTTCGCGCTCGTGATGAGCGCGATCTCGTCATCGATCACGACGCACTTCGCGTGGAGGCTGACCCACGGTGGGCCGGGCGCGGCGGTGCGCGGATCGTAGTAGAGCTCGGGCTTCGGGTCGCCGAAACGCCACTCCTTCCAGAAGAAGCGGTCGAGGAAGTCGGTGGCGTGCGCCTCGGCGCCGGCGGCCGTCGCGGCACGCGTCGCGATGTCGACGAAGAAGGTCGCGCGCACGCCGTGGTCGCGCATCACCGCGTGGAGCGGCCGGAAGAGATCCTCGCCGTGGTCGAAGCGAAAGCCGCCGACGAGCACGCTCTGCCGGGCGCGCTCGAAGAGCTGGCGCACGACGATCGCGGTGTCGCGCGACGTCGACAGCCGCGCCTCCGGTCCCGTCCACACGAGGTCGAGACGCGGCGGCGCGCGATGGCGCCGCTCCGCGAGGGCGACCCGCACCGCGGCGAGCGCGCCAGCGGCATCGACGCCGCGGAGCACTTCGACGATGTCGGCCGCGCCCGCGGCGAAGCCGCTCGCGACGAGCGCGGTCTCGGTGATCGGGGCCGCGAGCGTGCCGCGCTCGATCGCGCGCTCGAGCGATTCGAGATCGTGGAGGCTGATGCGCGCGAGGCCGGTCGCCGTGCTCACGGTCGCGCCCCGAAGAACGCGATGCCGGGCTCGCCTTCTGCCGACGGCAGACGGCCGACGGTCGGCACCACGAGGGCGCGGTCGAGGTAGCGATTGAACCACTCGCACGAGCACTCGGCGACGAAGAGGCAGCCGTGGCACGCCGCGCCCTCGAGATAGCGTTCGGTCGGATCCTCCTCGGGCGAGTGGCCGGCGCATACGGGGTCGTTGGCGCAGAGGCGACCGAGGTCGTACGCGCGCTCGAGGTGCTCGCGGATCCGGCGGCCCTGTTCGACGAGCCCGCCAAGCGTGCCCTCGGTCCCCGAGGTGCCGGTCGAGAGCAGGATCGCGGCCATCGGCGTGCTCGGGTCACTCGCCGACGGGCCGCAGTAGATGCGCTCCCGGATCGCGCTCGCCGAGTAGCCGCACTCCAGGCTGATGGCGGAGATCAGCAGGTGCGAGAGCGAGTGGAGCATGTAGAAGCGAACGCCAGGGAACGGCGGGGCCTTGCTCTGCGCCTCCGCGCTGAGCGCGCGGACGCGGGCGTCGTAGCCGGCGCGCAGCTCGTCGGCGCGCGCCTTCACCGCGGCTCGGTCCTCCCAGGCCTGCACGGCCGCTTCGTCGAGCTGGACGAGCACGCCCTCGCCGCGGATCTCGGTGGCCGGGAGCCAGTTCGTCGTGAGGCCGAGCGGCGCGCTCTCTACCGCGAGGTCGAACTCCCCTTGGAGGTTCGGCGTCGCCGGCTCGAGGCGCGTGAAGCCGATCTGCACGCGCACCTCGCGGAGCTTCGGCGCGACGACGACGCGGCGGAGACCCGGCGCGAGCGCGCCGATCACGTTCGCTTCGCGGGCGAAGAACTTGGCGTCGGGCGGAGGCAGCTCCCCCGTCTGCTCGCGAGGCTGCGAGACGAGCTGCTTGAACTCGGCCGTGCGCAACGGGTCTCGGGCCGCCGTGCGACCCTCTTGCTTCGCGCGGATCGCCGCGAGCACGTCGGCATCGGACGCATCTCCGAGGGCCACCTGGATGTGGGGGATCGTCCGAAAGACCGGGAGCGACTCGGCCGTCGCGACCTTGAGCGTGCTCCACTGCTCGGCGATGGCGTCATCGAGCCGCCGCGCCGGCTCGGGGATCGACAGCGCGCTCATGACCTGCGCGAAGTACGAGTTGCTGGCGGTGCGGACGAGCAGCCTGAGCATCTCGTCGCACTCTTCGCGGCCTTCGACGCCAAGCCACGGGCGATGACCGTCGCAGTGCATCTCCACGCGCCTCGCCGCTGCCGTGGCGAGCGACTGGCTCGCGCCGCACGCGCACACGACACGCACCTCGGCGAAGTCGCCGCTCGCGCCCTCCTCGAGCCGCAGCGAAGCCGCCGCACACATGGGCCTTCCCAGGTGCGCCCACGAGATCCACGGCCACTCCTGCACGTGCCCGCGCCGGCACGCGCCGAGGAAGCGGACCGGCACGCACTCGAACGCGCGCTTGCCCCCGCACGCGTGCCAGTAGCGCCCGCGCTTGTGCTCGAGGCCGTCGTGCTTGCGCACCAGCGCGCGGCACTCCGGGTTCTGGCAGACGAACCACTGCGGGAACTCGAGCACCTGGATGCCCGCGTAGCGCGTCGGCTCGCGATCGTCGCAGAGCGGCGGGGCGCGAAACGGCTTGTCGATGCTCAGCTCGCGGCCGATTCCCTTGAAGCGCTCGCCGAGCAGCTCGCGCAAGCGCGGCTCGGCGATGTGGGTGCTCGCCTTCTTCTTGTCGTAGCTCCAGAAGTCGAGCCCGCCGACGAGCACCGCGTTGTCGACGAGGTCGACCATCGCGCCGGGGCCGTAGGTCGTGATCACCTGGCTCCGTCGGATCGCGCCCTGCGGTTGGACGAACGTCGTCTGCGCCTTCTTGCCGGCCACGCTCAGCTCCCGCTCCCGAGCTGCCGGCGCTCGAGCCAGAGGTGGACGGCTTCTTCGACGTCGCGCATGGAGGTCGGCGCGATGAGCTCTCGCTCCTCGTCCGAGCGCTCTTCCTGGCCGTCGTCGATCGCCAAGGACAAGAGCGCCCGGCCCGCCGTCTTGTCGAGATCGAAGCGCGAGTAGGAGCGACGGCCGGCGCCCTCCGTCCGGGCGCGTCGCACCAGGTTCTCCCACGTGTCGAGCAGATGCTCCGCGCGCGCCTCGACGGCCGAGACGAGGCGCTGGTGATCTTCCGCGCTCATCTCGTCGTGCGCACCGGCCCGCTCCGCCAGCGCGCGCACCGCCGTCGCCGCGATCGACGCGCGATGCGCCTCGACCTCCATCGCGCCCGTCGGCGGCGTCAGCGTCGGATCGGCGAGGCGCGCCATCGCGACGAGCGTCGCCGCGAGCCCTCGCTCGAGCGCCGGCCCGGAGAACGGCGTGAGGCTGCTCGCCTCGACGAAGCGGTAGAAGCTCGCGTGGTAGGCCGCGAACCGCTCGTAGTGCGAGCGGTCGCGCGGCTTGGCGATGTTGAAGCAGGTCACGACGAGGCCCGCCGCGGCGCGGCCGACGCGGCTCGACGCCTGGATGTACTCGGCGGTCGTCTTCGGCTGACCCGCGATCACCATCACGCCGAGCCGATCGATGTCGACGCCCACCGAGATCATGTTCGACGCGAGCAGGACGTCGACGTGGCCTTTCTCGCCGTAGGGCTGCTCGAGGCGCTCCTTGGCCTCCTTGATCCGGCCCGTCGACTCGCGCGACGTCAGCTCGACGGGCTCGACCTGGACGACGCGGTTCGCGAGCGTCGGGTGCGAGCCTATGTGGTCGAGCGGCACGCGCTCCTCCACCTTCTGCGCGCGCGTGTGGACTTCGTCCTCGACGAGCCGCCGCATCCCGCCCAGCTCGCGGAGCGAGTTGAAGTAACCGGCGAGCGTCGTGTACGGGTCCGCCGGGTGTGTGCCCGGCGCCACGTCCTTCGGGCGGCGGAGCGCCGCGTGCTCGCGCTGGGCCGCGGCGAGCAGGGTGACGTACGCGCGCAGGAGGATGCCCTTCATCGATCGGCCCTGGGCCGCGACGCCCAGGTACAGCCGCCCCGGCTCCGGCGGCTCGCCCGGCCGAGGCTCGAGCGTCGAGAACCAGGTCTCAGCGTCGTCCACGCCGGGAGGCGGGGACACGCAGGTCTCACTCCGACCGAAGAGCGCGCGGATCTGCTCGCTCGCGCGGCGCACCGTGGCCGTCGACGCGAGCACCTTCGGCCGGACGACGGCGCCCGTGTCCGACCGCCGCGAGGAGAGGTGCTCGATCGCCGTCTCGTACAGGCCCACCATGGTCCCGAGCGGGCCGGAGATCAGGTGCAGCTCGTCTTGCACGATCAGCTCGGGCGGCCGGAGCCCGCCGGGCACGGCGCGGGCCTTCTTGTTCTTCGGGTCGAGCGGGCCGAAGAAGCGCCGGCCGTCGTGCGCGGTGACGCGACCGAAGAGCATCCCGGTCTCCCCGCGCCACGGGAGCATCGCGAACTTGTCGACCGTCGCGAGGAGGAACGCCGGCAGCTCCCGATAGATCTGCTCGTCGACGAAGAGGACCGGGAGCCCGTCGCGGTTCTTGCGCGCGGAGAACTCGCACGTGAAGCGCGTACACGCGACGACGATGCCCTCGGTCTTCGCCGCGCTCGGGACGAGGTTCAGGCTGTCCTTGCCGAGCGCGTGCCCGCACCAGGGGCAGCTCGTCAGCGGGAACGGCGACTCCGCGCTCGCCGAGGCGCTGTTCTTGTAGTCGATGACGAGCTTGCGCAGCGCGGCGAGGGTGTTCGCGGTCGCGCTGCGTCCGACCCACAGACCGACCGCGAAGCGCTCCTCGCCCAGCCTCGCGGGCTCGCGCTGCCGGATCGTCTCGAGCGCGCAGACGAGCGTCGCTGCGCGTCCGAGCTGGTCGAGCGTCAAGAGGCGCAGCGTGTAGCGGAGCAGCACCGCGACGCCGAGCCCGCGATCTGGACGCGACTGCCCCCGCAGGCGGCGCAAGACCAGCGCGAACGCGATCACCCCGAGGTACGCCTCCGTCTTGCCGCCGCCGGTGGGGAAGAAGATCAGCTCCACCGCCTCGCGATCCGGGTGCCCCTCGTCCGCGATGCCGTCGACGTTGAGCAGGACGAACGCCAGCTGGAACAGGCGCCACTCGGGGCGCCGCGCCTCGTCGTAGCGGTGAGGGCTTCGCCGGAGCGCCGACGTGGCCATCGCCTCGTTGGCGAGCTGGAACGCGAGGAAGACCTCCGGCTCCGCCGCGACGCGCTCGAGCCCCGACGCGATGCGCGCGCGAGCGCGTTGCGCGCGACGCACCAGCTCGTCGCGTGTCTCCGTGCGCGGCCCGTCGTCGACGCGAATCGCGGCCTGCTGCTCGAGCCACGCGCCGTACCTGTCCACGAGCGGGCGGAGCCGGTCTCGCACCTCGGCGCCGCTCTCGAGCGCGGCGAGGCGCTCCATGCGCGTCTCGATCTCCGCGTCCTCGATCGTGCGGACGCGACCGACCTCGTGTCGAGGCAGCCAGGTGGTGCGGACCCGCGTGGCGCATCCCTGCTCGTTCGTCTCGACCACCTCGACGGAGACGCCGTGGCCGACCGCGTGCTCCGCGTGATCTCGGAACTGGAGATCCGCGACCTTGTCGTCCCACTCGCCGGAGGTCTCGCCCTTCCGGTTGGGCCGTGCGAGGAGCCCGCGCTCGAAGGCGACCTCCATCTGCACCTGGAAGAGGAACTGCTCGTCCGCGCGCTTGCCCTCCACGACGGCGCGCCGGTTCACCACGAAGAGCGCGAGGGCGCGCGCGCCAGGCGGGAGCCCCGGCGCCTCGGCCGGCGCGAGCGCGCCCTTCACCCACACCCCGGGTGCGCCGGGCACCAGCACCCCGGCCTCGATGCTCGCCGCGTCGAGCGCCAGCGCCAGCGGCTCGGGCTCGCGCGGTACGCGCCGCCACACCAGCGCGTCGCGCCCGGTCGTCGGATCCGGGCGCGGCTCGGTCACGTACTCGGCGAAGCGCAGCCGCACCGACACCGTCTCGCCCGCGACCGCCGCGGGCAAGAGCACGCTCATCCCGATCGACGCGGGCAGCCACGGCTTCTGCTTCGGCTCGCTCTCCGGCCCGCCGGGATCCTCGTCGTCGTCCTCGAGCTGCGCGCCCAGCTCGTCCATCGCCGTCGGGTCGTCCTCCTCGCGCGCGCCCTCGGGCGCGAGGAACCCCGTCAGGTACCAGCGCGACGGCGGCACCCAGAGCACCTCGTCGGTCGGCCCGGCGTAGCCTGGTGGATGGAACGGCCCGACCAGGTCGGCCTCGAGCGCGCGCACCAGCGCGGCGCGCACCTCGACGTCCTTCGGGAGATCAGCCATCGCGCTCCGGACGATCGGCGATGGGGGCGGACTGACGCAAGCGTTGCGGCTTCGCTCCGCGCAGACTCGACTCGCGCGCCCCGGACTGCGATCCTGCGGGAGCGCCGCGACCCGCCGACGCGCCTCCTCAGAATCATGATATGGACGAGCTCGTGAGCCTCACGTTCGCTGACGGCGGAAAGCTGGCGGGCAAGATCGCGGACGAAGCGCGCTCGGGCACGCCCCCTGTCATCACCGGAGGGGCCCGGAGCGAGCGCACGCGGCTGCTGCTCGATGTCGCGGAGCAGCTCGACGACCCCGTCGTCGTGCGTGTGCCCCGTCACATCGACCGGGTCGCCCACGTGATCCTCTCCGCGGCGGCACAGTGCTCGGCGACCCGAGACGTGGGCCGAGCGCTCGCCGAGAGGGGGATGCACGCGGCCCTGGCGCAACTCGACCGTCGTCTCGCCGGTCACTCGCTCCTGGTCGCCGATCTCGACGTCACCTCCCACCGAACGACCGAGGGTGACCTCTTCGACCTGATCCGTAGCGACGCCCAGAAGTTGAATCGCTGGCTGGCGGCTCACGCGCGCGTCTGCACCGCGGCGAACGTGTGTCCCAGCACCTACCAGCCGCCGAAATCGGCGGTCCCGGCGGCCACCGAGCCACTCTGGCAGGCGGTCGATCAGGATCCGGATCGGTACGCGCTCGCCCTACTTCGCCACCAGCTCGACGGCGCGACGGAGCACTCCGAGTGGCACAGCGAGGCGCTGGTGCAGGACGTGTGGGAGCTGCTCCCGCGCCGCGTACGCGATCTCGTCACGGCGCTCGCGGTGCACGGGCGATCCATCGCGCGCCGCGCGGTGCTCGATCTCGGCCTGTGCGACGAGAAGACCCTCGACTACGCGATCTCGCGCGGGATCGTAGAGCATCGGCGTCGGCGAGAGGTCTGGCTCGCGGAGCCCTTCGGCGCGTACTGCCCCGAGCTCTCGGAGAAGCGGGCCGAGTGGCATCGCGACCTCGGAGAGCGGTTCGCGCGCGCCGTTCGGAGCGCTCACGGGCCGCACCACGAGGACGCCGACCCCATGATGGTCCTCGAGGCCCACCGTCACCTCTCCGAGTCGGGGGAGGTGGACGAGGCTGCGGAGTTCGCGCGCTTCGGGGCGGTGCTCCTGCTCGACGCGGCACGTCGAATGTCGCTCGCGAAGGAGTGGCCGCGGGCGATCCGCGCTTACGAGGTGGTGCTCGCGCTACCGTCCATCGACCCACGGACCAAGGGCTACGCCACACACTACCGGCACTACAACCGCTATCGCGCCCAGCGCTCGCCGATCGAAGAGACCCTGGAGGGCTACGAGGAGTCCCTCGCGCTCTGGCCGAGCAACGCGCTCTTCTGGTCGCGCCTCATCACGGGCCTCTTCGTTGCTCGGCGCCGCACCGAAGCGCTCGAGGCGCGCGAGCGCGCGCAGGGTCAGGTACCGGAACACGCGATGCGCATCCCCGTGTTGGTCGGCCGTACCACGGAGCGGCTCCTCGCCCGAGGCCACGTGCAGGACGCGGCGCTGGCGTGGGGAGCCACCGCGCCGACGGCCGCCTTGGAGGCCGTGGCGGACGAGCTTTGGGAGAAGCTCGCGGCCGGCTTCGAGGACGATCACTTCTTCGGTGATTCCGATCTGATCCTCCACGAACCGCGGCGCGTGAACGTCACTCGCGTCGACGCGCAGTGGGCCGCGCGAGGCCTCGACGCGACGGCGAGGGGTCAGTGGCCCGCGGCCGCCATCGACGCGTGGGCGCGCCAGATGCGCGGGGAGGCCGAGCGGTTCCTCACGACCCCGACGCACCTGCTCGACGCGACCGAGCGGCTCCGCAAGCGCGTCGTGCTCGGCGCGGTCGACGTCGTCGCGTCGCGGATCGGACCGCGCGAGGGCGACACCTGGGTCGCCGGCACCCTCGAGCGCGACGGTGACCACGTCGTCCTCGTGACCGCCGACGGAGACCGCTACCCCCTGCCCGCGCATCTCTGCTCCGAGATCGACGTCCCCGCGCCCTATCGCGTGGGCCGCGTCGCGCTCGACGCCGATCAGGTGCCGCGGGGCGACGTGCTCGAGCTCGAGCCCGTGACCGCGGCGGAGCCGGACACCGTCCTCGCCGAGTGGAAGCGGCGTGCCGGCGACGGCTGACCGCTCGCAGGCGTTGGGCGCCTACTTCCTCGACGTCGGACAGGGCGACTGCACGTTCATCATCGATGGGCGAGGGGAGGGCGTGCTCATGGACTGCCGCGACGCTCACGTCGCGCAGCGCTTCGTGCAGGACCACGGTGTGCGACGCCTCCACGCCGTGGTCGTCTCGCACCTCGACCGAGACCACATCCTCGGCATGCACCCGTTCCTTCGCTGGTTCCTGGCTCGACCGGATCACGCCGTGGGCGCGGTGTACCTCGGGTTGGATCGTGAGCAGCCTGAGCTGACGAAGACAGCCGCCACCCTGCTGAACGCGGTCTTGGGATGGGAGAGCGCGAAGCGCCTCGCCGTCGGCGCACCCCACCGAGACGGGCAGCCGAAGACCGTGTGGCAGAGCGGCGACGCCCGCGTGGACATCGTGCTTCCCTACTACGCTTCGCAGGTACGAGCGCGCCTCGAAGGCGGCGAGGAGCCGAACCCGTCGTCCGTCGTTCTGCGGCTCGTGCGCGGGAACACGGCCATCCTCGTCGGAGGAGACGCCCCTCTGGGCTCGTGGGAACGGCTCGAGCCGGAGCTGCTCCCGGCGCGCCTGATTCGCGCGCCGCATCACGGCGGTCGGATCGACGAGGGCCGCGTCACGTGGACCGAAGACACGCTCTACGAGCGCGTGGGGGCAGCGACCGTCGTGGTCTCGGTCGGTACCCACAATGGCCACGAGCATCCGACAGACGATCACCTCCGTGCGATCCGCGTCGACCGGCGCCGCCTCCTGTGCACGCAGCTCACGCCGCGCTGCCACGCCGATCCGGCCGCTCTGCGACCTGGCCTTCGAACACGGCTCGCGGGAGGGGTGCTGCCCTACCGTCACCTGCACCCCAGCCGACAGGAGGTTCCCTGCGCCGGCAGCGTCGTCGCGTGGCTCGAGCCGGGCGACGCGCTCGAGGTCGAGCCCGCCCCAGGCGGGCCCCATGACGCATTCGTCGCCGCGGTCGACCATCCGCGCTGTCGCGCGACCTGATGGACGGCTCGCGACGCCTACATCGTCACATGCAGATCGGGCACGCAAGTGCCCCGCGCCTCTCGCCGGCGCGTCGCTGTGCAGCCGCCGCAGATCGCGGTATACCCGGGGCACTGAGGTGGCGGGCGCAAGGACCACACTGCTCGACTCGCACGGAAGCGATCGCCACGCTCGAGCGTGAGGCCGAGGATTAGCTGGCCATGCCCGATCCGAAACCCGCCCCCGACGACGAAGACGCCGCATGGCTCGGCGCGCTCCTGCGCCTCCGCGCCCGGCGGCGAGAGGGGACGATGATGGCGGCTCAGCACCGGATGATCCTCGAGGTCCTCCGGCGAATGCGCGGAGCGGCGCCGTCGATCCGACGGCCGCTGCTCGCACCGACGGACGCGGGCGCGTATCAGCTCGTGTGGTCCTATCGCGATCGCTCCGCCGCGCTGGAGGTCGAGGTCCAAGCCGACGGATCCCTAGAGTGGCTCTTCCTGGATCGCGCGGATGGGTCGTCCGAGGGCAGCGAGGTGCCGGAGCCACGTCTCCCCGACCGCGCGGTCTCGTTCGCGTCGCGGCTCGCATGAGCGAGGTCCCTGGACACCACGCCGTCCTGCGGCTTCCGCGCCCTCCGCCCGACTTCGCGCCCGCGGACTACCGGCCGAGTGCGCGAGACGTACGGCCGAGCGATGGCGACAGGCTCGATGCCAGAGAGCGCGGACTGCCGGCCCGGGTCTCCGTGTGGGACGAGGAGCGGACGAGTGCGCGCCAAGCAGCAGACTTCCGACCGGTACGACCGCTCCTCGTCTTGCGCGCCCTGGGATCCGAAGTGGCCAGCGCTGGCCAGACGATCCGGATCGTCTACGACCCGCTCGACGGGCCTGAAGCGAGCCGTCGGCGCCGAAGGACACGCCGGCATCGAGGGGCTCGACAGGCCGGACGGCCACCCTCGCCCGACGTGGAACAAGTTCCTGGACGACGTGGCCGGAACATTCGAGCTGGTCGAAGTGATAGAGGACTGACCCGCGGCGCCGGATGCCGACGAGCCTCACGCGGCGCGCGGCAGCTCGGTCTCGAAGCGCACGGCCTCGGCGACCGCGGCCTCGTCGATGCCGAAGTCGCTCGCCAGCTCGCTCCACGACTCGCCCGCCTTGAAGCGCTCGGCGACGGCCGAGGTCTCGATGTTCGTGCCGGCGATCAGCGGTCGCCCGAAGCGACGCTCGGGATCGATCACGACGAGGCGCGGCCCCATCTCTTCCCCGGTGCGTGTCGACGGGAACAGGCGCCGGGCCAGCCCCCGCTCGTCGCGCTCGATGCGCATGAGGTAGCGCTCGACGATCGGCCGAAACGTCGCCTGGCCGCGCGAGGCGTTGACGAGCTGCCCGAAGAACTCGACGTAGACGTCGACCTCGTCCGTATGCGTGTCGACGTCCGCGAGCGGGTGCTCGGTGCCCATCTCTTTCTTGATGAAGCGCATCGCGCTCCGAATCCGGTCGACGCGCACCTTCTTGCCGCGGAGCACGCTCAGCACGTGCAGCTCGACGAGGTTCGTGAACGAGAGGCGGCTCGCCCGCGGGTCTGCGATCCGCACGAGCGCCTCCCAGCGCCGCGCGCCCTCGCGCGTCGCGTACGGCCGGCCGAGCACCCACGAGCGCAGCGTCGCGGGGCTCAGCCCCACGATGCGCGCGGCGTCCGCGATCGAGTAGAGCGGCAGGTCGCGCGGGCGCTTGCCGCCGTAGATGTCGCTCGACGTGGTCACGCCCGGAGGGTAGCGCGCGCCCGGATCCCGCGGAAGCCGGCCGTGACATGGCTCGCCCGGACCACGTCGGCCACGCTCTGAACGTCGGGTATCCTTCTCAACCCGGAGGAGCCATGTCGTCTCGTGGACCGAACCACGCATGTCCGCATCCCGCACCCGCTGCGATCGCCGTCGCGCTCGACGCGCTGCACGTCTCGCAGTCCGGCGCGCGTCGGCACAGGTGCGTCGCGTGCGCCTACCATCACGGATTCGAGGTCGGGCACGAGGCTGCGGGTCGTGACCGTCGGACACGAACCTGGCAGGACGCCGAAGCACGCGAGCAGTGCGAGGACGGGCGCGCCGCGCCGCTCGCCGTGATCGAAGCGCTGGACGAGAACCAGGGCGACCACCGGCACCGCTGCGCGGTGTGCGCGTGGGCTCTCGGTTGGCGCGACGGCGTCGCCGCCGCGGGTTGATCGCGCAATCGCCTCACGGTCCTTCGCCACGCCGAAGCTGTCCGAGCGTCCATACGGGCAGCTCGGCCTTGCCCAGGTGCGGGGACACGAGGGGCCGGCTCGTCACGATCGCAGCCTCGATCGTCCAGCCCTCACCGCCGCTCCCGGCAAGCCACGCGACGACTTCGTCGTGGCGCTCGCGGAGCCATCGGAGCCGTGTCAGGTGCAGCGCCTGCGCGCTTGCTTTGCGGCTGCTCCCGACGAAGAGCGCGTCGAGGTCCGCACGGATCTCGTGCGGCATCCGATCCTGCTGAAAGTCCTTGCACTCGATCGCGATGATGCGGCGGCACGAAGGATCGGCGGCCAGCACGTCCACGTCGCCCGCGTCTTGGCCCTTCGCCCTCTCGATGCGGCGCGCTCCGATCTTCTTGACGTGGGCGCGCACCACGAGTCCACGCTGCTCGAGGGTCGCCGCGACCTGCTCCACGAACTCGCGCGCCGGGGCGTGAGTGAAGGAGTCCATCGCCGCCCGCAGTTCTCTCGTCTGCGCCTTGAAGCGCCCCGTGACGATGAGCCCGATCAGGTTGTGTGCCGATTGCGCCACATTCCCCGGCGTGAACAGGATCATGTCGTCCCGACGAACGAGCGGCCGCCGAAGGTAGGAGAGCCCGCGATTGAACCGCCACGGCCAGACGTCCGGGCCCTGATAGGGCGGCGAGGCGGTCAAGAACGCTACTCGGGGCTCGAGCGTCAAGTGGGCCAGCACGGCGCCGAGGTCCTGGCGCGGCCAGGCGAGTCGTGTGGAGAGGCGTTCTACGAGGGCGTCGTGCGGCTCTTTCACGACAGCCGTCTCGCGCTCCTGCGCCAGCGCGAGCAGCTCGCCGAAGACATGTGCGATCTCTCGAAGGCCGCGGCCGAATTCGGCCTGGACGCCGATCGACAGCTTCTCGGTCGAGGTCTTGCTCGACGACCCCGCCGGCGTGATCCCGGGGACGTGCGTCCGGCCCGCCTCCAACTCGAGCCGCTCCCGGAACACATGCGCTCGACCTACGTCGAGCGCCGTCTCGAAGCCGCCGAGATCGATCTGGTAGCCGGTCGCTCCGACCGCGACGTGCGCCGACGGCCCTGCCAGCTCGAACGCGATCGCGTCGCTCGCGACGCCGAGCCCGATGATCTCCGCGGCGAGCGCGAGCAAGCGATCGAACTCGGCGAGGCTGAGTCGTTGGGTTCCGCGCGGGACTTCGGCAACCACGTGCTCGATCAAGAACCTGGTCGCTACGCCGGCTCGCGCGTGCCGAAGCACGCGTTGCTCGAGTTCGCGCCGCAGCTCGGGGGTGCTCTCGGCGCACGCGAGCACCGACGCGAAGGTCATGTCGCGCTCGTCGTCCTCGTGCACCAGCGCCTCGTTGTATCGGAGCAGCTCGTCGAGCGCGTCGGAGGCATCGAGCAAAGCGAGGCGCTCTCGCAGCGCCGCGTACAGGCGCCCGACGGCGGCGTTCAGCCAGTCCTTCGCGGCACCACCCTCCAGCCTGAGAGCAGCAACGGTTCTGCTGTCGCCCAAGGCGACGCCCACCGCACGGTGCACGTCGTGATCCGAGACGTAGCGCGGCCGGGGCAGCTCATCGGCGGCGACGAAGGACGGGTGTCGGTCACCACGAACGGCGTGCAGCATCCGCTTGACCCCGATGGGCGCGACAGCATCCAGGTGGCCTCGCACGAGGTCGCCCGCACCTCGAAGGCCGGCGGCTGCGAGCACGGCCGCGGTGAGGTCCGCCGCGAACTCCCGCTCCGCACGGTTCGTCGCGTCGTACGCCTCGTAGAACTCGCGCCCGATCACGACGCGAACCCGGCGATCGCCACACATGGCGATCTCGTAGCGGCGCGCCGGCTCGGTGCCGGGTCGTGCGTCGATCTCGACGACTACCGGAGGGAGCGCCTCGAGCCCTCGGATGTCGGAAATCAGGGCAGCCGTGAACTCGGACAGCCAGAAGGCCGCCATGCGGAGGATCTCGACGCACATGCGGCGAGCATCCGCGTCGTCCCGGAGGTCCCGCTTCGCCGGACTCAGGAGCCAGACGAGAGGACCCTGTGTCTCGACGGCGACCGCGAGGCGCTGCGGCCGCTGGTCTCTCGGCGCATACAGCGGTCGCTCGCGGCCTTCGGCGAGGGCAACCTCCACGACTCCGCCCTCGACCCATGAAGGAAGCGCTCGCCAGTCGCGCTTCGCGGCGGCCTCGTAACGTAGCGTCTCCGCGTAGTCGGGCGCGATGACGATCATCGTCGGCTGAGGCCCGATGCCGCGGGCGAACCGCCGTCCGTACTCCTTCCACTGCGCGTACGTGTCGAGCGGCGAGAACGAGGTCAGCCGGGTGGTGGCCCGCTGCTCGTCGAGTGCGTCCATGTGCTTCCACAGCAGCAGCGGGTCGCGGTGTTCAGCGTGCGCGATCGTTTCGATGTCGGCAGCGCTGGCGGACCAGCATGGAATCTCGCTGTGGTCGAAGCTCACGCCGAAGTCGCGACCGATGCCGGCCATCACGATGATCGAGGACCACGCAGCGATCGGAGGGTCGGCGGCGGAAAAGGTGGGACCGAAGGCGCGGTGCGCTCGCTGGAGTTCCTCTTCGAGGTGCGAGACGTCCCACGCGTCGCGGGCAGAACCCTCGAGCGCGTCCGAGACGAGCATCACGTGATGCACCTTGTCCCGATCGCACTGGTAGATGGTGTGCGTCACCTGCATGCCGGACGTCGGTCCCGCCTCCCCTCTGGGCTTCCCGCTCCGCGTGAGCCCGAGAAGCCGCAACGCGTCGTCGGTCATGAGCCATGCCGTGCGATGGAACTCGTGCGCGAGCAGCCCCGTGGCGCCCAGCTCGCTCGCAAGCACGAGGACGTTGCGGACGGCTGCCTCCCCGATCAGGTGAGGTGCGATGACGACGACATCGTCGCCGCGCCTCGCGACCGGCTGGAGGCTCAGGACCTGGTAGCTGACGAGCGCCTCTGGCTCGGCGGCGCTGCCCACGACGACGCAGAACCGCTCCGCGTCCTCTCTCTCGATCCCCCCGCTGCGGCGGAGTCGCGCGAATCGATCGGGACGGAGGTGCACCGCGGCGCGGAGTCGGCGAAGAGCAGCATCGGGCGGGACGACCAGCGCCGCGGGTGGAGGAACACGTTGACTCCTTCCGGCGCCCACGGACGCGAGCACATCGTCGGACACCGCGCACGCGAACTGGATGAGGCGCGCCGCCCGCTCCGCGAACTCCCGGTGTTCCACCGCACACGCTTCGACGGCGCGCGCAACCGCGCGAAGGATGAAGATCGTATCGAGGCCACCCGGGATGAAGAGGTGGGTGCCGCCGTGGTAGACGAACGCCTCGGTGGCGAGGTTCGGCCACGGATCGTCGTTGTGGCCAGTCCAGGCGCCGATCAGCTCGTCGATGGCTCGACGCGCACGTGTCCGTGTGACGTCGCCCCGTCCGCGCGCACGCCCGGCCAGCACCATGTTCGCCGCGACTTCCAGACGGTGCACCAAGTGGAGGTTCTCGGGAACGAGCACGAGGCCGCCCACAACGGACGCGAACGCGACGGCGTCGAGCCGCTCGATCGACGCGATCGCCCGCGCTCGCGACGCCCTGTCGTCGTACACCCCGCACCTCCGCCGCGGCCAGAGCGGCTCGGCTACTCGAAGCTGAGCGGAACCTGCCCAGCTCCCCTCTCGCTCACCTGTTCCGTGGCACCGGCGTCGAGGAGTCGGCGGCGCGTCACCGAGAGCGCTTCGTCCCCGACATCGCAGCCCCAGAACCGGCGCCCGAGGTTCACCGCAGCCACCCCCGTGCTGCCCGAGCCGCAGAAGGGATCGACGACCACCTCGCCGGCGACGGTGCTCTGGCGGACGAGGATCTCGCTGACCTCGACCGGCTTCTCGGTGGGATAGCCGGCCCACACGCGCGTCGCCTCGATGACGTCGGGCACCGAGAGGTCGTTGAGCTTCCGCTTGCCCTTCTCGAAGAAGAGGATGAGCTCGTACCTCGCGCGGTAGTGGTAGCCCATGCCGATCTTCCGCTTGTCCCAGACGAGCGGCTTCCAGAAACGAAAGCCGACCTCCTCTGCGATGGGCTTCGCGACGAACATCGTCTCCTGATCGCAGAACATGTAGAGGTGCGTGTTCTTCTTGAGGACGCGGTACAGCTCGGAGAAGAGCGCCGGGAAGCGCTCGTTCTCGAAGATCGTGAACCAGTCGTTGCTCGACGACTTGCTGTGCTTGAGGCGCGTCGTGGTGCCGACCTTGCGGTGCTTCTCCAGCGACTCGTACGGCGGATCGGTGATGACGAGATCGACCGAGCCGTCAGGCAGCTCGCGGAGCCAGTCGACCGCGTCGGCTTGGTGCAGGCTGAAGCTGGGGGGCATGGCTCGCGTTCCGAGGACCACCGATCGGATGTTCAGGTAGCGCGCCTCGGCGGCCAGGTCAACCGATCTGTCTTTCGCGGCCGCCGCTGGACCGGGCCGATGGACGCGAGCGGGGCGTTCACACCCGCCGCGCTCTGCGGTAGGCTCCGAATCGGGGCCGCGCCGTGATGAGGAGCACCCCGGGGGCGTGATGAGCGAGCACCACGGCCAGTGGCAAGCGCAGGGCGACGACGTATCCGGGCGGGGACACCGGGTCACCTGGGGCCAGGACGTTGTGCCGACGAAGGCCGACGGCCTCGAGTGGCTGGAACAGCTCGCGGCGAACTGCAGCAAGGGCGAGGGCAAGCGTAGGGAGCGCGCCTGTCGCGATGCGAAGCGATTCGTGTGCCGCGCCGCCCCCGAGGGACACCCGAGCATGATGAAGTCGTTCTACTGCCGGGACGACGCATATCCGAACGCGCGCATCGACGTTGAGATCTACGGATTCGCCTTCCGGGACCCAGGAGCCGACGATGGCTGAGCAACTCCCGCCCAGCGTAGCAGCAGCGCTTGGACAGGGCCGGCGCGAGGTGCTGGTCGCGCTGGAGGATCTCGAGCGCGAGGACCGCGAACTCGCGGTGTTGACTGCCTTCGTTCTGTCGCGGCGCGACGACGCAGAGTACGCCCGCCGGCTGGCGATCAAGACCGTGGAGCGAGATGACAGCATCGCTCTGGCATGCCGCCTCTGGCTGATGGCCCACCGTGCAGACGACGTCGGAGTCGCCCACACCCTGCTGGGCGCCCTCGATCACGATCTCGTCGTTCGTGGCCGCTGGCGGCCAGCTCTTGGAGGCGAGCTACTCAGCTTCCTCCGGCTGACACTTCGCCACGCGTCCGCGTCCGTCCGCGCGGCGACGCTCGTGTCGCTCCGACTGGCCAGCGAGAGGGACACCCTCGCGCTCACCTTCTCCCGTGTGCTCGCAGCGTCGCTCGCGGAAGACCTGCAGGAGTACGTCGGGCCGATCGCGGACGAGGAGGAGCGACAAGACGTGGCGCTCGTGTCCGAGTCTCTGGGCTCGGCCTATGGGCAAGCTCTGCCGCTCGCGCCGCGCGCCCTGGAGCGCGTAGCGCTGGACCTCGCGGACGCGGCGGAGCGCTATGCGCAGACCCTCGCAGGACTCGATCCCCTGCTGGAGCACGTGCGACGGCGCGCCCTCCTCGATGACGCCGGCGCGCGCTCCACGCGGCTCGGACGTGCGGTGCAGACGCTCCGGGTGCTGGCAGACACGGCCTCGACTCGACTCGTCCAGGCGCTCGTCTCCTTCGGGGAGTCCGTCACCGAGCCGGCGGAGGTCCCCGACCCTGGCGACACGAGCGCACCCGACCTCGGCACCGAGGTCGCGTGGGCACCCGCGGCGTCCGTCCCGCTCCACCTCTTCTTCGCTCATGGTGACGATGCTGCTGGTGCGTTCGATGTGCTCGAGCGCCTGCTCGCGGCGCGCGGTCGGCCTGCCGAGGTCGACGCAGTGCTCGAGGATTTGCCGACGCGGGTGGCCTCTGGCCTCCTCCGCCTCCTCGCGCGCCTCGAGCAGCACGACGGCCGCGTCGAGATCACACTGACCGATCCTCACTCGGCCCAGTGGCAGCGGTCTCTCATGCTCTCGCGAGAGGTCATCGGCAAGCGGTCCCTCGAGTCGATCGCCAAGCGGGCGCGCGCGAGCGCGACTGGGACACCGGTCCGGCTGGACAAGCAGCACGTGCCACAGGCGAACACGGTGAGACAGGTCTTCCAAGCCGTCGACGCCATCCTTCAGCACGGTCAGGCGACGACCGACGACATCGACAACATCGAGGCCCCGCGCCAGGTGAACTACTACAAGCACGGAGCGCGCGTGCTCGGACTGCTGGACGAAGACAACCAGCCGACGGCCCGGGCGCGAGCGCTGGTCGGCGTAGACCACGAACACCGGCTCTCGATGGCCGCGGTCTTCTTCGAGGACTCGGCCGTCGGCCGTGCATGGCGAACCTGGGCCGGAAAAGACCGGCTCGCCGACGTGGATCCTCAGTCGGCGCAGGAGTTCCTCGAGAGCTGCGCGGTCGGCCTCAGCGGCACAACACCCAGGCGTCGCGCGTCCACACTCAGCGCCTGGTTCGCGGAGCTGATTCCGCACCACCCGTCGCGGTGACCCACGCGAGACCGACGCGCCCGTCTCGCACCGGCGAGAAACCCTCGCGTCATGCCCGGCCGCGCCGGATCGTGAACTCGAGACGGCCGTCGCGGAACGCGAAGAGCGAGGCACGAGGATCGCCCATGCGAAGCCACGTGATCCAAGGCCGGTCCGGGGTGTAGAATACGCTCCGCGGCCAGCCTCTCTCGGACGCTCTCGACGGTCGCCATGCCAGCAACTCACTCTTGTCCCCCACGCCGACGCGAACCGGGTGCAGAGAGATGGGGAGGCGTTCGGGATCGACCGGGCTCTCGCCGAAGCAATCGTGAAGGAGCCGATTCACCGCGAGTTCGGCGTCGGGCTCCATGACATCGCCACCCGCCCAGCCGGTCATCAGACCGCGAACGCGCACGCCAGACGCATCGTGGAGCACGACGTACTCCCTGCCCTGCATCCCGCTCACCTCCCACCGCCCTTCGGAGCCCGCGTCGAGGGCGGCCGAGATGACCTGCGGGAGATCGTCGATCGTCGCGCGAGCCGCGGTCGGCTCGCGATACACCGGCTCGTCCGGGAACTGAACTCCCTCCGTGTGCAGCCCGCGCTCCCACGTCGCCATGGCGAGGTACTCAGACCAGTGCTCGACGATCCACCCCGCACGCTCGGCACCCATTGTGCCTGCCCACTCCCGGACAAGCGAGAACAACGGCCGCTGCGCTTCGCTCGCGTGCGTGTCGGATCGCGACCAGAGCGCCCGCGACCATGCACCGTACCGCTTCATCCACGACTCGTGATCGCCGAAGCCTTCGAGACGCAGCTCGTCCGGAGCATTGTGCATCTCGATGAGATGCGCATCGAGGGACTCGCCTTTCGCGCAGCACGCCCAGCAGTTATGCGCGTCCGACTGGCAGTCGCGGTGCGTGACCGGCAGATCGGTCCGCGTGCGGAGCGGCAACACGCGCGCGTCTCGCACGAGGACGACATCCAGCACGCCAGCTGAGGCCGGGAACGGCACAATGACCCCGGGCTTGGTCCGCAACGCGTGCGTCTCACGAGTCAGCGTGACGCCGTCGTCGAAGCCGAGTTGCACGAGTCCCTCCCACCGCGCGCCCACCAAGCTGTCGCACGCCCCGACCCGCGTCCGCATGCCGAGCGGGCTTGTGATGTTCTGGAAGTCGAGCAGCTCGCGCGTCTTGATCTCGAGCACCTTCCCGCCGGCCACGAGAAAGTCGGGCATCGGGGCGGGACGGTCGCTCGCCCAGTTCCGGCACTCGACGACTCGCAGCAGACGATCGTGGAGGCCGCGTCCCAGCGCTCCCCGATGAGCGAGGAAGGTGAGCATCTCGCCGGCATCGCCGAGCCTGCCGCCACCCAGCCCGCGCGCCTTCGCGCGGTAGCCCACGTGCGTGTATCGCTCGAGATCGAGCGCCAGGCCGTCGCTGTCGAGTTCGAGATAGTCGGCCAGGGCTGCCGCAGCGTCTTCGTCGAGGGTGATGGTGATCACCTCTCGGTGCTCACGGCGGAGCCGCTCGCGGCGCGCGCGGGCCTCCTTCTGTCCGCGCCCACGGCCGGGATTCGGAGCTAACCAGAGCGCCTGGTCGAAGAGCGGCATGTCGAGCACGCCGATGCGAAAGGAGTAGGCGGTCAACTCATGAGGCTCCCGATGTACACCGTCACTCGAAGAGCCCTCCCTGCGTGGCAGTGTCGGGTACGCCCTTCTTCTTGCGCGTGCCTTTCGGCTTGGCTGCGCCCTTCCCGCCTTTCTTGCCGAGGCCGCGGCGGGCTTCTTCTTGGGCGCGTTCGGCGTTGAGGACGAAGAGGCGGTCGATGATCTCGTCGGAGAAGGCGTCGAGGGCGGCGTGCTCTTCGGGGGTGGTGGGGCAGAAGGGGGGGACGGGGAGGTCGGTCCAGCCGTAGGCGTCGAGGACGGCGCGGTCGAGGTGCTCGTGGAGCTGGCGGAGGTGGTGGATGCGGGGGTCGGGCTCGTCGGGGTCCTTGAGGCGGTTGTAGGTCTGGGTGAGGCCTTGGTCGGTGTCGCGCATGTAGGCGGCGCGGGCTTCGTAGAGGGTCTGGCCGGCTTCTTCGAGGGTGGGGATGACGACGCGGGGGTCGCCTGGGATGGTTGGGGGGTGAGAACTTCTAGGGGGAGAGGGGGAGGGGAGGAGGGGGGGAGAGTGTCCGTCGAGCGCTTCGCGCTCGACGGACGATGGGATGGGAGAGGGAACGGAGGGCGTGGTGGGGGCAGACGAGGCGGTGGGGGCGCCTTTCGAATCGGTCCCTTCCGCGCCCGCGGAGCGGGCGCACTCTCCTCCTCTCCCCCTCTCCCCCTCTCCCTTTCGCGGTTCGAAAGCCGGAAACGGGAAGGTCTCGAAGCAGTCGCTCGCGGAGTAGTTGAGGTCGTTCTTCATCGTCGACGAGAGCAGCCACGTCCAGGGCGCGTGGACACGCGACTGGAGGACGGCGAACGCGGTGAACGTGGGGAGCGGGAAGACGTACAGCTTGTGGCTGAAGACGCGGTCGGTGGGCTGGAAGGAGAAGATGATGTGTTTGCTGACGATCGCGGTCACGAGGCAGCGGTCGAGCTTCGCGATCGCGTCGTACAGCGCCGGTGCGACCTCGCCGAAGCGCCACCAGTACGTGCGGCGAACATCTCGCTTGTTCTTGTCGCGTTCGGGCTTGACCTCTTCGCGCACGATCGCGAGCAAGTCCGGCCAGCGCTCCGCCTCCTCGAGGCTCATCTGACCAAACGAGATCACGTAGCGGTCGTGGCTCTGCGTCGGGCTGGTGTTGACCTCCTGGCCGCCCAGGTAGGGGAAGATGCGCTCGGCGTTGCGTCCGTCCTTCGCGACGAGCGCGTCGCGCTCCTCCGGCGTGAGCGTGAAGCCCTGTCCGTAGATCTTGCTGCCGAGAAAGCTCCCGGCGGCGTTGGCGGCGAGCTTCACCGCGTCCGCGCGTTCGGGCGTCGGCCGCAGGCGGGAGCTGATCGCCGCGACCGGAGCGCGATCGAGGCGCAGCGCGTCGGCCTGCGTGGCAGGGCGGCCCACCGCCAAATGGACGACCGCGACGCTCACCGCCGCGTCGCCGGGCCACAGCATCGACCGGGTCGCGTCGTAGATCGTGAAGCGCTCGTCACGAACGAGTCGCTGGAGCCCGGTCGCGCGGGTGTCTCCTTGGGCGATGGTGTTCGTCGCGATCAGACCGATCGTCCCGTGCGCGCCGAGCAGGCTCGCCGCCCGCAAGAAGAAGTGCGCGCTCATGTCCGCATTGCCGTGTGCGCCCTCGTGAACAGCCAGCAGCCAGCGCATGTACTCATCGCCGAAGCTCGTCGAGACCGCTGACCCTCCTAAGAACGGGGGGTTGCCGACGAAGGCATCCATGTCGGCCGCGCGGTTCACGCGCCCGTCCTCGAGCGGGTCGGGCCGCTCGGCGAAGAACACCTCGGGGTACTCGAGCATCCAGTGGAACGCGGGGACGCGCGCCCGCAACGCGGCTTGCATCGCCCGCAGCGCCTCTCCGGCGTCCTCGTCGCCCTCGAGCCAGCGCTCGACGAGCGCGAGCCGCGCGAGCCGCTCCTTCTCTCGATCTTTGTCTTTCGCGTGGGCGAAGAACGCACCCACCACCACGTCGGCGATCAGCCGCGCCCGCGCACCCGCATCATCGGCGTCGGTCGCGAGGCGCTCCTTCTCGCGCTGCGCCTCGGGGGAAGGGTCCGCGGCGAGCTCGAGGATCTGCTGCCGGATCGCGACCGCCTCGTCGAGCGCCTCGCGCAGCACGCGCTCCGCCAGCTCGACCTGCTTCGACGGCCTCCAGTGGAAGGCGCGGATCTGCGCGAACGACAGCCCCACGAGCGAGTCCCCGTGCCGGAGCGCGTGGTCGAGGAACGTGAACGGCAGATCGCGTGCCAGCGTCACCAGCCACAGCGACAGCTTCGCGAGCTCCACCGCCGCCTCGTTCTTGTCCACCCCGTACAAGCACCGCTGCGCCACGAGCCGCCGCGCGTGCAGGACCGGGTCCTCGTTCGGCGCGACCTCCGCGACCGCCTCGAGCTTGCCCTCGCGCGTCCACGCCGCGACCACCCGGTCGGCGAGCACGCGACAGGCCTCGACCAGGAAGGCCCCCGAGCCCATCGCCGGGTCGCACACCTTCAGGTCGAGCAGCCGCTCGCTCGACGGCGCCTCCCCCATGCACGCGAACAGCGGCTCCAGCGTGCGCCGCACGATCGGCTCCGTCAGCGACCGTGGCGTGTAGTGGCTGCTCGTCCGCCGCCGCTCCGCCCCCGGCTGCAGCACAAGCCGCCCCGCCCGCGCCACTACCGCCAACGGATCCTTGCGCCGCCCCCCGCGCGCGTACGCGAGCAACGCCTCCACCACCTCCCCCTCTTTCCCCTCCCGCGCGCGCGATGCGCGCGCCTTCTCCCCCGCTCCCACCCTCCCCCTCTCCCCCCTTCGCTCCTTCTCCCCCTCTCCCCCGCCCTCCCTCTCTCCGCCGGCACAGGAGATCTCCTCCAACCGCTCCGCCAGCTTCTTCGCCACCGCCGCCGGCAGCCCCACCGCGTCCTTCAACCACTTCGCCCGCGTCCGCCGATCGTGCGCGACGAGCACGTCGTCCACGGTGACCCACACCCCGCGCCCGCGGATGCACACCGCGTCCGCCGCGACGGGCTCGACGTGGTAGCCCATCAGCGCCTCGTACACGCTCCCGATCTGCTCGACGTCGAGCGTCTTGTACGAGAGCCGCTGACCCTCGAAGACGACGAGCTTCTCGAGCACGCGATACACCGTCTCGTCGTCGATGGTGGGCACGCTCACGCGCGCGAGCGCCTCCGGGTCGCCCACGGGGGCGCTGCCCGCCGGGCCCCAGCCCTCCAGGAACGGATAGAGATGCGGATCAAAGAGCACGCCTCGGCGGGGCGGCATGTGCAGCTCGCCGTGGTCGACGCCGAGGTAGACCGCGCGGAAGAGCGCGAGGAGCCGCCCCCACGCGCCGAAGCGCCGCGACATCGAGTCGGGGTACGCGCCGCGGTCTCGCCGGAGCCGATCGAAGAGACCGAGCACGCTGAGGTGCTGCTGGTAGGACGGGTGCTCGACCGGCAAGAGCGCGCGGTCCTCCGCGTAGAGCACGAACACCAGCCGGAGCAGCACGCCGAGCAGGCCCCGGTAGAGGTGGTCGCCGCCGCGCTCGCGCGCCTCCGCGAACACGCGCGCGTACTCGGCGTCGCGGTCGGCCGCGGCCTGGAAGCCGGCGAGGAGGATCGAGAGCCCCTCGAAGACCTGCTCGGCGAGATCGCTCGTGACGTTCGCCTGCCGCTTCCGGCTCTCGGCGAGCAGCGCCGGCAGGCTCCGGTCCTCGGCCACGCCGAAGAAGCGCGTCGCCGACAGCAGCGACACGAACGCGTCGAGAATCGGGCGGCCGCCGACCGTGGCCATGTCGTCGAGCCGAAACGTGAGGTGACCGCTCGACTCGCCGTGCGGCGCGTAGACGAGGCGCACCACCTCGCGGTTCGTGAGGACGCCGACGGGCACGCGGCAGTGCCGCAGCAGACGATCGAGCTTCGCGGTCGGCGGATAGTCCCACGGCCCGGTCAGCGTCTCCGGCTTGTCGAGCGAGAGCCCGACGCCCGCCGGGTCCCTCGCCGCGAGGTCCCACACCATCGCAACGTACCTTGCTCCCTCGCGCACGGCGGGCGTCGCGTCGGGTGGCGGCTCGACCTCGTCGATGCGCCGCAGCGCGAGCGTCGGCCGGATCGTCTGCCGCCCCTCGGGGACGTAGAGCGAGAGGTCGGGCGGGAGCGCGTCGGTCGCGTCGAAGAGATCCGGGGTGAGGCCGAGCAGCTCCGCGAGGAACGCCGCGAGGTCGACGATGCGGTGGCCGGTCGGGCCGGTCTCCGTCTCCTCCGTCGGCGGGCAGAGGGTGGTGAGCTTCTCCGAGAGCGCCGCGGCGGACTCGTCCGGCCGGCCCACCTGCGCCTCGGCGAGGACCGGCACCGAGAAGACCAGCCCCTCGATCGGCTGGACCATCCCGAGCCAGGACTCGTGCAAGCGCGTGAGCGGGTCGGTCATGCGTTTGGGAGTGGAGGAGAGGGGAAGAGAGGGGGAGAGGGGGCGAAGGGGGGAGAGGGGGAGGGGAAGAGAGGGGGAGAGTGTCCCACGGGCGCTGCGCGCCCGTGGGACGAGGGGGGACAGGGGGGCGGGTGGCACGTCGGCGGTGGGCGCGCGTGGGAGAAGGGGGGGCAGGTGGCAGGCGGGCGGTAACTCGGAGCCCGTGGGGCCGATGAGAGGGCATGACCGACTTCGGAGCGCTCACTCACGAGATCCTCGGCGCCTGCATCGAGGTACACCGACACCTCGGGCCCGGGCTGCTCGAGTCCGCCTACGACGTGTGTCTGGCCCGCGAGCTGGAGGTCCGTGGTCTCCGGTACGCACGGCGACCTACGATCGGGCTCGACTACAAGGGGCAGCACCTGGCCTGCGCGTTCCAGCCCGACTTCGTGGTCGAGGACGTCGTCGTCGTGGAGCTCAAGGCGGTCGCCTCGCTCCTGCGCGTCCACGAAGCGCAGCTCCGGACCTACGTACGCCTCACCGGCGCGGAGGTGGGCCTCCTCGTCAACTTCCACGCGATCGTGCTCCGTGAAGGCGGCATCCGCCGAGTCCGCCCCTAACCCCCGCGCCCCCAAAGAAGTCCCCTCTCCCCGCGCCCGCATCGCGGGCGCACTCTCCCCCAAGAAAATCCCCGCTCCCCGCGCCCGCGTCGCGGGCGCACCCTCCCCCGAAGAAATCCCCTCTCCCCGCGCCCGCGTCGCGGGCGCACTCTCCCCCTCTCTCACTCTCCCCCTCTCCCCATAGAAGTTCCTCTCCCAAGCGATAGAAGTTCCTCTCCCAAGCTCCCAAGCCATCTCAGCCCCGCGTCTCCGGCCAGAGCACGACGAGCCCGACCGGCTCGAGCCGGTGGAGCGCGACTCGGTAGAGCGCCTCGAGCTGCGCGGGCTCGCGCTCGAGCTCGAGCTGGAGCGAGACGAGGCGGTCGTGCATGTGCTTCTCGTCGTCGGCGAACTGCCGCCGCTGCTCCTCCTCGGCGGGCGTGAACTCGAACGCGAGCTGATGGCGCTCGTCGATCGCCGCGACGATCGCGTTGCGCTGGCGCTCGAGGAGTTCGCGCAGGGCCTCGGACTCCTGCCGCCCGCGCGCGAGGAGCTTCTGCGTGGCAGCGAGCGCCTCGGCGTCCGCGTCGGCGCGGACGGTGTCCCACAGGCGCGCGAAGAGGCGCGGCGCCGCGGCGAGGACGCGCGCGCGTAGCGCGTCGGAGATTCCGTCGAGGGTCGGGGACTCGGCGAGGATCTGCTCGAGCATCGCGACCGCCTTGCGATCGGCCTCCTCGCCGAAGGGGCGCAGCTCGTCCTCCTTGCCCTCGATCCAACGCGCGCCGACCGAGAGGAGCCGGTCGTGGAGCCGCGCGGCGCCGGCCCCGAAGAGCGAGAGGCGGCCGAACGCGATCACGCGCGTCAACGAGTCGTGCCGGTTCTTCACGATGGTGACGCGACCGAGGTCGTGCGCGCCGTAGCCCTGCGCGAGGAAGCGCTGCGTGATGCGCTGCACGAACGGGTGCGACAGGTGCAGGTGGACGAGCGCGTCGTTCATCTTGGCCGGAGGCTCGAACACCACCGGCATTGGCGCGCGCCGGCGCCACTCGTAGAACGGCTCGTCGCGGCCGCGCGCGGGGCGGAGCGTGTCGAGGGTCGGCTCCCACGACTCGGGCAGCGCGGGGAGCGCGAAGCAGCGTCCCTCAGCCGCCGTCGCGAGCGGCTTAGCGCCCGCCAGCTCGAGGCCGACATCGATCGCGTCACGCAGCAAGGCCGGATCGAACTCCATGACGGCGCGCGAGCGGTTCAGGATCTCGCCGGCCTCTTCGATCTCGGCGCGTAGCTTCGCGTGGTCGTGACGCGGGCTCTCCAGCTCTTCGCGGGTGGTGGCACGCAAGCGCCGTACGTCCAACGCGCCAGGACCGCGCGAGACGGTTCCGTCGGCGACGTCGAGGCGCTCGCTCGTGCGCGCGTCGATGCCCTCGGCGAGGGCGGTCTCGATGCGATCCATGACGACCGCGCCGAGCGAGCCCAGCTCGCGCTGGATGACGTCCACCTTGCGCACGACGTGCGTCAGGACGACGTCCTCGGTCCTCGCCGGATAAACGAAGTAGTGGCAGCGCACCTCGGGGGCGGGCTGCAGGGTGCGGTCGATGCGGCCGTTGCGCTGCTCCATGCGCGCCGGGTTCCACGGGATGTCGAAGTGGAAGAGGTCGGCGCAGTGGCCCTGGAGGTTCACGCCCTCGCGCGCCGCGTCGGTGGCGATCAGGATGCGCACCGGGTGCTCGCCCGGCGGCGCGTTGAACGCGCGCTGCACCTCGTCGCGCGCTTCTTCGGACATGCCGCCGTGGAGCTGCATGAGGCGCTCGTCGGCTCGGTCGGTGCCGCGGACCGCGCCACTGAGGAGCTGCCACAAGTAGCGCTTCGTGTCGCCGTACTCGGTGAACACGAGGATGCGATCGTCCGACCAAGGCGCGCTCTTGCCGGACGCGCCGCCCACGCGCACCGCGGCGCACTGACGCGCGCGGATGAACGCGAGGAGCGCCTGCACCTTCGCGTCCGGTGCGCCGCGGTGCATCTCGCCGATCCGCAGCATCTCGTCGAGGAGCTGGCGCGCGCGGCCCTCCGGGCTCTGGAGCCGGGCCGACTCCCTCGCGACCTGTTGGGCCGCCTCGTCCTCGAGCGCTTCGTCGTCGAGGCCCTCGGGCTCCTCGTCGTCGGCCGATGGAGCAGCCGCCCGCATCGTGCTCCCGAGATCGAGCTGGGTCTTCGCGCGGCCTTCGAGGACCGAACGAGTGTGCACCCGCAGGGTTCGCGCGAACGCCTCGACGCTGCTCAGCAGCCGCTTCTGGAGGTTGACGAAGACGAGCTTTCCGCGACCGCGCTCGGGCCGCATCAGGCTCGTGTACTCGGCGAGCATCGACGAGAGCGTCAGCTCGACCGGTTCGCCGTCGCCGATGTGCGCGCGCGCGCCTCGGCTCGCCTCGTTCTTGCCGGGATCGAACGTCGCGTGCGCCGAGTGCCACGCGCCGGCTTCGTGGGTCAGCTCGATCTGGACGAGCTTTCGGAGCGGGAAGGAGTCGACGCCGAGCTGGCGAAGGTCCTCCTTGAGGCGGCGGACCATCACCGGCTCGAGCTGGCTCGCGCCTCGCACCTTCACGCCGCGCGTGAAGCGCTGCGGGTCGAGGATCTCGAGGAGCGCGGAGAAGCTGTTCGAGTGCCCGTTGTGCGGGGTCGCAGAGAGGAAGAGGCGATTCTCGAAGCGCGGCGCGATGTCGCGGACGACCTTCGTGATGCGCGAGTCGACCGCGTACTTCGTCGCCGTCGCGGGCGCCGCGACGTGGGCCTCGTCGAGGATGAGGAGGCTCTTCCTCGCGCGGCCGTCGCCGAGCGTCGCGAGGTGCGCGAGCAGCGGGTCTCGGTACTCGGGACGGCGAACGAGCGGGTGCGCGACGATGAAGCGGTTGTGCGTGCTCCAGGGGTTCACGCCGAACCCGCGCTCCTGACGCCGGCGCGCGACGAACGCGCGGCTCATGACCTCGAAGTGGAGGCCGAAGCGGCGCAGCATCTCGTCACGCCACTGGAGCGACACCGAGGAGGGGCAGATCACGAGGACGTACTCGACGCGCTGGCGGAGCAGCAGCTCCTGGAGCACGAGCCCTGCTTCGATCGTCTTGCCGAGCCCGACGTCGTCCGCGATGAAGAGGTTCGCGCGCGGGAGCGAGAGCGCCTTGCGCAGGGGGGTGAGCTGATGGTTCATCAGCTTGATGCCCGCGCGGAACGGCGACTGGAAGAGCTTCTCGTCCGTGGCCGTGACCGCGTTCCACTTGAGCGCGTGCAGGTAGGTACCGAAGTACCGCGGGGGATCGATCCGATCGACCTCGCCGAGCCCATGCGCCTCGGGCTGTACGACGCGTGCGCCGAGCTCGAGCTCCCACATCACCTCGAGCGGCTGACCCTGCGCGTCGTCGTCGAGGCAGACGAGCGAGACGCGCGTGGCGTGCTTCTCCGCGGGCGGCGGCGCGACGCCCTCGACGAGCCACTGACGGTGACGGCACGACACGATGTCGCCCGGGCGCGGCGCGTACCGCGGGACCTCGTTCGCGCGGAAGAGCGGAGGCGGCATCGCGGAGTCCGAAGCGCCGTGCGCCCGGAGCAAACGCTCTTGGAGGTCGAGCCGAGCCCGCCCCGAGTCGTCGAGCCCGTGCGCGCGGCACGCTGCCTTCAGCTCGTCACGGCCGAGCCGCCCGAGGAGATCGCGAAAGCGGACACGCCCGGAGCGGGTGAGCACCTCGAGCTGCGCCTCCTTCGCGGCGGCCGGCTCGAGGGCGACGCCGTAGTCGCGACCGAGGTCGAGGAGCCGCGCCTTGGGCAGCGTGCCGAGCACGGAACGTGAGGAGGCGGGGGTCATCGAAGCTCGCGGGAGGTCGCGAGGGTACCGCACCGTGGCCGTCCCGGGAAAGCCACATTGCGGGAGAGCGGTGACGGATCGAGCTGCGGTGTGATCCGACGTGATCTGCGGTACCGTCGTCGAGCTCGACTCGCGCTACTTCGCCGATTCGTGAGGGGGTGTATGGGCGCATCCAGAGTCGGTGCTCGACACCACCCCGCGGAGCGCCCATACAGTTTGGCCAGATGCCCTCCCGACTGCACGACCGCAGGAACCCCAATATCCAGTGGTTCGATCCACCCGTCGCGCTCGAGAACGGCCGAGCTCGTTCGAGCCCCTGGTTCTTCGACCCGGAGGAGGGGAGATCCCTCGAGCCCGAGCTCTGGTCCGTCGAGCTTGGGCTCGCGCTCGATCGGGTCGCGTCCAGCCGCGTCGGGCGCGCGATCGTCGACTGCGTCAGGCGGCGGACGACGATCTACGCGACTCATGGCGGGGCGTACACCGACCCAGACCCGTTCGTCGACCAAGCGGGTGTCGAGATTCCGAACGCGCGCCTCGAAGCGGCGATGCGGGACGCCACGACCATCGGCGCGGACGCGCTGATCGGGATCGATCTCATCGAGCCGGCGGTCGCGCAGAGCGGAGCGGAAGTGTGGGCCCCCTACCTCGCGCTGCTCCACGAGCTGGTTCACGCTGTGAACATCACGTGGGGGAACTACCGAGTCCGCGCGATGTTCGCGCCCACGGAGGCGAATCGGGTTGGCGCTCCCTCGCCCGAAGAGGAGATGGCCCTCTTGATCGACAACATACACCGGAGCGAGCGAGGCCTCTGGATTCGGCGGCGGTACGACAGTGCGGGGCCGCTACTCCGCCCGGGGACCATCCCTCGAAACCGCTCGATGGGGATCGACGTGACTCGTAGCGAGGCTCGCGTCGTCTCGCGCTGTGAGCGGCGCGTGCCGATCCTCGCGGCGCGCTTGGCCGCGCTCGATCGGCGAACGTGCCCCTACAACCCGTTCCGCGATCGGGGCGGCGGCGCGTCGGCGTGGCCGTGATCGGCAGGCGCGCGCGATGGCCGGCGCTCGGGATCTTCGCGGCCCTCTCGGCGAGCTGCGGCAGCACGACGGCGGCGCCGACCGCGCCGGGGGCGCTCGCCGAGCCGGCGCCTCCCGAGGCACCGCTTCGCTGCGCGGAGTGGCGTCTGCCTCATCAGCTCACGTTCCGCTGCATGAGCGCGTCGCTCGACCCGGACCTCGTCCCGCCCGCCCTGCTCGACGAGCTCGCGGACGCGCTGCGTGCAGCGCCTTCGACGCGGGCGCGCGTGGTGGGGACGCGGGCGGCGAGCCCGCCGGAGCACGAGCCGGAGAACGAGCACCTCGCGCTCGATCGCGCCCGGAGCGTCGCCGCCGCGCTCGCCGCGCGTGGCGTCGACCCCGAGATCCTCGACCCCGAGGCGGGACCCGAGCGAGGCTTCTTCTCGCACAAGCGGGCGGTGAAGGAGCGCCCGCCGCCGTGCCCGCCGCCCGGCGAGGATCGCGGGCATCGGAGCCGCCGGGTGGAGATCGTCGTGCTCCGGTGTGAGCCCGAGGAGTGAACGAGGTCGATCGCGCGGCGACGGAACGACGAAGGCCCCGGCGATGCCGGAGCCTTCGGGGTTGGGTCATGGAGGACTCGAACCTCCAGCCAATGGATTAAGAGTCCACTGCTCTACCAATTGAGCTAATGACCCGGCTGATCTGAGCGCGCCCGGAGGGATTCGAACCCCCGACCTGCGGATTCGAAGTCCGACGCTCTATCCAACTGAGCTACGGGCGCCAGAGGGCGCTGAGCTACGAAACACGACTCGGAATGTCAAGGAGAGGGTGACCGACGGGATTTGAACCCGCGACTCCCGGAGCCACAATCCAGTGCTCTACCCCTGAGCTACGGCCACCAGAACAGGGCGCGCAGTGTAGTGATTCGGAGGCGGCTGTCCAGCCGGGAGCGACACCGGCGCGTGCGAGGCTCCGCGGCAGGGCGGCGCGGCCACGCGGCAGGGGCGATCCGCAGGGTGGCACTCGGGTTGCGGTAGCCGCGGACCATGATGACGGGACGGTCGGGCTGGGCGGGGCTCCTCGCCCTGGGAATCGTGGGCTGCAACGCGCCGGAGGTGGTCTGCGGACCCGGGACGGTGCTCGCGGGAAACCAATGCGTCGCCGACCCCGGCGGCTCGATGGGGATGATGATGCCGCCGCCGTCGTCGTCGGGGACGGACGCGGGGACGCCGTCGCCGCCGCCGCCGCCGCCACCGGCGACCGACGGGGGCGACTCGTGGTCGACGACGCCGCCGTCGATGGGACGGCCGCCGTCGCCGGGCTGCTCGATGAGCACGGGCGAGTGCGAGGAGTGGGCGGACACCCTCGCGGCGCTCGTGGCGGCGCACCCGGGGCGCGGCTGCCCGGCGGCGATGGAGCGGCCGGACGGAATCCAAGGGGTGGCCGAGCGGCACGCGCTGCATCAGGCGAGCGTCGACCGGCTCGACAGCACGAGCCCCGACGGAGACCTGTTCCGGCAGGTGCGCAGCAGCGGGGTGCGCTTCATGTACGCGGGCGCGCTGTTCAGCGTGGGCCGGCTCGGCGCCGAGGACGTGATGGACCGCTGGACGGACCGCGCCGAGACGCGCGAGGTGCTCGGGCAGTGCTGGACGATGATGGGGGTGTCGTTCGCGACGGCGGACTCCGGCTGGAGCTACGCGACGCTGCTGCTCGCGCGCTGATACGCTCGGCGGCGATGAAGGACGGACACTGCCCCAAGTGCGAGGGGCTCCGGATCGCGACGACGCGCTACACGCTGTACCTCGGCGCGGGGGTGAGCGGGCCGACGATGGACCTCTACGCCTGCGCCGACTGCCGCTACGTGGAGCAGTACATGGCGGGCTCGGTGGAGGAGAAGGTGCTGGTGCTCGACTCGTGGCGCTGGGTGCAGCGCGAGGGCGAGGGGCCGTTCCGCTCGTGACCGCGCGTCAACGTCTCGTGACGACGACACGGCCAGGGCCGGCGTAGCGGCGGCGCGCCCACTCGGCCATGACGATGCCGGCGGCGACGGTCATGGGGTAGCTGTGGTTGATGCCCCACATGGGGATCGCGACCACCTCGTCCGCGGCGGCGAGCAGCGTCTCGCCCGGGCCCTCGTCCTCGTTGCCGATCACGAGGACGCACTCGTCGGGGAGCTTCGCGTCCCACAGGCCGACGGGGCGCTCGTGATCCTTCTCGAGGACGCTGAGGAACCAGCCGCGCTCGCGCGCCATCGCGACGAACGCCTCCTCGCTCTCGACGTAGGCGACGTGCTCGTAGCGGTGCATGCCCATCATCCCCTTGCGGTAGAAGCGCTCGGTGCCGATGAGGACGATCTCGCGCGCGAGGAAGGAGTGCGCGGTGCGGATGACGCCGCCGACGTTGAAGGGGTTCTTCGAGCGGCGGATCGCGACGCGGAACGGGTGGCGGATCTTGTCGAGCTCGGCGCGGACCTCGTCGAGCGGCAGGTCGAGCGGCGGGACCTTCGCCACCTCAGGGCTTCCACTTGATGGAACAGCCCATCGAGGGGACGACGTCGAGGCCGTGCGGGCGGCCCTCGAGGGTGGCGTCGAGGACGAGGCGCAGGTCGCGGCGGGTGACGGCGCGCTCGTCCTTCCAGGAGTCGTCGATGCGGCCGTTGTAGACGAGGCGGCGCTCGCGATCGAAGACGAAGACGTCGGGGGTGCAGGCGGCGTCGTACGCGCGCGCGACGGCCTGCGTCTCGTCGTAGAGGTAGGGGAAGACGAAGCCGGCCTCGGCCGCGCGCGCCTTCATGGCGTCGAACGAGTCGGCCGGGTAGCGCTCGGCGTCGTTCGGGTTGATCGCGACGAGCGCGACGCCGCGCGGCGCGTACTCGCGCGCGATCGCGACGAGGCGCGACTCGGCCGCCTTGGCGTAGGGGCAGTGGTTGCAAGTGAAGACGACCACCAGCGCCGTCGCGTCCGCGAAGGAGGCGAGCGAGTAGCGCGCGCCGTCGGTCGCGAGCAGGTCGAAGTCGGGGGCCGGGGTGCCGGCCGCCATGCCGTGGCTTTGGACGAGCGCCATGCGCGGGACCGTGGCGCCCTGTCCCCGGCGCGTCAACGGGTGGTATCGTGCGCCGCTCGAGGGAGGCCGCGCACCATGTTCGACCAGCTCATCCAAGGCTTCACGCAGTCGCGCCAAGGGCAGACCGCGATGTCGCGCCTGACGGCGCAGGGGTTCTCGCCGCAGCAGTCGCAAGGCTTCTTCGGCGCGGCGGTGCCGGTCGCGGCGCAGTCGTTCCACCAGGCGCAGTCGGGCGGCTTCGCCGGGGCGAGGCCCGGGGGGCCACGAGGCTTGCTCGATGTAGGCAACTCGCACTACGTGACGAACTTCCTGAGCGGCGCGGTGAGCAGCCTGGTGCGCGGGCAGGGGCTCACCGGCGCGGCGATCGACGGGCTGCAGGGCGTCGTCGGCGGGCACGTCGCGCAGGTGATCGCGTCGCGCTTCGGGCTGCCGCAGCGGGTGGCCGGCACGGTGGGCGCGATCCTGACGCCGCTGCTGATCGATTGGCTGTGGGAGCGCTTCTCGGGCGGCTCGCTGGACCTCGGCTCGCTGTTCGGCGGGCAGGGGCAGCCGGCGGGCGCGGCGGGCTTCGGCGGCGCGCCGGCGATGGGCGGGCCTGCGTTCGGCGGCGGGCCGGCGATCGGGGGCGGC
>JAHBWG010000129.1 GCA_019637095.1 Sandaracinaceae bacterium | reverse complement strand
CGCGCGCGCGCCCACTCCCTGCGCGCCGAGGGGCGCCGGCTCTACGCCGAGGCGCTGTTGCGCGAGCCCGCCGACGCCGCCGCGGCGCTCGCGCAGGCCGAGCTCGCGCTCGCGGCCGAGCCCGAGCAGCCGGCGGCGGCGCACCTCACGCGCGCCCGCGCGCTGCGCGCGCTCGGCCGCCGCCGGGACGCCGCGCGCGCGATCGACGCGGCGGTCGCGCTCGACGCCTCCGTCGCCGACCAGGGCCGCGCGATCCTGCGCTGAAGGTGCCAGCCGCGGCCCCGCGCTCTACGCTCTCGACGAGATGGCCTCGCGCCGCCCGCGCCTGACGATCCCGACCCGGATCTTCCTGAGCATCGTGCTCGTGCTCGTGTTCTTCGGCACGGTGAGCGGGGCGAGCCTCGTCCAGCACCAGCGCACCGCGGAGCGCCTGCGCCTCATCCAGGAGGGCTACCTCCCGCTCGCGACCTCCATCGCGCGCGCGATGGCGCAGCAGCAGGTGTTCGACGCCACGCTCGAGCGCCTCGTCGACGGCCGCGGGATCGCCAACGCGCGCTGGTACCTCGACGGCGCGCGCCGCATCCGCCCCGCCGACCTCGACCGCGTCCGCGCGCACCTGCGCCGCGCCCGCACCCTGCGCCCGGCCGCCGAGGACGCGACGGCGCTCGCCGAGGTCGAGGCACAGCTCGGCGAGATCCGCGCGGAGTGGAGCGGCAGCGAGGCGCGCTTCGAGGCGCTCTACGAGACCCTCGAGCGCGGCGACGCGGGCCAGGCGCGGCAAGCCGGCGTCGCGCTGCGGGAGGGCGAGGCGCGCGCTGGCCGGCGCCTGCGCGGCGTCTCGGCGCTCGTCCAGCAGCGCATGGACGAGGTGAGCCGCGACGCGGCCGAGCAGGAGCAGCAGTTCGTCTACGCGATCACCCTGATGGCGGTCGTCGCGCTGCTCGTCGGGCTCATCGTGCTCTGGTGGAGCCACCGCCTGCTCGTGCCGCTGCCGCTGCTCATGCGTCGCGTCGCCGCGGTCGCGCGCGGCGAGCTCGACGATCGCATCGTACCGGCGCGCGACGACGAGATCGGCCTCCTGACCGCCGAGTTCGAGCGCATGGTCGACGCGGTCGCCGCGCGCGACCGCCAGCTCCGCGACGCGGCCGAGACGCTGCGGCGCCTCCAGCGGATGCAGGAGCAGATCGTCGCGGGCCTGCGCGCGGGCGTGCTCGTCGTCGACGGGCGCGGCGTCTTGCGGACGGCGAACCGCGCCGCGGGCGCCGTGCTCGGCGTCACGACGACGGACGTCGATCGCCCGCTCGCCGAGCTCGCGCTCCACGAGCGCTTGCCCGGGCTCGGGCCCGCGATCGAGCGCGTCGCCGAGGGAGGCGAGCGCGCCTCGCTCGTCGCCGCCCCGCTCGGGGAGCGCTTCGTCGACGTCCTCGTCACCCCGTTCGGGATCGACGAGCGCGACGACGGCGGGCGCAGCGTGCTCGTCGTCGCCGACGACGTCACCGACGAGATCGAGACGAAGGCGCGGCTCATCCAGACCGAGCGCCTCGCCGCGATCGGCCGCATGGCGGCGCACGTCACCCACGAGGTGCGCAACCCGCTCTCCAGCATCGGCCTCAACGTCGAGCTGCTCGAGGAGGAGCTCGAGGACCTCCCGCCCGAGCAGCGCTCGCTCCTGCGCTCGATCCAGCGCGAGATCGATCGGCTCACCGAGATCACGGAAGAGTACCTGCGCCTCGCGCGCCTCCCCGTCCCACGGCTCGAGCCCGAGCCGCTCGGCGCGCTCGTCGACGAGGTCGGCCGCTTCGTCGCGCGCGAGCTCGAGTCGAGCGGGATCACCCTGCGCGTCGAGGTCGACGCCGACCTGCCGCTCGTCGCGGCCGACGAGTCGCAGATCCGCCAGGCGCTGTTGAACCTCCTGCGCAACGCGAAGGACGCCATGGCGCAGGGGGGCGAGATCCTCCTCGCCGCGCGTCGCGCGCCGGGGGGCCTCGAGATCCTCGTTCGCGACCGCGGCGAAGGGATCGCGCCCGAGGCGCGCGTGCACTTGTTCGATCTCTTCTACTCGACCAAGGAGCGCGGCACCGGCCTGGGCCTGCCGCTCACCCAGCAGATCGTCGCCGCGCACGGCGGCGTGATCCGCTGCGACGACGCCGACGGCGGCGGCACCGTGTTCACCATGTGGTTCCCCGCGGCGCGCATCGACGAGGCCCACGCCGCCCTGGCCGCCGCGCCGGAGTAGTGATACCCCCGCGTGCTCATGGCCACGCGCAGCGACGGACGGAGCAGCGACGCTCCCAGGAAGATCCTCATCGAGACCGGGACGCAGCGCTTCCCGGAGGGCTCGCTCATCTATCGGAGCGGCAAGACCGCGGTGCTGATCGCGGCGTCGATCGAGGACTCCGTGCCGCCGTGGATGAAGGGCAAGGGGCGCGGCTGGGTCACCGCGGAGTACGAGATGCACCCGCGCTCGAACCCCGAGCGGCAGCGCCGCTCGCGCTCGCGCGGCAACCTCGACGGACGCTCCTCCGAGATCCAGCGCCTCATCGCGCGCGCGCTCCGCGCCGCCGTCGATCTCGGGGCGCTCGGCGAGCGGATGATCACCGTCGACTGCGACGTGCTCGACGCCGACGGCGGGACGCGCACGGCCTCGATCACCGGCGGCTTCGTCGCGCTCGCGATGGCGCTCGAGCACCTGCGCGTGCGCGGGCTCGTCGGGCCGGGCGTCGTGCGGCGCGAGGTCGCCGCGATCAGCGTCGGCCTCGTCGGGGACAAGCACCTCGTCGACCTCTGCTACGAGGAGGACTCGGCCGCCGCGGTCGACCTCAACGTCGTCGCGACCGCGTCCGCGGAGGTGGTCGAGGTGCAGGGCACGGCCGAGGGCGCGCCCGTCCCGAAGGCCGACTTCGATCGCCTGCTCGAGCTCGGCCTCGGCGCGATCCCGGCCCTCGTCGCCCGCCAGCGCGAGGCGCTCTCCGCGTGCGGCGTCGAGCTGTCGCGTCTCATGGCATGAGGGTCCTCGTCGCAACGCGCAACGCCGGCAAGGTCCGCGAGCTCGCGCGGCTCTTCGCCGAGCTGCCCGGCGTCGAGCTCGTCGGCCTCGACGCGTTCGACGAGCTGCCCGACGTCGTCGAGGACGGCGCGACCTTCGAGGACAACGCCGCCAAGAAGGCGCGCGAGCTCGCGCGCGCGAGCCGCCTGCCCACGCTCGCGGACGACAGCGGGCTCGAGGTCGACGCGCTCGGCGGCGCGCCGGGCGTGCGCTCCGCGCGCTACGCCGGCGCGCACGGTGACGACGCGGCCAACAACGCGCGCGTGCTGTCGGAGCTCGAGGGCGTCTCGTTCGAGGCGCGCACCGCGCGGTTCGTCTGCGTGCTCGCGTTCGCCGATCCCGCGGGCCCGCTCGGCGAGCACGTGCTCCTCGCGCGCGGCACGATCGAGGGGCGCCTGCTCGAGGCGCCGCGCGGCGAGGGTGGCTTCGGCTACGACCCGCTCTTCCTCCCGCTCGGCGAGACGCGCACGACCGCCGAGATGCCCGCGGCCGAGAAGAACGCGATCTCGCACCGTGGCGAGGCCTCGCGCGCGATGCGCGAGCTCCTCGCGGCGTACCTCGCGCGGCGCGAGCTCCCCTACGACTTCGCCGACTGAAGCGCGAGCGGTTGCGTCGCACCGCCCAGCCGCGTCGCACCGTGCAGCCGCCTCGCGCCGCTCAGCGCGCCGCGCACGCCCGAGCCGAGCGCGCGGCTCGCCCACAGCGCGACCGCGAGCGCGCCCGCGCCCACGCCGACCGCGAGCGCGACGGCGCCGCCGAGCACGCACGCCACCGCGAGCGCGACGAGCAGCGCCGCGATCACCACCGCGCCGATCGCCACGCACGCGAGCGCGATCACCGCGACCACCACCGTGCCGGCCGCCCCGACCACCGCGAGGGCCATCCCGACCAGGGCCGCCGCGCACAGCGTCAGTCCGGTCACCGTCAGCCAGCGCAGGCCGCTCGCCACCGCGCTCCCGGTGTCGGCGGGCTCCTCCATCGTCATCGCTTCGGCGCTCATGCCCACCCTTACGGCGGACGCCGCGCGAGTATTTCAGGCGCGCCCGCGCGTTGGCCGCAGCCCGCGAAGGCGCTAGCATTCGCGGGCCTCGGGGTGTCGCACAGCCAGGTAGTGCACGAGCTTTGGGTGCTCGTCGTCGCGGGTTCGAATCCCGCCACCCCGACTCCTCGCGCCGCCGTCGTGTCCGCCCGCCGCGCCGGTTGCCGATCCCGCGCCGCGCATGTACTCAGTCGGCACCGCCCTCGTAGCTCAGCCGGATAGAGCAGCGGCCTTCTAAGCCGACGGTCAGAGGTTCGAGTCCTCTCGGGGGCGCTCCGAATCCGGCGACGATCACGGGCGGTTGGCGCGCCGGCTGAGTCGTCGAAGTCCCCTCGGGCACCGCCGTGCTGCGGACGGGCGGCTCCGACGACCTCACCGCGAGCTCGGGCGCAGCCGTGCGGCGAACCAAGCCCGCGTGTCCTCGAAGCCGGCGCGGCCCGCGTAGACGGCGAGCCGCTGGTTCGCGACTTCGAGCGGCGTCGCGTCCAGTGTCCATCCGAGCGCATGAGCGTGCGCCGAAGGGAACACCTCGGTCGCCCGGCGCCACCCGCCCGCGAACGCCTCGGGCTCACGCGAGAGGGCGAAGAACAGCGCCGCGGGCTCGTCCGCCTCCGCCCCCGCCGCACACGCGCGGGCGAGTGCGACGACCCGCCCGACGGCGCGCGCGTCCACGGCGCCGGACAGCCCGTAGCGGCGCGCGAGGAACGCCCAACCCTCGATGAGCGCTTCAGCAGACGGGATCACCGCGCGGGTTCGAGCGCCGCGCGCTCGAGCTCGGTCGCTTCGTCGATCGGCAGCCCCGCGCACTCGCCGTCCATCCGCTCGGCGTGCTCGAGCCGCGCGCGCTCGGCCGGCGTCATCCCGTCGAGGTAGGCCGCGAGCGCCCCGACGAAGCCCGCGGGCCGCTCGTCGTCGCGCGGGTCGGGCTCACTGGCGGCCGGCTCGGTCATGCCGGGAGTGTAGCACCCCGAGCCTGGTCAGCCCTGGCCAACCGCGCCGAAGTAGATTCGCCCCGAATGCTAGCATTTCCTACACGCATCGCGCCAACGATGGACAGCGCGACCCCCTTCCGGTCGAGCTTCTAAGCCGACGGTCAGAGGTTCGAGTCCTCTCGGGGGCGCTCCGCCGCGATGGGCCGGTGACGGCGCCCGCGATCGGGCCCGCGGGAACCTCCACCCGCCGATCTGCGTAGGATGGCGCGATGGGCGCGCGCTGGATCGCGGTGGGGCTCGTGCTGTTCGCGGCGTGCGCGGCGCCAGAGGACGTGGACGCCGGGGCCGCGGAGGACGCCGGGCTCCGCGACGCGTCGGTGACCGACGCGGAGGTCGATCGGGACGCGGGGCGCTTCGACGCGGGGCTCTTCGACGCGAGCGCGGGCTTCGACGCGGGCGCGGACGCGGGCTTCGACGCGGGCCTCGAGCCCGACGTGGACGCGGGCGCGGACGCAGGCCTCGAGCCCGGCGTGGACGCGGGCGCGGACGCAGGCTTCGACGCCGGACGCGACGCGGGGATGGACGCGGGGACGGACGCGGGCTCCGACGCGGGGACGGACGCGGGCTTCGACGCCGGCGCCGACGCGGGCTTCGACGCCGGCGCCGACGCGGGCGCGGGGCCCTGGTACGACGTGAGCCCATCTCCGTCCGCGCGCGGCCGCAACCGCGCGGTGATGGCGTACGACAGCCGTCGCGGCGTGATCGTACTCCTCGGCGGGAGCAACTCGACGACCTCCTACGGCAGCGACCTCTGGGAGTACGACGGCGCCGCGTGGACGGAACGCACCTTCGCGACCGCGCCGCGAGGCCGCAACGACGCGGTGATGGCCTACGACGAGGCGCGCGGCGTGATGGTCCTCTTCGGCGGCAACAACTCCACGACCGCCTACGGCAGCGACACCTGGGAGTACGACGGAACGAGCTGGACCGAGCGCACCTTCGCGACGCGCCCGCGCGGGCGCTTCCGCGCCGCGATGGTCTACGACGCGCATCGCGGCGTGATGGTCCTCTTCGGCGGCAACAACTCCACGACCGCCTTCGGCAGCGACACCTGGGAGTACGACGGAGCGAGCTGGACCGAGCGCACCTTCGCGACGCCGCCGCGCGGGCGCAACGACGCGGCGATGGCGTACGACGCGGCGCGGCGCGTGGTCGTGTTGTTCGGCGGCAGCAACTCGACGACCGTGTACGGCAGCGACACCTGGGAGTACGACGGCGCCGCGTGGACCGAGCGCACCCTCGCGACGCCGCCGCGCGGCCGGCGGGGCGCGGTGATGGCGTTCCACGCGAGCCGCGGCGCCGCCGTCCTGTTCGGCGGCAACAACTCCACGACGGCCTACGGGAGCGACACGTGGGAGCTCGACGCGACCGGCTGGCGTGAGCTCGCCACGTCGAGCCCACCGCGCGGCCGCTTCGACGCGACGATGGCGTACGACGCGCGCCGCGGCGTGCTCGTCCTGTTCGGCGGCAACAACTCCACCACCGGCTATGGGTCCGACACGCACGAGCTCTGACGCGATCGTTGCGCGCGTCCCCGCGCGGGACGACCATGGCGCCGTGCAACCTTCTCGAGTCTACGCGCGCCTCTCGCTCCTCGGCCTGACGCTGCTCGCCGGCTGCGACTCCGAGGGCGGGGCCGACGGCGGCGCCGCGAGGGACGCGGCGATGAGCCTCGACGCCGCGGGCGCCGACGCCGCGCCGACCGATGGCGCGCGACCTCCCCAAGACGCCGCGCGCCCGGACGGCGGAGACACCGACGCGTCGACGCCGCCCCCCGGGGGCGCGTGCGCGCCGCTGCCCGCCCCGTCCGGGATGGTGATCTCCGTCGGGCCGCGCGACGACCTCGCGGCCGCGATGGCGTCGGCGCCCGCCGGGGCGACGGTGTCGCTCGCGGACGGCACCTACGACGTGCCCGCGGCGGGCTTGTGGGTCCGCGCCGACGACGTGACGGTGCGCGGCGCGTCGGGGGACCGCGCGCGCGTGGTGCTCGACGGCGGCTACCGCCAGACGAGCGGCGGGGTGCTCAACGTCTACGGCCGCCGCGGCGTGACGATCGCGCACCTGACGATCCGGCGCGCGCGCTACCACGCGGTGCACGTCACCGGCGGTCCCACCGGTCCCAGCGACCGGGCGCGCCTCTACGACCTCCACGTCGCCGACCCGGGCGAGCAGGCGATCAAGATCAACTCGAACGACGGGAACGACAACGACGACGGCGAGATCGCGTGCAGCCTCATCGAGCTCACCGACGAGGGCCGCGCGGTCGTGATGAGCCACACCAGCTCGGGGAGCCGCTGCTACACCGGCGGCGTCGACGCGCACCGCGCGCGCGGCTGGGCGATCCGCGACAACGTCATCCGCGGCTTCTGGTGCGACAACGGCGACCTCTCGGAGCACGGGATCCACTTCTGGCGCGGCGGGCGCGACACGCTCGTCGAGCGCAACCTCCTCGTCGACAACGCGCGCGGGATCGGCTTCGGCCTCGGGATGCCGGGCCCCGGTCGCACCTACGACGACGCGCCGTGCGCCGGGATCGCGAGCGCCGAGCACTACCGCGGGGTCATCCGCAACAACGTCGTCCTGGGCCTGCGCGACGCGCTGTTCGACTCGCCGAGCGGGATGGATCTCGGCATCGGGCTCGAGTCGGCGTGCGACGCCGTCGTCGTCCACAACACGGTGGCGAGCCTGCGCGCGCCGTTCTCGTCCATCGAGTGGCGCTGGCCGGCGAGCCGCGCCCGCGTGATCAACAACCTCGCGACGGGGCGCTTGCGCCCGCGCGATGGCGCGAGCGCGGAGCAGACGACGAACCTCGAGAACGCGAGCGCCGGCACGTTCGAGGACCTCGCCGGCGCGAGCGCGCGCCTCGCCGCGGGCGCGGCCGACGCGCTCGGTCGCGGCGACGCGGAGGGCGTGACCCTCGCCCCGACGGACTTCGCGGGCGAGACGCGAGGAAACCCGCCCGACCTCGGCGCGCTCGAGCGCTGAGCTGGCGGAGGGGCTCGAGCAGGCGACGGTCTTCGCGCGGTGCTCGGGCTTGCCGCGCGAGGATCGGCGATGCGACCGTGCGGCATGCCGGCCCGCGCCCTCGTCGTCTGCGCGACCGACGTGCTCGCGCGCGGCGCGCTCGCGTGGGCCGCCGACCGCGCGACGGACCCGAGCGGCGCGCCGACCGGCGCCCTCTACGCGGTGGCGCGCGCGATCCGCGGGGCGAGCGCGTCGAAGCCCCCGGACCTCGCCGTCGCGCTGCTCGACGCCGACGGCGCCGGCGAGGCGCTCGCCGCGCAGCACGCGCGGCTCGAGGGGCTGCTCTCTGCCTACGGGCTCACGGCAGTGCGTGCGACGCGGCCGCTCGAGCTCGCCGCCAGCTACGCGCGCGCCGCGCGCGAGGCGGGCTGCGACGTGGTGGTCGTCGGCGCGGACAAGCGGCTCGCGCAGCTCGTGAGCGAAGAGACGTGGTGGTACGACCCGTTCAAGGACGTCCGCTACACGCCGGGGATCGTCGCCAAGCGCTTCGGTGTCCCCCCAGCGCAGGTCGCAGAGTGGCTCGCCCTCGTCGGCGACGACGGCGCGATGCCGGGTATCTCCGGGATCGGCGCGAAGGGGGCGACGGACCTGCTCGCGCGCTTCGGCTCGGTCGAGGCCGCGCTCGCCTCGCTCGACACGATCCGCGGTCGCACCGGGAACGCGCTGCGGGCCGCGGGTGACACCGTCGCGCGTGAGCTCGCGCGCGCGCGGCTCGACGCCTCGCTCCCGCTCCCGGTCGCGCTCGACGCGCTCGCGCACGCGCCGCCCTCGGCGGAGGCGCTCGACGCGGCGGACCGCGCGCTCGGCTTCCGCTCGCTCCTGTCCCACGCGGGCGAGGCCGCCGTCGCGGTGGACGTGTGCGATCGATCCAGCTCGTTGCAAGCCTCGTTGTCGGGCCTCGGCGAGGGCCCGATCGCGCTCTACCCGGTGACCGAAGACCCGGCGCCGATCCACGGCGCGCTCGTGGGCGTCGCCTTCTCGAGCGGCGACGGGCGCGCCCTCTACGTCCCGCTCGCGGGGCGCGGGCGGCACCTCGCGCCCGCCGACCTCGCGGCGTTCCTCGCCGAGCCCGCCATCGGCAAGGTGGCGCACGACGGCAAGGCGGCGTGCGTCGCGTTCGGCCGGCACGGCGTGGAGATCGCGCCGCTCGTCGGCGACTCCGCCTACGCTTCGCACCTCGCGGAGCCGAGCGGCTGGGCGCCGCACGACCTGCCCACGGTGGCGCGCCGCGCGCTCGGCCGCGGCCTCCCGAGCGAGGACGACGTCCGCGGGGTCGGCCGCGCGCGCCGCCGGTGGTCCGCGCTCCCGGTCGAGGCGGTGGCGCGCTACGCGGGCGCGATGGCCGACGCGAGCGCCGCGCTCTGGCGCGCGCTCGCGCCGCGCACGAGCCGCGCGTTGCTCGACGAGTACATCGCGTTGGGGGCGCTGCTGCGGCGCATGGAGGAGCGAGGGATCGCGTGCGACGCGGCCGAGCTCGCGCGCGCAGGCGCTGACTTCGAGCGCGAGGGGGAGGCGCTCGAGCGCGCGATCCACGCGCACGCGGGCCACGCCTTCAACGTCGGCTCGACCAAGCAGCTCGGCGAGGTCCTCTACCGCGAGCTCGGGCTGCCCGTCCCGATGCGCACGAAGACCGGCTGGAGCACCGCGACCGAGGCGCTCGAGCGCATCGCGCGCGCGCACCCGATCGTGGAGCTCGTGATCCGCTGGCGGATGCTGCGCCGGCTCACCGACACGTGGGTCACCGCGCTCGCGCGGCACGTCGATCCCGACGGCCGCGTGCGATCGACGTTCCACCTCGCGCGCTCGTTCTCCGGCCGGCTGGTCAACTCGAGCCCCGATCTCGGGCGCGTGCCGAAGAAGACGCCACAGATGCGGCGGATCCGCCGCGCGTTCCACGCGCCGCCGGGCGCGGTGCTCCTCTCGGTCGACTACCGGCAGCTCGGGCTCTACGTGCTCGCGCACCTCACCGGCGATCCGGCGCTCGTCGAGCCTCTGCGCGAGGGCGCGGACATGCACGCGCTCACCGCGGCGGCCGTACTCGATCGCGCGCTCGAGGACGTCGACTACGACGCGCGGCAGGTGGGCAAGGTGGTGAGCTTCGCCACGTTCGCGGGCCAGGGCGAGAGCGCGCTCGCGCAGCAGCTCGGCGTCCCCGTCGCAGAGGCCCGCGATCTCATCGCGCGCTTCGATCGCCGCTACGCGATCGTGCGCGCGTTCCAGGAGGAGCAGCTCCGGCTCGCGCGCGAGCGCGGCTGGATCGAGACGATCGCGGGGCGGCGCTGGCCGATCGGCGAGCTCGACTCGCCCGACCCGATGATCCGCGCCTACGCGGAGCGGCTCGCGCGACGCGCGACGCACGAGGCCTCCGTCGCCGACGTCGCGCGGCGCGGGCTGCTCCGCGCGGGCGAGGCGCTCGCGGCCGCCGGGCTCGAAGCGATGCCCGTGCTCACCGTGCTCGACGAGGTGCTCTTCGAGGTCCCGGAGCGCGAGCTCGACGAGGCGGCGCGCGTCGCGACGGCCGCGATGCGCGGCGCCTTCGCGCTCCGCGTGCCGCTGCGCGTCGAGGCGCGCGCAGGCGAGCGCTGGTCCGAGCTCGCGGCTCTCGAGGTCGACGAGCCGGCTCAGCGAACGAACGGGAGCGGGTGACCCGTGAGGTAGAGCCAGAGCGCCACGCCGCCGACGCCGACCGCCGCGGCGAGGAGTCCGACGAGCAAGAGCAAGCCCCAGCGCACGCCGCCTCGCCCCTCCCGCGGCGCGGGCGTCGGTCGCGGCGTCTCGCGTCCGTCGAGCTCGGGCGCGTGCACCTCGAGCGGCGGCGCGACGCTCGGCCGCGGTCGCTCCAGGGTCTGTGCGGGAGGCGGCACCGAGCGGCGAGGCGGCTCGGGCTCCGGCTGGCGCGCCGGCGCCGGCGACGTGCGGCTGCGGGCGGCGGCGACGACGCTCGAGAACGCGACGAGCTCGCTGTGCTCGCCCGAGGTGCGGCCGGGGCTGCGCGGCGGCGGCAGCGGCGGCGGCAGCTCGACGTCGTCCGGCTCGTCGGGCCGCGTGAGCCCGACGACGTCCTCTAGCTGCACGACGATCGAGACCTCGTCCTCGTCGTCGGGCTCCCCCTCGGGCGGCGCCGAGAGCACCGTCTCGTCCTCCCACACCTCCTCGGCGAGCGAGCGCGTCCCGGAGCGCACGTCGACCCCGGCCTCGTGGATCGCGCCGAGCCGCTCGAGGTGCGCGCGCTCGGCCTCGATGACGCCCGCATACTCGGTGTTCATCCACTCGGCGAGCCGCGCCGTCGAGAACGGCGGGCGCTGCGTGACCACGAACCCCATCAGCGCCTCGTGCATGTCGCCCGCGGTGTCCCAGCGATCGTCCGCCTCGCGCGCGAGCCCGCGCATCACCACCATGTCGAGCGCGGCGCTCACCTCCGGGTTGCGCGTCGAGGGCGGCTCCGCCACCGCGTTGCGCACCCGCTCGAGGATCTCGTAGTCGCTCCCCTTGCCGAAGAGGCGCTCGCCGGTGAGCAGCTCCCAGAGCACGGTGCTCGCCGCGAACACGTCCGAGCGGTGATCCATCGGCCGCCCGGTGATCTGCTCGGGGCTCATGTAGCCGAGCTTGCCCTTCACGACGCCGGCGACCGTCTGCGTCGCGCGGCTCGCCGCCTTGGCGATGCCGAAGTCGCAGAGCTTCACCTGCCCGTCGTACGATAGCAAGACGTTTTGCGGAGAGATGTCCCGGTGGATGATCCCGAGCGGCTGGCCGTCGGCGCCGCGCTGGCGGTGTGCGTAGTCGAGCCCCGCGAGCACCGACGCGACGATCCACGCGGCCATCGCGGCCGGCATGCGCCGTCCCTGCTCCTCGAGCCGCTTGCGGATCTGAAGCAGATCCTTGCCGAACACGTACTCCATCGCGATGAAGTGCGTGCCGTCGATCTTGCCGAGCTCGAAGATGCGCGTGACGTTCGCGTGGCGCAGGCGGCCGGCGATCTTCGCCTCCTCGACGAACATCTGGACGAACTCGTCGTCCTCGGCGAGCGTGGGCAGGATGCGCTTGATCGCGATGATCTTCTCGAAGCCGTGCACGCCGAGCGACTTCGCGCGGTAGACCTCCGCCATCCCGCCCACGGCGAGCCGGTCGAGGAGCAGGAACCTGGACGCGTCCGTCACCCGACGAGGAGGGTAGCCCGCGCAGCGCCCAGGGCGGTAACTCCTGGCGTTCTGTGCGAACGCACACGCGAGCCGGAGAGCGGGCACATCCGTTGCTGATCGTGGCTTACAGCGCGATGAAAGCGTGGCTTCTCCGCGATGGCGGTTGCGGAATCGCAACGAAGCGCTTTCATCCGTGCAACGTCGGGAGGTGGTCTTGATAGAGAGCGCGGAGCCGATTCGGCGGTTCGATTCGCAGTGGACGACGCGCGTGGTGTCCGTTCGGCGCGAGAGCGACCGGACCGAGGCCAAGCGGCTCGGCCGCGACCTCGCGCGCCGCGTCGGGCTCGAGCCCGAGCGGGCGGCCGCCCTCGACGTGGTGGTCCACGAGCTCGCGACGAACCTGATCGAGCACGGTCAGCGCGGCGAGCTGTGGCTGCGCGCGCTCGACGGCAAGGCGATCGAGATCGCCGCCGTCGACGCGGGCCCCGGCATCCAGGACCTCGAGCGCGTGCTCCACCGCGCGTCGGCCACCGGGCTGCCGAACGTCGCGCGGCTGAGCCAGGAGCTGCACGTCGACTCGCGGCCCGGCGGGCACACGTACGTGCGCGCGGTGATCCGGCCGCTGGCAGACGCCTGACGATCTCCTCGAGCCCGATCTCGCCGGAACATCGGGGCGCCGCCGCGGTCGGGACTCTGCGTGACGGCCGTGGTACGACGGAGCCACTCTTCGTTGGCTCGCATGGGACGATCGAAAAATCGGCGGCGCTATCTCATCGAGCGGCGCAAGACCGCGAACCTCTCGTCGCTGCGGAACGCGGCGCCGATCGAGCGGAGCCGGGGCGGGCCCGGGCCCATGCGCCCGCCCGCGCACGACGAGGAGTGGGTCGACCTCATCCACCACGACCCGCTCGTCACGATCGACGTCGAGCTCCTGCGCTCCGCGCTGCGCTTCGCGTTCGAGTCCGGCGACGCCGGGGGCCTGCTCGGCCGCGCGGTGGACGAAGCGCCGATCACGCCGAGCCGCTGGGATCCGCGCGCGTTCTCGGGCGGGCTCTTCCTGCCGGAGCTGCTGACGAGCTGCTTCGCGGTGCGGATCGGCAAGAAGGTCTACGAGCCCAGCCGCACGCACCTCGTGCGCCTGCTCGAGCACCCGCCGGACGACGTGCGCGACGTGACACTGCGACAAAACGTCTTGCGAGAGCTCAGCGCGGAGCCGAACCTGCGCGCCGCGCTCGAGCGGATCTACGTCGCGCTGCGAGAGCTGCGCGGGCTGCTCGACGAGCGGCCGATGAGCCCGGGCGAGACGATCCGCCGCAAGGTCGAGGTGCTCACCGCGATCAAGGCGATCCTCGACGAGGCCGACGAGGGCCTCGCCGGCGCGACGAGCGCGCTCTCGCGCCTCTCGAGCTTCGCGCGCGCGGTGCGCGAGCGGGACGTGTACCGGCGCCTCCATCAGGTGCTCGACTTCGACGCGAACATGGCGAAGCTCGAGGTCCGGCTGGTGCTCGGCTCGGAGGGCAAGATCCGCCACTTCGAGCTCTTGCGGGCCGAGGAGAACGTCGACAACCCCCTCGTGCTCTCGCCGTGGCGGCGGATGTACTCGCGGCTCGTCGCGTGGCTGCGCGGCTACGACTTCACCGAGAGCGAGGTGCTCCTGCGGGTCGTCGACGAGGTCTTCAGCGACCTCGAGGACGTGGTGCTCCCGTTCTTCGATCTGATCGGCGACGTCGAGCTCTACCTCGCCGCGCTCGGGTTCCGCGATCGCGTCGAGCAGCAAGGCCTCGAGGTGTGCCTGCCGCACATCGAAGATCCGCCGGCGCTCGGCGCGCCCCCGGGGCCGCGCCGGATCGAGCGGCTCTTCAACCCGCTCTTGCTCCTGCAGGGCATCACGCCCGTCGCGTGCGACGTGGTCACGGGCGGGCACGACTCGATCGTGCTCGTCACCGGGCCCAACAGCGGCGGCAAGACCCGCATGATGCAGGCCGTCGCGCTCACGCAGCTCCTCGGGCAGAGCGGCCTGTTCGTGCCCGCGCGCCACGCCGCGCTCACCCGCGCGCCGACGATGTTCGTGTCGCTCGTCGAGGGCGCGCCCGCCGATCAGAAAGAGGGGCGCCTCGGCACCGAGCTCTTGCGCGTCCGCGAGCTCTTCGAGCAGCTCGAGCCGGGCGCGATGGTGATCCTCGACGAGCTGTGCAGCGGCACCAATCCGTCGGAAGGGATCGCGATCTTCAACATGGTGGTCTCGCTGTTGCCGCGCCTGCACCCGCAGGTGCTCGTCTCGACCCACTTCCTCGACGCGGCGCGCGAGCTCGAAGAGGCCGGCGCGGTCGAGCGCCTCGAGCTCCTGCAGGTCGAGCTCGACGCGAGCGACGCGCCCACCTACCAGTTCGTGCCCGGCGTCGCGCCCACCTCGCTCGCGCACAGCGTCGCGTCGAGGCTCGGCGTGACGCACGAGGAGCTCGTCGCGCTCGTCGAGCGGCAGGAGGCACGCGCCGAGGCGCGGCGCCTGCCCGCCTCGACCGAGAGCGGCGAGATGGCGCGCGAGACGGCCTGAAGTCGAAGGCCGTCGACGAATCGAGCTCCGCGGCGTCGAGCGCGCACGCGGCCGACGGCGCCATTCGAGGCCAGGCCATCGCGCAGCGATGGCCGTTGGCCGAGGGGGCCCCGTGGTAGGCCGACGGCGCCGTTCGAGGCCAGGCCATCGCGCAGCGATGGCCGTTGGCCGAGGGGCCCTGCGATAGGCCGCGGGCGCCATTCGAGGCCAGGCCATCGCGCAGCGATGGCCGTTGGCCGAGGGGGCCCCATCGCTCCGCGATGGGGTCGAACGCGGCTCCGCCGCGTTCGCCTCGGGTGGGGGGCCCCATCGCGGCTTTGCCGCGATGGGGGGAGGGGCTGGAACAGCCCCTCCGAAGACTCAGCTCAGTCGGGTCCGCCGATGGTGGGCGGGACCGGCGGCACGAGGAAGTACACGTCGCGCGCGACGCCGAGCGGGGTGAAGCCATCGCCGAGCACCTGCAGGCGCGCGCGGAAGAGCTGCGGGCTCCTGGTCGCCGCCACCGTCGTGTTCGTGCGCACGACGATGTCGAAGCAGACGCGATCGCTCGTGCGCACGTCGGGGAACGTGTCGGGGTGGCCGTCACCCGTGGTGTCTCGGCCGGCGCGCGGGACGCAGCCGCGCCGCGCGTTGCCGGCCGTGGTCGCCTCGACGCGCTCGAGGAACGCCGCGCTCGTGTCGACCGCGTCGGTCGCGTCGTCCTCGTAGACGACCGAGATCGAGAGCGAGGTGGTGTTGGCGAGCGTGGCGACGCCGTTGACGATCTGGTTCGTGATGCTGCCGCCGACGAAGTTCGTCACGAGCGGCGCGCCGGTCGCGTCGACCGCGCCGGTGTCGCGCGCGATCGCGTCGAGCTCGCGCCGGCCGCCGCCGAACTGCGAGACGCCGACGACGCGGAAGCTGCGCGAGGTGAGCGCCGCCACGACGTCGTCGTAGGACGGCGGCGTCGCGCCCATCATCGCCGCGTCGTAGGCGTGCGTGCCGCCCGGCCCGCCGTGCCAGCCGACGTCGGTGATCAGGACGACGATCGGCACCGCGAGGCGGCGGAAGCACGCGTAGCCGAACGTCCCCGCGGGGCAGCCCGTGCGCGGACCGACGGTCGAGCCCCCGCCCGGCAGTCCGTCGCCCGTCGCGAGCGCGTAGAGCGCGGGGCCGTGGCTCTCCGGATCGTCGCCTCCGCCGGAGGCCGCGTACTCTTCGGTCGCCTCCTGCGCGAGCGTCGCGTCGGCCGTGAGGTCCTGCACGTGGAAGAACGGCTGGTCCGTGCCGCCGCCGTAGCCGCAGCACGGATAGTCGCGGAAGCCGCCGACGCCGAACTGCACGTCCGGGATCGCGGCGCGCACGCCGGGGATGATGCCGTCGCGCAGCTCCGCGCGGATGGAGCTGATCGAGTCGTTCATCGACCCGGTGTTGTCCATCAGGAAGTAGACGTCCGCGATGCGGAGGTCCGTCGCGAAGTCGAGGCTGTCGCGCGGCGGGACCGGCGCGGCCTCGTAGGGCACGACGAACACGAAGTCGCCGCGCGCGGCGGGGTTGTCGGCTCGGTCGAGCGGGTCGGTCCCGGCGGCGATCTCGACGAGATCCGAGACGCCGTCCCCGTCCGTGTCCGCGGCGTACGGGTTCGTCCCGAGCTCGCGCTCGCGTCGATCCGAGAGCCCGTCGCCGTCGCTGTCCGGGTCGCGGAAGTCGGGCGTGCCGTCGCCGTCGGTGTCGCGGGGCAGCGTCGCGAGGTCCTCGTCGCCGGCCTCCTCGGCGTCGGGGATCGTGTCGTCGTCGCTGTCGAGGTCGTGGCGATCCTCGATCCCGTCCTCGTCGGTGTCGAAGCGCCCTTCGAACGCGTCGGAGATGAAGTCGCCGTCGCTGTCGAAGTCCTCGTAGTCGGGCGTGCCGTCGCCGTCGAAGTCGATGGGCGCGCGCGGGTCGGGGCCGATCTCGTAGGTGTCGGGGAGGCGGTCGCCGTCGTTGTCGGGGTCGTACCAGTTGCCGCGATCGTCCCCGTCGAGGTCGTCGGTGCCCTCCTCCTCGTCGGGGATGCCGTTGTCGTCCGAGTCGAGATCGCGGAAGTCGGGCGTGCCGTCGAAGTCCGCGTCGCGCGGCTGGCCGCCGGGGTTGCCTCCCTCGAGCTCGTCCGGGATTCCGTCGTCGTCGCTGTCGAGGTCGAGGTAGTCCGGCGTGCCGTCGCCGTCGGTGTCGACCATCTCGGCGGCGCCCTCGAAGAAGTTCGGGATCCCGTCGCCGTCGGCGTCGTCGAGCATCGGGAGCTCGCCCGCGTCGCGCCCCACCGGGCCGCCGTCGACCGGCGGCGGTGTCTCGGGGCACCCGACCCCGAGCACGAGCGCCCACGACGCGACGAGCCAGGGGGACGGCGATCCGAGCCTCGTCCTCATGCACACCTCCACAGCAGAGCTTCGAACGTACAGGAACGCGCCGCTCGGCTCTAGAGCACCTCGACGGACGGGGTTGCGGTATAGTCGGAGGTCGATGTCCCCCTCCGCCGCGCAGCTGGCCGAGATCGACGCGGAGCTCGACGCGTTCGGCAAGTCGGACGCGGAGCTCGACGCGGTGCGCGCGCGGGCGCGCGCGCTCGCCGCCGCGCTCGCGGGCGACGAGGCGCTCGCGGAGCTGCTCGGTGGGCTCGACGAGG
>JAHBWG010000128.1 GCA_019637095.1 Sandaracinaceae bacterium | reverse complement strand
AAGCGCGAGAAGCGCGAGAAGCGCGAGAAGCGCGAGAAGCGCCGCGCGGCCCGCTCCGACGAACGTCGGAGGAGCCGGCGGCGCGAGCGAGCCGTGCGAGCCGTGTGAGCCTCAGCGGCGCGACGGCAGGGGCGGCGGGCGCGGGGTCGCGACCTCGACGAGGTGGCGGATGGCCGGCGCGATCGCCCCGCTCGGATCGCGGAACGTGACGGCGAACCGGATCGAGGACGGCGCGGCGTCCACGCGCACGATCTCGGCCCACGCGGTGATCGGGGCGAGCGCGACGTCGTCGAGCGGCAAGAACAGGATCATCTCGACGAGCCGCCCCCGCGCGAGCCAGAAGGGGCGCTCCAGCGAGCCGAGATCGACGAGCGCGCCCGACTCGCTGACGTTCAGCACGTCGAGGACGTACGCGTTGCGGCCGCGCTTGACGCGGACCTGGGCCATCACCTCGAAGCGCGCGTGGCGGCGCCGCTCGATCGGCTGTGCTTGTTCCATGCTCTCCACGAACGGTCGCTCGAAGCGAACCTTGAGCGGCCGGTGCGGATTTGCGCCTCCCTCGCTTTGCGCCTATCCCGTCGCCGCGCGTCAGAGAAGGTCATGGCCCCCCGCTTCTTCGAAGGCCCCGAGAAGAAGGTCGAGCTCTCTGTCGTCGACGGGCACCCGTCGCTGCGCGCGCTCGGCGCGCCGTTCTGGCGGGGTGTCGTCGCCGCGGCGCGCGCGGAGGTGCTGAGCACGATCGCCAACGAGCACGTCGACGCGCACCTCCTGAGCGAGTCGAGCCTCTTCGTGTACGACGGGCTCGTCACCATGATCACGTGCGGGCGCACGACGCTCGTCGACGCGGTCGACGCGATGCTCGAGCGGATCGACCCCGCCGCGATCGCCGCGCTCGTCTACGAGCGCAAGTCCGAGCACCTCCCGCAGGAGCAGCCCTCGAGCTTCTCCGACGACGCGGCGCGCCTGCGCGCGCGGCTGCCCGGGCGCAGCGTGCGCTTCGGCGTCGGGCACGAGCACGCGGTCCGGGTCTTCCACACCACGCGCGAGCACCGGCCGGCGCCGACCGACCGCACGCTCGAGATCCTCATGCACGGCATCGACCCGGCGCGCGCGGATCGCTTCCGCGGTCCGCCGCCCGCGGGCGGCCTCGCGCACCGCCTCGGGCTCGAGCGCGCGCTCGCGGGGCACGTGGTCGACGAGCACTTCTTCGCGCCCGCCGGCTACTCGTTCAACGCGCTGCGCGGTGAGGCGTACACGACGCTGCACGTCACGCCCGAGCGGCTCGGGAGCTACGCCGGCTTCGAGACGAACGCCCCCGACCTCCGCGAGCACCTCCCGGAGCTCGTCGGCGAGGTCGTCGCCGCCTTCGCGCCCGACTCGTTCGACGTCGTCGGGTTCGAGCCCGGGCCGGCGCCGGTCGAGGTCGAGCTCGCCGGCTACGTGCTCCGCGAGCACGTGCGCGAGACGATCAGCGGCTACCACGTCTCGTTCCTCCGGTTCTCCCGCGACGCGCGCGATCCGGTCCGCGCCTCCGAGATCGCGCGCTGAGATTCGGGCTTGCGATCCCGCGGCGGGGGCCGCAGGGTCGCCCCGCACGACGAGGAGGGAACCATGACGCTGCGCTATCGACTGCTCGGCAAGAGCGGGCTGAGGGTCTCGGAGATCTGCCTGGGCACGATGAGCTTCGGGGAGGCCTGGGGCTTCGGCGCCGACGAGGCGACGAGCCACCGCGTGCTCGACGCCTACGCGGAGGCGGGGGGCAACTTCCTCGATACGGCGAACAAGTACCACGGCGGTCAGACCGAGGAGATCGTCGGCGCGTGGCTCGCGCGCGCCGGCCGCGATCGCCAGGTCGTCGCGACGAAGTACACGCTCGCGATGGATCACACCGATCCGAACTCGGCGGGCAACCAGCGCAAGAACCTCGTGCGCGCGGTGGAGGCGAGCCTCGCGCGGCTGCGCACCGACTACATCGATCTCCTGTGGGTCCACGCGTGGGACGACTACACGCCGTTCGAGGAGACGATGCGCGCGCTCGACGACCTCGTGCGCGCGGGCAAGGTGCTCTACGTCGGCGTCAGCGACACGCCGGCCTGGATCGTGAGCGCAGCCAACGTCGCCGCCGAGCTGCGAGGGTGGACGCCGTTCGTCGGGCTGCAGATCGAGTACAGCCTCATCGAGCGCACCGTCGAGCGCGAGCTGTTGCCGATGGCGGACCACTTCGGCCTGTCGGTCCTCGCGTGGGCGCCGCTGGGCGCCGGCGTGCTCACCGGCAAGTACACGCGCGAGGCGGGCGGCGAGTCCCTGCGTCGCTCGGCCAACGAGGCGCGCGGCCGCACGAGCGAGCGCGTCCTCGGGATCGCGCGCGCGGTCGACGCCGTCGCCGACGAGCTCGGCGTGAGCTCGGCGCAGGTGGCCGTCGCGTGGGTCGGCGCGCAGGGCTACGGGATGATCCCGATCGTCGGCGCGCGCACCGTCGCGCAGATCACCGACTGCCTCGGCGCCGCGTCGGTGGAGCTCTCCACCGAGCACCTCGGCAAGCTCGCCGAGGCGAGCCGCGTCGAGTCCCACTTCCCGCAGTCCTTCTTGCGCGCTCCCGCCGTGATGGACCTCGTGCGAGGTGAGATCCGGACGCGGATCGATGGGCGGCCGGCGCGTCGCTGAGCGGGTGACAGCCGGGCCGGGTTGGGCGAGAGTCGAGCGATGCGCGTCGCACTCAGCCTCGCCCTCCTGCTCGCCGGTTGCGGCGGGCTCCGCCTCGCCGTCGTGGACTCGGCGTACCGACCGCCGAGCAACGTCGCCGTGTACTTCACCGTCGACACCGCGTCGGGGGAGCCCGTCGCCGGGCTCACGGCGGACGCGTTCCGCATCTACGAGGACGGCCGGCCCGTCTCGGTCAGCGAGAGCCGGCAGACGATCGTGAACCCCGAGCTCGCGGCCGAGCACTACACGCTCCTGCTCGTCGACATGAGCGGGAGCGTCACCGAGAGCGAGCAGGTCCCGATGATCGAGCAGGCGGCCAACGAGCTCACCTCCGCGCTCGAGTCGCACCAGCGCGTCGGGGTCTACGCGTTCGACGGGTCCGCCGAGATCCACCGCGTCACGCCGTTCACCGGCTCGAGCGGCGCGGCGAGCGCCGGCGTCGGCCGCATCTCGGGGTTTCGCGCGCGCGACCCCTCGACGAACCTCCACGGCGCGGTGGTCGCCGCGATCCGCGAGCTCGATCAGGCGATGGCCCGCTCCACGGTCCCGCTGCGGTTCGGCACGATCGTCGTGTTCACCGACGGCACCGACCAGGCGGCGCGCGTGGACGCGCGCGACATGCGCACGGCGATCGACGAGAGCACGCACGATCTGTTCGCGATCGGCGTCGGCGACGAGATCGACGAGGGCACGCTCTCGCGCATCGGGCGGGAGGGCTACATCATGGTCGACGACCTCACGGCGATCCGGGCTGCCTTCCAGGAGATCAGCCAGCGCATCGTGCGCATGACGCAGCGGTACTACCTCCTGAGCTACTGCTCGCCCGCGCGCGCGGGGACCCACCGCGTGACCGTGGAGGCGGTGACCGAGGCCGGCTCCGGCTCGGCGAGCTACGAGTTCGACGCCACCGGCTTCGGCCCGAACTGCAACCCGGACCAGCCCCCGCCGTTCGACACGTCGCGGCCCGGCTCGAGCACCCGCACGCGGCCGCGCGCTGCGCAGGGTCGCCGCATCGAGGTGCGCGCGCGGCCGGCGCCGGCGCGCCCCGCGTCCGGTGGCGGAGGCGATCCCGAGGCCGGGATGGAGTGAGGCGCGCGCGGCCCTGCTCACAGGCCGTCGAGCGGATCGTCCGCGGGCGCGGGCGCCGGACGGGCGCTCGGCGACACGAGCTCGCGGATCTCCGCCTCCTGCCGCGCGCGCTCCTCCTCCATCCGCGCGCTCTGTTCGCGGGCGGCCTCGTACTGCCGCTGCGTCGCGACGCCGGCGATGACGCCGAGGCCGACGAGCGCGACGAGGACGAGCACGGGCAGCCCGATCACCGCGACGAGGACGACGATCAGCCAGGGGTTGCTCTTCTTCTCGACCATGGCCCGAGGCTCGCCGATCGATCGGCCCGGGTCGAGCGCTCACGCGAGGTTCGCGAGGGACAGCGCCACGAGGGCGAACATCGCCGCGTAGCCGACCTGGTCGGAGCGCGCCTCGCCGATGCGCTCGCGCACCCACTGGCCCGCGAAGTTGCCGCCGAGCAGGCCCACCAGCACCAGCGCCGAGAGCTCGAGCGAGCGCGCGTCGAAGAGGCCGCCCGCGCCGTAGCCGACGATCCGCCCGAGGTGCATCGCGAACGCCGACGCGCTCGCGGTGGCGACGTACACGTCGCCGCGCAGGCCCGCCGCGAGCAGCACGGGCCCGACGAGCCCGGCGCCGCTCACCGCGGCGAGCCCGCCGGTCACCGCGCCGGCGGGCGCGAGCGTGCGCGGGCCGGGCACCACGCGGATCCAGCCGAGCGCGCGCGCGGTCGCGAGCAGGGAGACCGTCACGAGGATCCAGGTGAGCACCGCGTCGGGCAGCGCGATCGCGACGAGGCTCCCCGCGAGCGCGGCGGGCGCCGCCCCGAGGATGAACGCGCCGGCGACCTTCCGGTCGAGCGAGGCGCGGAAGAGCCACGCGCGGTGCGCGTTCGAGACCAGGAGGCCCGGCGCGCTGACCGCGATCGCCTCGAGCGGGCTCGTCACGAGCGAGAGCGCGACGACGACCAGCATCCCGCCGCCCATCCCGGCCACCGTCGTCAGCGTGCCGGCCGCGAGCCCGATCGCGAGGTGGAGCATGCGCCGATCCTGGGTCGCATCGGTCGATTCATCCAATGGAAAGAATTTCTGTAAACGATAGACTCTGTGAATGAACCTGGATGGGCTGCGCAACCTCCTGCTCATCGTCGAGCACGGGACGTTCACCGAGGCGGCGCGCCACGCGCACCTCTCGCAGCCCGCGCTCACCGCGTCGATGCGCCGCCTCGAGGAGCAGCTCGGGGCGCGCCTCTTGGCTCGGGGTCGGCACGGCGCGACGCTGACCGCGGCGGGCGCCGCGCTGCTCCCGAGCGCGCGCGCCGCGCTCGCCGCGGTCGAGGAGGGCCGGCGCGCGGTCCTCGAGATCGAGGAGCTCGCGCGCGGCGAGGTGCGGCTCGGCGCGGGGGCGACCGCGTGCACGTACCTCCTGCCGCCCACCCTCGCCGCGTTCCGCCGCGCGCACCCGGGGGTCCGGCTCTGGCTCCGCGAGCTCACCACCGACGAGGCGCGCGAGGCCATCGACGCGGGCAGCATGGACCTCGCCGTCGTGACCGACCCCGGCCCGCACGGCGAGCTCTGGTTCGAGGACGAGCTCGTGCTCGTCGCGGCGCCGGGGATCGACCCGGCCGGCGCGCCGTTCGTCACCTTCCGGTCGGGCGCCACGACGCGCGCGCTGCTCGAGGAGCGCTTCCCCGGCGCGGACATCGCGATGGAGCTCGGCGGCGTCGCCGCGGTCAAGACGCACGTGCGCATGGGCATCGGCGTCGCGCTCGTGAGCCGCCACGCGGTGCGGACCGACCTCGCGCTCGGGCGGCTCGTCGAGCTCGACGATCCGCGCACGCCGATCCGGCGCCCGATGCACCTCGTGCACCGCGGCCGCGACCGGCTCGCGCCCGCCGCGCGCGCCCTGCGCGAGCTGATGCTCTCGGCGCCGCCGGTGCCGCTCGACGAGCTCGCGCCGCCCACCGCGGCGCCACCTCAATCGAGCAAGCGGAGGTCGGTCGCGCAGAAGCCGGCGAGGCCGTTGAAGTGACCGTAGCGCGCGTTGAGGAAGAACTCGCGCAGCGTGGTCGCGCCGGTCATGCCGGCGAGGTAGACGACGGGGTTGCCCTCGCGGTCGCGCAGGCTCCGCCCGTTCATCCCGCGCAGGCTCGCGAGCGAGACGTCGAGGTCGTCCGTCTCGACCGGGCGCTCGCGCGGCCAGAGCGCGGCGAACGGCTCGACGCGCAGGCTCGCGTCCTCCGCGAAGGAGTCGAAGAACGCGTGCGTGAGGTGCCAGGTGACCTCGGCGTCGGTCGCGCTGTTCAGCGGTACGACGACGCCGCTCGAGCCGTCGGTCCCGTTGACGCAGCGCTCGTAGTCCGCCTCGACCGGGACGCCGAGCGCGAAGGGCACCTCGGTGACCGGGGCGCCCTCGGCGTCGACGGTGCCCGCGGGCGCCACGAAGCTGCCCTCGAGGTAGAGGCTGAAGCCGCGCTCGCGCATGCGCTCGAGCACGGCGGCGTCGACCCCGAGGTTCTCGGTGCTCGCGCCGACGGGGCGGCTCCGCCAGCCGAAGCGGTCCCAGCGCTGCGCGGGCACGCCCGCGAGCGTGAACGCGAGCGCGCTCCCGCGCGTGAGCTCGACCACCACCGGGTCCATCGGGATCGCGGCGTCCTCGCCCGCGGTCGTGCGCAAGAGGACTTGCTCGAGCTGCAAGGCGACGTGCGTGAAGCGGACGCTCCAGCCGTCGTCGGTCGCGGTCGCGGGGACGCCGCTCGTCGCCTCGTTGCCCCCCGAGACGTGCACGCGCAGCGTCCCGACCGCGCCGGGGCCGTCGCACGCGGCCCAAGCCAGCGACAGCGCGAGCCACGCGAGGGAGGGGCGGCGCGCGTTCACGGTGCGCTCGGCGCCTGACCCGCCGGCGCGGTCTCGACGCGGAACGCGTGGCGGTTGTGGAAGCCGATCATCCAGCCGGTGTGGAAGAGGCTCGGCTGCCGGGGGCGGTAGACGCCGTCGGTGTCCGGCGCGCCCGCCTCCTCGTCGAGCCAGAGATCGAAGTCGACGTGCTGGAGCCAGTGATCGGGGCGCACGGCGACCCGCACGACGGATCCTTCGCCGAGGAAGCGGTCGCCCTCGACGGGGATGTTGTCGACGCGGCGCCGCAGCGGGGTGTTCTCGAGGTCGATGCCCGCCTCGAACCGGATCACGCGCCCATCGCGCTCCGCGCTGCCGCGCACGAACGCGTGGTGCCCGCGCGTCGGGCTCGACGCGAGCGCCAGCTCGCCGCGCGGCTCGTCGAGCCACACGCTCGCGACGTCGAGCGGCCCCTCCTCGGCGACGACGCGGCCCAGGCGCCGCGCGCCCGGCTCGAGCGCGTCGTGGAGGGCGGCCTCGAGGTACTCGGCGCGCGCGGGGACGCCGAAGAAGTTGTCGTCGCCGGCGTGCGCGAGCGCGCGCGCGGGGCCCCACGGCCGAAGCGCCGCGGTCTCGCGCCGCGGCGGGAACAGGTAGACGGCGCCGACCACGACCGTCGCCTCGTCGAGCGTCACCGTCCAGCCCGGCGAGTGCAGCGTCCGGGCGCGACCCAGCGTGCCCTGCATCGGCTCGGAGGTGAGCTCCACCTCGACGAGCACCGCGCGGCCCCCCGTGCCCTCGAGCGCGCAGCCCGGTCCGTCGAGCGCAGCCGCGGCCCAGAGCAGCAGCGCGAACAGCGTCACGAGCGCGCTGCGGCGGCCCCGGCCTCCGATCCCACCCCTCGTCGATCCTCGATCCATCACGGCTCCCCTCCGGTGCCTTCGTCTGTCGTTCGCGCGTCGGGCTCGCCGGCGTCGCGCTCGCCCGCGTCGTGGGGCGCGTCCTCGGGTGCGTGGTCGGCTGCCTCGGCGACGACCGGGGTGCGCGCTTCGCGGGCGTCTGCGTCGCGGGCGTCTGCGTCGCGGGCGTCTGCGTCGCGGGCGTCTGCGTCGCGAGCGTCTGCGTCGCGGGCGTCTGCGTCGCGGGCGTCTGCGTCGCGGGCGTCTGCGTCGCGCGCGGCGCGACCCGCGCGCGGCTCGGTCACGTCGTCGCCCCACGACGGGCTCCCGAACTGCACGTGCACGGTGAGGCGCACCATCACGCGCAGCGGCGGGCCGGCCGAGAAGTGCCGCTCGGGCATCATCGACGGCGGCCGCGCCGGGTCGCCGAAGTTCGACGTGTAGAAGTACTCGGCCTGCCGGTAGCGCAGGTCGAGGAGGTTCTCGGCGCTGAGGCCGAGCTCGAGCCAACGCCAGCGCGCGCTCGCCGCCGCGTCGAGCACGAACCAGGGCTCCGAGAACTGCTCGAGCGGGAGCGGCCGCGGGCTGAGGAACAGCGCGCCGAGCGCGACGCTGCCCTGGACCGGCTCGCCCTCGATCGCGAAGCGCTTGGTGATCGCGCCGTCGAAGCGCACGAGCCACTCGGGGATGTACGGCAGGCGCGGGCCCGCGAACAGATCGAACGGGCTCGCGTCGCGCGGCGGCAGGTGGCCGCGCGTGTAGGTGACGGAGAGCTGCGTGTCGAGCCACTCCTCGAAGCGCAGGCGCGCGACGCCGGTCGCGCCGCTCCGGTGCGAGGGCCCCGTCGGCGTGTTGCGCCCGGCGATCGCGTCGAACACGAGATCCTGGCTGACGCGGGTGTAGAACGCGCTGAGCCCGGCGGTGACGCGGACGCCCTCGCGGCGCTCGACGGCGCGCCGATCGCCGAGGTCGAGCGCGAGGCCGCTCTCGCCGGCGAGCACCTCCGCGAACGGGGCGAGCTCGCCCTCGGAGAGCGCGGCCGCGTCGCTCGAGCGGGCGCCGAGGCCCGCGCTCGTGATCCAGCTCAGGCCCTCGACGAGGCGCACGCGCACCGCGCCGCGCGGCTGGACGAGGTAGCCGAACGCGTCGACGGCCGCGCGCGGGACGCGCGGGCCGACGCGGTCGGCGTCCGGGAAGTTGCGGTCGACGTAGCGGAAGTTGAACGCGTCCACGCGCGCGCCGACCATCGCCGAGAGCCACTCGGTGAAGCGCAGGTCCGCGCGCAGGTACGCCGCGAGGTTCGTGATGCTGAAGTTGCGGTCGAAGTCGATCGCGTAGGGCACCCCGAGCTCCGCGCGCAACCGCTCCTGCACGCTGTCGGCGAAGTCCTGCCGGCCGTAGAGGCCGACCTCGATCCGCTGGCGCTCACCGAAGACCTCGAAGTGGCGCCGGTACGCGCCGCGGAAGCCCAGCGTCGCCGCGTCGTAGCGCTGGTCCTGGAGGTCGCCGCGCTGCGGCCCGCCGTCGTCGCGCGGGTCGTTCGTGAAGCCGGTGAAGTTCTCGCGGACGCGCAGCGAGCGCCCCATGCCGAACGCCTGCAACGTCCCGAGCCCCGGGCCGTCGAGCCACTCGAGCTTGAACGAGCCGCCGGCGCGCGTGCTCGAGCCGCCCTGGCGGGCGTCGTAGGTGCAGTAGAACTGCTCGTCGTGGCTCGGCCCGCAGGGGAGGTTGCGCAGCAGCAAGTCGTCTTGCCGGAGCAGCCCCGGGCTGTCCCAGCTCCCGGTCCCCGCGAAGCCGAGCAGCCGGAAGCCGACGCGCGCGTCGAGCCGGCCCTCGTACTGCGCCATCGCGGTCGCGTTCGCGAACGCGCGGTTCTGGCCCCAGCCGTCCCCGCCGCGGTACGCGACGCCGGCGAACGTGCCCGGGCGCTCGCCCTCCGGGCCCCAGTACACGCCGAGCTGGCGCTGGTGGTAGCTGCCGTAGGCGACGTAGCCGTGGAGGCCGCGCTCCGCGAGCCCGAGGCGGTAGTCGGCGGAGCCCGCGATCGCGAAGTCCCCCTGCGCCGGGTCGAACGGTCCCTGCACCACGCGCAGCGACGAGACGAGCTCGGGCATCACGACGAGCGTGTCGGCGTAGCCGTGGCCGTGCGCGTTCGACACCTCGTTGAGCGGCACGCCCTCGACGGTGATCTCGAGGTCCTCGCCCTCCTCGGCGTCGAAGCCGCGCAGGAACATCGAGGCGGGGTGCCCCTCGTTCTGCGACTGCGAGAGCAAGAGGCCGGGCGCGAGCGTCAAGAGGTTTTGCGCATTGCCACGCGGTACGCGGCGGAGCTCGCCGAGGTCGACCACCGCGTCGCTGACCGCGGTGGCCTCGTGCTCGGTCACGCTGGTCTCGACGTGCGCCTCGACCGCGAGCTCGCCGCCGTCGTCCTCGACCTCGTCTTCGACCGCCGCGTCGGCGGCCTCGTCCTCGACCGCGTCCTCGGGCTGCGGGAGCGCCTCGTCCGCGAGGGGCGCGGCGGGGAACCGCACGAGGTAGTGGACGCGGGCGGCGACCGCGCGGCCTTCGACGCGCGCCGGCACGAACCGCAGCGTGGCGGCGTACGCGACGGCTACGGCCTCGACGCGCGCCGCTCGTTCGGGCTCGAGCGCGGGGGCGAGCGAGCGCAGGTGCGCCTCCTCGACCGCGCCCGCTGCGCCCACGATGAGCTCGAGCCGCGCCTCGACCGCGATGCCGAGCCCCTCGAGCGCTTCGACGGGCGGCGCGTGGTCGAGGACGGGCGGGCTCGTCGCGTCCTCGTCGAGCTCCCCCTGCGCGCGCGCTCCCGCCGCCACGCTCAGGAGGCACAGCGCGGCCTGGCCGGCGTAGAGGCCTCCGGAGCGAGCGAGCGGGGAGCGGCGAGGCGTCGGCATGGCGGCTCAGTGCTCGTGGGCCTCGTGCGCGAGCGCGTCGGGCGAGATCGTCGCGACCACGAGCGCGCCCGGGGTGAAGGGCAGGGCGAGCGGCGCCTCGGCCTCCCAGTGCTCGATCTCGACCGGGACGATCCGGTTCATCGCAGGCACGCTGACGAACGCGTCGCGCGCGCCCACCGCGAGGCGCGAGCTCGCGCCGGCGCCCGCGATCGCGATCGGCGCGCCGGCCGCGGCGCCGTCGGCGAGCTCGAAGCGGTGCAGGTTGCCGTCCGCCGTGAGCACGACGAGGTGCTCGCCGGCGTGGTCGGGTCGGAAGTCGACGACGGGCGACGCGATCGGCAGCGCGATGATCGCGCTCGGGCTCGCGGGCTGGATGATCGCGAGGCCGCGATCGCCCCAGCGCGCGACGACGCGGGTCTCGCCGGTCCCGAGCATGCCGCCCTCCCATGGCCGCATGCCGACCGCGCGCAGCTCGGAGAGCCGCGCGCCCTCGAGCGACGCGGGGTACGCGACCGTCTCGTAGTCGAAGTGGTCGTCGTGCAGCTCGGCGACGAGGACGTGCTCGGCGCACGCGACGAGCGCGGCGAAGCCGTTCGCCGCGATCCCGGTGGGCGAGGTGCACGGGCGCTCGGTCTCGACCACGTCGGGGTCGGCGACCTCGCGCACGGTGAGCCGGCCCGCGCTCGCGCCCTCCGCGGGCGGCAGCGTCGCGAAGAGGTGGCCCGCGAACACGATCGCGAAGCCCTCGTGCCGCTCGAGCTCGACGCGGCGGAAGCTCGTCGGGACGGTCGCGGCGAGCGTGCGCTCCTGCAGCAGCGTGACCGCGCTCGGGCCGCTCGCCTCGCCGTGGTCGAACGCGAGCGCGAAGCGCCCGTTGGCCTCGCCGTGCACCGCGAAGAAGCCGGCGGAGACCTCGTGGAAGTGATCGGAGAGCACCGCGGGCGCGCCCTTGTCCACGTGGAAGTGGCCGCCGTGGCTCTCGAGCGTGACGCCGGTGTCGAGGATCGCGATCTCGTCGTCGAGCACGGCGTACACGTAGCGGCTGCTCGGGTGCGCGTAGAGCGCGCGGATCGTCTCCGGCTCGCCGAGGCTCAGCGCGAAGGTCTCCGCGCCGTCGAGGTCGACGACGTGGAGCGCGTCCGAGGACGCGCTCGCGACGAGCAGCCGGCCGAGCGTGATCTCCTCCTCGTCGACCGCGCCATCGGCGCCCGCGTCGTCGGCCGCGGCGTCCTCGGGCCTCGCCGCGTCCGCCACCGCGCCGTCCTCGCCTGCGCCCGCGTCGGTCCCGCCGGCGTCGGTGCCCCCGTCGCCGTCGCAGCCCGCGAGCGCGCTCGCCACGGCGAGCAGTCCGAGCAGTGTTCTCTTCGTCGTTCCCATCGTTCGTCTCCGTGCGCCGCTCGTCACGTGCCGCCCGGGAACGCGCAGCATGGGACGAGAGCGAGTCTAGGTGCAACCCGGATGCAGCTGACGAACCGCGCCGGCATAGCGGGGTGACAACAGCAAACCGATTGTAACTACATTCCATGAACGGGAGCGGGAGACAAGGGCGCGGGTTGAATCCGGCCGCGAGGTGGGCGACACCGCAGCATGCGCGCGCGCTCGAACGCCCTGCTCCTCGCGGTCCTCTGCGCCTCGTGCGGCGGGCCCTCCCTGCCGGCCGCGCGCGTCGTCGTCGTGCCGCGCGCGGCGCCCGACGACGCGGGCCTCGCCGCGCTCGCGGCGCGCTTCTACGCGCCGGACGCGGACCTCGCCGCGCTCGAGGCAGACGTGACCGCGCGCCTCGCGCAGGGCTCCGGCGCGGCGAGCCTGCACGAGATGGCGGCGCACCTCGCGGAGCTGCGCGAGGACGACGGCGCGGCGTGGGAGCACTGGCTGCGCGCGGCGGCGGACCTCGGCTCCCCGCTCGCGACGATCTACCTCGACCGCGCGCTGCGCGCCGACCTCACCGGCGCGCAGCAGGCGGCGTCCGCCGCCTTGCTCGCGGAGCTCGCCGGCGGACACCCGAGCCCCGAAGTGCGCGCCGACGCCGCGTTCCGGCTCGTGCGCGTCCTGAGCGCGCGCGGCGAGCTCGAGGCGGCCGATCGCGCGGGCCGCGCGATCGGCTTCGTCGATCGCTTCCTCTTGATCGGCGCGTTCGACAACGACCAGGGCCGCGGCTTCTTCGCCGAACATCCGCCGGAGGGGAACCTCGATCTCGACGCGGTGCACCGCGGGCGCTTGCAGCCGATCGGCTGGCGGCGCGCGGAGCACTTCGACCGCGCCGGGCTGGTGCGCGTGGCCGACCACGTCTCGCCCGACGCGTGGGGCGTCACCTACCTGCTGACGCACGTGCGCGCCGAGGCGACGCGCGACCTCGAGCTGCGCCTCACCGCGCCCTCGGGGGTCCGCGTGTGGCTGAACGGGCGGCGCGTCGTCGATCAGGAGCGGCTCTCGCGCGCGGAGCTCGACAACGTGATCGTCTCCGTGCGCCTCCACGCCGGGTGGAACCGCCTGCTCGTGAAGAGCGCGCACGGCGAGCGCGGCGAGTGGACCATCGGCGCGCGCTTCACCGAGCCCGACGGATCGCTCGCGGCGGGGCTCGCGTTCGACGTCGCGCCGCACGAGCCGGCGGTCGCCGAGGCGGAGGACGGCGCGCCCGCGAACCGCTCGCGGCTGGACGACGTGCTCGCGTCGATCGAGCCGCCGCTGCGCCGCGCGCTGCTCGCGCACCACGACGCGGTCCGCAACGGCTACGAGGGTGACGCGCTCGCGGGCGCGCGCGAGCTGCTCGAGCTCGCGCCCTCGCACCCGGTCGCGCTCTATCACGCCGCGATCACGCACTGGAGCAACGACGAGCTCGGCCGGGCGCAAGACCTCTTGAACGACGCGGTGGCGCGCTTCCCCGACCAGGCCGGGTTCCTCTACCAGCGCGGCTCCTTCTATCGCGAGCGCGACCGCTACGACCGCGCGATCGAGGACCTCGAGGCGGCCCGCCGCCTGAGCCCCGCGGGGCGGTTCGCGACGATGGCGCTCGCCGGCACCTTCGAGGCGCGCGGCTGGCGCGAGCACCAGTGCCGCGTGCTCGAGGGCGCGGTCGAGCGCTGGCCCGACAGCGGCTGGGCGACCCGCGCGCTCGCCTTCTGCCTGCACGCGCGCGGTTACCTCGACGCGTCGCGCGCGCTGCACGAGCGCGCCGACGCGATCGAGCCGGGCCACGAGTGGAACCTCCGCCGGCTGGCGCTGCTCGCGCGCGGGCGCGAGGACTCCGGCGCGCTCGTGCGGCTCTCGGAGCGGATGCTCGCCCTCGCGCCGTGGAGCGTCGAGGCGCTGGTCGAGGCGGGCGATCAGCGGCGCTTCGCGGGCCGGCGCGAGGAGGCGCGCGCGCTCTACGCGGAGGCGATGCGCCGCGACCCCGCGTGGTCCGAGCCGCACCACCGGCTCGGGCTGCTCGCGTTCGAGCAGGGCGACGCCCGAGGCGCGCTCGCGCACTGGACCGAGGCGCTCGCGCGCGATCCGGAGAACGGCGCGCTCGCGGACCGCGTCGACTTCCTGCGGGGCGACGAGGACGACCCGGATCGCCGCCTCATGCCGACCGACGAGCGCATCGACGAGGCGCTCGCGCTCGCGGTGGAGGTCGACCCGGGCGCGCACACCGTCCTGCTCCTCGACGACGAGGTGACGACGGTGCAGGAGGACGGCAGCGCGCGCCGCCGCGTCACGCAGGTCTCGCTCGCCGCGACGACCACCGGGCGCGACGAGCTGATCCAGAGCCGCGTGCCGCCGGGCGCGCGCGTGCTGCGCGCGTTCAGCGTCGATCCCGACGGGCGCCGCCAGGAGGCGAGCTCGATCCGCGGCGGCGTGATCCGCTTCCGCGGGCTCGTCGTCGGCTCGCGCGTCGCCGTGCAGTACGCCTGGCACGCCCCGCCGCCGCGCTTCTTGCCGAACCACTTCGTCGGGAGCTGGTACTTCCAGGGCCCGCACCGCCAGCTCGGCGTCGCGCGATGGGTGCTGCAGGTGCCGGCGGGGCGAGAGCTCGCGCTCTACGTGAACGGCCCGATCACCCACGAGCGCGCGCGCGAGGGCGCGCTCGACGTCCACACGTTCCGCGCCGCGAACGTCCCGCCGTTCGTGTCCGAGCCGAACATGCCGCCCGCCGTCGATCAGCTCGCGCTGGTGCGCCTCAGCACGCTGACGGACTGGGCCGAGTACGTGGAGTGGGAGCGCGCGCTCTTGAGCGAGGTGTTCGAGAGCAACGCGAGCCTGCGCGAGCGCGCGCAGCGCATCGTCGAGGGCGCGGCGAGCCCGCGCGAGCGCGTCGATCGGATCTACCGCTGGGTCGCCCACGAGATCCGCTACCAGCAGGACTACGAGGACACGATCGCCGGCGTCCGGCCGCACTCGTGCCCGGTGGTGCTCGAGCGCGGCTACGGCGACTGCAAGGACAAGGCGGTGCTGATGATCCTGTTCGCGCGCGAGCTGGGCATCGACATGCACTTCGCCGTCCTGCGCACCACGGGCGCGGGGGCCGTGCGCCGCGAGGTGCCCAACCAGCAGTTCAACCACGCGATCGTCTACGTGCCGGCCCAGGACGGGATTGAGGAGGGCTTCTTCCTCGACCCGACGACCGACGGGCTCGATCTCGGCAACCTCCGCGCCGACGATCAGGGCGCGACCGCGCTGGTGCTCGATCCGTCGAGCGGCGCGTGGGCGTTCCGCGACATCCCCTACCAGGGGCCCGAGCGGTCGTACTTCCGCTGCGACGTCGAGGTCGCCGTCCGAGGGCCGGAGGAGGCGCGCGCCGAGGCGCGGTGCCGGATCCGCGGCGCGATCGCGTCGAACTTCCGCCGCGCGATGCGCAACGAGGAGCGCGCCGCGCAGGTTCGACAGAACGTCGCGCACTCGCTCTTCGCCGGCTCGACGGTGACTCGAGCGACGACGGAGCACCTCGACGACATCGTCGAGCCGATCGACATGCGGCTCGAGCTCGACGCGTCGAGCGCGCTCACCGCGCAGGGCGCCGAGCACCGCATGCGCGTGCCCTCGCCCTTCGGGCTCGGCGGGCTGACGCGGCTCGAGCGGCGGCGCACGCCGCTGCGCCTGGGCGTGCCCGACTCGTCGCGCTGGGCGGTGCGTGTCGAGGCGCCGCGCGACGGGCGGATCGCGCGGGTCCCGCAGGACTTCACCGTCGAGCACGCGTGCTTCCGCGTCGCGCGGCGCTCGGAGCTGCGAGGGCGCAACGCGACGATCACCGTCGAGTACGCGCGCACCTGCACCGAGGTGGCGCCGGAGGACTACCCGGAGCTGCGACGGCAGGCGCAGCGCGCGGCGGCGCTGCTCCAGGACGAGGTCGTGCTCGCGCTGCGGTGATGGAGGTCGCTACGACGCGTAGGTTCGCACCCGGTCACGGGGAGGAGGGGATTTGCGTTGGAGGGGATGGATGCGTTGGGGTGGGGATGGTTGGGGTGACTCCCCGTGACCGAGCACGACTCGTTGCTTTTCACTCCGCGTGCCAAGCCCAGGAACGACGCATCTCCTCGCGCTCGAGCGTCGCGCCGCGCCGATCCTCGCCATCGTGTCAAACGGGGGCGCCGAGACCGGACAAGCTGGCGCTCGAGACGCGCGGCTCACGCGGAGCGGTACTCGAACCAGGCCCTCGTGGCCGGCACCGCGACGAGCTCGCGCTCCGGCCAGCGCAGCGCGGTGAGGCGCCCGCCGAACACGCAGCCCGTGTCGAGGCAGATCGTCCCGTTGCGCCACTCGGCGGCGGGCACCGGCGTGTGTCCGTACACGACGGCGGCCGAGCCCGCGTAGCCCGCCGCCCAGTCGCGCCGGATCGGGAAGCCCTCGGCGTCGGTCTCTCCCGTCGTGTCGCCGTAGAGGCAGAACGCGCGGACGCGCTTGCCGGTGCGGCCGTGCAGCCGCTCGATCAGCCCGGCGTGCGCGGCGACGAGCGCGCCGCCGTCCAGCACGAGGTGATCGGGGAGCGCGCGCAAGAAGCCTTGCACCTCGCGCCGGAACCCCTCGGGCTCGCGCTCGAGCTCCGCGATCGTCGCGGCGAGCCCGCGGCCCTTGCCCGGCGTGCCGCCGTCGAGCCAGCGCAGGACCTTCGCCTCGTGGTTGCCGATGACGCAGAGCGCGCCGTGCGCGCGGACCGCGCGCATCACGAGGCGCAGCACGCCCGCGATCTTCGGCCCGCGATCGACGACGTCGCCGAGCAGGATCAGGCGGCGCCCGTCCGGGTGCGCGCCCTCGGGCGTGTAGCCGAGCGCCGCGAGCAGCGCCTCGAGCTCGTCGAGGCAGCCGTGGACGTCGCCGACGAGGTCGAACGGGCCGGTGAGCTCGCGCCGGTCGCAGTCGAGCGGGCGCCGGACGAACCGGGCCGCGTCGATCGCGCGGGCGCCCTCGAGCCGGATCACCCGCCGGAAGCCCTCGCTCGCGAGCGAGCGCAGGCTCTCGTCGAGCTGCGCGCGCTGCTCGCGCACCACGCGCTCGCCCACGCTGCGACCGGGGCGCGCCGCGTCGCGCGCGATGCACTCCTCGATCGGCAGGTCGAGCACGACGGCGTCGACCGGCAGGTGTTGGCTGCGCGCGATGGCCACGAGCGCGCGGCGCGGCTCGCGCTCGACGTTGGTCGCGTCCACCACGGTGAGCTTGCCGTGGAGCAGGCGCTTCTCCGCCACCGCGTGCAGGAGCTCGAACGCGTGCCCGCTCACGCGCTGGTCGCCCTCGTCGTCCGTGATCATCGCGCGGAAGCGATCCGACGCGAGCACCTCGGTCGCCGCGAAGTGCGCCGCCGCGAAGGTCGACTTGCCGCTCCCCGACGTGCCCGCGAGGACCACGAGGCTCGGGTCGGTGAGCTCGATCTCGGTCGGTGCTCCAGAGGACATCGCGCTCACAGACAGGCCACGTGCCAGCAGACCTCGGCGTCCGCGGCGCAGTCTCGGCTCGCGCGCACGCACGCCTCCCAGCTCCCGACGTCGGCCTCGCGACCGTCGGCCGCGCACGCCCGCCACGGCGGGCTCGCGACGCACGCGTCGAACTCGCGCGTGAAGCGCACGCACGACGGCTCGGTGTCCGCGAGCACGTCGGTCGTGAAGCGGCAGAGGCGCTGCTCCTCGCCCGGCGGCAGCTCCGCGAGCGGCAGGTCCGGGTGGATCCGCGAGCTCAGGCCGTCGCAGCCCGCGCCGAGGGGCGCGAGCAGCCCGAGGTGGACCAGGAGCACGAGCCGTTTAGGGGCCGCGTAGGAAGAACTCGTTCGGATCGGCGTCGCGGCGTCGCGCCGAGGCCGGGCGGACGACGAGGAATACTGCCGGTATTTCGAGGAGTCCTCCCGTCCTGGGCGCGGATGCCCCGGCGCCGAGGCGGATGAGTC
>JAHBWG010000127.1 GCA_019637095.1 Sandaracinaceae bacterium | reverse complement strand
CCGTCGCTGTCGGGGTCGTTTCAAGTGGTTTCGCCGCTGCTGCGCGACGTTGCGCGCCGGGGCCGATCCGGGGGGCTTTTCCGATCGAGGTGGGCGTGGTGCGCTTCTTGAAGAATGCTCCTCGTCGGAGTGCTCGCGTACCTCTACCCCATCAGCCTCGCCGCGTTGAGCGTCCTCGTCATGGCGCTCGAGCGCGTCTTCCCGTGGCGGAAGGGGCAGAAACAGCTGCGCCCGCGCCTGGGCTCCGACCTGTTGCACCTCGGCTTCAACGGGCACTTCCTCGGGATCCTGCTCGCGGGCCTCGCCGACACCTGGCTCCTCCCGCACGTCGACGCCCTGCTCGCCGGTCGGGGCTGGACCGAGGCGGTCTACCGCAACGCCGCCGCCGGCTGGCCGCTCTGGGCGCAGATCATCGTCGCCCTCCTCGTGGTGGACTTCATCCAGTGGTGCGTGCACAACCTGTTGCACCGCGTCCCCTTCCTCTGGGAGCTCCACAAGGCGCACCACAGCATCGAGGACGGTGAGATGGACTGGATCGTCTCGTTCCGGTTCTCGTGGCTCGAGGTCATCGTCTACAAGTCGGTGCTCTACCTCCCGCTCGTGTTCCTCGGGTTCGCGTGGGAGGCGCTGATGGTCCATGCGATCTTCGGCACACTCATCGGCCACCTGAACCACGCCAACCTCGACCTCGGCCACGGCGTCTGGCGCTACGTGCTCAACAGCCCGCGGATGCACATCTGGCATCACGACTACGACGGCGACGAGAAGAGCACCGTCAACTTCGGGATCATCTTCTCGATCTGGGACTGGATCTTCGGCACCGCGAAGATGCCGCCCGAGCCGCCGAAGCGGCTCGGGTTCGCCGGGGTCGAGACGTTCCCGAAGGAGTTCTTCGCGCAGGAGATCTGGCCGCTCCAGCGCGCGCTGCCCGCGCTCGGCCGTCACGCCCTGGTGGCGAACGTCGTCGGCGCGCTGGTGCTCGGCGGCGCGTGGTACCTGCACACGCCGCGCAGCGGCTCCGCGTCGTCGGTGCCGACGCCGATGCTCGGCGAGACCCCGGCGGCCTCGCAGCCGACGGGCGTGACCCCGCCGGCGGGTGCGTACGCCGCGAGCCCCGAGGAGGCCGAGGCCGCGCTCGCGCGCTTCGGCGAGGACGCGAGGGCCGCGGGCTACCTCCACCCCGAGGCGATGGTGAGCGTCGCCGAGCTCGCCAAGGCGCTCGGGGCGCTCTCGCTCGTCGTGCTCGACGTGCGCCCGCCCGACCGCTTCGCGGCGGGCCACGTGCCGGGCGCGCGTCGCCTCGACCGCGGCGACTACTCGAGCCGCGAGCCGATCCCCGGGCTCTCGCGTGGCCCGCGCGAGCTCGAGGCGCTCTTGCGCGCGCGCGGCGCCGACGACGGCGAGACGGTCGTGCTGATGGGAGACGGTGGACCCGAGCCGTACCGCCTCTGGTGGACGCTGCGCGCGGTCGGCGGGCTCGAAGTGCGCGTGCTCGATGGCGGGCTCGAGGCGTGGAAGGCGGCGGGCCACCGGATCGCGGGCGGTGACGGGCTCGACGCGGCGCCTGGCGCGATCACCCTGCACCCGCCGCGCGACCCACCGCTGCGCTGGTCCTCGGTGCGCGCGTTCCTCGACGCGAGCCCGCACACGCAGCTCGTCGACACGCGCAGCGCGATCGAGTGGTCGGGCGCCGAGCGCGAGCCGAGCGCGGCGCGCGCGGGACGCATCCCGGGCGCACGCCACCTCGAGTGGCTCGACGTGCTGCGCGACCCCGTCGCCGATCACCGCCTGCGCGCGCCAGCGGAGCTGCGCGCGCTCTTCGCTCGCCGCGGCGTCTCGCTCGAGCGGCCGATCGTCACCTACTGCCAGAGCGGCACGCGCTCCGCGGCGGTCGACTTCGCGCTCCACCAGCTCGGCGTCCCGCCCGATCGGCACCTCAACTACGACGGGTCGTGGGCGGAGTACAGCCGCCTCGACCTCCCGGCGGAGCCGTGAGGCGCGCCGCGCTCGTGGCGACGATCGCGCTCGCCACCGCGCTCGGCGCGGCCGGCGGCGCGGAGGACCGTGAGCCCGCGGTGGGCTCGGACGGCGCAGCGGTGCGCGGCGTCGCGCTCGGCCTCTTCGCCACCGACCCCGAGTGGGACTACGGCCCGATGCTCCGCGAGCTGCGCGCGCGCGGCGCGAGCGACGTGCTCCTCGTCGTGCAGCTCTCGCAGCGCGACCGCTTCTCTTCCGATCTCGTGATGCGGCCCGGCCACGCGCCGAGCGAGGCCGCGCTCACCCGGACGATCCGCGACGCGCGCGCGCGCGGCCTGCGCGTCGGGTTGATGCCCATCGTGCACCTGCTCGAGCGTCGGGCCGAGGAGTGGCGTGGCCAGCTCACGCCGGCGGACGGGCTCGACACTTGGTTTGCGCGATACGGTGAGCTCGTCCTCGGGCTCGCAGCGCTCGCCGAGCGTGAGGGCGTGACGCGCCTCGTCGTCGGCTCCGAGCTCTCCTCTCTCGAGCCGTACGACGCGCGGTGGCGCGCGCTCGTCGCGGCGGTGCGGCTGCGCTTCTCCGGCGCGCTCGCCTACTCGGCGAACTGGGATCGCCTCGACGACGTGCGCTTCTGGGACGCGCTCGACGAGATCGGCCTCACCGCCTACTTCCCGCTGTCGCACGGCGACGAGGCGCCGAGCGCGGCGGCGCTCGCCCGCGCCTGGGAGCGGCCCCGCGCGCGCATCGCCGCGCTCGCGCGGCGGCACGGGCGCCCGGTGGTGCTGACCGAGGTCGGCTACCCCAGCCGCCGCGGCGCCGCGCGCGCTCCCTGGGACGACGGACCGCCCGCCGACCGCGCGTCGATCGTCGACCTCGAGCAGCAGCGCGTCCTCTACGACGCGTTCTGTGAGGCGTTCGCGGGTCGCGGCGTGATCGACGGCTTCTACGCGTGGAACTGGTTCGGCGTCGGTGGCCCCCGCGACACGAGCTTCACCCTGCGCGGCAAGCCCGCCGCGCGCGCGCTCGAGGCGTGCTTCGCGCGCGCATGGAGCGCAGCACCCGAGCGCGTACGATCGGCGGAGGATCGACCATGACCAGCGCGGAGCGAAACGGCCGGCGGCGCTTCTTCGCGCAGGCCCTCGGCGTGGGCGGCGGCGCCCTCCTCGCCGGCGCCGTCGGCTGCGACACGGAGCCGGCGCCCCCCGTGAGCCCCGCGCCGCTGCCGCCTGCGCCGCTCGCGCCGCCGGCCGTGGACCCGGCGCGCGCCGCAAAGGACATGGACGCGCTCGTCGTCCACAGCGCGTCGCCGCCGACCTTCGAGACGCGCCGCGAGTGGCTCGGCACGAGCGTCGTCACCGCCACGCCGCGCCTCTTCGTTCGCCAGAACGTCGGGCTCCCGCCCGCGTCCTTCGTCGCCGATCGCGCCGGCTGGACGCTCGAGGTGCGCGGCGTCCGCGAGCCCGGCGAGATCCGCCTCGACGAGCTCGAGCGCCTCGGCCTCGTGACCGTCGCCACGGTGCTCCAGTGCTCGGGCAACGGGCGCCGCTTCTTCGAGCACGGCCCCTCGGGCACGCCGTGGGGGGTCGGCGCTGCTGGCTGCGTGCTCTGGAGCGGCGTGCCGATCTCGCGCGTGGTCGAGCGCTTCGGCGGCGTCGTCGACGGCGCGCGCTTCCTGACGACGACGGGTGGCGAGCCGCTGCCCGAGGGCGTCGAGCGCGACGACGTGATCGTCGAGCGCTCGATCCCGCTCGAGAAGGCGCTCGAGGACTGCCTCCTCGCGTGGGAGATGAACGGCGAGCGCATCCCGCTCGTCCACGGCGGCCCCTTGCGGCTCGTCGTCCCCGGCTACTACGGCGTCAACATGGTGAAGTACGCCTCGCGGATCGCCTTCACCGACGAGCCCACGCGCGCGAGGATCCACGCGACGAGCTACCGCCTGCGCGCGATCGGTGTCGCCGGCGCGGCCGACCAACCGTCGATGTGGGCGATGGGGCCCAAGTCCTTCGTGACCTCGCCGACCGCGCGCACGCCGCAGCGCGCCGGGACGCTCCAGGTCACCGGCGTCGCCTTCGGCGGCACCGAGGCGGTCGCGCGCGTCGAGGTCAGCACCGACGGCGAGCGCTGGCGCGAGGCCGCGCTCGTCGGCCCGGACCTCGGCCCGTACGCCTGGCGCGTGTTCCACCTCGCGCTCGAGGCCGAGATCGGCGCGCTGCCGCTCTTCTCGCGCGTCACCACCGTGAGCGGGCGCGTACAACCCGAGCACCGCCACGAGAACGACCGCGGCTACGGCAACGACAGCTGGCGCGACATGGGCGTCGTCGTCCAGGTCTGCGACGCCGGTGACGCGGCGTGCCTGCGTCCGATCGTGGACGACGCCGGCGGCCGGCGTCGCCGCGAAGGCCCGATCGAGCTCTCCGACGCCGGGCGTCGCGGCCGCGCGATCTTCCGCGAGCGTGCTCAGCCCACCTGCGCCACCTGCCACGCGCTCGCGGAGGCGGAGGCGAGCGGCACCATCGGCCCGGACCTCGACGCGCTCGGCCCCTCGCTCGAGCAGGTCCACGCCGCGGTCGCGAACGGCATCGGCGTCATGCCCGCGTTCACGCAGCAGCTCACGCCCGAGCAGATCGCCGACGTCGCCGCGTACGTCTTCGAAGCGACCCGCTGAGCCGCGCGCCCGCTCGTCGCGCGGGCTCGCGATCTTCGCCGGAAACCGCCCGCGGTCCGCGCCGATGAGGGGGGCGTGCCCCGACACCGCCCCTTCATCGTCCACATCGACGACGACGCCGCGACCCGCCGCGCCGTCGCCAACGTGCTCGGCCTCCTCGACGCGCTCCCCGTGCGCGGCGCCGCCAGCGTCCGCGACGCCGAGGCGCTGCTCCGCGAGCCTGGCGTGCTCCCGTGCGGGTTCGTCGTCGACCACACCCTCCCGCTCGACGAGACCGCGCGCCCCGAGCCGCGCGGCCTCGCCTTCGCGGTCACCCTCCGCCAGCGCTACCCGCGCGCGCCCGTCGTCTTGCTCACCGGCGCGCTCGACCGCCGCCTCGCCGCCGAGTGCGCCGCCGCCGAGATCGTCTACCTCCCGAAGCCCGTCGACCTCGAGGACGCCCTCGACCCGCTCGTGCGCCGCGCGGCGGAGCTCGCCGCGTGCGTCCGCTGGTCCGACCTCGACCACTTCGCCGACGCGACGGGCGCCACCGACCGCGAGCTCGAGGTCATCCGCGCGAGCGCGCAGGACCTCAGCCGCGGCGCCACCGCCCGCGCCCTCGGGATCCGGCCCGAGACGGTCAAGACCCACCGGCGCAACGCCATCACGAAGGGCGGTGTCGCCACGCTCCAAGCGCTCGTCGACGCGATCCTCCAGCCGATCGATCCCGCGCCGCCGTCCCCGTCGACGCCAGTCCCCACGCCTCCCCGCGGCCTCACGCGGCCGAGCGGTCGCAAGCGCAAGGGGTGCTCGTAGGGTGCACGCCGTCGACAGCGAAGGCGACGCCGTCCGACAGCGCGCGGCGGCGATCTCCCCCAGGGGGGTGATCCCGAGCGCGTGCGGCGGGTGTAACCACCCGTGCGTGGACGACGCCGTCATGCCGGAGAGAGCAACTTCGCGTGTCTCGTGCAGTCACTCGCCGAGCGACACGCAGGGCCGGCGCAGCGCGGCGATCTCCCCCAGGGGGGTGATCCCGAGCGCGCGAGGCCGGTGTAGCTACTCGTGGTCGGAGGAGGTCGTCGTGTCGGATGGAGCAACTTCGTGTGTCTCGCACATTCCCGTCGCCGCACTGGCCTCGGTGGGCGTGCTCGGCGCGCTGACGGCCGCGCCGGCCGCCGCGTACCGAACCCTCGCTGACGTCGAAGGGTCGGCCGCCCCGATCGTGTGGCAGGAGCCCGCCGGCGTGGCGTTCCTCCCGCACGCCGGCATGAGCGCCGCGGAGCGCGCCCTCGTCGAGGCCGAGCTCGCCGCCGCCATCCAGGTCTGGGGCTCGCTCTCTTGCAGCGCGCCGATGCTCCGCTCGTCGCGGCGCGATGCGGCGACCGTCCACATCGGCTTCGTGGACGACTGGGCCGCGCGTGGCCTCGCACCCGACGCCGCCGGCGCGACGGATCTCGCCCTGACGACGCGCCCCGATGGGAGCGTCGCGATCACCGGCGCCGCCGTGCACCTCAACACCGCGTTCGAATGGGGCGCACACCCTCAGGAAGGCCTGGGCGGGTTCCGCGACCTGAGGGCGCTGCTCGTACACGAGCTCGGTCACGTGCTGGGCCTCGCCCATCCCTGCGAGCTCGAGGAGCCCGCGCTCTCATGCACACCGGACGACGAGGAGACCACCATGCACCCGATCTATCGAGGCCCCGAACAGGCAACCCTCTCCACCGACGACGTCGCCGGTGTGTGTGCGCTCTATCCCGCCCTCGGCGCCGCGCTCGTCGACCCAGTCGAGGAGGCTCACCGCTGCGCGGGCGACGAGGACTGCGCCACGGGTCGCTGGTGCGTCGAGGGCAAATGCGAGCGAGACCTCCGCTTCGGAAGCGACTGCGAGCGCCCATCCACGTGTCTCGGCGATCGCTGCCTGGCCGGGCTGGGTGGCGGGACCTGCACCTACGTGTGCGCCGCGGACGACGAGTGTCCGGCCGGAACGCGCTGCGCCCGAGTCGGAGGGGCGGACGAGCGGGTCTGTGCGCCGCGCTCGGCGACCTGCTCGGCGAGCCCTGGCGGGTCAGGAACCGCGCCGTGGGGGCTGCTGGGTCTGCCGCTTCTTTTGTGCCTGCGCCGGAGGCGGGCACCCGCCGCGCTGCTGGCAGTCGGGCTGCTGGCGGGGTGCGGCGGCGAGATGCCGGGCCTCGACGCTGGACCCGGCGACGCGGGCGAGCGGGTCGACGCGGCCGAGGCGTTGGACGCCGGCGCTCTCGACGGCGCGCCTCGCGATGCCGCTGGGAGCGACGCGGGGGTCGACGCGGGCCCGGAGCGTTGCGACTCGCCCGGCGCCACCCGGCTGGCGCCGTGCGGGTTCTGCGGGATGGGCTCCGAGGAGTGCACGGCGACAGGGCACTGGGAGCTCATCAGCGCGTGTCTCGGTCAGGGCGAGTGCCGCGCGGGCGAGGTGGAGCGCGAAGACCTCGGGCTGTGCGGGGAACAGCAGCGAATCTGCCTCACGACCTGCGAATGGACTCCATGGGAGACCACGGCGCCGAGCGACGGCGAATGCACACCGGGCGACCTCCGTCGACACGAAGCGAGTTGCGCGGCGGGGCTGGCGGAGGAGCAGCGCTGCGACGACCGATGCCGCTGGGAGACGACGAGCGCGTGCAGTGACCCTTGCGGCGGTACGGCCCGAACGAGCCCGATGGAGCAAGAAGAGGTCTGCATCCCCGGCGGACCGTTCGTTCGAGGCAGCGAGCGCTCGCTGTTCGCCACCCCGATCGCGGAGGTCCACGTCTCCAGCTTCTACATCGACCGCTACCCCGTGACGAACGACCGCTACCGGGCTTGTGTCGACGCAGGCCACTGCTTCAGACCCACGGGCACTGCCAACGTACGCTCCTACGATACGCCAACGCGTGGTCGCTATCCCTTCCAGGGTGCGCCTCACCCATGGGCCGCGCGATTCTGCGCCTGGGATGGAGGGCGCCGGCTCCCCACCGAGGCCGAATGGGAGAAGGCGGCCCGCGGCCCCGCCCCGCGTGCTCCGCACTATCTCTGGGATGGAGACGAGTTCCGTTGCGACCTGATCCCCGGAGGCAACTGCCCGGGCTCGCCTTCCCTCGCGGCCAACACCGCCGCCTTCGCCATCGACGCGCTCCCCGGGGCGCGCTCCTACTACGGCACGTACCTCCAGCTCGGCGGCGCGTTCGAGTGGACCGCCGACTACTTCGACAGGGACTACTACGCGGACCCCGCGTCCCTCGTCGATCCGCAGGGTCCACCTCCGCCTGCGAGCGGCTCACTCCTCTACGTTCTGCGCGGCGCGCCTGCCGATCGACTCCCGAGCGTGAGGCTCGATCTGGCGTACCCGCTCGGTGTCCCGTCCCGCGAGCGACGCACTGCTGGTGACGTCCTCGATGCTCCCGTCGGCATTCGCTGTGCTCGCTCCGTCCCCTGACCCGAGAAGGACCGCCATGACCTCCAACCGACTCCGAGCCCTGGTCACCCTCGCTTCCATCGTCGTCGCCGGATGCCTCGGCCCCGACGTCGAGTTGCTCGACACCGACGGCGACGCCGACGCATCGAGCGAGCGTCTGCGGCGCATGAACTTCACCGTCGTGCCCGTATCCGGTACGATGATATCGGGCACCTCCACGGTCGGAGAAGCCATCGAAGTGCTCCCTTCGACCTTCGCCGATCTCGTGGTGCAGCACTGTAGCGTCGAGCTCCACGGTACGCCGGCGTTCTCCGGGTGTGGGAACTCTGGAGATGCTTGCTCGACCAACTACGTCTGCCCATCCCAGGCAGCCCTCTGCCAAGCCCTCATGTTCCGAGAGCTCGGAAGTGCCGTGGGCGTGACGCTGCTCCAGAGCTCGTCCAACACGCCCGCCGCACGAGTGCCTCCGCAGGACGCCGAGTCTCGCGCGGCGCTGCAACAGCTCGCTCAGCGGAGCGCGGCCGCGGCGATCTACGTCGTCCTCGACGCCTTCGCCGACGCGTCTTCTTGCGAAGATGGCCGCCTCGAGCTCCCTATCGGGACGGCCGAGGGAACGCCCGTCCCCGACCAGTCGACGGCGGAGGTCCTGGCTTCGACGGTGGTCGAGGCGCTGCGGCTCGGGGAGGCGGCGGCCCGCGACGGAGGCCGCATCGTCGCTGGCGTCGCGGAGCGAGATCTCACCGGCCTCGCCGACCGCGGTCGCGGTGCTCGCCTGGCCTGGTTCGACCGCAACCTCTCTCGTCTCGTGGCACTGCAGGCCCACACCGGGGGCCTCGGAGAGCTGGACGGTACCCTCCCGATGGAGACGGGCGAGCTCCGCCAAGACCCCTTCGGCGCGTCCTACCTGGAGCTGCAACGTACTGGCATCGGCGGCCAGCCCCCGTGCAACGGGCACTGCGGGACCGCCCTGTCGCTCCTGCGCGCGAGCGGCGCCCGCTTCGAGCGGATCGTCGACGACCCGGCCGTCGTCCCCGATGGCGCGACCTCCCTTCGGTCACTCATCCGCAACCAGGTGAGCCCGCGGCTCGCCGAGCGGCTCAACCGCCCTGAGCTCGACGCCATGAACGAAGAGCAGCTCGCCAGTGCGTTCGGCCTCACCGCGAACCACTTCCGGCAGGCGCGGGCCCGGATGGTCCACGAGGGCGCCGTCTTCGCGCGTCCCATCGGCTACCGCGCGCCGGTTCCCGCGCTCATGCCGGCACCCGATGGAACGCCCCGCGTTCCGCCAGCGGGCCGCTTCGACCGGACGACGATGGCGTCGCCGACCCCGCCCCCCGTCGTTCACTACGTCACCGCGGGACGGAGCGCCCTGTGGCGCGAGCCCACTCATCGATTCGATGCGCTCGAGCGGTCAGTCCCCATCCCTCAGCGTTCGGAGCGCGCCTACTTCGTCGATGCGGCCCACACTGTCGCGCGCCGGGCGATCGCCGACGAACGCCTCGCGGAGACCGAGGCAGGGGCCCGCATGCGCGGGATCTTCGCGACGATCATCCAAGACGCGACAGCGCGGGGCGCCGCCCGGACGGAAGTCTGCTCTCGCAACGATGGGGTCCAGGAAGGCTGGCGCATCCGCGTCTTCGGCGTCCCGGCCTCCCGTCTTCGCATCGTCGAGGGCACACCCGCGCTGAGGTGCGCCACGGAGGGCAAGATCGAGGACGAAGCGTGCAGTCTCTCGAACCCGGCGCCGGCTCCGACCAACGGTCGTGAGCCCGACCACGCGCTCGGGTGGGCGGACTACGTCCAGTGGATGATCACGGGTCCGGCGACAGGCCAAGCACCCGCCCGACCCTACTGGTACGTCGTGCGTCGCCGAGAGGACCGCGAGAGCGGACCAGGCGCGTTCGAGGCCATCGCGGGTATCCCGTGGACGGCTCGCGCTCCGACACAGGGCGAGTGGAGCTGCATCTCCCTACCGTTCGACCGCGAGTCGTTCGGCGACGCCACGACCATCTTCGAGCTGGACGCCGACATGAGCCCCGCCGTCGCGTGCGCGGACACGCTGGCGGGTGGGCCCATCCCGCTCGAGGACGAGATCATCGACGACGGCGATCGCTTCGAGACCTCGTGGCGCCACCACCTCCGCACGGCGCGCCGTTCCGCCGACCGAGCCGACGAGCTCGGCCAGCGCCTGCTTCAGGCCGGGCTGACCCTCGACCAGGAGGCTCAGCGCGCCGCGGACCGCGTCGTCGACCTGTGCGGAGTGCCCCTCAACCTCAGCGACCTCTTCAACGCGGGGGACGGCGCGGCCGAAGCGTTCAGCCTCAACCAGCTCGTTCACACGATGACGTGCGACGAGGTGACTGCGCCTACGATGTGTCCGCCTCGGTACACCTGCGTCGGTACCTCCTGCGTGGCGAGTATCCTCGCCCCGGCTGGCGCGACCAGCTTCGAAACGGAGGCGCTGCTCTCATGCCTCGGAGTCTCCGAGGCGTCCGCGAATGTCGACGTCGTCGCCTTGGGGACCGAGGAGCGGCCCATCTGTTACTGGTACCGCAACGGCGCCCGCCAGATCCTGTGCGAAGGTGCGCGGGACAACTGCCCCTTCGAGGCCCGGTCGCGGACCGGCAACCTCGCCATGGACTGCCCCGCCCCCGAGGGGCTCGCTTCGAACCAGCGCATGGCGATCGTCGCTGAGGGCGACTACCTCGGCCTGTTCCCCGGTGCATCTGGAGCAGGGTCATCGGTTCCGGGCGGAGGCCACGCGGCACGGATCGATTGTGACATGCTCCGCCGGCTGCGGCTTCTAGGGTATCGGCCGACCTCGGAGACGCTCGACCAGCGCGAGATCGTCGCTAGCGGTTTCTTCGACTACGAGAACGTCCGCTACTGGGCGGACCGGATCGGCTGGGTTGGTCTTCCTCTTGACTTCAGCGAGTTCACCCTCGATGGCTCACCTTGGGTGCCGGACTCGATCACCGGCCATATCGCAGGAACTGGCTATCCCTTCGACAATCGCGCTGCTCCGGGCCCCGCGATGGCGGGCTGGCCCTGTGTCACGCGGCTCTCTCACGCGATCGTCCATGGCGGCTTGTTCGGGTCCACGACGGACTGCAGCGCCCGCTTCGAGCGGGCCGACTTCAACCGCAGGATGGGGCGTGCGGCTGCTACCCTCGGAGCGCTAGCGGGCGTGGGCCTGAGCCAGACATGGCTTCCCACGCACTACGAGGGATTGAGCGTCTCCTCCGGTAGCGTCGAGGCGGGCCTGCGAACGGTTCACGATCTCGAGGGGCGGCCGTGGCGCATCGGGAGCTCTGCCGAGTTCGGCGAGGACGGGCGGCTCTCCGGGATGGTCGTGGTTCCCCCCAGCAACTTCGGGAGGATCGTAGTGTGGACCTCCATCAACGACGTTGGTGATCACGACGACGGCAACGAGGAGCACGGCGTGCCCGGCGACGGCGCGGGGGAGGCCGTCGACCGCATGGTCACGGAGAGCGCGCCGTTCGGCTTCCTCAACCATGGGGCCGCCTTTCAGAACGACGACGATGCACGGGCGCGTACCATCGCGCGCCGGGTCTGGCGGGGGCTCGCGCCCGGGAGCCCGCGTCCGAGCGGCTCGCCGGTCCCCGAGGTTCCTGGGGCGGAGGTTGGAGATCTCTCGATTGCAAGCTACCACGACGGTTCCTGGGTTGCGTACGCCGCTCTCGTGCGCGCCGACCTTCCGGAGCACGCGCCGTTGTGGAGCGGGCGTCGCAATTTTCGCCAGCGCCATCTCGACCACTTGACGCACCTCTTCTCACGCACTCCATGGGACGCCACCAACCGCGGTGAAGACCAGTTCCGCACCAACCGGGCGCACATCTTCGAGGATCAGACGGGGAGTCTATACCGAAGTGACTTCACCCGGCGTGATGTGCTCGACGCCATGGAGCTCATGTGCGAGGTGGCGAGGTCCGTCCCCGAGAACTCGCTGCCGCAGTGTCGTACGGAGCCTGGTGCTATCTACTCGATGGCGGACGTTGGGCGCGTCCAGGCGCAGATGCGCTGTGCGGCGGAGCGCCTGGACCAGCTAGCGATTCGCCAAGTTGCACAGAACCTCCCACGTGATGTGGTGCACGCTATTCGGGGAGAGGCGGGCGATGTTCGCCCCGACGTGGGCGAGTACGGGCGCGTGATCTCACGGCTCCGGACGGCTCTTCGTGCTCGGGCTGAGGCGCCACGGCAGATCGCGGACCAGCTGAGGGATGCGGCCCGCGACATCGAATTGCTGAAGAGCAACGTGAGCTCCGTCGACGCAGAGCGGGCGATCTCCTACCTCCAGAATCTCTCTCAGGCAGTGGACACGCTCGTCCAGTGTGCGGGGAGCCAGTTCGGGGCCGCATGCGGCATCGCGGCTGCACAGCTCGGGATCGCCTTGGCGACGTCAGCTCTGCAGCGTTCGAATCTCGATCGCGAAGAGGAACGCCTGTTCCTCAGTTTCAGCAGTACGATGCAGGCTCGGGCGACCAACTTGGCGACGCTCGAGGCATCCCTCCAGGACGGCGCGGACGCCGTCGAGTCCATCCTCGCCGAACTCCGGCAGAGCCGGCAGTCGGCGCAGTCCGCGCTCGCCCAGGCTGCCTTTGCCGGCTCCGACGCCGCCGGCCGACAGTACCAGCTCAACACGGCGCTCCGCCGCGTGTACAACGTCGACCTGTATCGCTACGAGGCGGCTCACCGCGCGGCGGTGCGACACGCCATCGTGGCGCGCCGTGCCGTCGAGCAGCGCTTCGGGGTGAACCTCGCCGAAGTGGGCTGCGCGAGCCTCGTCGATCCTCCGCGGACCTGGGCCGACGATGTCTGCAACGCGACAGGCATCAACTACGCTGCGATCCGCGACCCCGAAGCGCTCGAGCCAACGCCTGACACAGTGCGCCAGATGTTCCTCGGGGACTACGTCAGCCGGCTCGAGGACTACGTGGAGTCCTACCGCTTCGACAACCCTTACACCAGCGGGGACGACGCGATGGTGGTGAGCGTGCGCAACGACCTCATTCGAGCTCGGGGGCCGTGCAGTGGAGCCGCGGACAACCTCGTCGGAGCGAGCAACGACCTACGAGAGCAGTCGATGCCGAGCGAGACCGGTACTCGCGTCGCGGAGAGCCGCCCGGCGTGGCACGTACCGGCGGAGGGGTGCCTCGAACGCCCGAGCGGCGCGGAAGAGGAGGACCTCATCTCCGTCGACTGTGTCGATGTGGAAGCGCTGGAGCTCGTCGATCCGATGACTGGTGCACCTGTCGTCGGGCTCGGAGCCAGCGGCCCGACGGAGCCGGCGCGTCCATTCCGCGTGACGTTCGGTCGTTACCCGGCGGACACGGACTACACGGACGACGCGGCCTGGGTGCAGGAGCTGCTCCTGCCCGTGGGCCTCTACCGGTTGAGCTGGTACTCGCCAGCGACGTCCGCGGCGGCAGCCGGGGCGGTCGACATCCGAGGGAGCGCGATCGAGAAGCCCAGCATGGGAGGGGTCGGTGGCGTCTTCACGGCAGACGGGATCCGCGCTGAGCGGCTCCTCCCACCCTGGCAGCGGTACTTCCGGTTTGCATTCGTCTCCGAGCCGACGGTCGCGCGGGTCGGGGTCTTCCCGGTGGCTGGCGCCGCCCTCCCGCAGGTGATCGATGTCGCCGGGATCCAGCTCGAGCGCGTCGACCGGACGGTCGGCACGCGGAGCACGGACGGCCCGAGCCCGATGGCCGAGTGGCGCTCGCTCACGCAGATGGCGGTGGACGCCGCGCCGGGCGTGTTCCATCCCGTCCCCTTCTTCGCCACGACCGCGCCCGGCTTCGCGCGCTACCTCTCGTGTCCGACCGACGATCCGGGCACGTTCCTCGGCGGATGGCGGTACGACTGTGCGTCGCTCTGCGCGGGCGGGTTCTCGGAGCGCTGCGCGGAGGGCGAGAGGGCCGAGACGTTCTGCTACTGGGAGGCTGGCTTCGCGCTCACCGAAGAACAGCTCGTGGGCCGAACGAACGGCTTCGAGGGTGGTTTCGCCTTCGGAAACTTCAACTACCGAACGGGGAACGTGGCGTTCAACGTCGTGGGGACGGGCATCCGCGACTGCCGGGGGACGGGGAGCTCTGCGTGCTTCGGCACCGCGAACGTGCCGATCAGCCTCGTGCATCGGCCTTTGGCCGAGAAGAGCCTCACGGCGCCCATCCCAGGGGCGTACGGGGTGCGCACGCACGAGGGCTCCGTTCATCCGGTCTACTTGTTCGATGGGCGCATCGAGAGCGCGCGGGCTCTGGCCGCGGAGCGCTACCTCACGAGCCCGCTCTCATCGGCCGACCGTTCTCTCCTCGCCGACTACTGGCGTAGTGAGCTCCGCGGTCGGCCGCTCCCGGGTCATTACACGCTCAGGATCTGGGACATCCCGGGCATCGACGTCACGCGGATCGAGGACATCCAGCTCGCCTGGGAGTATCGCTACTTCACGCGGACGGGTGAGCGGCTGTCCTGCGGCGGCGACGAGTGACGTCGATGCGTATCCTCGCGCTGGCCGCTGCGGTGCTGGCCGCTTGCAGCGTGCCCGCTCCCACCGACGCCGGCTCCGCCATCGGCGAGGGCGGGGCCGGTCCCTCGCCGCCCGTGTACTACGCGGCCGAGGTCACGGGGATCACCATCCAACCGATCGACGCGGCGGGCTGGTTCGTGGACGCCGGCGTCCCCGACGCCGCGACCTGCGCGTGCTCGCCCGTCGAGTGCCGGCTCGCCGCGTGCGACGGCGAGGGCTGCCTCTACGCTGACGCCCCCGACGGCACTCCGTGCTTCACCGACCCGGAGCGCTTCTGCGTCGGCGCCGCGTGCAGCTACGGCGTCTGCGGCGATCGCTACCGCGAGCCCGGGCCCGACCCGGCGCGCGAGGGCTGCGACGACGGCAACCTCGAGGGCGGCGACGCGTGCTCACCGGACTGCAGGCCGGCGGTGCTCGTCGTGTCCTCGCGGCCCGGCGAGGAGGACCTGCCCGGCTCGACGTCCGTCGCCGCCGACGACGCGGGCCGCCTATTGTTCGTGTGGGGCGCGAGCGTGGGCGAGGGCCTCGAGGTGCGCGCGCGCCGCTACGACGCGGCCGGCGTCGAGCTGGTGGCCGACGAAGTGCTGGTGCTCGCGCGCGGGGGGAGCGCCGGCGAGGCGCTCGCGCCGGCGGTGGTGGGGCTCGCGAGCGGGTGGGCCGTCGTGTGGTCCTCGCCCGGCATCGACGCGAGCGAGGCGGGGATCGCGTACGCGTTGGTCCCGCCGAGCGGCGCGCCGTCGGTGCCGCGTCGCGCGAACGAGCACGCGCTCGGCCGGCAGGCCGCGCCGGCCGCCGCGCGCCTGGGCGCGGGCTTCGTCGTCGCGTGGGCCGACGAGAGCGGCACGGTCGCGCCGCCGGGCAGCTCGCGCCTGCGCCTGCGCTCACTCGACGCGCGCGGCCGCGTGCTCGGGCCGGAGCGCGCGCTCTCGCCCGACGGGACGAGCGCGCGCGAGGTCACGCTCGCCTCGAGCGGCGCGACGGTGCTCGCGGCGTGGACCGAAGACGCGAGCGATCCCTTCGCGCGCTCGCGCGTGGTGGCGCGGCGCCTGGGCGCGGTCGAGGACGCGACGCCGTTCGCGCCGAGCGCGGCCGACGGCGCGGCGCCCCACGCGGCGTGGCTGGCGTCGGGCGACTTCTCGCTCGTCTGGGTCAGCCGCGACGCGGACGCGCGCGGCGACGTGCACGCGCGCGTCGTGCGCGCCGCCGGAGAGCCGCTCGCCGGGACGACGCACGTCGCGTTGACGTGGACGCCACCGGGGGAGGTCGCCGTCGCGGAGCTGGCGCCGCGCGCCGCCGCGCTCGCCGGGGACGACTTCGTCGTGGCCTACGAGCGCGGCGGCCGCCGCCGCGGCGTGGCCTTGCTCACCCCCGGCGCGAGCGGCCTCGCGCCCGAGTCCTCGATGCTCGCGGAGCACCTGCAAGACGGCCTGCAGGGCGACGTAACGCTCCTCACCACCGCGCGCGGCCTCTGGGTCGCGTGGAGCGACGCGAGCGGCCTCGGCGCCGCCGGCGCGCACCGGTCCTTCGTCGCCTACCTCCTGCCCCCGAGCTGACCGATGCGCTTCTCCGATCGACCGCTCCGAGTCCCCGAGCCCGGCTTCGGGCGCAAGACGGCGTGCGTCCTGCTCGCGACGCTGCTCTTCTGGTCGCCCGCGCTCGGCTACCCGCTGGCCGCCCGCGCGCAGGACGGCGAGTACCTGCCGACCGAGGTCGAGCTCGACCTCGGCGGCCTCGGCGCGCGCGACCTCGAGCGCCGCGACGGCCCGGATCTGCCCGACCACGAGCGCCTCGACCGCGTGCCGAACGAGCCGGCGCCCGGCGCGACGCCGATCGCGCTCCCCGGGGGCGAGCAAGGCGCGAGCGCGGTGACGCCGCAGGCGATCTCGCTCCCGAACGCCGAGGGCTCCATCGAGGGCATGGGCGAGAGCTTCTCGCCGGTCCTGAGCTCGGGCACCGCGACCTTCAGCGTGCCCATCGCCGTCGCGCCCGGGCGTGCAGGTGTGCAACCTTCGTTGTCGCTCGGCTACTCGACCACGGGGGGCAACGGCCCCGTCGGCTTCGGCTGGAGCCTGGGCGTGCCGATGATCCACCGCCAGACCGACCGCGGCGTGCCGCGCTACGTCGACGCGCCGTCGTGGCACCGCGAGGAGGATCGCTTCATCTACAACGGCGGCCAGGAGCTCGTGCCGGTCGACGCGGCCGCCGCGGCGGCGCTCGATGCGAGCGCCGACCCGAGCGCGGACGCCGCAGCGGTGCCCGCCGACGTGGCGGGCTGGCAGCAGTACCGCGCGCGCGTCGAGGGCGGCTTCATGCGCTTCTTCCGCGCGCCCGACTCGCGCCGCTGGGTCGTCCAGAGCAAGGACGGCACGCGCTTCGACTTCGGCCCGCTCGCGTCGGGCCCGCTCGAGGCGGTGCAGGCCTCGGCGCACGCGCTCGAGGCGGACCCGGGCGGCTCGGGCGACGTGTTCGGCTGGGCGCTCACGCGGATGACGGACGCGCACGGCTCGAGCGTCTTCTACCTCTACGACACCGACGACGCGCGCAGCTACGTCACCGACGTCTATTACGTCTCGCCGCACGCGTGCGCGGCGACCGGCCCCGCGTGCACCGCCCCGCTGAGCCAGTACGGCGCGCGCGTGCGCCTCGTCTACGAGGCCCGCCCCGACGTGTTCGCGGGCTACACCGCGGGCTGGCGCGTCGGCACCGCGCGGCGCCTCGCGCGCGTCGAGGTGACGGCGTGGAACGACGCGAGCCACGAGCGCACGCTCGTGCGGCGCTACCACCTGCGCTACCACGCGGATCGCTTCCACAGCCTGCTCGCCTCGGTCCAGGTCGAGGGCCGCCCCGACGCGCTCGACGGCTCGGCCGGCGCGCGGGTCGGCGACGCGCGCGTCTCCGAGCGCGCGCTCGGCGATCGGGTCGTGGGCGCGCTGCTGCCGCCGATGCGCTTTCGCTACTCGGCGCTCGGCGGCGACGGCCCGACCTCGCCGCCGGTGCCCGGCTTCGGAGGCATCTCGAGCCGCGTGCGCGCCGTCGCCTCGAGCCCGCCGCACTCGGCCGACGAGGCGCGCGCGGACCTGTTCGACGTCAACAGCGACGGCCTGCCCGACCTCGTCGTGACCGACCCCGCGCGCTACCGCACGCCCGAGGGCGGCCCGGCGGTCGGCGTCTTCTTCAACGGCTTCACCGGCCGCCGCGCGGAGCCGGCCGGGGCCGCCGCGACGTTCAGCGACGCGGTCCCGATGGCGGTCGACCCCGCGCTCGCCGCGGTGCTCAACCTCAACAACCTCAACGTCGTCCCGATGGACATCGACGGCGACGGCCGCGGCGACCTGCTGCACATGCCGCGCTTCCGCACGTACGGCTGGTGGGCGCCGACGCGGCGCGGCGCCGACGTGGTCTCGCCCGCCGACCAAGGCTGGGCGTGGACGTACGCGCAGATCGCGCTCCCCCCGGGCGACACCGACCCTCGCATCGACCTGGGCCGCGACGGCGCGCACATCCGCGTGCTCGACGTGAACGGGGACCACCTCGTCGACGTGGTGCGCACGACGGGCACCGCGATCCAGACCTGGCTCAACCTCGGCTGGCTCCCCGGCGGCGACGGCCGCTTCGGGAGCTACGAGTGGACGGGCACCGCGTACGCGCTCTCGACCGCGCCCTACGAGAGCTGCCTCGTGCACGCGGGCTTGCCCGTCGACTTCGAGAACCCCGAGGTGCGCCTCGCCGACATGAACGGCGACGGCCTGCAAGACCTCGTGCAGGTGCGCAGGGGCCGGGTCGTCTACTGGCCGGGCCGTGGCGACGGCACGTTCGGG
>JAHBWG010000126.1 GCA_019637095.1 Sandaracinaceae bacterium | reverse complement strand
GGCCGCGCGCGCGACGCGCCCCGTCCACGCCGGCGCGCTCGTCGCGCTCGCGTTCCTCGCGGGCGGCCTCGCGAGCTGGGTGCTCGTGCACTTCGCGCAGGCCGAGCTCGCGTCGCGCCTCGCGTCGGTGGCGGTGGCCACCGCGATCGCCTGCGCGGTCGTCTTCTACCCGGTGCACGACGCGCTCGCCTCGCGCCTCGCGCACCGCGCGGGCGGCGAGCGCGGCGCGGTGCGCGCGCGCCTCTTGCGGGCGCTCGCGATCCGGCGCCGGTGGGCGGGCGCGGCCGGGGGGCTCGGGCGCGGCGCGCGGCGCTCCGTCGAGCGCGCCTTCCGCGGGCTCGACGGGACGCTGCCGCGGCTCGACGGAACGGTCCGCGAGCGCGCGATGGCCGAGCGGCGCCTCGGCGCCTACGTCGCGCAGCTCACGCGGGCGGTGCGGGCGGCCGAGCGCGCGGTGACGCTCGACGAGCGGGGCGACGCGCGCGTCCTCGCCGAGCTGCGCCTGACGGGAGAGGAGCTCGACCTGACCGCCGACGCCCGCGCCGAGGTCGAGGCGACGGTCGAGGGGACGGTCGAGGGGACGGTCGAGGGGACGGTCGAGGCCGAGGCGAGGCCGCCCGCCGCTTGAGCGGCGCCGCGCGCGCGGGGCGACTACAGTCCCGCGCGTGCGTGCCCGCCTCGCCTTCGTCCCCGCGCTGGTCGTGCTCTCTGCCGCGCTGCTCGTCCCGGCGGCGGACCCGTGCGCGGCAGGCGCGCAGCGCCCCGCGGTCGCGCGCACCGAGCGCGCGCGGCCGCGCCTGCGCGTCGTCGGCCGCGCCCGCACCGGCATCCAGCCCAAGAGCGTCGCGCTCTCTCCGGACGGGCGCCGCGTGTGGGTCGCGAACTTCGGGCGCCCCGATCGCGAGAACGTCTTCGTCTACGACGCCGAGTCGCTCGAGCGCGTCGGGAGCGTGGAGTTCCCTGGCAACGCGGTCGAGCTCGCCTTCCGCTCCGACGGCAGCACCGCGTACGTCTCGAACTTCCGCGAGCACGCGATCCACGAGCTCGACGCCGAGACCTTCACCGTGCGCCGCACGGCGGTCGTCGGCGGGCACCCGAAGGTCATCACTCTGTCGCCGAGCGAGCGCCGGATCTACGTCGCGAACTGGGCGACGGAGCGCGTGACCGAGCTCGACGCCGAGACCTTCGAGGTGCGCCGGCGCCTGCGCACCGGGCAGCACCCGCGCGGGGTCGCGTTGAGCCCGGACGGGCAGCGCGTCTTCGTCGCCGCGATGTACGCGCACGTCATCCACGTCTTCGATCGCGGCGCCGAGACCGAGCGCACGCGCTTCACCCCGTGCAACTACCCGCGCCACCTGCTGATGGCCCCGGACGGCGCGCGGCTCTACGCGAGCTGCTCGTGCTGTCGTCAGGTGCGCTGGTTCGACCCGGCGACCCTGCGCCTGCTCGGCATCGCGCAGACCGGCGAGAACCCGCGCACCATCGCGCTGTCCGCCGACGGCCGCTGGCTCGTCGCGGCCGGCTTCGACGACTCCACCGTGACGCTCGTCGACACCGTGGCGCTCACCCACCAGGTCTTCCCGGTCCCCGGCGCCAACCAGATCGTGGGCGTCGCGGTGCGCGGCGGCGACGGCCCGCCGCGCATCTTCGCGACGAGCTGGATGACGGGCGAGCTCTACGCGCTCGAGCCGGAGCCCGAGTGACGTCGCGCCGAGCTCAATCGAGGCGGCAGGTGTCGAGGGACATCGAGGTGCCCTCGTTGTTGTCCTCGTTGCACTCGTTGTAGACGCTGCCGCCCTCGCCGTCGTCGTCGACGCGCGCGCGCACGGTGAAGCGCTCGAACGTGAAGCCGCCCGCGGGGCTCCACGTGAACACGAGCCGCTCGGACTGGCCGGGCAACAGGAACCGCGTCGTGCGCTCGACGCCGATGCGCGTCTCGACGCCCCCCTCCGGCGTCGCCCAGGCGATCACCGGCACGCCCGGCGCGACGCCGAGCGCGCCCCGGTTCGCGACCACGACGCCGATCTCGACCGTGCCGGAGGCGACGCACGAGAGCAGCGACACGTCGGTGATGACCAGGTCCGGCGCGTCGAAGAGCCCGCCCGGCTGGACGTTCTGCCGGAAGTTGTTCAGCCGCCCGTTGCGCCAGTTCGGCTCGACGTCGCGCGGGATCTGCCCGTCCTCGGTCACGTTGGTGACCGAGTACGCGTGCTGGTTCCAGATGCGGCGCGTGCGGACCCAGTTGTTGTCGCGGTCCGAGATCACGATCACGCCCGCGCGGCTCCCGCTCGCCATCTGCGCGTCGGTCGGGGCCTGCGGGACGAGCACCTCGCTCTTTCCGTCGTTGTCGACGTCGACGACGATCGGCATCTCGAGCCGCGTGTTGCTGCGGTGCGTGGCGTCCTCGTAGAGGATCGCGCCCGTCGTCCCGGAGAAGATGCGGAAGCGCGTCTCGTCCGCGTACACGACCTCCGCGCGGCCATCGCCGTCGAAGTCGAACACGCTCGAGCCGGTCGCGCGGGAGGAGCAGTCCTGGTTGGGGACCGCCCAGCGGATGAAGCGCGAGCGGCAGTCGCTCGGCAGCGGGTCGCCCGTGCAGTCGAAGTCCACGACGACGTAGAAGTCCGCGCCCGCGACGCCGATCTCGCGGCGTCCGTCGCCGTCGAAGTCCGCGACGGTCGGCGGGCCGCCCTCGTTGCGCGAGCACGCGCCGCTCGGGAGCGCGATCTGATGCAGGAGCGTTCCGTCGTGGTGGAGCACGAACACCTCGCCCTCGCGCACGATCACCACCTCGGCCTCGGGATCTCCGTCGAAGTCGCCGACCGCGGTGAACCCGTCGCAGCGCAGGCCGCCGGCGCAGCCGCCGTTGCTCGTCGTGAACGTGTAGGTCCACACCTCCGCGCCGGTGCGGCCGTCGTAGACGGTGTTGCCCGCGATCACCTCGGGCCAGCCGTCGAGGTCGAGGTCCGCGACGATGCTCACCGGGCCGAGGAAGGCGTTGTTGCCGATGCCCGCGGTCGGTCCGACGGTCACGCGCCCGTCCCAGAGCAGCGCGCCGCTGAGCCCGTCGAGCGCGACGTTGCCGACGATCACCTCCGGGCGCCCGTCGCGGTCGAGGTCGGCGAGCACGGGCTGCGCGCCTCCGTGGTTGTCGTTCGCGCCGCCGGTGTGCTGGCGCGTCGGGTAGGTCGAGCGCCACAGCTCCTCCCACGCCGACCCGTCGGCCGCGGTGCGGCGGAACGCGACGGATCCCCCGCCGCGGAACGTGACGACGATCTCCGGGTTGCGCTCGGCCACCATCGTGTCGGGGTGGAGGTTCCCGAGCGCGACGCCGGACGAGTTGCCGACGAAGGGCATGAGGATCGACGCGTGCGTGTTCATCGTGCCGTCCTCGTTGCACGCGCCGCTCACCACGCGCAGCGTGCCGCGGTCGGTGCAGCAGCCGTCGACCGTGCGGTTGAAGCTGATGAACACCATGTCGGGGACGTCGCGCGTGTCGGTCACTCCGTCTTCGTTGTCGTCGGTCAGGTTCGCGACGGCCGGCGTCATCACGACCGCCGACGAGCCCTCGCGATCGCCGGCCGCGGGCAGCCAGCGGCAGCGCTCGCGCGGGCTGAACTCGCCGGGCGGCGGCCGGTACTCGCAGACCTCCACCGCGGTGCGCGGCGCGCAGCGACCGAGCTCCGGCAGGCAGATCTCTTCGAGCTCGCACTCCTCGGTCACCTCGCACGCGCGGCCGAGCCCGACGCACGAGCCGCCGAGGCACGCCTGCATGTCGCCGCAGCACAGCTCGCCGCAGCGGCGCATCGCGTCGCACGCGACGGCGCAGCGCCCTTCGAAGCACTCCTGGCCCTCGGCGCAGCACGCCGCCCCGCACTCGGCGCGCGCGCCGCAGTCGAGGCGGCACGCTCCGTCGCGGCAGCTCTGGTCGGCGCCACAGCACACGGCGCCGCACGGCGCGCGGTCGTCGGCGCACATCGTCCCGCCGCCGCCGTCGGGCGGCAGGCCGCCGTCGGGGTCGCCGCGCATCACGCAGCGGCCGTCCGTGCACACGTGTCCGTCGGGGCAGCCCCTCGAGTCGGTGCATTCGGGCTCGACCATCGGGCCGTTGCAGTCGCAACCGCCGAGGGCGAGCGCGAAGAGGAGCGCGTGGCAGAGAAGGCAAGCGCGAGCGCGACCGGTCATGGTGCGAGTCTATGCGGGCTCGCGACGCCCGAACAGCCCGCCGCGGCGCCCGGCGCGTGCGCTATGCTCGGCCCGTGGCGGGACGGGCTCTTTGCGCGGCGCTGATGCTCCTCGCGGCGAGCGCGCGGGCGCAGCCGAGCGAGGCCGCCGAACGCCTCGCGAGCGTGGAGGCGCTGCGCGCGGCGCGCGCGGCGCCGGAGGGCACGCTCGTCGGGCTCGAGCACCTCGCGCGCGTCGCCGAGCGGCATCGCGAGCGCACCCCGAGCCCGTGGATCGGGCGGCTCGATCGCTACCTCGCGGAGGCCGAGGCGGGGCGCGACCCGTACGTCACCGAGGCGCGCGGCGAGATCACCGTGCGCGCGTACCGCTCCGCGCTCTCGGAGCGCCTCGCCGGCTACGCCGTGTACGTGCCGCCGGGCTACGACCCGGCGCGCCGCTACCCGCTGCTCGTCGCGCTCCACGGCGGGAGCTCGAACGGCAACCTCTTCGCCGCGCTCGCGCTCGGCGCGCGCGTCTCGTTCACCGACTACCGGCGGTACTGGTGGACGGTCCACGCGCCGCGGCTCGCCCCCGAGTGGATCGTGATCGCGCCCGACGGGTTCGGGAACTCGATGTGGCGCTACTACGGCGAGCGCGACGCGCTCGACGCGATCGCGGACGCGTGCGCGCGTTACTCGGTCGACGCCGAGCGCGTGGTGCTCTTCGGCCTGAGCAACGGGGGGCTCGGCAGCTTCAACATCGGGACGCGCCACGCGTGGCGCTTCAGCGCGGTCGTCCCGCTCGCGGGCGCGCCGGGCTGGTCGCACTATACCGGCGGCGCGCCGTCCGAGCGCGAGCGCCGCGTGCTGGAGCCGCTGAGCGGCTGGTCGCTGATCGAGAACGCGCGCAACACGCACCTGCACGCGCACCACGGGCGCACCGACCCGGGCCCCATGCGGCCGCGCTACGTCGAGGAGCTCGCCGCGCACACCGACGTCCTCGAGGTCCCGTTCACCCTCGACTGGTACGCGACCGGGCACGATCTCGTCGTGCCCGTGCAGCGCGACGGGCGCGTGTTCGACGAGGAGGCCGAGCGCCGGCGCGATCCGTCGCCCGCGTCGGTCACGCTGGTGACGGGCGACTACCGCGCCGCGCGCCAGCACTGGGTGGAGGTCACCCGCATCGACGACTACCCCTCGATCGTCGCGGTCGAGGCGCGGCGCGAGGCGGCGCGGATCGTCGTGTCCACGCGCGGCTCGCTGCGCGCGCTGCGCCTCCACGAGGTGCGCGCGCGCGAGGTGGTGATCGACGGCGCGCGCGTGCCGCTCGAGGGCGCGACGGGCGCGGTCGACCTCGTGCGCGGCGAGGGCGGGTGGCGCGTCGGCGCGCCGCGCGCGCGCGGCAAGCGCCCCGGCGTCTCCGGTCCGCTCGGGGACGCGCTCTACGAGCCTCTCCTGCACGTCTACGGCACGGGCGGCGAGCGTCCACACCTGTTGCGCGAGGCGGCCGAGCGCGGCGCGCGCGGCTTCTTCGAGAACCTGCACGACGTCGTGCAGCCGGTCGTCGCCGACACCGACGTGACCGACGCGCAGCTCGCGGGCGCGCACGTCGTGCTGTACGGCAGCCCGCGCTCGAACACGGTGCTCGCGCGCATCGCGGACCGCCTCCCGATCCGCGTCGCCGCGGACGGAGTCTCCGTCGGCGCGCAGCGCTACGGCGGCGCGCACGTCGGCGTCCGCTTCCTCTACCCGAGCCCGTTCGGCGCCGGCCGCTACGTGATCGTGCAGGCGGCCGCGCGGTCCGAGGCCGTCGCGGCAGGTCACCGTCTGCCCGCGTTCCTGCCCGACTGGGTCGTCTACGACGCGCGGCGCCTGCCGGCGCGGCCGGGGAACCTCCCGACCGCGCGCTCGCGCCACGTCGCCGCCGGCTTCTTCGACGACGCGTGGCGGCTCACGCCCGAGGGATCCACACCGCGCTGAGCAGCTCGCCGGTCTCGCTCGCGCGCCAGCGGCCCTCGGCGACGAAGCCCTCGGCGAACGGGCCGACCGTCTCCTGGAACGTGCAGCGCAACGCGTCCTGTCGCTCGAGCGCGACGTGCAGGGCGTGGAACCCCATGAACGTGCGCGAGCGCGGGTACTGCGCCTTGTAGAGCGCCTCCTTGGCGCTGAAGCGCGCGAGCGCGGCGAGCCCGCGCGCCTCGGGCGGGCGGGCGTCGAGGTCCGCGATCTCCTCCGGCAGCATCGTGTGCTCCCAGAGGTGCCGCTCGAGCCCGGCGCGGTGCTCTCCGTCGATCCCGATCGTCCCCCAGCTCGCCTCGACGAGCGCGACCCACGCGCGCGTGTCGCAGTGCGACAGGCTCCCCGCGATCCCGTCGGGCCAGATCGGCGCGCGGTCCTCGCCGTTGAGCAGATCGAACCCGCGCACGCCGAAGAACCGCTCGAGCGCGTCGCGCGCGAGGGCTCTCCCGGCGGCGTACTCGCGCAGCCGCTTCTCGCGCATGCGCCCCGTCGCCGCGCGCTCGCGCTCGCTCAGGGTCGCGATCGCCCGCTCGTCGATCCGCGCGGTGAGCACGATCACGCGGGGATCGGGGAACAGCTCGTGGACCTGGCGAGACATGGGGGAGGGCGTGCGCTAGGGTTGTCGCTCGTTGCCGGGGCGCGGTGCCGGTGCACCGCTGAGAAGGACCCGTGGAACCTGATCCGGATCATACCGGCGTAGGGAGCGACCGCATGGAACCGAGGACGAAGTACGACCTGCCGCTGCGCGGCGCCCACAATCCGTCGAGCCGCGCCGAGGGCACGAGCCCCGGCTCCTTCGCGAACGCGCCGGACGTCGGCGGTCCGCTCGCCTTCTCGTCGCCGGACACGCCCGGCATGCCGGCGCCGAGCGCCAAGACGGCGTGGGACTTCCTACCCGAGGGCTGGACGCGCGGGCCCGACGGCTTCGCGATCGCGCCCGCGGGCTTCTCGCCGATCACGCAGCTCGAGCACGCGCGGCTCGGGATCGTCACGCCCGAGATGCGGCGCGTGGCCGAGCGCGAGCCCCACCTCACGGCCGAGCAGGTGCGCGACGAGATCGCCGCCGGCCGCCTGATCATCCCGGCCAACCGCGTGCACCTCGGCTACTCGCTCGACCCGATGGCGATCGGGCGCGCGAGCCGCACCAAGGTCAACGCGAACCTCGGCGCCTCGCCGGTCTCGAGCGGGACCGAGGAGGAGGTCGAGAAGATGCGTTGGGCGGCGCGCTGGGGCGCCGACACGGTGATGGATCTCTCGACGGGCGGGGACCTCGACGCGTGCCGCGAGGCGATCGTGAAGAGCAGCACCGTGCCGATCGGGACGGTGCCCATCTACTCGATGATCCTCGGCAAGAAGATCGAGGAGCTCGACGAGGCGCTGATCCTCGCGACGCTCGAGCACCAGGCTCGGCAGGGCGTCGACTACTTCACGATCCACGCGGGCGTGCTGCGCGAGCACCTGCCGTTCCTGCGACGCCGGCTGATCGGGATCGTGAGCCGCGGCGGCTCGCTCCTCGCGAAGTGGATGCTCACGCACGGCGCAGAGAACCCGATGTACACGGCGTTCGATCGCATCTGCGAGATCATGCGCCGCTACGACGTGAGCTTCTCGCTCGGCGACGGCCTGCGGCCGGGCGGCCTCGGGGACGCGACGGACCGCGCGCAGCTCGCCGAGCTCGAGACGCTCGGGGAGCTGACCGAGCGCGCGTGGCGCAACGGCTGCCAGGTGATGGTCGAGGGGCCGGGCCACGTGCCGTTCGATCAGATCGAGCTGAACATGAAGCTCCAGCGCCGGCTCTGCCACGGCGCGCCGTTCTACGTGCTCGGCCCGCTCGTGACCGACGTGTTCCCCGGCTACGACCACATCACGAGCTGCATCGGGGCGACCGCCGCCGCCTACCACGGCGCGAGCATGCTCTGCTACGTGACGCCGAAGGAGCACGTGGGCCTGCCCAAGCGCGACGACGTCAAGCAGGGTTGCGTCGCGTACAAGATCGCCGCGCACGCGGCCGACGTCGCGCTCGGCGTCCCGGGTGCGCGCGACTGGGACGACGACCTCACCAAGGCGCGCGCCGCGCTGAACTGGGACAAGCACTTCGAGCTCGCCTTCGACGGCGAGTACGCGCGCGCGCTCCACGACGAGGACCTCGACGTGGACACCGACTTCTGCGCGATGTGCGGGCACGACTGGTGCTCGGTGCGCATCAGCAAGGAGATCGCCGAGCTCGACAGCGGCAAGGCCGACGGCTTCGCGCGCGAGCGCGTGCTCAAGAGCGCCGCGCTGAGCGCGGAGCAGCGCGCCGTGCTCGAGGCCCGCGGGAACCTGAGCGCCGAGGAGCTCCACCGGCTCGCGAGCAAGACGCGCGGCCGCATGGGCGCCGCGCCGGGTAGCAAGGCGTCTTGTCACAGCGACGTGGCCGCGCCCGACGGCGCGCAGGCCCTGCAGGGAGAGCTCGTCCCGCTGCGCGCCGCGCGCGACGGGGCCGTGATCGAGCCCGCGGCCGGGACCTGAGCGGCGCCAGCGCGCGCGAGAAACCATCGCGATCGGTCCGCGACGGCGTACACTGAGGGCTCGGGGTCGTGGCCGAGCCGACGAGACAGTCCTCCAAGGACGCGCCGACCGTGCTGCTCGCGGTCGCGGGCGAGCCTCTCGCCAAGAGCCTCGCGAGCCGGGTCCGGATGCTCGGAGTCCACCTCGAGGAGGTCGGCGCGGACGAGCTGGTCCAGACCGCCTTCGTGACCGCGCCCGACCTCATCGTGCTCGGCGGCGAGGCGGCCAAGGACGGCGGTCACGCCGTCCTCGAGCGGCTCGGCGAGCACCACGCGACCTCGATGCTCCCGGTCGTCGTCGTCGGCGCGGGCTCGAGCGCGAGCAACGCGCGCGCGGCGCTGCGGCACGGGGTCGTCGCGATCGTCGACCCGGCGAGCGGCGCGGAGCGGATGGCCCGCGCGATCAAGGCGCTCGCGAGCGAGCTCCCCGAACGCACCGGCGAGGCGTCGGGCGTGCTCGACGAGGCGGAGCTGCAAGGCCTCGTGCAGATGCTCACCGAGTCGCGGCGCTACGGGCTCCTCTCGGTCACCGACGCGGTCGGGGCGCCGCTCCTGCACATGGTCGTGCGGGGCGACCGGCCGGTCGAGGAGACGATCGGCGAGCTCGCGGAGCGCCTGAAGGCGCTCGACACCGAGAACCTCGCGAAGCTCCGCTACGAGTTCCAGGAGGCGGGCCGCGCGCGCGTCGCGGCGGTCGGCCGCGTCTCCATCACCGGCGCGGGCCAGGCGCTCGACGGGCGCCGCGTCGTGCTCGTCGAGCGCGACGCCGCCGTCGCCGATCGCGTCGCGGAGGCGCTGCGCGCGGTCGGCGCGGTGGTGCGCGTCGCCGGCGAGGGGGAGCACGGCCTCGAGTACGCGCGCGAGATCGCGCCGGAGGTGTTCGTGGTCGACGAGGCCGCGGTCGCAGACTGGGCCGCCGAGACGCTGCGCCGCATCCGCCGCGACCCGCTGCTCTGCTGGGGCTCGCTCCTCGTCGTGCCGCGGGCGGAGCTGTTGCGCGGAAAGGTCGTGGACGTCGGGGCGCTCGCGCGCGGCGTGATCGACCTGATGCAGCCGGACCTCGAGCTCACGACGCGCGTGAAGGCGCGCCCGAGCGTCGACGCGCGCCTCGAGATCATCGGCCCCGCGCGGACGCTGCGGGCGCTCGCCGCGACGCAGCTCTCGCTCTGTGTCTCGGTCCTGCATCCGCGCGTGAAGATCGAGCTCGACCTCGTCGACGGGATGCTCGGTCGCGCGGTGGCGGAGGCGCGCGGGCGCCGCGCGCGCCCCGCGGAGGGACCGGTGGCGCTCGCGACGCTGCTGCACCTGCCGTCGGCGCGCGTGAGCATCACGCGCAAGGAGCCCGGGACGAGCCACGTCATGGTGCCGGTCGACGAGGCGCTCGCGGTCGCCGTCGAGCTCGAGCCGGCGATCCCGAAGAGCCGGCCGCCACCGCCGCCGCCGACCCCCGCGCCGGTCGCGCGCGCGCCGCTCCCGCCGCCGCCCGCGGCGCTACCGCGCCGCGCGCCCACGCCCTCCGAGGAGGCGCCGGAGGGGAGCCAGGTCGCGCGCCTGGTCGACCGCCTCGAGCGGCTCCTGCGCGAGACGACCGACGACGCGCCCGCGGCCCCCGCGCCAGAGCACGCGCCGTTCGGCGAGGACGACGAGGATCCCACGTACACCTTCAGCGAGTCGCTCGCCGAGCAGCTGCGGCGGCGGGTGCGCGAGGAGCGCTCGCGTCCCTCGATCCCCGCGGCGCCGCGCCGCGAGCCGACGATGAAGCTCGGCTCCGATCGCCGGCCCGCGCCGATCGCGCCGCCCGCGGAGTCGTCGGCGAGCGCGCTGCTCGACGAGCTCGAGGAGTCCCTCGCGCTCGAGCAACCGACGAGCGAGGACGCGGTCGTCGACGTCGTGGTCGAGGACGAGCCGCCGCTCACCGGCGACTACCCCTTCGAGGAGGAGCCCGACCTGCTCCTGCCCGCGGAGCCGTCGGACGAGCAGCACCTCGACGCGACGATCCCCGACGAGCCGACGCCGGAGCCCGAGACGCTCGAGCGCCTGAGGCGCACCTCCCCGCGCCAGCTCTTGCCGCTCGCGCGGGAGGAGGAGTCGGTGACGAACGCGCTGCCCGCCGCGAAGCCGCGCCGGCGCGGGCTCGCGCTCGCGGCGGTGGCCGTCGTCGTCCTCTGCGCGTCGGGCGGTGCGGGCGCGTACGTGATGCACCGCGACGGCGCGCTCGGCGTCGGGGGCGCGCGCGGCGCGGGGGCGATCGCGGGGAGCGAGCGCGCGGCCCCCGACGACGAAGCGGGCGCTCGAGGCGAGGCCCCGCGGGAGGTCGAGCCCCCCGAGGACGACGCGGCAGAGGGCGTGGGCGGGGGCGATGACGTCGACGCGTCCGACCCGGCCCTCGCCGCGAGCGACGAGCCTGCCGCCGATGTGCCCGCCGCGATCGAGGGGCCGATCGAGGGCACCGACGAGGGCTTCGATCTCGCGGCCTACGGCGTGAGCCCGCCCTCGCGTCGCGACGCCGCGAGCGCGAGTCGCCGCGCGCGGCTGCTCATCGTGCGCGCCGCGCGCGCGCGGACGCAGGGCGAGCTCGACGCGAGCCGCCGCGGCTACCTCGAGGTGCTCGGGCTGAGCGCGCGCAACCTGCCCGCGACGATCGGCGTGTCGCGCGTCGCGACGCAGCGCGGCGAGCACGCCGAGGCGCTGGCGTTCGCGCAGCGCGCCGCGCGGATCGCCCCGACCGCGCCGAGCTTCCTCCTGCTCGCGGACGCGCTCGCGGCCGCGGGTGACGTCGTCTCTGCGCGGCGGGCGGTCGAGCGCGCGCTCGCGATCGACCCGCGCCACCGCGGCGCGCGCCGCCGGGCCCGCGACCTCGCGTCGCGCGCCCCGTGACCGCGGGCGCTCAGAACCGGCCGGCCACGCAGAGCGCGCCGCCGTCGGGGCCGACGCGCACCGCGACGCGCGCCTCGTCCTCTTCGACGACGACGAACGCGAGCACGAGCCCGGCGACGGCCGCGGCGAGGCCGACCGGCAACATCACGTCCGTCGCGATCGTGAGCGCCTGGCCCGTCGCGCGATCGCCCTCCGTGTCGGCGGGACAGACCGTGCCCTCGCAGCGCGCCGTCACGTCGTCGTAGAGCGAGAGCGCGACGCCGCCGAGGATCGCGCCGATCGCCGCGACGCCCGCGCCGGCCGCGAGGATGGCGAAGCCGGGGCCCCACGGGCCTGCGCTCGGCGCCGGGGGCGGCGGCGCGGGCTCCGGCTCCACCGGCTCGTCCGGGACGGGCTGCGCCGCGGCGCGCTCCTCGAGCTCTCGGCGCTCGCGGATCTGGTCCTCGAGCGCCTCGAGCCGCGCGCCGAGGTGCTCGCGATCGAGCGTGCGCGGCAGCGGATCGGACTCGAGCAGGCGGCGCAGCGAGCGCGCCGCCGAGTCGAGGTCGCCGCCGTCGCGGTACGCGATGTAGATGTTGTAGAGCAGCTCCGCGCGCGGCGAGAGCGCGTAGGCCGCCTCGAACTCGGTGGCGGCGTCGAGGAAGCGACCGCGGCGGTACTGGAGCTGCGCGAGGTTGAAGTGCGCGCGCGCCTCCTCCTCGTCGGGCCCGAGCCCGACGCTCTCGGTCGGGGCCTCGCTCCGCTCCTGCGCTGCGGCCGACGCCGCGCCAAGGAGCACCACCGAGAACAGCAACGCCGCGCGCATCCGCTCCATCATAGACGATGGCCGGCGCGCGTGGCGACGTCGGCGAGCGCCCGCCCGCGGCGCGCGCGCTTGCTATGCTCCGGCCCCCCATGACCTCCATCCTCCCATTCGATCGCGAGCACGACGTCGTCGTGATCGGCAGCGGGCCCGGCGGAGAAGGCGCCGCGATGCGTGCGGCCAAGGCGGGCGCGTCGGTCGTGATCGTCGAGCGCCACCGGCAGGTCGGCGGCGGTTGCACGCACTGGGCGACGATCCCGAGCAAGGCGCTGCGCCAGGCGGTGCAGTCGGTCGTCGAGTTCCGGCGCGACCCGCTCTTCGCCAACCTCAGCGAGGGGGCGCGCTTCACGTTCCCGCAGCTGCTGCGCAAGGCGGAGGGCGTGATCGGCAAGCAGGTCGCGATGCGCCGCGACTTCTACCTGCGCAACCAGGTGACGGTCGTGCACGGGCGCGCGAGCTTCGCCGACGACCACACCGTGGAGGTCGAGGGCGCCGGCGGCCCGCGCCGCGAGCTCCGCGCGCGCCACGTGGTGCTCGCGACCGGCTCGCGCCCGTACCGCCCGCCGGACGTCGACTTCACCCACCCGCGCGTGTTCGACAGCGACACGATCCTCACCCTCGACCACACGCCCCACGTCGTGACCGTCTACGGCGCCGGCGTGATCGGGTGCGAGTACGCCTCGATCTTCCGCGGGCTCGGCGTGAAGGTGAACCTCGTCAACCAGCGCGACAAGCTCCTCTCCTTCCTCGACGACGAGATCATCGACGCGCTGAGCTATCACCTGCGCGATCAGGGCGTCGTCATCCGGCACGACGAGCACTACGAGCGCGTGGAGCCCGTCGCCGACGGGGTGATCCTCCACCTCAAGAGCGGCAAGAAGATCAAGAGCGACATCGTGTTGTGGGCGCAGGGGCGCGCCGGCAACACCGACGAGCTCGCGCTCGATCGCATCGGCGTCGAGCCGAACTCGCGCGGGCAGCTCGACATCGACGACCGCTTCCGCGTGCGCGGCAAGGCGCACGTCTACGCGGTCGGCGACGTGGTCGGCTACCCGGGCCTCGCGAGCGCCAGCTATGACCAGGGGCGCTTCGCCGCCGAGCACATCATCGACGCCTCGGCCGACCTCGCGCTCGTGAAGGACATGCCGACCGGGATCTACACCGCCCCCGAGATCAGCTCGGTCGGGCGCACGGAGCGCGAGCTGACCGAGGCGAGCGTCCCGTACGAGGTCGGGCAGTCGCTCTTCCGAAGCCTCGCGCGCGCGCAGATCACCGGGAACACCGCGGGCATGCTCAAGCTCTTGTTCCACCGCGAGACGCGCGCGCTGTTGGGGATCCACTGCTTCGGCGACCAGGCCGCCGAGATCGTGCACATCGGCCAGGCGATCATGGCGCAGCCGCCGCCTCGCAACACCATCGACTACTTCGTGCACACGACGTTCAACTACCCGACGATGGCCGAGGCCTACCGCGTCGCGGCGCTGAACGGGCTCAACCGGCTTTGTTGAGCCGTGCCGCGCGCGCCGCAGGTCCGGGTGGAGGAGCGGCTGGAGCCGGGGACCGGCTACCGCAGCGACGCGGACCAGGCGGTGCTCGAGCTCACGCGCCCGCCGCTCGAGGCGCTCCCCGAGCTCCCGCATCGCCGAGGGCTGACCGCGCTCGCGGCCGCGCTCGTGTCCGCCGCCCTGCCGATGCTGTGGGTCGCGCTCGATCCCGTGTACCGGGGCGAAGGCGGGATGCACCCGGCCCTCTACGGCGCGCTCGGCGGGCTGCTCCTGACGCTCGGCGTGTCGGCGCTGGTGGTCCACCTCCACGCGCGCCACGAGGCGCGCCGCCGGCGCCGGGCGCGAGCGCGCGAGCGCGGGACCGAAGCGCTCCGCGTGCGGGTCGACGCCGCGGGCTTGCACGCGAGCCCACGGCGCGACGAGCCGTGGGATGGCGAGGCGAGCGCTTCGCAGGTCGCGCGCGTGTTCGCCGACCGCGAGGACGCGTACCACCGCGTGCGTGTCGAGCTCGACGACGGCCGCGAGGTGACGCTGCTCGACGGGGTCGAGGCGCGCGAGGAGGCCGAGACGATCGCGGCGCGCGTTCGCGCCCGCCTGTCGCGCGGGCTACCCTCGCGGCCATGAAGACCAAGCGCTCTCTCGCCCTGTTCGCGTCGGTGCTCGCGCTCGGCCTCGGCGTCGCGACCGCTGCCATCGGCCAGCCGAGCCGCAGCGCGCGCCAGCCGTTCGCGGCGCGGATGCTCGGCGCGAGCTCGAGCGACCTGCGCAACGCCTGCAACAACTCGTGCGGCTCGATCTCCAACTCGGACCTGCGCAACTACTGCAACAACTCTTGCGGTTCCATCTCCAACTCGGACGTCCGCAACCTCTGCAACAACTCGTGCGGCTCGATCGGCGACGCGGATCTGCGCAACCTCTGCAACGGCTCCTGCGGGTCGATCTCCAACTCGGACATGCGGAACTATTGCAACGGCTCTTGCGGATCCATCTCCGACTCGGCGCTGCGCAACTTCTGCAACGGAAGCTGCGGCAGCATCTGAGTCGAGTCGGCGGAGGGGCTGTTCCAGCGTTCCAGCCCCTCCCCCATCGCGGAGCGATGGGGCCCCCTCGGCCAACGGCCATCGCTGCGCGATGGCCTGGCCTCGAACGACGCCGTCGGCCGCGTCCGCGCTCGATTGATCGAGAGTCTTTGACCGCGATGGGGTTCGCGTCTTCGGAGGGGTCGTTCCGATGGTCCCAACCCCTGCGTCCACTGGAGCGACGCGCAGGAGCCGAGGTCAGGGGCCGATGCGGCGGCACATGCTCGCGAGGCAGCGCTCTCCCATCGCGCACGGCATGTCGCAGCCGCCGCAGTGGTTGCTGTCGAGCGCCGTGTTCACACACGCGCCGCCGCACGCCGTGGTGCCGGCGCCGCACGCGCACATCCCCTCCGCGCAGGTGCCGAACGTGCCGCACGAGACGCCGCAGCCGCCGCAGTTGGTCGGGCTCGTCGACGTGTCGACGCAGAAGGCGCCGCAGCGGGTCAGCGTGCCGGGGCAGGCCGCCGCGCACGCGCCGCCGGAGCAGGCGGCGCCGTCGGCGCAGGCCATGCCGCAGGAGCCGCAGTGCGCGTTGCTGGTGTCGGTGTCGACGCAGGCGCCGTCGCACAGCGTCGGCCCGCTCGGGCACGCGCACGTGCCCTCGTCGCAGACCTGGCCGCCGGTGCAGGTGCGGCCACAGCCGCCGCAGTTCGCCGCGTCGGTGTCGGTGTCGACGCAGCCGCCGCCGCAGACCGTCTGCCCGCTCGGGCAGGAGGCGGCGCACGAGCTGCCGGCGCAGACCTGGCCCGACGCGCAGGCGGTGCCGCACGCGCCGCAGTTGCGAGGATCCGACGAGGTGTCGGTGCACCCGCCGCTGCAGAGCGTCTCGGTGCCGGGGCAGCCGCACGCGCTGTCGACGCACGAGGCGCCGCCCGTGCACGCGGCGTCGCACGCGCCGCAGTGCGCGCCGTCGCTCGAGGTGTCGACGCAGCCGCCGCTGCACTCGGTCAGTGAGCCCGCGCAGCTCGCCTCGCAGCTCCCGAGCGAGCAGACCTCGCCCGCCTCGCAGGCGGTGCCGCACGCGCCGCAGTGCGCCGGGCTCGTGCTCGTGTTGACACACGCGCCCGCGCAGTCGCGCTCCCCGGCCGTGCAGCCGCAGCTGCCGGACAGACAGAGCTGATCGGCGCGGCAGGCGAAGCCGCACCCCCCGCAGTTGGCCTCGTCGCTCGACAGATCGAGGCACGCACCGGAGCAGTCGGTCAGCCCGCTCGCGCACTCGTCCTCGCACGCGCCGCTCGAGCAGACCTCGCCGGCCTCACACGCGGCGTCGCAGGCGCCGCAGTGGGCAGGGCTCGTCAGCACGTTGACGCACGCGCCACCGCACAGCAGCTCGCTGCGCCCGCAGACGGGCGTCTCGCCGCCGTCCGTCCCCCCGCCGTCGACGTCCCCGCCGTCGACGTCCCCGCCGTCGGCGGTCGCCGCGTCCATCCCTCCGCCCCCGTCCGTCCCGGTCCCCGCGTCCGCGGGGCTGTCGTCGTCGCACCCCGTCGACGAGAGAACGAGAGCCAGCCCAAGCGCCCAAGCACGTCGCATCGCCATCCTCCAATCCCCGGCCGGTCCGGTGGCTCGGGGTCGCTCTCTCGGTGCCCGCCCGCGGCGACAGGGATTCACAGTTCGCGCATGCCATGGAGCCGTCACGTCGACTTGCGGGTACCGTGGTCTTCGGAGGACCCACCGATGACCCGACTCACGCTCCCGTTGACGTTCTCGCTCACCCTCTCGCTCGGACTCGGCGCATGCGACGGCGGCGGCGCCTCGGTGCTCGAGTGCACCGGGACCTGTTCGTGCGTCGAGGAGACCCGCACCTGCACCTGCCAGGGCGGGACGGACTGCGTGGTCGAGGGCGCGTCCGACGTCACGCTCAACTGCGACGGCAACGCGCGCTGCGATCTCGCCTGCGACACGAACTGCGTCGTCAACTGTCCCGGCACCGCGGGCTGCGTCGCGTCGCTCGGCGCCGCGGGGCGCGGCGTCTGCAACGGTACGGGCTCCTGCGACTACACCTGCCGCGGGGACTGCCAGATCGACTGTCCGGGGACGTCGTCGTGCGTCGTGCGTTGCGCGGCGGGCGCGACCTGCACGATCAGCTCGTGCGGGCCGCGCGTGATGGACTGCGGCGACGGCGTGCAGGCGTGTCGGACCGCCTGCCCGCCGCCGCCCGACGCGGGCGCGTGAGTGGCGCGGCGCTCACCCGAAGAACGTGCAGCAGCCGGTCAAGCAGTACTGGCCGTCGGGGCAGGGCGGGTGCTCGGGCAGGCCGCAGCTCTGGCGGCTCGGGTCGCTGCACGTCTCCGGCGGCGGCGTGTAGCCGCCGTCGGGCTCGGGCGGCGGGTAGCAGTCGGCGGGCAGCGTCGAGCGGCCGAGGCAGAGCTCGCAGCGGCCGCACTCGTTCAGGCACCCGGGGACTGGCGTGCAGGGGTGACACGCCGCGTCGTCGTTCACGCTCGCGAGATCGCAGGTCGGGTTGCCGGCGCCGTCGACCGAGCCGATGAACACCCAGCGGTCTCCGCCCGCGGGGAGGTTGCAGCACCCGAAGCAGTCGCAGCCGTTCGGGACGAGCGGGCCGCAGACGCGCGCGCACATCTCCGTCTGGGTGTCGGGGCACGTGATGCCGGGCCGGCGCGGCGGCGGCATGTAGCGGCAGAGCGCGTTCTGATCGGGCTCGAGCGGGTCGCAGCGGTGGTCCCACTGGCAGCCGTCGTTGCCCACGCCCTCGTCCTGATCGAAGTAGCACTCGAGCGCGCAGGGCTGCGCGTCGCCGCCGGGGATGTTCAGGTAGAACCCGCCCTCGTTGTTGTCGCACGGCCCGAGGCAGTCCGGGTCCTGCCAGTCGATCAGGCCGTCGCCGTCGTTGTCCACCCCGTCGCCGCACTGGTAGAGGTGCGCCTGGCACATGACCGGCGCGGGCGTGCCCGCCTCGGTGAGGGCCATCCCGTCCAGCGGCGTGCCGCCCCCGTCCGTGGATCCCGCCGCGCCGTCCATCCCGGCGGTGGCGCCGTCCATCGTGGGGGCGCTTCCGTCGCCGCCGCCGCCGCCGCCGCCCTCATCGCAGCCCGCGATGAGCAAGGCGGCCCCGAGCCCACAGATGCTCCACGTCCTCGAGATCGTCATGGTCGCTCCTCTGGCGTTCGCGCGAGCTCCTCGAGCTGCGCCCTCAATCGACCGCGCGGGAACTCCCGCGCGTGCTCCTCGACGCACGCGGCCACCGCGCCACCGGCCGCGGCGATCGCCCGGCACCGGCCGGCGCTGGCGAGCTCGCGCAGCGCGCCGTCCGGGTACTCGGCGAGGTAGCGCTCGTAGAGCCCGCGCGCGCGCGTCGGCTGGCCGAGCCGCCGCAACGACAGGTCGGCGCCCGCGAGCAGCGCGTGGCTCGCCGTCGCCGAGCGCGGCCCGCGCCACGCGCGCGAGTACGCCTCGAGCGCCTGCGCGTACGCGCCTTCCGCCTGGTAGGTCTCCGCGAGGATCGTCTCGAGCTCGGCGCGGCGGCGCGCGAGGCGCGGGTCGTCGAGCTCCGACAGGACGCGGCCGCGGACGGCGGCCGGCGCCTCGCGCGCCAGCAGACCGCGGAGCTGCGCCACGCGGCGATCGGCGCTCGGTGCCGGCCCCGCGCTCGGGTCGCCGGGCGCGGGGTCGGGTGGCTCGGTCGCCGCGTCATGTGGCACCTCGGGCTCGACCGGCGGGTCGAGGGCGAGCCGCGCCGCGAGCTCGCGCAGGCGCCCGAGCTGCGCGTCGGAGGCGCGCGCACGCGCGACGGCGCCGCCCGCGAAGCGCGCCGTCTCGTCGGCGTCGAGCCGCGCGTCGCCGGCGCGCCCGCGCACCGCGACCCGTCCTCGCTCGACGGTCACCTCGGTCGCGTCGAGCGCGACCTCGACCGCGAGCACCGTCCCGAGCACGTCCACCGTCGCGTGCGGGGTGACGATCTGCGCGTGCGTGCCCTGCGACGGCTCGACGTGGAGCCGGAGCGCCCCGAGGTCGAGCGCGACGCGGCACTCGGTCGCGCTCGCGACGAGCACGCGCGCCTTGGGCGCCGCGGCGAGCGCCCGGACCCCTGCGCAGAGCGTCGTGGGCTCCTCGAGGTGGGCGAACGTCGCGTCCGTCTCCGGGACGCGCGCTTTGACCGCCGCGACCGGCGCGCGCGCCGCGAGCCCCCAGGCTCCGGCGCCCCCGGCCGTCGCGAG
>JAHBWG010000125.1 GCA_019637095.1 Sandaracinaceae bacterium | reverse complement strand
TTCGTCATTCCAATCGCATCGAATCGTGGCCGCATTCTCGAGAATGACGAAATGACGAGGATCGTCCCCTGTTCTCTCGTCGGTTGCGTCCGAACGGCGCAGCGTGAAGACTCCGCCGCATGGGGAGCCGCACGAGAGGTCGTGTCACGGTCCTCGCCTTCGCCGTCGCGGCGCTGGCGACGAGCGCGGCGGCGGCGCAAGACCAGGACGCGCGCGTCACCGAGGCACGCGGCGCGTTCGAGCAGGCCGAAGAGCACTTCGAGGCGGGCCGCTTCGCGGAGGCCGCGCGCCGGTACGAGCGCAGCTACGAGCTCTTGCGCGAGGCGGGTCGGCCCACGGCCCCGCTGGTCCTCTTCAACATCGGCTCCGCCTACGACCGCGCGGGACAGGTCGAGCGCGCGCGCGAGGCCTACGCGCGCTTCGTCGAGGAGGCGCCGCGCGACCTGCCCGACATCCTCCAGCGCATCGCCGAGGCCGAGCAGCGGCTCGCCGCGCTCTCGCCCGCCGCGGCCGAGCCCACGCGCGACGCGCCCGACGCGCGCGACGCCACGCCGCGCGAGGCGGCCGCCGCTCCCTCCGGCTCGAGCGGCCCGGACCTCACCGGACCGCTCGTCCTCTTCGGCGTCGCGGGCGCCAGCCTCGTCGTGCTCGCGATCGGCGGCGGCCTCGCCATCGGCGAGAACGACCGGCTCGGCGAGAGCTGCGGGGCGACCGGCGAGTGCACCGACGCTCAGCTCGGCGACCTGCGCGCGTTCACCGCGGTCGCCGACGTCGGCTGGATCACCGCCGCCCTCGCCGGCGCGGTGGCGATCGGCTGGCTCGTCGCGGCGCTCGCGTCGGGCGACGAGCGGCCCGCCGCGAGCCTCACGCCTTGGATCACACCCCACGCGGGCGGCGTCGCGCTCGCGGGCGTGTGGGGAGATCGCTGATGCGCCGCCTCGTGCTCGCCCTCTCGCTGCTCACGGGCGGCTGCTCGCTCCTCTTCACCGGCACGGAGCACCAGTGGGCCTCCGACGGTGGCGCGCGCCACGACGCTGGCCCCGACGCCGCTCCCGCGGACGCCGGCCCCGACGCCGCGCCCCGCGACGCCGGGCCGTTCGACGCCGGCGCGCCGTTCGACGCAGGCCCGTTCTTCGACGCGGGCCCGTTCGACGCGGGCTCGGACGACGACGCAGGGGCCGACGACGCCGGCTCTTTCGACGCCGGCCCGTTCTTCGACGGGGGCTCCTTCGACGCAGGGAGCGACGCGGGCCCCGTGCGCTGCGCGCCAGATCTCACCGCGCCGGCGAACGGCTCGGTCGACCGCACGATGGGAGAGGCCGGCGACGTCGCGACCTACGGCTGCGAGAGCGGGTACGTGCTGACGGGCAACGACGGGAGCAACACGCGCCGGTGCCAGGAGAGCGGGATGTGGAGCGGGAGCGCCCCACGCTGCGACGCGGTGGTCGATCCCTGCATGCCCAACCCCTGCCTCCACGGCGGGGTGTGCGCGCTCGGCGGCGGCAGCTTCACCTGCGACTGCACGGGCACCGGGCACTCCGGCGCCACGTGCTCGACCCCGAGCCCGTGCAGCGGGATGCTGAGCGCGCCGGCCAACGGCAGCGTGGACCGCATGAGCGGCGCGACCGGAGACGTCGCGACCTACGCTTGCGACACGGGCTACACGCTGAGCGGCGACCGGATGCGCACCTGCCAGGCGAGCGGGAGCTGGAGCGGCATGGCGCCGACCTGCGCGCCCGTGAGCTGCCCTGCGTTGAGCGCGCCGGCGAACGGCGGCGTCGATCGCACGATGGGATCCTTCGGGGACGTCGCCACCTACTCCTGCACGACCGGCTACACGCTCTCCGGCTCGGCGACGCGCACGTGCCAAGCGAGCGGGACCTGGAGCGGCTCCGCGCCGACGTGCATGATCGTGTCGTGCCCGACGCTCAGCGCGCCGGCCAACGGCAGCGTCGACCGCACGATGGGGACCTTCGGGGACGTCGCGACCTACTCGTGCGACATGGGCCACACGCTGGTCGGTAGCCCGACGCGCACCTGCCAAGCGAGCGGCGCGTGGAGCGGCTCGGCGCCGACGTGCAGCGCCGTCTCGTGTCCGTCGTTGAGCCCGCCCGCGCGCGGCGCCGTCGATCGCACGAGCGGAGTCGCAGGAGACGTGGCGACGTACTCCTGCCTCAACGGCTGCACGCTGAGCGGGTACGTCGCGCGGCGCTGCCAGGCCACCGGCACGTGGACGGGCACGGCGCCGACCTGCAGCAACTGGTGTTGGGACAACCCGCTCCCCCAGGGGAGCGAGCTGCGGGGGGTGTGGGCCGCGTCCGAGGATCGCGTGTTCGCGGTCAGCGCCGCGGGCACCGCCGTGCAGTGGGACGGCGCAACCTGGCGCGTCGTCGCCGCGCGCGGCACCGCCGGCTCGCTGGACGCGGTGTGGGGCGCCGCGGCGGACGACGTCTGGGCGGTCGGCTCCGGCGGCGCCATCGCGCGGTGGGACGGCGCGCGGTGGACCGACGTCACGAGCGGCACGAGCGTCGACCTCCTGGGCGTCTGGGGCGCGGCGCCGAACGACGTCTGGGCGGTCGGCGCGAGCGGGACCATCCTCCGCTGGAACGGCACCGCGTGGTCGAGCGTGGCGAGCGGGACGACCTCGACCCTCCGCGCGGTGCACGGGAGCGCGGCGAACGACGTGTGGGCTGTGGGCGACGCGGGGACGATCCGCCGTTGGAACGGGTCGGCATGGACCACGTCCACGAGCGGCACCACCCAAGGCTTCGACGGCGTCTGGGCAGCCTCTGCATCCGCCGCTTGGGTCGTCGGAGGGGGGGCATCGCGGGTTTCGAGAGTCATCGCGCGTTGGAACGGGAGTGCGTGGAGCTACCCGACCGCCCCCTCCTCCCCTCACGGACTTCATGCAGTGTCCGGTTCCAGCGCCAGCAACGTCTGGGCGGTCGGCCGAGGCGGTCTACTCATGCATTGGAATGGATCCGCGTGGATGACGGTCTCCGGCGCGATGGGCAGCGACCATCGCGGAGTTCTGATGCTCTCGGCCACGCGCGGTTGGATGGTCGGACAGGGAGGCGAAATCAGACGATGGAACGGTGCCGCGTGGGAACGGCTCCTTCAGGGCTGGGAGGCCTCCCACAGCGCTGTCTGGGGTAGCTCGGTCTCGGATGTTTGGGTGGCAGGGAGCTCAGTGCGGCGGTGGGATGGGACCGCGTGGACGGCACCTTTGGTACCCGGGGACTACAGTGGCATCAGCGGACGCTCATCCAGCGATGTCGCAGCCGGCGGCGGCGGAGGTGCGCGGTTCTGGGACGGATCGAGTTGGACCATGGCATCGAGCCCGGGTGGGTTCAGCGCGATCTGGTGCCCCCCAGCGCCTTGGAGCGGGGCCTGGCTCGTCGGAGAGACCATCGTTCACGGAGACCGCTTCGGCCTGACCGAAGTACCGAGCGGAACGAGCGCGAGCCTCTTGGGAGTATGGGGCTGGAGCGGGAACAGCATCATCGCCGTCGGAGACGCCGGTACGGTACTCGAGTACAACGGCTCTTCTTGGGGCCCGTTCTCGCCGTCCCCAGGGACTCCGCAGACCTTCACAGCGGTGTGGGGCACGTCGGAGTCCAGCTTCTGGGCCGTGGGCTACGGCGGAATGATCCGGCGCTTCAACGGCACATGGTCGGCGCCCGCGAGCGGTACGAGCGCGGACCTCCACGCCATCTCGGGCACCTCGGCCACGTCGATCCTCGTCGTCGGGGACGCGGGGACTCTATTGCGGTGGGGCGGTACCTCGTGGGCCCGCGAGCTCACCTGGACGACCAACGCGCTCCGGGGCGTGTGGACCGCAGGAACCGGCAGCGGCTGGGCTGTCGGGGAGTACGGGACGATCCTCCGCTACCGCCCCTGACGCCTCAGCCGTCGTCGGGGGCGTGGAGGAAGTGCTCGCGGGGGCGGATGGTGTTCCAGCGCTCGAAGGCCTCGAGGACGTGGGGATCGCCGTCGGCGAGCTTGCCGAAGAGGTAGTCCTGGATGCCCTTGTGCACGGCGCAGACGCTCGACTCACGCATGCGGCCGAAGATGCTGCCCTGCGTCTTGTGGTTGTGCGTCGTCTGGATGCCGCAGTAGGGGTTGTACGTGCAGTCGACGCAGTCGGGCTGGCTGTCGAGGTTGCTCGCGATCACCATCGCGCGCACCGTCGGGTGGCCGACGAGGTCGCGGTAGGTGCTGGTGAAGACGTCGCCGAGGCGGAAGGTGTCGTCCCCCTGCGCGGCGAGCATCCGGCCCTCGTCGCAGGTGTAGACGCCGCCGTCGTACGAGTACGCGAGCATGGAGACGCCCGCGCCGGCGGGGCTGCGCAGGTCGAGGAAGTTCGGGTCCTCCCCGCGGAGGATCTTCGTGAGGAGGATGGCGGCGTAGCGCTCGAGGATCTGCGTGCCGCCGCGGTTGAGCTCGAGGATGTGGTCGGTCGCCTCGGCGTAGAACCGGAGGTAGTCGGCGCGCGGGTACTCGACGAGCTTGGCGGTCTTGCCGGCGAAGCCGAACGGGTCGATCGGCCGTAGGAACATCGCGCGGCAGCCGAGCGCGGCGTAGGTGTCGACGAGCTCCTTCGGGCGCTCGAGGGCGGCGCGGGTGACGGTGACGAGCGCCTCGACGTGGTACAGCGTCGGGTCGAGGCCGCGCGCGGCGTACGCCTCGTTGATGGTGGCGATCCACCGGGTGGCCGCGTCGTAGGCGCTGTACGAGGGGAGCTTGCGCTGCTTGTCGTGGAGGTCCTTGGGGCCGTCGATGCTCGTGCAGATCTGGACGCGGTGATCGAGCAGGTACGCGAGCTTGTCGTCGTCCATGAGCGAGAGGTTGCTGACCATCGTGAGCTCGACGGTCTTCTTCGCGGTCTCGTTCTTGGCCTCCGCGTACTCGATGATGTGCTTGACGAGGTCGAAGCGCACGAGCGGCTCGCCGCCCTGGAACTCGAGGGTGATCGTCGGGCTCGTCGACATGAACGCGAGGTCGACCGCCTTCTCGGCGATCTCGGGGGTCATGTCGGTGTGCGTGGCGTCCATGTCCGCCCGCGACGCGTGGCAGTAGACGCACGTCTCGTTGCAGCGGAGCGTGACGACGAACACGTGGAGGTTCGGGCCGTAGCCGAGGAACGTCTTGCGCTTCGCGATCATGTCGCGGGCCTTGGCCTCGCTCCAGCTCGCGCGCAGGAAGTTCGCGTCGGACAGCCGCTCGTACAGCGCGCTCGAGCGCGCGACCGCCCCGGTCACGTACGCCTCGAAGTCCGCGTCGGACAGGACGAGCCAGCGGCCCTCGAGGTTGGTGACGAGGGTCCGGTCCGGGCCGAGCCGGCGGAAGCGGAAGAACGCGGGGCTCGCCCGGTCGAGCCGGTCCCGGAGGGCCACGAGGCTCCCGGCGGTCATCGGGGGCCTCCGTCGCGGACGGTGAGGCCCAGGGCGTAGTTCGCCAGCTCGTTCCCTATCCGCTCTTCTCGCTCCGGCGCGCTCGCCTCGACGCAGACGACCCAGTGGGCGTCCTCCTCCCGGGTCGTGAGCGTCGCGTAGCGCGCGTAGAGCTGCACGGCGGCGTCGACGCACTCGCCCCGGTAGAGGTCCCGGTGGAAGCGGAGCTCCCTCACGCGGGCTCCTCCTCTGGCGCGTCCTCGCCCGGCGCTGCGTCGGGGGCCGCCTTCTTGGCGTACTTCTCCTCCCAGCTCAGCGCGATCCCGAGCGGGTCCTCGAACGCCTCGTCGGTGAAGTCGAAGTCCTCGAGGTCGTCGAGGGTGGGCGGGCCCATCGCGCCCGCGATCGCCTGCATCGTGACGGCCTCGATCCGCGCCCGGTTCTCCTGCGCGATCTGGTGCCGGTAGGCGGCGCTCACGAGCTCGTTGGCGAGCTCGCCGACCAGCGCGCGGACGGCCGGCTCGCCGCCGTCGAGAGACTTGGGCGTGAGGACGAGGCGCAGCTTCTGAGGCGCGGGCCGGTCGAGCAGGACGTAGCAGCGGTCGATGAACACGTACGCGGCGCCGTAGAGCGCCTCGACGGGGTAGAGGCTCGCGTCGAGATCGACGATGGCGCGGCGCGCGTCGACGTCGAGCCGCGCGAGGTCCTCGGGGAAGCCTTCGATCGTGGTCACGGCCACTGAATAGCAGATCGGGAACGGCGATTGCACTCCCACGCGCACCGACCGAGGAGGCATGCACGAGATGAACGACACGGCTGCGATCGGGCGGTCGCGGTTCGACCCGCACCAGCGGGCGCGGGCGCGGCGAGCCGCCCGGGCCGATCGCGCCGGCGCCCGGCGCCCGCACCCACGGGCCGCCGCAGCGCTCGGCGCGATCCCCAAGACAGGGCGCCCCCGCGACACGGGGGCGGCGCGCACCTTCGTGGCGGCCTCTCGGGTGGGAGCGGCCGGGTGCGCGGCCCGGTGCCCCGCCGAACCATCGCGGGCTCCGCCACGGCGGGGCCCCGGGGCACCTTCGGGCCGAGGCGCGCTCGGCGCCTCGCATCACCCCACGTCCCTGACCGCCCGGGCCGGGCCGACCCGGCGTGAGCGCGATGACCGACGGGCTCGAGGAGCGGCGCCTTGCTCGCTCGAGCCCACCCGAGGTCGTCGCGCGCGCGCCGGCGGCTCCGCCGCCTCGACCGCCTGGGTCGGGGCGCGACCGGCCGATCGCAGCCTTCGAAACGGCGACGCCCCCAGCTCCGAGTGAAGCTGGGGGCGGCCAGTGGTTCCGGCCGAGGCCGGGCTAGGACGGGCTCAGGTGCCGGTCCCGGTCATGGTCGAGTTGCTGGTCTTCTCCGGCGTACCGTCGCCGACGCGGAGCGTGGCGGTGCGCGCGCCGGTCGCGCCCGGGAGGAACCGGACTTCGACGGAGCACGTGCCGGCGGGCGCGATGCTCCGGCCGGAGCAGCTATCGCTCTGGACCTGGAAGTCCCCGGCGTTGGCGCCCGAGATGGTGTAGGTCATGATGCCCGTCGCCGGGCTCGCGCCGTTCTCGTACACGAACGTGAGGAGCGCGCCCGTGCCGGTGACCGAGGTGGACCCGAACGCGACGTTACCCATCGCGTCGGGCGCGGGGGCCGTGCGCCGGAAGGCCGAGACGGCGGTGGCAGTGAAGCTGCCGCTCACCGACGCGACACCCGGGCTGCTCACGGTCAGCATGCCGCTGTCCATCCCAACCGAGGGCGGCGCGTGCGACACGATGATGGTGCACGGTGCGCCCCCGTTCGGGAGCGTCACCATCGCGGGCGGGGTACCACCGACGAAGCAGGTGCCGCCGGTCGCCCGGAAGTCACCCGTCACGGTGTGCGAGAGCTCGGCGGGCGAGCCGCCGTTGTTCGAGACCGTGTAGGTCGGGCAGGCGTACACCGTAGTGTCGCTGGCCGCGTTGGTCGTACCGCAGCTCTGCGTCGCGCTCGGCGAGAGGCCGAGGAGCGCCGCCGCGAGGCCCGTGCCGGAGACCGTGCGGTCGACCGTCTGCGGGCCAGGGCCCGCGTTGACGCGGAGGGTCGCCGTACGCATCCCCGCCGAGGTGGGCGCGAACTCGATGGCGAATCCGCAGGTAGCGCCGCCCGCGAGCGCGGTGGTGCAGGTGTTGCCCGACGCGATGGCGAACGAGCCCGGGTCCGCGCCGAGCAAGCTCACCATCGGGGCGGTGGCGGTGGTGACGTCGCCGGTGTTCTGCACGCTGAACTGCGCAACAGACCGCTGGCCGACCACCGTGTTCGGGAAGGGGTTGGACGGCGTCGAGGCCGACTGCGTCACGGTGATCGAGGCGGCCGTCTGGCCGGTGCCCCGAACGGCGATGACCGCGTCATCCACAGTCGCCACCGGAACAGTGATCGCCTGCTGCTGGAAGCCGGCGGTGGCCGGGTTGAACTCGACGCGGACGACACAGCTTCCGCCCGGGCCGACCGAGACACCGCGACAACGATCACCAGTGGCAGGCGTCGTCAGCACCGTGAAGCCGGGGACCGACGCCGGGGCACTGACCACACGTGCGTCCGCCGTGCCATTGAAGATGGTGAACGCGTGCAGCGCCGTCGCGGTACCGATCGGGCTCGGCCCGAAGTCGTGGGGGGTCGGAGAGACGACGAAGAACGAGCCACTGGTGAGGCGGGTGCCGCGGAGGAACCCGGTGACGGTGCCGCCGCCGGAAGCCCCGCCGGCCGCCGTCACGGTGAGCTCGGTCGTCAGGTCCGTCGTCCCCGTGCCCGTCGGGCTGAAGCGCACGTCCACCGTGCACTCCGCGCCGCCCGCCAACACGCCGGAGCAGGTGCTCGCGATGATCTGGAAGTGGGTCGACGCCGCGAGGGCGGTCGTGAGCGCGCCGCTGGGAACGCTTCCCGTGTTGGTCACGGTGAAGCGCGCGGTCTCGCTGTTGGCGCCGGTCGGCACCCGACCGAACCAGAGGCGCGAAGCCGCGGCGGTCGCCGTCGCCGGGGAGATGACCAGGGTCGCCGGGGTGATCGGCCGCCCATCCACGAGCGCGAACGCGTGGCGCGCGCGGTCGGGGAAGTTCGCCGAGCTGCCGTCGGAGACACGGATCTGGATGTCGTCGACGTTCACGGCCCCACCGAGCGGGGGGCTGTACGTCACGTTGAACGTGCAGGTGTTCCCCGCCGTGACGGCGCCGCAGGTGTTCGCGCTGATCGCGAACTGAGCTGCGGTGGCCGCGGTGGCGTGGAAGACGGAGATCGTCAGGGGGGCCGTCGTGTCGAGGCCCTCGTTCGTCACGGTGAACTGCACCGGCGCGCTGGAGGTCCCCGCCGGGGTGGTGAACACGGTCCCGCCCGCCGGAGCCGGCGCGAGGGTGATGTTCGACTGCGCTCGACCGCGTACGTTGGTCGTCACGGTCTGCACGGCGCCGCCAGCGCAGTCCGCGCCCTGACAGACGTTGAAGGACTGGGTGAGGTCAGCGTCGGTGACGTCAGACTTGATCGGGTCGAAGCGCGCGACGATGGTGCAGCTAGCGCCGCCCATGAGGGCGGTCCCCGCACCGAAGGTGCAGGTGCCACCGGAGCGCGAGAAGCGCTGAGCGCTCGGGAACGTGGGGAGCCCGCTGATACGGAGGTTCAGCGTCGGCTGCGTCGGCGAGAGATTACGGACCGTGAAGGTACGCTCGCTCGAGCGAGTCGAACGAACGGTGCCGAAGTTCGTGTCGCCCGTCACTTCGATCTGCGGGCCGACGACGGCGCTGCCCGTCACCATCACCGAGGCGCTGTTCATCCCGTAGTCGATCTGAACCGTCCCGGAGGACGTGCTCGCCGACTGCGGGTAGAACCGCACGATGATCGCGCAAGTGGCTGCCGAGGCCAGGTTGCGGCCCGAGCAGGTGTCGCTCACGAGGTTCATGTCCCCCGTGAAGTTGGCGCTGGTCGAGATGACGCCGCTGTTGCCGGTGCCGCTGTTCACGAGGTTGAGCGTGAGCTGGTACTCGGTGCCAACGATCCGCGCCGGCGCGCCCATGGCGTTGAAGGTCGCCGGGAAGGTCGCCACCGGCGAGCCCTCGAGTGGCGACGTCACCTGCCAGTTATTGAAGCGCATCGGCCCCGACGCGGTGCCGGTCAGCGCGATCGACTCGGACGCGCCGCCCGAACCGTTGATCGCGAGCGTGCTCATGCGCGGGCCCGCCGCGCCGAGGGGCCGGAAGCGGCCCGTGACATTGCAGCTCGCGCCGGGCATGAGGGACATCCCCACGCACCCGGCGTTGCGCCAGAACTCGCGGGTCGCGGTCGCACCCTGCTCAGGCGAGGTGAAGTCGATCATGCTGATCGTGCGGTTCGTGCGGTTCGTGACCGCGAAGATCTGGGTCGCGCCACCGCTGTTCGGCTGGTCGACGATCTCCGTGCCGAAGTCGAACGTGCCGTTCGTGTTCGGCGTGATGTCGAGCGACGGGATTCCCGTGCCGGTCAGCGCCGAGGAGACGGTGCCGCCGGTGCTGCCCACCACGTCGAGGCTCGCGCTGAGCTCACCGAGGGCGGTCGGCGTGAAGCGCACGCGGATGTTGCAGGACGACATCCCCGCGAGGCTGCCCGCGCAGGTGGTGCCCGCCGCGACGATCGAGAAGTGCGACGCGCCCGCGCCCGTGATGGACTGGGAGAGCGTCGCCACCGGCTCGGCGCCGCCGTTCGTCACGATGAACGTGTGCTCGTGCGCCGCGACCGGGGTCGAGGTGCGCGCGACGTTGCCGAAGTTGTGCGTCGTCGGGTTCACGCTGAGGACCGACGGGGTGATGCCGACGCCGGTGATGTCCGACACGACGGTGCCGCCGGGCGCGCCGACGACCTCGAGGCGGGCCGTCTTGGTGCCGAGCGAGGTCGGGCGGAAGCGCAGGGTGATCGTGCACTCCGCCCCCGCCGCGAGGGGCGCCGAGCAGCCGTTGGCCGCGATGGTGAAGTGGGTCGAGTCCGCGCCGCGCAGGGTCACGGTCGGGGCGCCGCTGGTCGCCTCACCCACATTGCGCAGGGTGAAGTTGACCGGCGAGCTCTCGCCGCCCGGGGGCATCATCGTCGCGGCCGCGACGGTGCCGAAGTCCGCCGCGGTCGGGCGGAGCTCGAACATCGCCGGGACCTCGCCCGTGCCGGAGAGCGCGGAGGTCGCCACGCCGCCGGGGGTGCCGCTGACGCGGAGGGTCGCGCTGCGCGCGCCCGAGGCGACCGGCGCGAAGCGCACCGCGATGGTGCACTCGCCGCCGCCCGGGAGGGTCGTGCCGCTGCAGCCGTCACCGCCCGAGACGATCGGGAAGTCGGCCGGGTTCGAGCCCGCGATCGCGACCGCGAGCGCGCCGGTGGCCGAGCTGCCCGTGTTGCGGACGGTGTAGGTCACGCCGCCGGTCTGCATGCCGACAGGGGTGATGCCGTAATCGTTGGCGGTCGGGTCGATGGCGATGTTGCCGATCGTCACCGACGTCGCCGTGAGGCTCGCCGTCGCGGTGAGCGTGCCGGCGGTCACGTCGAGGGTGGCCTCCTTGTCGCCAGGCGCGCCCGCGGTGAAGCGGACGACGATGCGGCAGGTGGCGCCCGCGAGGAGCGGCGCGCCCGAGCAGGTGCTCGTGGCGATCGAGAACTCCGACGCGTCGGTGCCGCCGAAGGTGTGGGCCACGATCTCGGTCGGCACGCCGCCCGGGTTCGAGAGGAGGAACTCGACGTCCGAGCTCGTGCTGCCCTGCACCACGGTGCCGAAGTCCTGGACGCCGGGGGTGAGGCGGAGCGTCGCCGGCTGGGCCGCGCTGCCGGTGAGCGAGGCGGTCGCCGTGCTGCCGGGGCTCGCGGTCGCCTGCAGGCTCGCCGCGTGGCTGCCCGGGACGCTGGGCGAGTAGGTCACCTCGACGGTGCAGCTCGCGTCGGCGGCGAGCGTCATGCCGTTGCAGGTGTCGGCGCCGAGGGTGAACTGCGCCGCGTGCGCGCCACCGAGGGTGATCGAGATGGTGCCGCTCGGCTCGTCGCCGGTGTTGCGGACGGTGAAGGTCGTCGCCGCCGTGGGGGTCCCCACCGCGGTCGGCCCGAAGTCGAACGGGGTCGGCGAGATCGACAGGCCGGCGTCCTCGACGCCGCGGCCCTCGAGCGTCGCGCTCGCGGTCGCCGTCCCGGCCGACGCGGTGAGCGTCCCGGTCAGGCTGCCGATCTGCGTCGGCGAGAAGCGGACGCTGATCATGCAGGTCGCCGCCGGCGCGAGCGTCATCCCGGCGCACGTGTTGGCCGTGATCGAGTAGCTCGGCGCGCCGGCCCCACCGATCGCGGTGGTGATGGCGCCCGAGGCGCTCATGCCGACGTTCGTCACGGTGAAGGCCGCGTCGCTGCTGGACGCGCCGACCGCGAGGTCACCGAAGTTCTGCAAGGCCGGGGTGATCGTAAACGCCGCATCCCCCGGGGGTCCCCCGTCGCCCGGCACCATCCCATCGGTGCCTGCGTCTTCCCCACTGCCACCATCGCAGCCCGCCGCCCCGAGGGCTGCCGCAAGCCCGATCAAGAGACAGAACCTCGGTACGAGGCTCCAATTCCTAGTCATCTGCCGACTCCTTCGTTTCGAGAGCAAGTGGGCTCAGGAGGCTGTGCCTCGGGATGACGGACGCCAACCCCCCATGCTTCGGCCGTCAGAGGTATGCCAACCCAGGGGGGCTGTCAATGGGCTTCGTGAACGCGTAACCAGTGCGGTGCGCGAGAGCACGCGGGGGGCACAACGAGGCTGGAATTCCGGGGTTCGTAGCCCCCGAGCCGCACCACGGATTCCGGTCGCGGTGAACGCCTGGCATGCTCCGCCACGCCCCGGTGGACGATCTCGGCCTGCACCGCGCGCTCACGGGCGACGCGCCACTCGACGCGGAGACGCTCCTACCGCTGCTGCGCGCGCTCGCCGCGCGCGCGCCCGCGCAGCGCGGGCCGTGGATCGGTATGCTCGCGCCAGCCCTGACGTGCGCAGACGCGCGCGTGCGCGCGGCCGCGGTGATGGCGCTCGGAGGCGCGTGCGGACGCGCCGGCGTCGCGGCGATCGTGCGCGCCCTCGACGACGGGGACCCCGAGGTGCGCGCCGCCGCGACGGCGGCGTCGATCGCGACGGCGAGCGTGCAACCGGCCCGTATCGCGCACGTCGTGTTCCACCCGCGACAGGACGTGCGCCGGGGGGCCTACGACGCGGCGCTCCCCGACGCGGCGCGCCCGATCGCGGCCCACCGCCTCGCGGACCCTGCGTTCCCTCACGGGCTCGGCGCGCTCGGGCTCGCGCCGACGCAGGCGACGATCGGGTTGGTGCTCGAGCTCGTGAGGCGCGGCCGCGTCGGCGCCGACGACGTCCGCGACTGGATCGCGGAGGCGCCCGCGGTGAGCCTCGCGGCCTGGGCCGACGGCGCCCCGTGGCGCGCGAGCGGAGAGGTCGCGCGGGTGCTCGACTCGCTGGGCAGCGAGCGCCCGGGCCTCGATCGGCTCGACACGATCTTCGCGCTCTTTCGCGCGGACACGCCCGCGGCCCCGCGCGAGCGGCTCGCGAACGCGATGCGCGCGCTGGTCGCCGGGCGCCCCGCGCCGTACGGCCGCCGCGTCGCGGCGTCGCTCGCGTGCGCGTGCGCGGACGGGTGGGCGCCCGAGCTGCTCGCGCTCGCCGCGTACGACGCGCCGCTCGTGCTCGCGTGGCCTTCGATCCCGCTCGCGACCAAACGCGCCGCCGCGACCGCGCTCTACGCGTACCCCAAGCCGCGCGCGACCACGCCGCCGCTGATGATCCAGCGGATGGTCGAGTCGCCGCTCGCGCGGCGCGGCGGCGGGCTCGTGGACCTGCGCGTCGCGGGCGCGGTCGCGCGCTTCCAGACGACGAAGCCGCCGTACGAGTGGCTCACGGACGTGCTCGGGCTCGACGCGGTGGTGCGCTCGTTCCTGCACGATCCCGAGGACGCCGCGCCGTTCCTCTCGCTCGAGGACGCCTCGCCGAAGGGGCGAGGCTGGATGGTCGATCGCCTGCTCGAGCGCGCCGGCGCGGACGCGCCGCGGGTCCACGCGATCGCGGCGGTGCGCGGGCCCGTCGCGGAGCTCGCCGCGCTCTCTCGGCTGCCTGCCGCGGCGCGAGCGGCGATCGTCGAGCGGCTGCTCGCCCTCGAGGCGCGACCGGAGCTCGCGTTCGACGACGCGCGCGCGAGCGCGATCGCGAGCGCCCTGCTCGACGGCGCGGGTGACGAGCACGCGCTGGTCGCGCGGTGGCTCGCGCGCGCCGACTGGGAGGCTTCGCGCCTCGGGCGCGCGCTGCTGAGCGGCGCGGGGCGTCGGCTCGACGCGTCGCGGTGGGCGAGCGCGCTCGCCGCGCTCGAGACGAAGCTCCTGCGCCGGCTGCTCGAGCTCGTCGCGCGCGAGGACGGGCTCGTGAGCCATGGGATCGAGCGCGCGCTCGCGGAGGCGCTCGGCGATCACACCTCGCCCGCGATCGCGGCGTGGGCCGAGGCGCGGACGGGACCCACCGCCATCCCAGACGACGCGGCGCGCTTCGCGACGCACGAGAGCGCGGCGCTCCCCGACGCGCTCGCCGACGCGATCGCGCTCGACCCGGATCCGAAGCGCAGCGTGCGCGGCGCCGCGGGGATGCCGTGGCGCGGGCTCGTCGCGGCCCTGCGGCGCCGGACGCTGCCGCCGTCGCCGAGCGTCGACGTCGCCGCCGCGCTCTTGGGCTGCCACGACGAGCCGGCGCTCGTCGCCGAGGAGCTCGAGCGCTGGGTCGAGCACCGCCCCGCCTTCCTCGAGGCGCTCGACGCGTACGCGCTGACCGTCGCGGTGCGGCACGCGAGCCCGCCGCTGCTCCTGCGGTGCTGGCTCTGGCGCTTCGAGCGCTACGGGCTCGACGCGGGCCGCGAGCTGATCGAGGGCGGGCTCGACGCGAGCCTGCGCTTCGCGACGGCGCTGCCCTCCCCGCTCCTCAGCGAGCACGTCTGGGCGACGGCGGCGCGCACGCTCGCGGTGCTCGCGCGGCGCGAGCGCGCGCGGCTCGACGACATCTCGCCGGTCGCCGAGGCGGTGCTCGATCTCGCGATCGAGCGGCTCGACCACGCCGAGGGGCTCCCGGCGGCGCGGGTGATCCGCGCGATCCACGAGGCGGGCCTCGCGCCGTCGGCGATCACGGCGCGGCGCGCGCGGATCCACGACGCGCTCCCGGACGCGGCGGACGAGGCGCGGCACGAGCTGCGCGGGCTCGCGTCCGCCGATGGGCTGCCGAGCCGCGTGCGCGGGGCGCGCGCGAGCGACGGACGCGCGAGCGAGGACGTGCTCGGGGCGCTGCGGCGCGCGACCGATCTCGACGAGCTCGCGCAGGCGTGCCGCAGCGAGATCCTCGCGGTCGTGCACGAGGCCGCCCTGCGCCTCGTCGCGCTCGAGGAGCCCGGCCAGCGCCGGCTCGCGTGGCTGCTCGCCGAGGAGCCGCTCCCCGCGCACTTCGACGCGATCACCGCGAGCCTGCCGCTCTGGAGCGACGGGGACGCGCTCGACGCGGTGCGCTTCGCGCTCGGGCGCACGTATACGAGCCCGGAGCTCCGCTTCCGCGTGGCCATCGCGCTCGCGGAGCGCGGCGAGGATCGGCTCGGCGAGGCCGTCGACGCGGCGCTCGCGCCGGGGCCGCTCGGGTGGATGCACGGGCGCGACGCCGAGGACCTCGTCGCCCGCGCCGACCGCGCGGCGCTGCGCCGCCTCGCCTGCGCGCCACACGCGACGCTCTACCCGCGCGCGATCCGCCTCCTCGTCGCGGGGGCGCGCGACGAGGACGACCGCGCGGCGCTGCGCGCGTTCCTCGCGCTCGGGAGCGAGCGGACGACGAGCGTGCGGCTCGACGTCGCGGCGCGGCTCGTGACGGATGGCGATCCGAGCGGCCTGCCGATCCTCGCGAGCGCGCTCATCGGCGGCGTCGCGGCGGAGGCGACCGCGTCGCTCTTCGGGGAGGCCGACGAGGCGCTCGTGCGCGGGATCGTCGAGAGCTACCTCGTCCTGGGCGATCGCCCCGACGAGGCCTCGCTCGTGGGCTGGCTCGCCCACTGCGACCCGGGCGTCAACGAGGCTTGCCTCGAGCGACTGCTCGCCGAGTCGCAGCAGATCGAGACGCGCTCGCGCGCGCTCTCGACCTTGCCGCGCCGGCCGACGCGGGGGCGCAAGCTGCGCGCGCTCGCCGAGCTGTTCGGCTGGGGCGCCGCGGTCAGCCGCGCGCTGACGGGGAGCGTGCTGCGGCCGCACCTCATCAGCGGCGACGCGCTCGGCTACACGCGGCTCGACGAGCGGCGGGTGTTCGTCTCGCCGCTGCCGCTCTTGCGCGGGGACCGGCACGGACGAGAGATCGTCGAGGGGCTCGTGCTCCACGAGATCGGCCACCACCGGCACCACAAGGGCCCGGCCGCGCGCGCCGTCTGGGCGAAGGCCGACGCGATCGGGCTCGGCCGGCTCCTCAACCTGGTGGCCGACGAGCACCTGGAGCGCAACCTCCGCGCCTTCGACGAGGACTTCGGCCACCGCCTCAAGCGGCTCGACGCCTACGCGTTCCAGCACGCGGATCGCGAGATCGCGGTCGAGGCGCTGCTCGACGCGCTCGGGGCGAGCGCGTTCGACGTCTTGACGGCCTGCGCGCTCGACGCGGCGACGCACCCGGCGGCCGTGCGCGTCTCGACGGGGAGCGTGCTCGCCGAGCTCGAGCGGCGCGGCTCGAGCTTCGCGCGCTTCGTGCGCGCGCTGCGGATGGGGCTCGGCGACCGGCACGACGACCCGCGCGTGCGCGAGGCGCTGGCGCTGTTCGATCGGGGCTTCCGCAAGCTCGACATGCGCGGGCTCTACGCGATCACGAAGGCCCTCCACGCGCTCTTCGGCGACGAGGTGCGGCTCATGGGCGCGTTCGGCGGCGCCGAGTCGCTCGAGGGCGATCCCTGGGGCGAGATCACCCACGGCGAAGAGATCGGCGACGCGGACGTCCAGCGCGAGGTCGAGCGCATCCTCGGCCCGCCCGACAAGTCGCGCGATGGCGGGGGGCGCGGCGGGCGCGGGCGGCTCGCGATCCACGTCGGCCCCGACGAGGCCTTCGACGAGATCCACCACGTCGAGAAGGTGCCGCCGGATCCCGTCCGCCACCGCGCGCTCGCCGCGCAGGTCGGGCGGCACGCGCGCCGGCTGCGCCAGCTCCTCGTCGCGCTCGGGCTGCACTTCGAGCCGGCGCGCATGCGCCTGCGCGGGCGGCGCATCGACGTGACCCGGCTGCGACCGCTCGTCGTGCGCGGCGACCCGCGCGTGCTGCTCGCGCGCGAGCTGCGCCTGTCGAACGACCTGTTCCTGGGGCTGGTCGTCGACTGCTCGGGGTCGATGGCGGGCCCGAGCATGGAGCGCGCGCACGCGTTCGGCGTGCTCCTGACCGAGGCCGTGCGCGACCTGCCCGGCGTGGACCTGCGCATCTTCGGGTTCACCGACCAGACGATCTTCGACGCGGGCGACGCGCGGCGACCGGCGGTGACCTCGCTCGAGGCGACGGCCGGCAACAACGACGCGGCCGGGCTCTACCACGCCGCGCAAGAAGCCTTGCGGAGCGCGCGCAAGGCGCGGCTGCTCGTGATGATCAGCGACGGGCTGCCCACCGAGTGCTCCGTCGCGGCGCTGCGCGCGCTCGTGCGCCAGCTCGGGCGTCGCCACGGGATCGTGTGCGCGCAGGTGGCCGTGCGGCCGCTGGAAGAGGTCTGCTTTCCACACTACGTGGAGGTCGACGAGACGAACCTGGACGGCGCCGTCGCGCGGTTCGGGCGGATCGTGGCGCGCCTGATCGGGCGCACGCTGAGGGGCGCATGAAGCTGAGAGTCGAAGAGCTCGAGGTCGGCCGCGTGATGGAGGCGACCTTCTGGGTCAACCCGCAGGAGGGCTCGCGGTTCCGCTACCGCGCCACGCACCTCGACGGCAAGCGCGCGCCCAAGGTCGTGCTGTCGAACGACGCGCGCATCCAGCCGGGGGTGCCGTGCCTCGTCGCGATCGTGCGCGTGGACAAGCCCGACCGCGACGACCACGGGCACGTCGAGGTGAGCTACGTGCGGCCGGCGCCCTTCCGCATCGAGGGCGTGTACATCGACCCGGTCGTCTCGAAGAAGCTGCAGATCCTGCTCGAGAGCGGGCTGAACATCCTGCTCGACGGGCCGCAGGGCTGCGGCAAGACGACGCTCGCGCGCTCCATCGCGCAGACGCTCGGGATGCGCTTCGTGCTCTTCAACTGCGGCGCGGTGGTCGAGGCGAGCGACTTCCTCGCGTCGATCCAGGTGCGCGCGTCGGCGAGCGGGCAGCCGATCACGGACTTCGTGAAGACGGAGCTGCTCGAGGCGCTCGAGGAGGCGCGCGAGCACCCGGAGGTGCGCTACCTGCTGTTCCTCGACGAGCTGAACCGGTGCACCGAGGGCGCGCGCAACGCGCTCATGCCGGCGCTCGACGCGACGCGCAAGGTCTTCCACCCGATCGAGAACCGCTTCCTGGCGATCCCGGAGAACGTGCAGTTCATCGCGGCGGTGAACCGCGGGAGCGAGTTCACGGGGACGTTCGGGATCGACGCGGCGCAGCTCGACCGGTTCGCGCCGCTGCAGATGGACTACCCGCCGCCCGACGAGGAGGTGAAGATCTTGCGGGCGCGGCACCCGAGCCTGGGCAAAGCGCTCGTCGAGCGGATCGTGCTCGCGGCGGACGCGGTGCGGCGCTCGCCCGAGGTGCCGGGCGGGCTGAGCGTGCGCGCGACGGACGAGGCGTGCGTCTACCTCGAGCACCCGCTGATGGAGGGCGATCACGCGCGGATGCTGCCGGAGGTGCTCAAGAGCTCGTTCGCCGGACGCTACGCCGGCCGCTGGGGCGACGCGGACTCCGACGCGGGCGCGGTGTGGGCGATCGTCGAGGCGAGCCTGAAGGAGAGCGCGTGACTCAAGGTCTGTCGATAAATCGGACCGAGCACCGGGGTCGAGGTGGGTCCAGCCGCAAGGCGACGCGAGGAGTCGTGCGAAAGCACGGCGAGCCGCGGCAACGCCGCGGATGGGCCCGCATCGGCCGCGGGGCGACGGGAGATTCATCGACAGACCTTCAGCGCCGGGCGCGCAGGTCGGCGTAGAGCAGGCGCGGCAGCGCGAGCGCGTCGCGGCCGTAGCGCGGGATCAGGCGCTTCGGGTCGGCGACCATGCGGTGGGCCCACTCGAGGCCGACGGCGCGCACGAGCGGCGGGGCGCGGCGGACCTCGCCGGCGAAGAAGTCGATCGTCGCGCCGACGCAGAGGGCGAGCTTGGTGTGCAGCTGGTGGCGGTGGCGGTGCACCCAGAGCTCCTGCTTGGGCGCGCCGAGGCCGAGGACGAGCACGTCCGGCGCGGCCTCGGCGATGCGCGTCGCGATGCGCTCGTTCTCGCCGTCGTCGTGCTCGAAGCCGAATGGCGGGGAGTAGCAGCCGGCGAACGCGAGGTGCGGGCTGAGCGCGAGGAGCGGCTCGGCCGCCCGCTCCGCCACGCCGGGTGCGGCGCCGAGGAGGTAGAAGGAGAGCGGTCGGTCGCGGCGGGCTGGGCTCGCGCTCGCGAGCAGCTCGGGGACGAGGTCGCTGCCGGCGACGCGCTCGCGCACGGGCTTGCGGAAGAGCCACGAGGCCCAGACGAGCGGCATGCCGTCCACGACGCGCAGGGCGGCGTCCGCGTAGGCGGCGCGCAGGTCGGTGCGCTCCTCGAGGAGGCGGGCGTGGTCGAGGTTCGGGGTGACGACGTAGGCGCAGCCGTAGTCGGGCGCGCGCAGGACGTCCCAGAGGCGATCGACGGCCTGCGCCATGGTCACGCAGTCGACCTCGACTCCCAATAGCGTCGTCGTCTCCATGAAGGGGGCGGAGCATGGCGCGCGGGCGAGGCGCGGTCGAGGACGAGGACGA
>JAHBWG010000124.1 GCA_019637095.1 Sandaracinaceae bacterium | reverse complement strand
GCGCGCCGCCCATGCCCACGCGCCCCCCGATGCCCAGCGCGCCGCCGATGCCCACCGCGCGCGGGCCGATGCCCAGCGCGCCGCCCATGCCCACGGCGCAGGCCGCGCCGCCGATCGAGCTCGACGCAGAGGACGAAGAGACGGCCGACGAGACGATCGTCGGGAGCCTCTCCGACGTCCTCCGAGGCGCGCGCGACGACGACGACGACGACTTCGACCTCCTCGTCGACGACGAGGTGCTCGAGCTCGGCGGCGAGGGCGACGGTGCGGCCGGGGCGGACGGAACCGAGCCGCCCGAGGCGGCGACGGAGCGGCGCGGCGGCCTGATCAGCCGGATCCTCGGCCGCAAATAGCGTTGCGCAAGTAGGGTTGCGTTCGTCTACTGACCTTCGAGGAACCGGTAGACGAGCTTGACGGCCTCGTCGAGCTTCGAGGGGTCCTTGCCGCCCGCCTGCGCGAAGTCCGGGCGGCCGCCGCCGCCGCCGCCGACCACGCTCGCCGCGTCGCGGATGAGGTTGCCCGCGTGGAAGCGGTCGGTGAGCTCCTTGGACACCGAGCACGCGAGCAGCGCCTTGCCACCCGCGGCGGCGCCGAGGAGGATCACCGCCGGCGCGAGCTTGTCGCGGAGCTGATCGGCCATCTCGCGCAGCGCCTTGCCGTCGCCGAGCTCCACCGTCGTGCCGAGCAGCGTGACCTCGCCCAGGCGCTGCGCGCCCGCGGTCAGGTCCCCGCCCGCGCTCCCCGAGACGAGCCGCTTCTGGAGCTGCGCGAGCTCGCGCGAGAGCTCCTTGTTGCGCTCGAGCAGCTTCTGCACCCGGTCGGGCGCCTCGCCGCGCTTGGCCTTGAGCAGCGCGCCGGCCTCGCCGAGCTCGCGCTCGAGCTCGCGCACGAACGCGAGCGCGCCCGTGCCCGTCTGCGCCTCGATCCGGCGCACGCCCGCGGCGAGGCCGCCCTCGCTCAGGATCTTGAACAGGCCGAGGTCGCCCGTGCGCGACGCGTGCGTGCCGCCGCAGAGCTCGATCGAGTCGGGCGTCATCGTGAGCATGCGGACGACCGCGCCGTACTTCTCCTCGAAGATGCCGATCGCGCCCCGCTGCTTGGCGTCGTCCATCGGGAGGATCTCCGTCTCGATCGGCGCGTTGTCGCGGATCTTCGCGTTCACGAGGTCCTCGATGCGCGCGATCTCGTCGATCGTGAGCGGGCGCGCGCCCGCGTAGTCGAAGCGCAGCCGGTCCGGCCCGACGAGCGAGCCCTTCTGCATCGCCTGCGGCCCGAGCACGGTGCGAAGCGCCCAGTGCAGGAGGTGCGTCGCGCTGTGGTTGCGCCGGGTGCGACCGCGCGCGTCGTGGTCGACCTCGAGGCCGACCTCGGCGCCGACCTCGATCGGCCCGTCGCTCGAGCCGAGGTGGACCCACAGCCCGTCCACGGGCTTGATCGTGTCGGTCACGGTGAACGTCGCGCCGCCCGCGCGGATGACGCCGCGATCGCCGACCTGCCCGCCGCTCTCGGCGTAGAAGGGCGTGCGCGCGACGACGAGCGCGCCCTCCCCCGCGAGCCGATCGACGCGCGCGCCGCCCGCGACGAGCGCGAGCACGGTGCTCGTCGCGTCCTCGCGGTCGTAGCCCACGAACTCCGTCGGCGGGAGCTCGTTGGCGAGGGCCTTGTACACGCCCGCGACCGCCGCGTCGCCGGCGTCGGCCGCCGTCTCCGACGCGAGCTGGTGCGCCTCCATCGCGCGCTCGTAGCCCGCCTCGTCGACGAGGAAGCCGCGCTCGCGCCCGATCACCACCTGCAGGTCGAGCGGGAAGCCGTAGGTGCCGTAGAGATCGAAGGCGACCTCGCCGGGCAGGACGCGCTGCCCGTCGCGCGCCTCCCAGCCGTCGAACCTCGCGAGCCGCTCGAGCCCGTCCGAGAGCGTGCGGCGGAAGCGCGCCTCCTCCTGCTGGCACAGATCCACGATCAGCTCGCGCTTCTCGAGCAGCTGCGGGTACGCGCCGCCCATCACCTCGCAGGCCTTGGCCGCCGCCTCGTGCATGAACAGCCGGTCGATCCCGAGCCGGTGCCCGTGCCGGATCGCGCGCCGCATCACGCGCCGCAGCACGTACTCGCGCTTGCCGTTGCCGGGGAAGATCCCCTCCGAGATCATGAACGCGGTGGTGCGGGCGTGGTCGGCGATCACGCGCATCGAGACGTCGTCGTCGCCGAGCGTGCCGCCGTACGGCTTGCCCGAGAGCGCGCTCGCGAGATCGACGATCGGGCGCAGGAGATCGGTGTCGTAGTTCGACACGACGCCTTGCAGCACGCACGCGAGGCGCTCGAGCCCCATGCCGGTGTCGACCGACGGCGCGGGCAGCGGCGTGAGCGAGCCGTCCGCGTGCCGCTCGAACTGCATGAAGACGTTGTTCCAGATCTCGACCCAGCCGCTCCCGTCCGCGCCCGGCTCCTCGCCGAAGCGCGAGAGGTCCGGCTCGCCCTCGCCCATGAAGTAGTGGATCTCGGTGCACGGGCCGCACGGGCCCGTGTCGCCCATCGACCAGAAGTTCTCCTTCGCGTTGCAGCGGAAGATGCGCTCGGGCGGCAGGCCCGCGATCTCCTGCCAGAGCGCGGCGGCCTCCTCGTCGGCCGGCAGCGTGCCCTCGCCCTCGAAGATGCTGACGACCATGCGCTCGGCGGGCAGGCCGAGCACGCCGGTGAGCAGCTCCCACGCGTAGCCGATCGCCTCGCGCTTGAAGTAGTCGCCGAACGAGAAGTTCCCGAGCATCTCGAAGAACGTGTGGTGGCGCGCGGTGAAGCCGACGTTCTCGAGGTCGTTGTGCTTGCCGCTGATCCGGACGCACTTCTGCGAGGTCGTCGCGCGGCGGTAGTCGCGCACGTCCTGGCCGGTGAAGACGTCCTTGAACTGGACCATGCCCGCGTTGGTGAACATCAACGTGGGGTCGTTGGCGGGCACGATCGGTGCGCTGTCGACGCGCGCGTGCCCGCGCGCTTCGAAGTAGGCGAGGAACGCCTCGCGGATGTCGGATGCGGACTTCATGAGGGGACGGGATTCCTAGTAGAAGGCGTAGCCGATGGCTAGCTGGAGGCGCACGTAGTGGTCGATCACGGGGCCCGACGGGCCGCCGACGACCGCGTCGAGGTCGGGCGCGCCGCCGCCGGGCGCCTGGACCGGCCAGACCTCCCAGAGCCGCCGGTCCTCCCACGGGTTCATGAAGCCCGCGCACTCCTCGGCGACCGCGCAGCCGACCTGGCCGCGGAAGTCGGTCGCGAAGAGGAAGTAGCGCACGTTGACCGCGAAGAAGAGGCCCTGCGCCTCGGGGATCTCGAGCTTGAGCAGCGCGCCGACGAGCAGGCCGTTCGAAGGCGAGGTGTCGGTGCCCCACACGTTGCGCGTGTCGCCGCCGATGTTGGTCCCGACGCGGCCTCCCGCTTCGAGGCCGAGCGTGAGGTAGCCCGGCGCGACGCCGACCTCGATGCCGAGCGCCAGCTGGAGGTAGCCGTGCTGCATCGGCGGGATGATCGTGTCGAGCTCGATCTGCTGCAGGCGGTCGAGGTCGAGGTTGAAGTTGAACGAGCCCCACCCCGCGTCGATGTGGAGCTCGGGCTCGCTGCGCGCCGGGCCGAAGCGGTGCCGGAAGCGGCCGCCGACGTAGAGCTCGAACTGGTTCGTCGGGACGGCGACGGGATCGCCGGTGCGGCGGTCGAAGCCGTTGCTCGCGACGCCGATCGAGTGCGTGAGCTCGGCGACGAGGCCGAGCCACGGGAACGACTGCGCCTGATCGAACGCGCCGGGGTAGATCTCGAAGCGACCGCCGAGCTCGAAGTGCCCGATGCCGCCGCTCTGGTAGCGGCGCGACTCCTCGATCAGCGCGGCGGACGGATCCGGCGGCGAGAGGCCGCGCTGGCTCGCGTACACGGTGACGGTCGTGTTGCTCGAGCGGAAGAGCGTGCCGCCGAGCACCGCGATCCGGAACGCGTCGTAGCGCGTCGCGGCCGGGCGCGGCGTCTCCTCCGCGCGCTCGGGCGGCTCCTCTGGGTCTGCGCCGCCCGCGTCGCGGCGCTGCCACCACGGCACGTCGCCCGTCGCCGGCGCGGCGAGGCTCGCGCTCGCGGTCGCCGGCCCCGGCGCGCGCGCCTCGCTCAACCAGCGCGCGAGCCGCGCGTGGCCCTCGCGCCCGACGACGGCGAGCGCGGACGCGTTGCGGCCGCTCCAGCCCGTCGCGCCGAGCACCTCGCCGTCGAGCCCGTTGCGCACGCGCACCTGCAAGCGCTGCTGGCGGCGGCGCTGCCGGCGCACGCGCCCCTCGACGAACGCGCTCGCGCGCAGCTCTCGCGCGAGCGCGACGTACTCCGCCGACGTGCTCGGCCGCCCGGCCGCGCGCTCGGCGCGCTGCACCTCCGCCTCCGGCACCACGACGAGCCCGTTCTGGACGAGATCCTCGACGAGGCGCTGTCGCAAGCCCGCGCCGCCCGGCCCGGAGAAGCGCTCCACCACCACGCGAGGCGCCTGCGCCGCGACCGGCGCCGCGACCGACAGGGCGACGGCGGCGAGCGTCGCGAGCGCGAATCGCCTCTGGGCCCGAGACATGACGAGCGTCTGCGGCGAAGCGTAGCAGAGCGGGTCGGCGCGCGGCGAACCGTGCGGCGCGCTCACCGCTCCCTCAGCGGTGCTCCGAGACGAGGCCGACGGCCAACACCACCGCCGCCTCGAGCGCCTCGAGATCGTCCTCGGCGCCGGGCCACTCGACGCGTGCGCGCCCGCCCTCGACGTGGAGGACCGCGCTCCGTCGGGCGGCGAGCGCGGCGACCTCGGCGCCGAGATGGTCGGGGAGCGGCCCCCCGCTCCGCAGCGACCACCCGCTCGGGCCGGCGTCGGATCCCACGTCGGCCACGAACCGAGGGTCGCGCGCGCCGCGGGCCGTGACGCGCGTGCAGATGTGGAAGTGAAGGCGCGGCAGCCCGCTCTCGGGGTCCGGGCTGACGACGCGCTCGCGGTAGAGCTCGACCTCGAGATCGGCGGAGGCGAAGCGGCCCTCGACCTTCGGCAGCCGATCGGGCGCGCCGTGCGGATGCAAGCGCAGCCCGTGCGTCCGGGCGAAGAGCGGCAAGACCTCCTCGGTCGCGCGCCGATACCGCGCGATCGACCCGGCGAGCGCGCCGATCACGAAGGCGAAGAGCGCCGCGGCGCCGGCGACGACCATCACCGCGATCAGGACGAGCGCCAGCGCCGCCAAGCCCACCGAGGTCACCATACCCCCGAGAGGACGCGACCACGAACGGCGCGCCGTGGGCACGCGGGCTTCACAGCCAGCATCGCGCCACCGGGAAGCGCGCGTCGATCGCCGCGTGCCACGCCCGGTGGTGGCGCTCGACGAAGCGCTCGCGCCGCGCGATCTCGGCGCGCGCGGCGGCGAGCGTGGCCTGCTCCTCGTCCGCGGTCAGCGGGCGCCGCACGCAGGTGTCGAACATGCCGCGGCTGCCCCCGGGTCCAGGCCGGCACACGAAGCGGCCGGGTTCGTCGCGATCGCCGCACGTGGTGAGCCGGTGCTCCGCGACGGCGCGCTCCACGCGCGCGCGCAGGCGCGCGAGCACGTCGAGCGTCGTGTCGCGCAGCGCGCGCGCGCTGCCGAGGTGCCCGCGCACGAGCGCCGCATGCCAGCCCTCGACGCCGGACGCGTCGAGCGTCCGCGTGCCCTCGCAGAGCTGCCCGTCCGGGACGTCGACGCACTGCTCGGGGCCGACGTGCATGTGCTCGCCGTCGTCGAGCGTCAGCACCAGCGTGACGCCGCCGGTCCACGGCTGGAGCACGAGATGCACCGCGCCCGCCGGAGCGCGCGCGCGCACCTCGAGCTCGAGCCCGTCGGCGCCGCCCGAGGTCGACGCCCGCAGCTCGTAGCGGGTGCCGGCGATCGGCGCGCCGAGGGGCTCGTCGGCGCACGGATCGCCGGTCGCGCACCAGCGATCGACGGACGACGAGCGCCGCACGTGCGTAAGCGCGCCGTCACGCGTGCCGGCCTCGAGGCACGCGAGCGCGCGGCCGCGCATCTGCCGCATCTGCGCGAGGTGCGGCGAGCGCTGCGCGCGCGCCGCGAGCGGCAACGCGAGGAGCACGAGGAGCGACGCGGCGAGGCGCACGAGCGGATGGACCGGGCGCCTCACGCCTGGCTTGGGCGTCTCCCACCCGCCGCGGGGCCTGGCGGGGGGTGAGCCCGGTCCAGCGCCGCGATGCCCGTGGGCTCCTCGATGCGTCGACTCTGCGGCGTCGCGCGCGCGCTCGGCCGGTGGCGCGAGAGCGCATGCCGATCGCGCCAGCGCGTGGTGCGCCCGTGATCCACGCGGGCCCCAGGCTCGCCTGTAGCGCGGGAACCCTCACCTGTGGGCGAGCGCACCGCACCGCGCGGCGCGAGCCCCGCTCGTTCGCGGGCAGCGCGCGCGGCGCCATGTGTGCAAGCGACGTCGCCGTATGGAGGTGCGGCAGTGACGGACGCGACGACCCTCACGCGCGAGCAACGCGAGGCGCTCCGCATCTTCGGCGACGCGCTCGAGGAGCTGCGCGCCGAGGCCGACGCGGCGATCGTGGAGGTCGCCCGACGCATCCCCGTGTTCGCCGCGATCCTCGCGAGCATGGACGAGCGACAGCGCGAGCTCGAGCTCGCCCGGAGCCGAGAGCTCGAGCGCCGCGCGATCCACGGGGACGACTGGGCGCCCTACCTCGAGCACCTACGGACGCAGGGCGTCGTCTACGCCGAGCTGGGCGTGGAGCTCCGCGACTGGTACGCGCTGCTCGGCGCATACCGCGGGGTCGTCATCCAGGGCGCGGTCTGCGCCGATCGGTCCACCGCCGCCGCCGTGCTGGACGGGATGGGCCTCTTCCTCGACATCGCGATGTCGGCGATCGGTGAGTCCTACCTCGCGACGAAGGAGGCGATGATCGCCAGCCACCAGCGCGAGCTCGCGCGTCACATCCGCGAGCTCGAGCGCTCGAACCGGGAGCTCGACGACTTCGCGTTCGTCGCCTCTCACGACCTGAAGGCCCCGCTGCGCGACATCCTCACGCTCACTCAGTGGGTGATCGAGGACGGCGCCGACGCGCTGCCCTCGGAGTCTCGGCGCCACCTCGCGCTGATCGGCGAGCGCATCACCCGGATGGAGCGGCTCCTCGACGACCTCTTGCAGTACTCGCGGGCCGGGCGCGCCGCGGACCGACACGAGCGGTTCGAGGTCCGCCGCGCGGTGCAGGACGCCGCGAGCGTCACGATCCCGGTGAGCGGCTTCGAGCTCTCCGTGTCCGGCGACGCTCCGACCGTCCGCACCGCGCGCGCGCCCCTCGAGCTCGTCCTGCGAAACCTGCTGGGCAACGCCGTGAAGCACCACCATCGGGGCGCCGGCCGCGTCGACGTGCGCATCGCGAGCCGCGGCAGCGAGCTCTCGATCGAGGTGACGGACGACGGCCCCGGCATCGACGCCGAGTTCCACGAGCGCGTGTTCCGGATGTTCCAGACGCTGCGCCCGCGGGACGAGGTCGAGGGCAGCGGGATGGGCCTCGCCATCGTGAAGAAGATCGTGGAAGGGCGCGGCGGGCAGGTCTCGTTGCGGTCGTCGCCAGGCGAGGGGACCTCGATCGGCTTCACCTGGCCGACGATGCCGGAGACGGACGCGTGAGCGGCGCGCGCACGGTGCAGGTCCTGCTCGTCGAGGACAACGACGTCGATCGCGAGGCGGTGCGGCGCGCGTTCCGACAGCACCGGATCGCGAACCCGATCGTCGCGGCGCGCGACGGGATCGAGGCGCTCGGGCTACTCCGCGGGGAGCGCCAGCCGAAGCTCCCGCGACCCTACATCGTGCTACTGGACCTCAACATGCCGCGCATGGACGGAATCGAGCTGCTGCGCGCGATCCGGGCGGACCGCGCGATGCACGACAGCGTCGTGTTCGTGTTGACCACGTCCAAGGCCGACGAGGACAAGATGGCGGCATACGACCTCAACGTGGCGGGCTACATCTGCAAGTCCGACGTGGGTACCGGCTTCATCCGGCTGGTCGAGCTGCTCGATCGCTACTGGAGGCTCGTGGAGCTCCCGGGGAGGGAGCCGTGAGCGAGCCGTCGGCCCGACTCCTCGTCGTCGACGACAACCCCATCGATCGCGAGCGCGTCTTGCGCTTGCTGCGCTCCGACTACGCGTGGGAGGAGGCCTCGACGGCCAGCGACGCGCTCGCGCGGGCCTCCACGGACACCATCGACTGCGTCGTGCTCGACTACCGGCTCCCCGACGCCGACGGGCTCGGCACGCTCGAGCGGTTGGTCGCGCGCGGGATGCCCGTCGTCATGCTGACGGGGCAGGGCGACGAGCACACCGCCGTGGAGGCGATGAAGTGCGGCGCGCACGACTACCTCGCGAAGTCCGCGCTCGACGGGCCGACGCTCCGCCACTCGATCCAGCAAGCGATCGAGAAGGCCGAGCTCCAGCGCCGCGTCGAGAGGCAGCGGTTGGAGCTCGAGCGTCGCCTCGCCCAGCTCGCCTCGCAGCGCGAGGAGCTCGCGCGCAAGAACGAGCTGCTGCGCGAGCGCGAGGCCAAGCTGCGGGTGATCCTCCATCAGCTCCCGGTCGTCGCGTGGACCACCGATCGAGCGCTCACCTGCACGTCGGTCGTGGGGACGACCGACGGAACGACGCTCGACGAGCGCGAGGCCCGTGGCCGGCCGATCCACGAGCTCTGGCGCGAGGCCGAGGGGAGCGACGACGCCGGGCGAGTCCACCGCGCGGCGCTCGGAGGCTCGAACGGCACGTTCCAGCTCGAGTCGGCGGGCCGCACCCTGAAGGGGCGCGTCGAGCCGCTGCGCGACGCGAACGACGCGATCGTCGGGGTCATCGGCGTGGCCCTCGACGTCACCGACACGCGCCTCCTCGAGGAGCAGGTCCGGCGCTCCCAGAAGATGGAGGCGCTCGGTCAGCTCGCGGGCGGCGTGGCGCACGACTTCAACAACCTCCTCACCGCCATCGTCAGCTTCACCGAGCTCGCGCAGGAGCAGGTACCCGAGGGGACCGAGGCGCGCGAGGACCTCTCCCAGGTGCTCTCGGCCGCCCATCGGGGGACGGACCTCGTCCGCAAGCTGCTCGCGTTCTCGCGCCGGCCCACCGCGAAGGCAGAGACCGTCGATCTGAACCGCGTGGTGACCGACCTCGTGCCGATGCTCCGCCGGTTGGTCGGCGAGAAGGTCGAGATCGCGGTCGAGCTCGGCGCGCCCGCGCCGACGACCCGCGCGGAGACCGGGAGCCTCGAGCAGGTGATCGTGAACCTCGTGGTGAACGCGCGAGACGCGTCGCCGCGAGGGGGCACCGTCACCGTGTCGACCCGGACGATCGCGCTGAGCCACGCCGACCCGCGGGTCGCGCACGGGTCGCTCGCCCCGGGCTACTACCGGGTGCTGGCGGTGCGCGACGACGGCCCGGGGATCGCGCCGTCGGTCCGCGAGCGCATCTTCGAGCCGTTCTTCACGACGAAGCCGGCCGGCAAGGGCACGGGCCTCGGTCTCTCGACCTGCTACGGGATCGCGCGGAGCGCCGGCGGCGGGATCGACGTCGCGAGCGCGCCCGGCTCCGGGGCGACGTTCCGGGTCTACCTGCCCGCGGCGCCCGACGAGGACGCGGCGCTCGCCGCCGAGCCCCGCACCGCGCCGCAACAGGGCGAGCTGGTCCTGTTGATCGAGGACGACGAGCAGGTCCGGCCCCTCGTGACGCGGCTGCTGCGCGCCGCTGGCTGCGCCGTGCTCGCGGCGGCGAGCATGGAGGACGCGCTCCGGATCGCCGAGGAGCGCGGGGCGGAGGTGCGGCTCGTCCTCAGCGATCTCGTGATGCCGGACCGGGGGCCCGAGGCGACCGAGCGGCTCCACCGCCTCCTGCCCGACGCGGCCGTCCTCTACATGTCCGGGTACGATCGCGCGTCGCTCGAGGGCCGCGCGCTGATCGGTGCCGGCGCGCCGCTCCTGCAGAAGCCGTTCACGTCGCGAGAGCTGGCGTCCGCGGTCCGCGCAGCCCTCGACGCGCGTCCGAGGGCCGCGCCGCGCGAGCAGGGGTAGGCGGGCCCCCTCACCGCGGGCACGACTCGAAGCACGCCACGAACGCGGCCTGCGCCGCCGCGGACGTGTCGATCTCTGCGCACGGCAGGTCGTCGAAGCAGGTGGCGGTGCACTCGGCGTGATCGCCGTTCTCCTCACGACACCCCGTGAACCCGAGCGCGGCCTCCGAGACCCCGCACGCCTCCGTCTTGCTCCGCACGGTGTTGCCCGCCGCGGTGCACTTGTCCTGACAGCCCGTCGCCAGCGCACCGACGACGGAGATCGCGAGGACCAGATACCACTTCGTCATCTTCGAACCTCCTCTGGTGGCTCTCGACCACGACGCTCGACGAGCACGAGCGCCCCGGAGCCGTGCCCGGAGGGTGCCCCCAGTAGCGATCCAGGCGCGTTGACGAATTCGTCGAGCGCTCGGCGGCGTCGGCCGCCGGCGCCGGCGTTCCGTGGCATCGTGCGCCGATGGGAGCCTCGCCGCGCGGCAGACTGGTGCGCCTCGTCGAGGCCGCGTACCAGCTCCGCCCCGACGTGGCGACGTGGATCGACGAGCTCACGTCGAACGCCGCGGAGCTCGTCCCCGAGGCCGAGGGGACGGTGAGCCGCCTGCTCGAGCTCTCGCCCCGCCGGCTGCGCGGGTACACGATCCGGCTCCGCGATCCCGAGCTCGCTCGGATCATGCGCGAGCAAGAGGGCGCCGACGCGCTCAGCGTCGACGTGGTGATGCACGGGCCGGATCTGGGCTTGCGTCGACTGCGCGGCGACGCCCCGAGCGCGGACGCGAGCGCGCCGGTGCTGTCGGAGATGGTGCGGCGCTTCGAGGGGACGGGGATCGCCGACATGCACCACCTCACCGCGCTCGACGCGGGCCACTGCTTCAGCCTGGGCTTCCTCGTCCGCGACGGCGTCGACGTCCGGGGGAGCGCGCGCGCGTGGTCACGCGCCGCGGTCCACTTCGCCGCGGCGTTCCGGCTGCAGCGCGCGGCGGCGAGCGCGTTCGCGGACCTACCCGTCGACGGCGCCGTGCTCCACCCCGACGGCCGCGTGGCGGACGCCGACGGCGCGGCGCAGGGTGCGCGCGAGCTCGAGCTCCTGCGCGAGCGGGTCCGGCGCGTGGACGCGGCGCGAGCGCGTGCGCACCGCGAAGGGAGCGCGCGCGCCCTCGAGGTGTGGCGCGGCCTGATCGATGGGACCTGGTCGATGATCGACCGCCACGACCACGACGGGCGGCGCTACGTGGTCGCGGTGCCCAACCCGGTGTCCGTGCCCGACCCACGCGGCCTGTCCCCGCGGCTGGCGCAGGTCGCCGCGCTCGCCGGCGCGGGCTACAGCGACAAATGGATCGCCTACGCGCTCGGGCTCGAGCGCACCACGGTCGCGACCCACCTCGCGGCGGCGCTCGACAAGCTCGCGCTCCCCTCGAGGGTCGCGCTGGCCAAGGCGTTCGAGCCGAGCGGCGCACAGGACCCATGAGCCCGCCCGATGACGCCGACGCGGAGCGCGCCCCGCTCATCCCGGTGCCCGCGCACGACCTCGTCGCGCACGAGCTGCCCGGCGGCGCCGTCCTGCTCGCGTTCGACCTCGAGCCCGGGCCGCGGGACGCCGAGCCGGAGCTGCTCGACGCGCTGACGCCCGCCGAGCGGCGGGTGGCGCGGCTCGCGCTCGAGGGGCTGCGCGACGAGGAGATCGCGACCGCCACCGGCCTCTCTCGGCACACGGTCTCGAACCAGCTCCGCCGCGCCTACGCCCGCCTCGGGGTCGGCAGCCGGTTCGAGCTCTGCGCCCGTGTGCGCGGCGCGCGCTGACGTCGAGCCCGCGCGCCCTCCGCGACCTCGCGCGGGTCAGCGCGCGGCGAACACGACGGCGCCGCCCGCCTCGAGCGTGAGGCTCACGCGTGTGCCGTCGAGCGACGCGGTGCCCCCGCCCGCGACGGCCTCGAACCGGGTCGCGCCCCCGAGCATCGAGGCGGTCAGGTCGACGCGCTGATCGCTCACCGCGCCGCCGCGGTTGACGGCGACGAGCGCGAGCCCGCTCGAGGGGTGGGTGTACGCGTAGACGTAGAGGTGCTCGGTGACGTGGAGCACGACGCGCCGGCCGCGCCGCAGGGCGACGGAATCGGCGCGGGCGCGCCCGAGCGCGCGCATGAACGTGCGGAAGGCCTCTTGCGCGCTGCTCGTCGTGGTGGAGCCCATCGCGAGCGACGCGAGCGGGCCCGTCCAGATCATGTCGCGCCGGTTGTCGGGGTCGTTGCCGCCCGCCATCGCCAGCTCGTCGCCGTAGTAGAGGAACGGGATCCCAGGCCCCGTGTAGAGGATGGTGAACGCGCGCCGCAGCCGCGCGAAGACGGCGGGGTCGGTCGGATCGACCGGCAGGGTCGCGCAGGCGCCGCCCTCGACGAAGCGGCAGTGCTGCGCCGGATCGAAGGCGGCGCGAGAGCCCATCCGATCGCTGTCGTGCGTGCCGAGGAAGCGCACGTGCAGGCCCTCGGGCGCGTAGCGGGTCGTCGCCTCGCGCAGCACCTCGTCGACCGCGACGTAGCTCATCTGATCGGTCACGAGCCCGTGCTGCAGGCGGTGGTGCGTGGGGAAGTCGAACTGTCCGTCGAGCGCGTTGTCGCCGACGTACGCGTCGATCCACGCGTAGCCGTCCGAGTAGGTCTCGCCGCAGCCGTAGTCTGCCGAGTCCCACTGCCCGACCGCCGTCTCGCCGACGAGGTAGAGGCGGTGCCCACCCTGCTCGAAGCGTCGCGCGAGGCGCGCGCGCAGGTTCGTGATCGAGTTGGTCTCGACGTGCTTGACCGCGTCGATGCGGAAGCCGTCGATCCCGAACTCCTCGACCCAGAAGACCGCGTCGTCGATGAACTGCCGCTCCGCGCCAGGCACGCGCCAGTCGATGTCCGGCAGGTACGGCGCGAACAGGCAGTCGAGCGGGCGCTCGCTCCAGCCGCAGCCCGGGTCGATCCCGCAGACGCAGCTCGTGCGGAACCACTCGGGGTTCGCGAGGTAGTACTCGTGCTGGTCGTGGACCTGGTTGTTGATCAGGTCGAACAGCACGCGGATGCCGCGCGCGTGCGCCGCGTCGACGAACGCGCGCAGCGCCGCGTTGCCGCCGAAGCGCGGCTCGACCTCGCGCCCGCGCGAGGGCCAGTACCCGTGGTAGCCGGCGAAGCGACGCGGCCCGTCGCGACCCTCGAAGTGCCCCTCGGCCTGCGCGTTGATCGGGCTCAGCCAGATCGCGTTGACGCCGAGCTCGTCGAAGTAACCGGCCTCGAGCGCCGCGGTCGCGCCCTGGAGGTCGCCGCCGTGGAAGTCCGCCATGTACTCCACCGGCGCGCCGACGGGGCGGTCGTTGTCGCGGCTCCCGTTGGCGAAGCGGTCGACGACCATCATGTACATCGTCGCGTCGCGCCACTCGAACGGCTCCTCCTCGATCCAGAACGGCAGGTCGACCGGCTCCGCCTCGCGGCCCATCGCGTCGGTGACGCGGACCGACAAGAGGTGGCGCCCCTCGGACAGACCGCTCAGCCGCACGTCGAGCGCACCGGCGGCCGCGTCGAGCGTCCACGCGCCGTCCGGGAGCGCGCCGCCGTCGAGCCGCAGCGTGATGTCGCGCGGCGGCGCCCCGTCGGACGCGGTGAGGATCGTCAGGCGCGTCTGGGCGCTTCGATCCGAGAAGCGCGGGGTGAGCGGGCCCGCGACGATCTCCGGCCCGGCGTCGCACGGCGGCATGTAGAGCGCGCTGTTCAGGCACGCGTCGACGTACTTCCGGTGCGTGTCGTTCGGATCGAGGATCCAGCGGCCGTCGACGATCAGCTTGTACGCGTAGAGCCCGCCCGAGGCGAGGCGCGCGCTCGGCGAGAGCGTGATCTCGAACACGCCGTCGCGGTCGTCGTCGCGCATCGTGAGCGCGCCGGACTCCCAGTCCGTGAACTCGCCCGCGAGGCGCACGCTGCTCGAGACCGAAGGCGCCGTGTGGCGCAGCGTGACGTCGCACGCGCGCGCGCCCCAGCTCGCCATGCCCGCGTCGATCGGCGGGACGTGCGCGTCGAGGCCTCCGTCCATCGGCTCGATCGCGCCATCCTCCGGGGATGGCGTGCCTCCATCCGCTCGGCCCGCGTCCGGCACCGCTGGCGATCCGGCGCAAGCCGTGGCAAAGAGAAGGACCGTCAGCGTACCTACCGGATGAGTCACGGATGCCTCCGAAGCCCCACAGTGACGTCACTCGACCCCGCGCGCAAGCGCGCGCGGCGATCGGGCCCTCGATCCTGCTCTTGGCGCTCGCCGCGTGCGACCCGAGCCCGCCGCCGCCCGACGCGGGACGAGCCGACGCGGGCGAGCCGCCGGACGGCGGGCCGAGCCCGTTCGTCGACGGCGGCCAAGACGCGGGGACGCGCGACGGAGGCGGCGTGACGCTCCCGCGCACCTGCGTGAGCCCCGAGGGCGCGGACCCGGCCGGCACCGACGCGTGGAGCGACCCGCTCGGCCGCGCGAGCGTGACGATCGACGAGCGCGGCGCGTGCCGCCGCACGTACACGCTCGCGACGACGGCCGCGCTGCGCGACGGCGAGCCCGACAACCCGCGCACCGTGGTCGAGCGCGAGGGCTGGCCGACCGCGCGCACGGGGCACGACCTGTTCGACGCGCTCTACGCGCTCGCGCTCGAGGAGACGCGCGAGCTCGGCGTGAGCGCGATCCGCGACTACGCGTTCGACGAGGGCCGCGCGGTCGACTGCGGCGGCTGCTTCGAGACGGGGCGCCTCTGGAACTACGTGTGGACGCGCGACACCGCGTACGCGGTGCACCTCGGGATGGCCTCGGTGGACCCGACCCGCTCGCGGCGCTCGCTGGAGTTCAAGCTGAGCGAGCGGCGCGGCGGCGGCGACCTACAGGTCGTGCAGGACACCGGCACCGGCGGGAGCTACCCCGTCTCGAGCGATCGCGTCTCGTGGGCGATCGGCGCGTCGGAGCTGTTGCACCACCTGCACGGCGCCGAGCGCGAGGCCTTCGCGGCGCGCACGCTCGAGGCGCTCTCGAACACGCTCGAGCACGACCGCCGCATCGTCTACGACGCGACGGACGGCCTGTACCTCGGCGAGCAGTCCTTCCTCGACTGGCGCGAGCAGACCTACCCCGAGTGGACCGCGACCGACGTCGTGCACATCGGGATGAGCAAGGCGCTCGGCACGAACCTCTTGCACCTCAACGCCATGGAGGTCGCCTCCGCGCTCGCCGCCGAGGCGGGCGACACGGCGCGACGCGACCGCTACGGCGGCTGGGCCGAGGCGCTGCGCGCCGCGATCCGCGATCGGCTCTGGCTCGAGGACGAGGGGAACTTCTCCACCTACGTCACGACCGGCCTCGACCCCGCGCCCGTCCGGCGCTTCGACCTGCTCGGCTCCTCGCTCGCGATCCTGCTCGGGGTGGCGAGCCCTGCGCAGTCGCAACGCATCTTGTCGAGCTACCCGCACTACGGTCCGGGCGCGCCGGTGGCGTGGCCGCAGCAACAAGACGTGCGCATCTACCACAACCGCGGCGAGTGGCCGTTCGTGACCGCCTACTGGCTGCGCGCGGCCAAGGCGGCGAACCACCCCGCGGTCGCCGACCGCATGGTGCGCGCGCTGATCCGCGGCGCGGCGATCAACCTCTCCAACATGGAGAACTTCGACGCGGGGACCGGCGCCGCGTGGCACGACGACGGGCCCGCGAGCGGCCCGGTGGTCAACTCGCAGCGCCAGCTCTGGTCCGTCGCGGCCTACCTCTCGATGGTGCACCACACGATCTTCGGCCTCGAGGCGGAGGCCGACGGCCTGCACGTGCGGCCGTACGTCACGGGCCGCATGCGCCGGGAGCTCTTCGCGGGCACGAGCACGCTCGTCCTCAACGACTACCGCTTCCGCGGCCACACGGTCACCGTCGTGCTGCACCTGCCCGCCGACGCGGGGGAAGGCGCCTTGCAAGTCCGCTCCATCGCGCTCGACGGGCGCGCGCTCTCGGGAGACCTCCTCGCAGGCCTCGAGGCGGGGGCGAACCGCGTCGACGTCGAGCTCGGCCCGGGCACCGGCGACGCGTCGCGCCTGACCGAGGCGTCGGCGGCGACGTGGCGCGAGGTCTTCGGCCCGCGCACGCCGCGCATCACCGGGATCCGCGCGAGCGGCGGCCGGATCGTGCTCGACCTCTCGACGAGCGAGGCGGCCGACGTGACGTGGCGCATCTACCGCGACGGTGAGGTCGTGGCCGACGGGCTCGCCGGCGCCACGACGAGCTGGACCGACCCGACCCACGACGCGACCAGCCCGCGCAGCCCCTGCTACACGGCCGAGCTCACCTTCACCGCGAGCGGCACCCACTCGCAGCACGCGCCGCCCGTCTGCTGGTGGGGCCCTGGCGCGGCGCGCGTGCGCTCGATCGACGCGAGCGCGATGGCCCACGTCGGCGGCAGCCCGAGCACCAGCCACGGCCGGTTCCACTACGAAGGCTGGGGCGACGACGGCCACTCGCTCACCGTGTCGAGCTTCACCGCGACGCAGTCGGGCCCGCACCTCCTGCAGCTGGTCTACGGCAACGGCGCCGGCGCCATCTCGACCGGCATCACCTGCTCGGTCAAGCGCATCGTCGTCGAGGAGATCGCCACCGGTCGCGTCGTCGCCCAGGGGCCCGTGATCATGCCGCACCTCGGCGACTGGTCGCGCTGGGCCGACTCGAGCCTCGTGCGCGCGGAGCTCACGGCGGGGACCGAGTACCGCGTCGTGATCCGCGGCGACGACGAGGTCGTGAACATGAGCGCGTTCGCTCACTTCGAGCGCTACACGGGCGGGCTCGGCGGCGCGAGCGGCACCTTCTTCCGCGCGAACGTCGCGGCGCTGAAGATCCTCGCGCGTTGAGCTGCCCAGAGGTGCTGCGGGCGCCTGGTCACCGCTCCGATGTCATCGATCACCCGCCGAGCCACTGCCATCCATACTTCCCATTCTCGAAGGCCCACTGAAGGTCGGCCATCAGGTCGGCGAAGAAGTCGCCAAAGCTCGGATAGCATAGGTTGACCTCCCCGTTGGCCTCGCATCGTCGCACCTCGCCATCCGGGGTGACCGCGAGGAAGCTCGGCATCTCGCCAGCGAACCACCCGATCAGGGTCCAGTCGGGCTCCAAGGGATAGCCGATCTCGACGGAGGATGCGTGCAAGCTCAAGTCGCCCATGACGCAGTACTCAGGAACGTTGCGGGCTGAGATGCACGCGGGGTCCATCGCGACGCGGTCTGCTTCAGTCGCGGGAAAGAGCCCGAAGGCACCTCGGAAGAAGACCGACCCAGCGACCCGCGCGAGCTCGCTCCACGCCGCGGGTGCCACCGCGCGAGGCCGGGCTTCTGCACCGACGATCACATGGCCGCGCACCGGCGCGTCGCGGCGAACGGCGGCGAGCGCCTCGTCGAACGACGCGTAGCCAGCCAGGCCAGGATCAGCGCTGGACCCACCGAAGGTATCGACGCGCGGCACGAGCGCGTGATCGACACTCTCCACGATCCGCACGTCCGCCCAGCCGAGCAGTGGATCGCGACCGACGTGCTCGCGAAAGGCCGACAGGAACGTCGACGGGACGATGAGCGGCTGGAACGGGAGCGAGGCGGTCGCGAACCACGGACCGCCGAAGGCGACGCTACTCGCCATCGGTGGCGCCATGATCTCCAGAGGCTCCGTGGGCCGACCGTGATAGCCGTAGGACCGCCCCTTCGGGTGCGACGGTGGGATGAGCGCGACGCGGTCGGAGACCGCGGTCGCATGATGCGTAGGCCTGCACGACAACGGCCTGCGCACTCTCGGCGAGAACGGCGTGGCGTGCGCCACCCCCTCGAACGCGAGGCCACCGAGTCCGGCAGCCCGGGTGGCGGCAGCGAAGTCCTCGGAGACGACGAGGTCCGGCCCCGAGCCGAAGAAGTCACCCGCGCCGAAGAGCTTCAGGTCGTACACCTTGTCGACGTACACGAAGCCGCCGCGCTCCTCGCGAGAGAACTCGACGACTCGCGGGTAGCTGAGCGCGAACGGGACGAGCCGAATCCACGGCCCCTCGGGCACACGCCCCCACCCGGGAACCGGGCCAGGTCCGTACTCGTACGAGATCACACCCATACCACCCGCACCTCCCGTCACGATCCACAGCTGGAATCGAACACGGTCTTACGTTCGCTGTCATAGGATGCGCGCATCGACGCGAGGTCCGCATCGGAGATCAACGGATAGTGCCCCTGTGCTACCTGGTCGGGTAACCACTGTCGATAGAAGCGATCGAGATCCGCACGCACCCGCGCCGGGTCGTCCCCGATCGAGTCGAGATAGCGACCCCAATCAGCCCCGTGCTGCGTCCCACGGCGGAGCGCGAGGGAGCCATCGGGGTCGAGGAAATCGGAGAGGGCCGCGTGCGCTTGGCTGTGAGTGTGGGCGCCCCTCGTATCCGCGAGCGGTGCGAGCCCGCCACGATCCGTACTGAAGAAGCGGCTGGAAGGGCTGTCGATCATCTCGCGCTCCACCATTTGCCGCACGAGCTGACTCGGCACCGGATGGTGCTGCGCCACGAGCCCGAGGGGGTCGAACGTCGCGAGGGGGTCGCTCGGATACCCATACGTATGGAACGAGGCATGGAGGCTGAGGGGATCCCGTGAGAGGTAGCTATCGGAGCGCGGGTCGAAGTATCGCCAGCGATTGTCACCCTGCGCATGGTCGCACGAACGCAAGTTCGTTTCCGATGTCGACGCGCTTTCAACGCCTTTACGTGCACTGAGGTAAGAAAGGTTCGTTGCGGCCGACGAACCTCACCCCGCGGGCGTAAGGGCGTTGCCCTACACCGATGGGAGACGGTCCACTGGCTAGGCGTAGAGTGGCTCAAGCGCCGAGCGCGAGGGCGGCGCGCCAGCGCGGCTCCGTCGTCGCGCGGGCGAGGCGCGCGGCGAGGCGACGCAGCTGCGCGGAGAGGGCGTCGTCGAGGCGCGCGACCGGGACGAGCCGCGCCTCGAGCGCGAAGGGCGACGCGGCGCGCGGGCGCAGCGCGAGCCGGGCGAGCGGCGCGAGCGGCGTCAGATGCCCGAGGACGAGGTGGAGCTCGTCCGCGCCGGTGCGCTGGACGTCGAGCAGGGCGAGGCCGCCGGCGAGCGGCGCGGGCAGGTACGGCGCGCGCACGAGCACCTCGGCGAGCCGCGCGGCGTGGCGCGCGCGTGGGTCCTCGGGGGCGAGCGCGAGCCGATCGAGGCGGCGGGCGAGCGCGACGAGCCGCTCGGCGCGTGGCAGGACGCGCAGCGCGCCGTCGTCGTCGACGAACGTGACGATCGAGCTCGAGCGGTTCCCGCGCAGGAGCGTGACCGCGCGCTCGAGCACGTCGGCCGCGCCCGCGTCGGCCATCGTCTCGGGCGCGGCGCCCGCCACCTGGGCCGCGGCGCGATGGAGCAGGCCCGGCACGAGCGCGCGCGCCCGCGC
>JAHBWG010000123.1 GCA_019637095.1 Sandaracinaceae bacterium | reverse complement strand
CTCGTCATTCGCGTCGGGAATGACGAAATGACGAGGATCGTCCCCTCATGCCCGTCAGTGCTCGGTCGCGGCGCTCGCGGCGATGACCGAGAGGTACGCGGGGGGCGGGGGCTGCGTGATCCGTGGCGCGTGCCGGCGGAGCGCGCGGCCGGCGGTGAAGTCCACCGTCGCGAAGCGCACCCCGGAGCCGCCGTCGTCGTCGGCCTCGCTCGCCTCGGGCGCGCGCTCGACGGGCGGGCCGCCGAGCCACGCGAACAGGTCGTCGACGATCGCCGCGGCCGCGTCGGGCCGGCCGTGCCGGCGCGCGGCCTCGGCCATCGCCTTCTGCGACGCCGGGTCGTCGAGGACGCGCCGCGCCGCGCTCGCGAGCCGCTCGACGGAGAGCTCCCCCTCGCGGATCGCGATCGCCGCGCCGGCGCGCTCGAGCGCCTCGGCGTTCTTCGCCTGGTGGTCGTCGGCCGCGTACGGGTACGGCACGAGGATCGACGGGCGCCCGATCGCGCAGACCTCCGCGAGCGTCGTCGCGCCCGCCCGCGCGATCACGAGCGCAGCCGACGCGTACGCGCGCGCCATGTCGTCGACGAACGGCGTGACCTCCGCCTCGACGCCGAGCGCGGCGTAGCGCGCGGCGACCGCGTCGCGCATCGCCGCGCCGGTCTGGTGCACGATCCTGAGCCCGCGCGCGGCGGGCCCGAGCCGGGCGAGGGCCTCGGGCACCGTCTCGTTCAGCGCGCGCGCGCCCTGGCTCCCGCCGATCACGAGGATCGTGCGCGCCCGCGCCTCGAAGCCGTCGGGGTCGCTCGAGGCCGCCCGCGCGGCGTCGACGAACGCCCGCCGCACCGGGTTGCCGAAGAGGAGCGCGCGGCGGCCGAGCTCGGCCCGCGCCTCCTCGAACGCGACGTACGCGCGCCCGGCGATCGGCGCGAGCAGCCGGTTCGTCAGCCCGACGCGCGCGTTCTGCTCGAGGATCGCCGTCGCGATCCCGCGCGACGCGGCCGCGACGAGCATCGGCCCGGACGCGTAGCCGCCGACGCCGATCACGAGCTCGGGCCGGTGCGCCGCGAGGATCGCCCGCGCGCGCGCGAGCGCGCCCGGGAGCATCGCGAGGCTCCGCATCCGCTCGCGCGCGCTGCGCCCCTTGAGCGGCTCGACGTCGAGCAGCTCGAGCCGCTCGCCCTGCGCAGGAAGGACGCGCGCCTCGATGCCGCGCGCCGTGCCCACGAACGTCACGTCCACGCCGGGGATGCGCCGCCGGAGCTCCTCGACCACCGCGATCCCGGGGAAGAGGTGTCCGCCCGTGCCGCCGCCCGCCACGATGATGCTGCGAATCGTCATGCCATCCCTCCCTCGGGCACCACGCCGAGCGCGCGGGGGGAGCTCGCCCCTTCCCCCGCACGCCGCGTCGTCGCGCCCCCGCCCACCGCCTCGCGTGGACGTGTCACGTTCAAGAGCACTCCCACCGCCGCCGAGTTCACGAGCAGCGACGAGCCTCCGTAGCTGATGAAGGGGAGCACGAGGCCCTTGGTGGGCAGCATCCCCATCGCCACGGCGAGGTTGGTGAAGGCCTGCATCCCGAGGAACATCGTGATGCCGACCGCGAGGAGCGTTCCGTACTCGTCGGCCGCGTGGACCGCCGCGCGGATCCCGCGCCAGAACACGATCAGGAAGCCCCCGATGAGCACGAGCAGGCCGATGAAGCCGAGCTCCTCGCCGATGATCGCGCTGATGAAGTCCGTGTGCGCCTCGGGCAGGTAGAACAGCTTCTGCCGGCTGTCGCCGATGCCGACGCCGCCGAGCCCGCCGGAGCCGAAGCTCAACAGCGACTCCGCGACCTGATAGCCCGCGCCCTGGCGCGTGCCGAACGGATCGAGGAACGCGGTCATCCGCAGGCGCCGGTAGTCGACGAACATCACGAGCGCGTAGACGAGCGGCGCCGCGAGGATCCCCGCACCCAGGATGTACCCGAGGCGCGCCCCGGCGGTGAACAAGAGGATGAAGGTGAGCAGCCCGATCATCACGGCGCTGCCGAAGTCCGGCTGCTTCAAGCACAGCAGCACGAGCACGCCGGCGCCGATCACGTGCGGCAGGAACCCGACCGAGAACGTGCGGATCTTCTCGCGCTTCTTCGAGAGCGAGTGCGCGAGCCAGAAGATGAGCGCGACCTTCGCCATCTCGGCCGGCTGGATGTGCACCGGACCGACCGCGATCCAGCGCGCCGCGCCGCCCGCGCTGTGGCCGAAGCCGAGCGCGGTGACGAGCATGAGCGCGACCACGCCCGCGAGCAGCGGGTAGGTGAAGGGGCGGTAGCGGTGGTAGTCGACGCGCGCGATCGCGACCATCATCGGCAACGCGACGAGCGCGAACGCCCCCTGGCGCACGAGGAAGAAGAACCCGTTGTCGTACCGCTGCGACGCGAACACGGAGCTCGCGCTGAAGACCATCACGACGCCGAAGGCGATGAGGGCGATGACGGTCCCATAGAGCACCGCGTCGGCCGGACCGACGACGCGCGGGACCGCCGCGGCCGGCGCGGCCGGCGCGCGCTCCGCCGGCGGCACGCTCGTCGTGCGGAGCGCGTCCCGCTCGCCGGCGCGCCCGCGGCGCAGGATGGCGTTCAAGAGGCTCACGCGGCGTCTCCCTCGCCGCGCTCGGGGAGCGCGCGGACGGCCGCCTGGAACACGTCACCCCGGTGCGCGTACGAGCGGAACATGTCGTAGCTCGAGCACGCCGGCGCGAGCAGCACGACGTCGCCGGGCCGCGCGAGCGCGCGCGCACGCAGCACCGCCTCGTCCATCGTCGCGACCCGCTCGAGCGGCACGCCGGCGCCCGCGAGCGCGCGCTCGATCAAGGGCGCCGCCTCGCCCATGACGACGACGGCGCGCCCGACCTCGGCGACACGCTGCGCGAGCGGCGCATAGCTCCCGCCCTTGTCCACGCCGCCCGCGATCAAGACCGCGCGCCGCGCGGGCGAGGCGAGCCCGTCGAGCGCCGCGACCGCCGCGCCCACGTTCGTCGCCTTGCTGTCGTCCACGTAGACCACGCCGTCGAGCACGCGCACGCGCTCGGCGCGGTGCGGCAGCCCGCCGACGCTGCGCAGGCTCTCGGTGATGGCGTCGGGGCTCGCGCCGGCGAGGCGCGCGGCGAGCACCGCGGCGCACGCGTTGTCGACGTTGTGGAGCCCCTCGAGCCGCAGCTCGGCGAGGGGGAAGCGCCAGCCGGTCGCGGCGTCGAGCAGCGCGTCGCCTTCGCGGCGCACCTCTCCGTCGGCGCCGGCGTAGAGGTGGCGCACCGGACCGCGCGCCGGGACGAGCGCGTTCACCGTGGCGTCGCCGGACGGAACGACCGCGTGGTCCTCGGGCCCCTGCGCCCGGAAGATGTTCCCCTTCGCGCGCGCGTACGCCGCGAGGCTCGGGTAGCGGTCGAGGTGGTCCGGCGTGACGTTGAGGATCACCGCGACCTTCGGCGCGAGCACGCGCACCCGCTCGAGCTGGAAGCTCGACAGCTCGACGACGACGCAGCCGTCCGGACGATCCGCGGGCCCGTCGACCGCGTCGCTCAGCGCGACGCCGAGGTTGCCTCCGACGAACGTCGGGCGGCCGCTGCGCGCCATCATGTCGCCGATGAGCGTCGTGACCGTGCTCTTGCCGTTCGTCCCCGTGATCCCGACGAGCGGCGCGCGGAGGAACCGCGCCGCGAGCTCGACCTCGCCGATGACCTCGACGCCGCGGCGCTCGACCTCGTCGAGCACGTCGAGCGGCGGCACCCCGGGCGACACGACGACGAGCGCCGCGTCCGCGAGCACGTCGGGCGCGTGCCGGCCGAGCACGAGCGTCACGCCGGCGCGCGCGAGGCGCTGCCCCGCCTCGCCGAGCTCCGCGCTCGTCGCGAGGTCGTTGACGGTGACCCGCGCGCCTCTGCGCGCGCAGAGGTGCGCCGCGGAGATCCCGCTCGCGCCGGCGCCGACCACCACCACCTTCTGGTCCGTCAAATCCACGCCATCACCTCAGCTTCAACGTGGCGAGGCTCGCGAGCGCGAGGATGACACTGATGATCCAGAAGCGGACGATCACACGCGGCTCCGGCCACCCCTTCTTCTCGAAGTGATGGTGGATCGGGGCCATGAGGAAGATGCGCTTCTTGAAGAGCTTGTAAGACGCCACTTGGCCGATGACGCTCACCGCCTCGACCACGAAGATCCCGCCGAGCAAGAGCGAGAGCAGCTCGTTCTTGGTCATCACGGCGAGCGAGCCGATCCCGCCGCCGAGCGCGAGCGAGCCCACGTCGCCCATGAAGACCTGGGCCGGATACGTGTTGTACCAGAGGAACCCGAAGCCGGCGCCGATGAGGGCGCCGCAGTAGATCGACAGCTCGATCGCGCTCGGGAGCGAGGGGATGAGCAGATAGCTCGCGAGGTCTTGTCCGAAGAACGTCACGCCCGCGAGGTACGCGAGGATCAGGTAGGTCCCCGAATTGATCATCACCGGGCCGATGGCGAGCCCGTCGAGGCCATCGGTGAGATTGACCGCGTTCGAGAACCCGACGATACACACGGACGCGAAGATCACGTAGGCCCACGGCGGCAGCGTTATCGGGTGCCGGTCGAACCCGACGAAGGGCACGGACAGCCGGTCGCGGATCGCGAGCCAGTCCGAGGGCAGCCCCGACTCGCCGTACCAGAGGTACGCGCCGAGCCCGAGAGCCACCGCGAACTGGAGGATCAGCTTCCAGCGCCCGCTCAGCCCGCCGGTGTCCTTGCGCCGGATCTTCGCCGCGTCGTCGATGTAGCCGACCACGCCGTACGCGGCGGTGACCGCGGTGACGATCCAGACCATCACGTTCGAGGGATCGGCCCAGAGGACCGTCGAGATGATCAGCGCGAGCAGGATCAGCGCGCCGCCCATCGTCGGCGTGCCCGCCTTGCTGAGGTGGCCCTCCGGGCCCTCCTTGCGCACGACCTGCCCGATCTGCCGGCGCTGCAGGCGCCGGATGAACCAGGGGTAGACGCCGAACGTCACGAGCAGCGCGGTGAGCGCCGCCGCGATCGCGCGGAAGGGCACATACCGCAGGACGTTGAGGAAGGAGAGCTCCTCGTGGAGCGGGTAGAGGAGGTAGTAGATCACACGCCCTCCCCCTCGAGCGCCGCGACCACGCGCTCCATCCGCATCCCGCGCGATCCCTTCACGAGCACGACGTCGCGCGGCCCCGCGAGGTCGCGCACGCAGCCCGCGGCCGCGTCGACGTCGCGGACGAACACGATCTTCGGGCGCGGGCCGCGGCCCTCGCCCGCCGCCTCGAGCGCGGCGCGCCCGGCCTCCGTCATGCGCTCCCCGCACGCCACGAAAGCGTGGGCGCCCGCGCGCACGACCTCGCGGCCGACCTCGCGGTGGAGCGCGACCTCGCGCGTGCCGAGCTCGAGCATGTCGCCGAGCACCGCGACGAGCCGCCCGCCGCGCCCGCGCGCGAGCTCGGCGCACGCGCTCAGCGCCGCCGCCATGGAGCGCGGGCTCGCGTTGTACGCGTCGTCGATCACCAAGAGCTCGCCCGCCCGCACGGGGCTCATCCGGTGCGGCGCGGGCGCCGCGTCCGCGAGGCCACGCGCGGCGTCGTCGAGCCGCGCGGGCTCGAGCGCCACCACCGCCGCGAGCGCGGCGGCCGCGTCGAGCGCCGCGTGCGCCCCGAGGAGCGCGAGGCGCACCTCGATCGTTCGCCCGTCGAGCGAGATCGTCGCGCTCGTCCCGGCCTGATCCACCGCGTGCGCGACGAGGCGCGCCGAGGCGCCCTCGGCGCGGCCGAAGGAGAGCTTCACGCCCGCCGCCGATCGCTCGGCGTACGGCGCGAGCGGCGCGTCGTCGCCGTTGTAGACCGCGACGCCCTCGGGCCCGAGCGCCAGCAACAGCGCGCCCTTCTCGCGCGCGACGCCCTCGATCGAGCCGACGCCTTCGGTGTGCACTTCGGCGACGGCGGTGACGATCCCGATCGTCGGCGCCGCCATCGCCGCGAGGTCCGCGATCTCGCCCGGCTCGTTCATCCCCATCTCGATCACCGCCGCGGTGTGCGAGGGCTCGAGCGCGAGCAAGGTCATCGGGACGCCGATGCGGTTGTTGAGGTTCCCGCGCGTGACGAGCGGGCTGTGTCCGATGGCGCGCAGCGCCGCGCCGACGAGCTCCTTCGTGGTCGTCTTGCCGACCGAGCCGGTGATCCCGACGCACGGGATCGCGAAGCGGCGCCGGTGGAGCGCGGCGAGCGCCCCGAGCGCGGCGAGCGTGTCGGGCACCTCGAGCACCGCGGCGCCCGGCGCCTCGACCGGCCGCTCGACGAGGAGGGCGGCCGCGCCGGCCTCGGCCGCCGCGCGCGCGTGGTCGTGTCCATCGTGCGTCTCGCCGCGCAGCGCCACGAAGAGCTCGCCCGGGCGGACGCGGCGGCTGTCGACGCTCACGCCGCGGACCTCCGCGTCGAACGCGCCGCGCGCCGAGGTGGCGGCGAGCAGCTCGTCGGCGGAGAAGCGCGCCGTGTTGTCGGGGATGGGCGTGCCGCTCACGGCGCCCCTCCGAGCTCGCGGATCGCCGCGCGCGCCTCCTCGCGGTCGTCGAAGTGGTGCTTCGTCGTCCCGCGGATCTGGTAGTCCTCGTGCCCCTTGCCCGCGATCAGCACGGTGTCGCCGGGCCGCGCGACGCTGAGCGCGCGACGGATGGCGAGCGCGCGGTCCTCGATCACCTCGTAACCGCGCGCCGCGCGCGCGAGGTCCGCGGCCGGCAGGCGCGCGGCCACCGCGGGCTCGATCGCGGCGAGGATGGCGTGCGGATCCTCGGTCCGCGGGTTGTCGCTCGTGACGAGCGCGACGTCCGCGCGCGACGCCGCCGCCTCACCCATCCGGGGCCGCTTCGCCGCGTCGCGGTCGCCGCCGCAACCGAAGACCACGATGCGCCGGCCCGGGGTGATCGGCGCGAGCGCGTCGAGCGCGCGCGCGAGGGCGTCCGGCGTGTGCGCGTAGTCGACGAGCACGGCGACGCCGGCGAGCCCGTCGACGCGCTCGAGCCGGCCGGGCGCGCCGCGCGCGGCCCCGAGCGCGTCCGCCGCCGCGGCGGGCGCGTAGCCCAGGGCGACCAGGCACCCGAGCGCGGTGAGGAGGTTGTCGAGGTTGTGCCCGCCGAGCAGCGGCGAGACGAGCTCGACCTCGGCCCCGCGCACCGCGATGCGCGCGCGGATTCCGTCGCGCCCGAGCGCGGCCTCGATCACGCGCACCTCGGCGTCGGCGCGGCCCTCGCGCGAGACCCGCACGAGCTCGCCCGCGCGGTGCTCCGCCGCGAGCCGCGCGCCGTACGGATCGTCGAGCGCGACGACCGCCGCCTGCGGCGCGAGCTCCACGAAGAGGCGCGCCTTCGCCGCGAAGTACGCCTCCATCGTCTCGTGGAAGTCGAGGTGGTCCTGCGTGAGGTTCGTGAACGCCGCCACGCGGAACGCCACCGCGTCGGCGCGGTGCTGCGCGAGCGCATGGCTCGACACCTCCATCGCGAGGTGCGTCGCGCCGGCGTCGAGGACCGCCCGCGCGAAGCGCGCGATCGCGTCGCCCTCGGGCGTGGTGTACGGCGCGGGCTCGCGCACGCCGGGGCCCCGGCTCTCGATCGTGCCGAGGAGCGCCGGGCGCGCGCCGAGCGCGCGCAGCGCCTCGTCGAGGAGCCACGTCGTCGTCGTCTTGCCGTTCGTGCCGGTCACGCCGACGACGGCGAGCGCGCGCGTCGGGTCGCCGTAGACGACCGCGGCGAGCGCGCCGAGGCTCCGGCGCGCGTCGGCCACGTGGAGCTGCGGCGCGTCGATGGCGAGGCGCTCCTCGGCCGCGACCGCGACCGCGCCGCGCGCGAGCGCGGCGGCGACGAAGCGCGCGCCGTCGGTCGTGCGGCCCGGGATGGCGACGAACAGATCGCCCGGCTCCACCTCGCGCGAGTCGTGCCGCACGCCGCGCACCTCGACGTCCGGATCGCCCCACACCGCGTCGGCGAGGCCAGGCCCGCACAGCGCCGCGAGCCGCGTCATGGCCGCACCACCGTGGTCAGCGTGCGCCCCCGCGTGCGCGGCGCGCGCGGGGCGGCGCTCGCGGCGACCGGCTCCCGGGCCCCGGCCTCGGCGCGCTCGAGCACCAACCGAACGGTCGTCCCGCGCGGCGCGACGGCACCGGGCGACGGATCCTGCGCCAGGACGAGGCCCGTCCCCTCGACGCGGAAGGCGAGCCCGACCCGCCGCAGCTCGAGCAGCGCCGCGCGCACGGTGCGGCCCGCGAGATCCGGGACCACCACCTCGCCGTCCCGCGGCTCGCGCTCGACGACCATCGGCGGCGCCGCGTCCGCGTCGGCCTCCGCGCGCGCCCCCGCGCGCTCGGCGCGCGCGAGCCGCCGCTCGATCTCGGCGAGCGCGTCGCCGCCGGTCTCGGCGGGCACGCCGAGGTGCCGCAAGGTCGCTTGCCCGATGCGGCGGAACACGGGCCCCGCCACCGGACCGCCGTAGTGGTTGACCATCGGCTCGTCGATCACGACCGCGATCACCAGGCGCGGGTCCTGCGCCGGCACGAACCCGACGAACGACGCGACGTAGAGATCGGCCGCGTAGCCGCCGCGGCGGTGGTCGGCCTTCTGCGCCGTGCCCGTCTTGCCCGCGACCAGGTAGCCGTCGATGGCGGCCTGCGGGCCCGTCCCGCCTTCGCCGGTGACCGCGGTGAGCATGTCCGCGACGAGCCGCGCGGTGCGCGCCGGGATCACCTGCCGCTCGACGCGCGGCAGCGCCTCCTCGACGAGCGTGCCGTGGCCGTCGACGATGCGCGCGACGAGGTGCGGCTCCATCAGGCGTCCGCCGTTCGCGATCGCGCTCATCGCGGTGGCGAGCTGGAGCGTGGTCGCGCTCATCCCCTGACCGAAGCTGATGGTCGCGAGGTCGAGGTCGTACCAGCGCGTGTGGTGGCGCAGCACGCCGCCCGTCTCGCCCGGCAGCGGCACGCCGGTCGGCTCCCCGAAGCCGAAGCGCCGGAACGAGCGGTAGAGGCGGTGGCGGCCCAGATCGTTGCCGATCAGCGCGGCGCCGATGTTCGACGAGTAGATGAGCACCTCGGACGCGGTGATCGGCTCGGCGCGCGGGTGCGTGTCGCGGATCACGTCGTCGCCGATGTGCATGCGGCCGACGGTCCCGTGCGGGTCGTTGCCGCTCACGTCGAAGAGCTGATCGGGGCGGATGACGCCGGCCGCGAGCGCGGCGCTCACCGTGAACGGCTTGATCGTCGAGCCGGGCTCGAGTCGGTCGGCGATCGCCCGGTTGCGGCGGTTCTCCGTCGGCGAGCGGCCGGGCTCGTTCGGGTTGAACGTCGGGTAGCTCGCCATCGCGAGGATCTCGCCGGTCTGCGGATCCATCACGACCACGCTGCCCGCGCGCGCCTCGGCGGTCTGCACGCCGAGCGCGAGCTCGCGCTCCACGACGTGCTGGATGGTCTTGTCGATCGTGAGGTAGAGGTCGTCCCCCTGCGCCGCGCGCTCGTCGAGGAGCTGGTCGCTGAACACCACGCGCCCGCGCCGATCTCGCACGGCGGGCACCGGGTCGACGGCGCCGCGCAGGCGCTCCTCCATCGACAGCTCGAGCCCCTCGATGCCGACGCCGTCGACGTTCGCGAAGCCCAACAGGTGCGCCGCGAGCTCGCGGTTCGGGTAGAAGCGGCGCGCCTCGTCCGTCATCTGCACGCCCTCGATCGCGAGGCTGCGCACCGCGTCGGCCTCGACGGGCGAGACCTGGCGCTCGATCCACACGAAGTAGCGGTCCTGCCGCAAGCGCGTCGCGATGACCGCGCGATCGAGATCGAGCACCCGCGCGAGGTCCGCCGCCGCGCGGTCCGTGTCGACGCCGCGCGCGCGCATGAGCCGCGGGTTGGCGAACACCGACTCGACGTCGACGCTCACCGCGAGCTCGGCGCCGTGGCGGTCGTAGATGGTGCCGCGCTTGGGCGCGAGGCGGATGTCGCGGAGCTGTTGCTGCTCGGCCATCGCGCGCAGCGCCGGGCCGTGCTCGATCGTCAGCTCCCACGCGCGCCGCGTGACCAGCACCGCGCCGACGAGCACGAGGCTCGCGAGCAGCCCGATGCGGACGCGCATCCAGCGGCGGCGCCGCGCGCTCGGATCGACCTCGGCGGAGGCCGCGGGCGCCTCGTGCTCGCGCCGGTTCTCCTTGCGCTTCATCGCACCCTCCCCGCCATGCGGTCCTGGCGCGGGCGCGCGCGGCCGACGGGCACCACGCGCGCCGGCTCGGGGACTTCCATGTGCAGGCGCCCTCGCGCGACGACCTCGACGCGCTCCGCCTGTCGCAGCGTCGCCGCCTCGATGGCGAGCAAGCGACGTTGCTCGATCAGCCGGCGCTGCGCGCGGCGCGCCTGCCCGACCTCGTAGCCGAGCTGCACGGTGTTCTGCCGCAGCGCGAGGTGCGCGACGAACGCGGCGGCGCACGCCACGACCGCGACGCTCCACAGGACGAGGAAGCGGGCCCTCACGCGCGCACCTCCTCTGCGCGCGGGACGCGCCGCGCCGCGCGGAGCTTCGCGCTGCGCGCGCGCGGGTTCTGCTCGAGCTCCTCCGGCGCCGCGACCATCGGGCGCTTCGTGAGCACCTCGAGCGCGGGCTCGGCGCGGAAGCGCTGCTTCACGCGCCGGTCCTCGAGCGAGTGGAACGCGATCACGACCGCGACGCCGCCGTCCTCGAGCACGTCGGGCAGCGCGTCGAGCAGCGCGTCGAGCTGCCCGAGCTCGTCGTTGACGGCGATGCGCAGCGCCTGGAACGTGCGCGTCGCCGGATCGACGCGGCCGCGCTTGGGCCCGAGCACGCGCACGATGGCGCGGCGCAGATCGTCGGTGGTGCGGAGCGCGTCGTCGGCGAGCGCGCGCTTGATCGAGCGCGCGATGGGGCGCGAGCGCCGCTCCTCGCCGAGCTGGTAGATCACGTCGGCGAGCGCGCGCTCGTCGAGCCGCTCGATCAGCTCGAGCGCGGTCTCGCCCCGCGTGCGGTCCATCCGCATGTCGAGCGGACCGTCGGCGCGGAAGGAGAAGCCGCGCTCGGCGCGATCGAGCTGCGGCGAGCTCACCCCGAGGTCCGCGACGAGCCCGTCCACGCGCGGCGCCCCGGCGCGCGCGAGGATCGCGCGCAGCTCGCCGAACGCGCCGTGGACGAAGGTGACGCGCTCGCCGTAGCCGGCGAGGCGCGCGCGCGCCGCCGCGAGCGCGGCCTCGTCGCGGTCGAGGCCGACCACGCGGCCGTCGGGCGCGCTCGCGTCGAGGATCGCCGCGGCGTGCCCGCCGCCGCCGAGCGTCGCGTCGGCGTACACGCCGCCCGGACGGGGCGCGAGCCAGCCGAGCGTGGCGTCACGGAGCACGGTCTCGTGCTCGAACGCGCCGGCGCCCTCCGCTGCATCCTGCGCCATCACAACCCGAGCTCCGCGAGGCGACGCGCCATCTGCTCGCGCGCGTCGGCGTCCTCGAGGACCACGCTGCGCAGCTCGTCGAAGCGCGGCTTGGACCAGAGCTCGAGGTGCGTGCCCATCCCCGCCCAGAGCGCGTCGCGCTCCAGCCCCGCGTACCCGCGCAGCGCCGCGGGCACGAGCACGCGCCCGAGCTTGTCGATCTCGAGCTCCACCGCGCCGGACACGTAGATGCGCCGGATCATCGCCACGCTCGGATCGAAGCGCGGCAGCGCCGCGAGCCGCTCCTCGAACGCCTCCCACTCGCGCATCGGGTACGCGACGAGGCAAGGGTCCAGGCCGCTGGTGAGGACGAGCTTCGACTCTTCCCGAGAGGCGAGGACCTCCCGGAAACGCGACGGCACGGACGTGCGTCCCTTACCGTCGATCGCGTGCTCGTACTGCCCTCGGAACACGGGCCTGGCACTCCTTACCACTCATTACCACTCGCGCGACCCTACGGGCGGCCCAGCGGGGTGTCAACTTCATTCGAGGGCGCCCTAAGTCGCCGTCATGAAGGAGGTTTCTCGGCATGTGGGGGAAGGTGGATCGGAGTGCGACGTCCGGGGTCTCCAAGCCCTATACACCCATTCAGTGCTGCGCCCGATGGGGACCGCCGACCTCGGCGGATCCGAGGTAGAGTGCGGACGTGAGCGACGACCCCGTCGAAACGACCTGGCAGGAGGTGCTCGCCGCGTTCGACGACGAGGCGGTGCACAAGAAGTTCCTCGCGCTCTCTGCGGGGCTCGGCCGGCTCGGCGACGCGGGCGCGCGCTACCGCGCGATCAAGGACGCGCCCGACGATCCGCGCGCCGCGATGGCGAGCGCGCAGGTCGAGAAGCTGATCGCGCTCGCGATGCAGAACCTCGACGGGCTCAAGAGCCCGCCCCCCAACAAGTCCACGACCAAGACGGTGCTCCTGCTCGTGGCGTTCGGGGTGAGCGGCGCGATGATCCTGCACGCCGTCTGGACGCTCGCGCGCTCGATGTGAGCGCCGGGCGCGTGTGATCGTTGCGCCGCGCGCCGCCGGCTGGTTACCCTGAACACCCCACGGACGCACCCGTTGCAGCTCGACTTCAAGGCGCGAGAGCTCACGATCAAGCTCGTCTACTACGGGCCGGCGCTGAGCGGAAAGACGACCAACCTCCAGAGCATCCATCAGCTCGTGGCGGGCGACGTCGCCGGCCGCCTCATGACGCTCGAGACGAAGGACGATCGCACGCTCTTCTTCGACCTGCTGCCGCTCACGCTCACGTCCGAGAAGGGGCTGTCCGTGCGGCTGAAGCTGTTCACGGTGCCCGGGCAGGTCATCCACAACGCGACGCGCCGCCTCGTGCTCCAGGGCGCCGACGGAGTCGCGTTCATCGCCGACTCGCAGCGCTCCGAGACGAAGTCGAACGCGAGCTCGTTCGTGAACCTGCGGCAGAACCTCTCGGAGAACGGGATCGATCCGGCGGCGATGCCGCTGGTGATCCAGTTCAACAAGCGCGACCTCGACGACATCCGCACCGACGAGGAGATCGACGCGCTCGCCGCGCGCGGCAAGGAGCCGGTGTTCAAGGCGGTCGCGCTGCGCGGCGTCGGCGTGCTCGAGACGCTCCTCGGGCTGATGGACGTGACCTGGCGGCACCTCGAGGCCTCGCACCAGCTCGAGGAGAAGTTCGGCGTCCGCGCCGATCCGCTCCTCGCGGAGCTCCGCCACCACCTCGGCGTCGGGCGGGAGGCGGCGCGATGAGCCAGGCCGCCGATCTCACGCACGCGGACGTCGACCGCCTCGAGGACATCGTCGACAAGAGCGCCCTCGTCGAGGTGTGCCGCTCGTTCTTCGACCTCTTCTCGATCCCCATCCGCGTGTTCTCGCGCGACGGGGCGCTGCTCGCGGACGCGCACGAGACGCGCGCGATCTGCACCTACGTCAACACGCTGCCCGAGGGCAAGCTCGCTTGCTCGGCGCTCGTCGGCGAGGTGAAGGCGCGCGACCCGGAGGGCACGGTCGAGCACCCCTGCTTCACGGGCGCGATCTACCGCGTCGTCCCGATCCGCTACCAGGGCCGCCGCCTCGGCCGGTTCGTGATCGGGCCGTACTTCCCGGCGGAGCTGCGGCGCGTCCCCGGCTCGCTCCTGGTGATCGACGACGCGATCGACGGCGAGAAGGCGCGCCTCGCCCTCGGCGAGATGCCGCGCGTGCGCGCCGAGACGGCGGAGCGGCTCGCCGATCACCTCACGCGCATCCTCGACCTGATCATCTTCAGCGGCCACCGCTCGTTCCTCACGAGCGAGATGCACGTCGCGAGCGTGCGCGAGAGCTTCCGCGCCCTCGCGGAGAAGAACGCGGCGCTGCAGGACGCCTACGACAAGCTCAAGGAGCTCGACCGGCTCAAGTCGAACTTCCTGGCGACGGTGAGCCACGAGCTGCGCACGCCGCTGACCTCGATCATCGGCTACTCCGACATGCTCGCGACGGGCATCGCGGGCGAGCTGAACGAGGAACAGGCGGAGTTCGTCGAGACGATCCGCAGCAAGGGCGATCATCTCCTCGCGCTGATCGGCAGCCTGCTCGACCTCAACAAGCTCGAGCAAGGCCGGGTGTCGCTCTCGCTCGTCCACATCGACGTGCCGGCGCTCATCGACGAGGTCAAGAAGACGCTCACGCCCGTCGCCTCCAAGAAGGCCGTCCGCATCGAGACGCGCGTCGAGGGCCCGCTTCCGAAGATCGAGGCCGACCCGGTGCGGCTGCGCCAGGTGCTCTTCAACCTGACGGAGAACGCGGTGAAGTTCTCGCCGCGCGAGGGCGTGGTCACGCTCGGGGCGCGCGGCGTGGAGATGGCGGGCGGCGACGACGGCGACGCGATGGGCCTCGTGCTGCTCGCGGCGCCGCGGAGCGGGATCGAGCTCACCGTCGCCGACCAGGGCCCCGGGATCCCGGCGGACGAGCACGCGAAGATCTTCGACGCGTTCTACCAGGTCGACGGTAGCTCGACGCGCGAGCACGGCGGCACCGGGCTCGGGCTCTCGATCGTGAAGCGGCTCGTCGAGGCGCACGGCGGCGAGGTGTGGGTCGAGAGCGAGCTCGGCCGCGGGACCGCGTTCCGCTTCACGATCCCCGAGGTCGAACCGTGAGCGTCGGGTGAACGAGGACGAGCTCGTGGCCGCGCTGCGCGCGCGGCTCGGAGCGAGCGGTCCGCGCATCCCCACCGGCATCGGCGACGACGCGGCGGTGCTCGACGACGGCACGATCTTGTCGGTCGACGCGGTCGTCGAGGGCGTCCACTTCGAGCGCGCGTGGCTGGCGCTCGGCGACATCGGCTACCGCGGCACGAGCGCCGCGCTCAGCGATCTCGCCGCGATGGGCGCCGCCCCGGTCGCGATCCTCTCCTCGCTCACGGCCCCCGACGCCCAGACGGCGCTCGCGATCATGGACGGCGCGGGCGAGGCGGCGCGCGCGCACGGCGCGACGATCGCGGGCGGGAACCTCGCGCGCGGGCGGCACGTCGAGCTCCACACCACCGCGGTCGGGCGCGCGCGCGCGCCGTGGCTGCGCTCCGGCGCCCGCCCCGGCGACGCGGTCTACCTCACGGGCACGGTCGGCGCGGCGGCGCTCGGCTGGCGCGCGCTCGCGCGAGGCGTCGAGCTGCCCGCCTTCGCCGCGCGTTGGCGCCGCCCGCGCGCGCGCTTCGACCTCGTGCCGCACCTCGCGCCGAGCGCATGCGTCGACGTCTCGGACGGCGTCGCGCTCGATCTCTCGCGCTTGTGCGTCGCCTCCGGCGTCGGCGCGCGGATCGAGCTCGGGCGCCTGCCGCTCGCCGAGGGCTTCGCCGCCGAGGCGCGCGCGCTCGGCCTCGACCCGGACGCGCTCGCGCTCGAGGGCGGCGAAGACTACGAGCTCCTCTTCACGATGCCCGCGTCGCTCCCGCCCGAGCTCGCGACACCGATCGGGGAGATCGTCGCCGGCGAGGGCGTACACGTCCTCGGACGTGACGGCACCTTCGCGCTCCACGACGGCGGTCACCGCCACTTCTGAGGGCCACGTTCGCCTCGACGACGGCGCCACCCGACCCAAGCCGCGCGCCGTGGGCAGGTCCCACGCGCCGATGGCCCACCGGATCGAGGAACGTGCCCCTCGCGCGGAACCCGTGACCCGCTCGCGTGTCTCGAAGTTCGTGGAACATCGAGGCGGACACATGGCGTTGGGGGTGTCGTGAGGCGGGAGCCGGGAGGGGTTCGAGTCGGTGTGCTGCTGCTGAGCGGCCTCCTCCTCGCCGCCTGCGGGCTCGCGGTCTACTTCGCGTGGACCTTCGATCCGCTCGAGCGCGACGCGGTGGCGCGGGACGAGCCGGGCCGTGGCGCGCGCGGCGGCGGGAGCGGCCGCGCGGATCGCGGCGCGCACGAGCGCGGCCACGGCGCCAGCCTCGTCGATCAGGGAGGCACCGGGTGGACGCACCACGACTGGAGCCAGGAGACCGAGCTCTCCCGCGCGACCGCCTTGAACCTGCCGGGGCCGACGTTCTGGCGTGAGGCCGCGGCGGGCGGCCGCGCCGGCGACCCGCAGCTCCTCGCGATGTGGCGCTCGTTCCACCACCTCGCGCCCGAGCACGGCGAGACGCCGCCCCTCCCGTTCGAGCCGACCGCGCACCGCGCGGAGCTGGTCGAGGCGACGGGCGACGCGTCGCGCACCCCCTCGAGCTGCGACGTCCGCGTGCTACCCGTCGCCACCAGCGAGTTCAGCTGCGTCGTGCGCGTGATGTGCGACGGGCGCGTGCTCTACCCGAACCCGAGCCAGACCGCGGGCTACGTGCGCTGCGACGTCGAGAACGGGCGGCCGGTGCGCGCGGTGGACTCGGGCTTCACCGCCAACGACGGAGACCCCGCGGTGGACCTCGACCTCGCGCGCGGCACCGTCCGCGTCGAGGAGTACGACGCGGAGGGCCGGCCGACCTACAGCGCGACCCTGCGCATCCAGAGCTGATCAGACCTCGAGGCGCTTGATCATCTTCTGTAGGCCGAAGCGGGAGACCCCGAGCCGCGCGGCGGCGCGGGTCTGGTTGCCGCCGCACTCGTCGAGCGCGCGCCGGATGAGCCGGCGCTCGAGCGCGGCGACGCGGCCCTTCAGGTCGAGCTCGTCGCGGGGCTCGGCGTCCGGCTCGCCAGGCGCCGCGGCGGTGAGGTGCGAGACGTCGATGACGTCCTCCGCGAGCACCAGCGCGCGCCGCAGCTCGTTCTCGAGCTCGCGCACGTTGCCCGGCCATCGGTAGGCGCGGAGCGCGCGCATCGCCGCGGGCTCGACCCGGAGGCTCCGGCCACCAGCGTGCCGCGCGAGGAGCTCCTGCACGAGCGCGGGGATGTCCTCGGGGCGCTCGCGCAGCGGCGGCAGCTCGATCGAGACGACGGCGATCCGGTAGTAGAGGTCGCGACGGAAGCGTCCCTCCTCGACGAGCGCGAGCAGATCGCGGTGGGTCGCCGCGACGAGCCGGACGTCGACCTTGCGCGTGGTCTCGCCGCCGATCGGGCGCAGCTCTCCGTCCTGGAGCACGCGGAGCAACTTGGCTTGCATCGCTTCGCTCATCTCGCCGATCTCGTCGAGGAACAGCGTGCCGCCGTCCGCGATCTCGAACAGCCCGCGGCGCGCCCGATCCGCCCCGGTGAACGCGCCGCGGACGTGGCCGAAGAGCGTCGACTCGAGGAGCGTCTCGGGGATCGCGCTGCAGTTCTCGCCGACCCACGGGCCCTCGCGGCGCGCGCTCGCCGCGTGGATCGCGCGAGCGACGAGCTCCTTGCCCGTCCCGCTCTCGCCGCACACGAGCACCGGGGCGTCGCTCGGCGCGACGCGCTCGACGAGCGAGAGCACGCGCCGCATCGCCGCGCTGTCCCGCACGATCCCGGCGAACGCGGGCGCGTCGGAGACGCGGCGGCGCAGCGCGCTCAGCTCCTCCTCGGCCGACTGCACGCGCGCGGCGAGGCGGCGCTCCGCGCGCGCGAGCCGCCGCGCCTCCTCGCGCTGCGCGCGCTGCGCCTCCGCGCGCTCGATCGCGCCGGCCGCGATCTCGGCGAGATCGAGGATCACCTCGACGACGTCGGCGCCGAAGGCGGCCGGGCGCAGGCGGTCGTCGAGCACGAGCGCGCGCGCGGCGCCGGGGAGCGGGACGGCGAGGACGGAGCGCAGCGCGAGCTGGTGCACGCTCGCGGCGGCCCCGAGGCGCTCGTCCTCGAGCGCGTCGACCGCGACGAGCGGGCCCGCGGCGTCGAGCGCGCGCGCGGCGATGGACCGCGACGGCTGCTCGCCGACGAGCGCCGCGCCGAACGCGCGCGCCGACGCCACGAGGACACCACCGTCGGGGCCGCGACGCACGAGGAAGCCGCGCTCGGCGTCGGCGAGCTCGACCGCGGCGTCGACGATCGCCTCGTAGAGGCGCGAGAGGCGCGCCTCGCGCACCAGCCGCTTGGCGTGGCGCGCGAGCGCGCGGTGGCGCGGCACCGCCGCGCGTTCGATGGGCGCGGGCGCCGCGGTCAGCGCGCGCTGGTACGCAGGCACGGCGCGCAGGCGCGCGCGCGCGGGCGGCGGGAGCGTCGCGGCGGCCTCGTCGAGCAACGTGCGCGCGACCGAGAGCGCGGCGCGGCTCTCCTCGGCGCGCCCGGCGCGCTCGAGCGCCTCGGCGGCGCAGAGCGCGGCGCGCAGCCGCCCCTCCCAGCCCGCCTCCTGCGCGCGCGCGAGCGCGGCCGCGGCCGCGTCGGCGGCGCCGAAGGCGTCTCCGCGGGCGAGCGCGACGCGGGCGATGGCGACGGCGCGCTCGAGCTCCGCGGCGCGATCCGCGGGCGCGCCCGCGATCGCCGCGAGCGCGGCCTCCGCGGCGTCGAGGTCACCGCGGATCGCGAGCGCGGCGGCGCGCCGCGCCCCCACCGTGACGGCGGTGACGTCGGCCGCATCGCGCGCGGCCTCGTCGAGCGCGCGCACCGCCGCGTCGAGCTTGCCGGCGCGGAGCGAGAGCTCCGACTCCACCACGGACGCCAGCGCCGCGGCGGCACCGTCGCCGTGCGCGCGCGCCCAGTCCCGCGCCCGGGCCGCCGCGCCCCGCGCGAGCGCGTCGTCGCCCACGAGCGCGGCGGCGTTCGCGAGGTTGTAGAGCGCGCGCGTCGCGTCGCGCCGGCGGCCGAGCAGCGAGAGCCGCCGCGCGCCCTCCCGCAGCGCCTCGATGGCGGGGCCCGGCGCGCCGCGCTCGAGCCGGCCCAGCCCCACGTTGACGAGGTAGCTCGCCGCGGCGTACCGCTCGCCGGCGCGCTCGGCGAGCTCGAACGCGCGCTCGAAGCGCGCCGCCGCCTCCTCGATCCGCCCGCGCGCCCAGAGGACCGCGCCCTCCACGCTCGCCGCGCGCGCGAGCGCGCCCATCGAGCCCACCCGGGAGGCGGACGCGGCCGCGTCGCGCGCGGCCCGCCAGGCCTCTTCGACCTCGCCCCGCCCGAGCGCGACGAGGGCTCGGACCTCGTCGGCGCGTGCGGCGCGGGCCGGATCGCCCGCGCCGACGCCGTCGAGCGCGCGGAGCGCCGCGTCGAGCTCACCGCGGCCGAGCGCGAGGCGCGCCCGGACCAGCGCGGCCTCGGGGTGGTCGAGCGCGCCGGCCTCGTCCGCGGCGCGCCCGAGCGCACCGGCGAGGCGCGCGAGCTCCGCGCGCGCGACGCGCGCCTCGACGCCCTCGTCCCCGTCGAGCAGCGCGAGCGCGCGCGATTCGCGCGCCGAGGCGCGCAGGGCGTCGGCGACGGCGAGACGGATCGTGAGCTCGGCCCCGTCGCGCGCCCCCCGTGGTGACTCACGCGGCTCGCGCGCGTCACGCGCCGCGCACGCCTCGAGCGCCTCGAGCGCCTCGAGCCCCACCGCCGCGGCGCGCTCGGGATCACCCGCATCGCGCGCGGCGCGCACGCACCCGAGGAAGCGCTCCCGCGCCTCGTCGGGGCGGCCGCGCGCGAGCGCGACGTGGGCGCGACCGAGCGGATCGAGCGCCGCCGCGCCGAGCGCGTCGGCGAGCGCGCGACGCCGCGCGGGCTCGAGCGCGAGCGCCCGGCGGACGTCGTCGCGCAGGTACACGACCCCGCCCGGCGCCGCCGACGCGACGCCCGCGCCCATGAGCGCGCGCGCCTGCTCCTCCGCGTC
>JAHBWG010000122.1 GCA_019637095.1 Sandaracinaceae bacterium | reverse complement strand
CGGTACGGGGGACAGAGGCGTGGACGACGCCGCCACCGCTGCTGACAGTGGCGCTGACCCACCCACAGTGGCCCTCATCTTCCCTCCGAATGGTGCATACACCGGTTCAGTTCACGCGGCAGACGCGACCGTGGACACCCATCCACTTCGCCCGCGGTTCATGTGGCTACCGGTCGGTGACGGTCTCGAGTATCAGGTCCAAATCGAGGACAGCTGCCCAACGGGCTCGCCCTCCGCCTGCACGTTCCCCAGCCCAGAGGTCGACGAGCGCACGCTGGGAGACCCCGCACCAAGCGGTTCCGCGCTCGTCTTCCGCCCTTCACTGCCCCTGCCGGTCTCGCTCACCCCGCCCGTGGGCTCCAGGTTCGTCTGGCGAGTCCGTGCATGCCTCGCCGACTCATGCGGACCATGGGCGGACGCCCGATACCTCAACGTGGGGCGACACCATGATGACTTCAACGGTGATGGCTACAGTGATCTCGTCGTGGGCGCCTACGGGCAAGGTCGCATGATCGGCAGCGACAACGAGGGCCACGTCTTCGTCTACCATGGTTCTGGCACCGGTCTCCTAGCGATGCCGAACGTCACTCTCAGGAACCCCGGCCGTCAGGCGGGCGGGCATTTCGGGCTAGCGGTCACCGCGGCTGGTGACGTGAACGGAGACGGTTTCGCCGACCTGATCGTCGGTGCTCCATCTCAAGGTGACGATGGCCACGGACATGCCTTCCTGTACTACGGCTCTGGAGCCGGGCTTGGCGAGCTGCCCGACCTCATGCTGCCGAACCCGATCCCACAGCCGAACGCGGCGTTCGGAGAGAGCGTGGCCGGGGTCGGGGACATCAACGGCGACGGCTACGACGACGTTGCGGTCGGCGCCCCTAACCAAAGTAACCCACAGCCGAACGAGGGCACCGCCTTTCTCTTCTACGGGAGCCCGGGAGGTACCTCGACGGCCCCCCTCGTGCTCGACAACCCGTTCAACCAGAACCACAGCGCCTTTGGAACCACTGTAGCAGCTGCAGGCGACGTGAACGGTGACGGCTTCGTCGATCTCCTGGTTGGCGCTCGCAAGCTTAGCAACCCGGAGAACGAGGAAGGTGGGCTGTTCGTCTTCTTTGGGTCTCAGGCGGGCATCTCAGATGCCGCAGTCAACATCGACAATCCGATGAATCAGCCGTTCGGTAACTTCGGCGCCGCAGCCAGCGGCGCCGGAGACCTGAACGGAGACGGCTATGAGGACGTGGTCGTTGGTGCGCTGACCCAAGGTCTCAATGAGGAGGGGCGGGCCTTCGTCTACTACGGTGCCTCCACCGGAGTTGGTTCGACGCCGAACGTCAGACTAGACAACCCTGACCGGCAGGCTCGCGGATTCTTCGGCGCTGCCGTGGCACGGGTCGGTGATCTAGACGGAGATGGACTATCTGATTTGGTAGTTGGCGCGTACGGCCAGGGAACCGGTTCCGGGGCATTCTCAGGGGCCGCGTTCGTGTACTATGGAGATTCGGGCGGAGTCCCTTCGCTTCCCGACGCTTCCATTGCGAACCCGGTTGAGCAGCTCGAGGGCTTCTTCGGGTATGCGCTAGCAGGCGCCGGAGACGTTGATGGGGATGGCATCGCAGATCTGGCTGTAGGGGCGTATGGCCAAGGGACCGGCGCTCAGGTGGCGATGGGGAGCGTGTACGTCTTCCTAGGGGCGCGCGATGGTGTTCCGCGGGTGCCGACCTACTCGCTCGACAACCCAACGGGGGAGTCCGTCGCGTTCTTCGGCGCAAGCGTTGATTGACCACGCCCCGGGGAGATCCTTCGGCCTATGGGAACCGCGCTCTTCGCTTCGATGATCCTCCTCCACGCGTGGCCCGCGTGCGCCCAAGACGCCGGCGACGAGCCGGCGCGCGTCGAGGCCCGCCGCTTGCTCGCGGAGGCCGAAGTGCACACCGACGCGGGCCGTCCGGCGCTCGCGGCGCGCAGCTACCTCGCGATGCACGAGGTGATGCACGGCGCGGGCCTGCCGCGCGCTCCGGTCGCGCTCTACTCCGCTGGCCAGTCCCTCGCAATCGTCCCGGGGCGCCAAGCCGAAGCGCGAGATCTCTTGCGCCGCTTCCTCGACGAGTCGACCACCCTGACGGACGCGTCCGACATCCGCGACTGGCGCTCCACCGCCCTCGAGACCATCGCCGAGCTCGAGGCGAGCATCCCGGCGACGGAGCGCACACCGCCACCGAGCGCGGCCACCTCCGACCCCAGCCCCCGGGGACCCGACCTGGGAGCGAGTACGAGCGAGGGCGAGGTCCACCCGGTCGGGCCGATCGTGCTCGCCGTCGGCGGCGCAGGGCTCATCGCGGGCGTGATCATCGGCGCCGTCTCGCTCGGTCAGGCCGGCGACTTCCGTGGCGTGTGCGACGACCTGGCGATGTGCCCCACGGCGCTCCGGCCGCAGTACCAGGAGATGCGCGACTTCTCCGCCGCCGCCGACGTACTCTACGTCGTGGGCGGCATCACAGCCGCACTCGGCCTGGTGCTCACGCTGGCGGTGCAGGAGGGCTCCGAGGAGCGGGCAGTGGCGGTCGACCTCGACTGCGGTCCCACCGGGTGCCGCGCCGGTCTCGAGGGGAGGTTCTGATGGCTCGGACGTTCGCGTGGGGCATGGTCGCGCTGACCGGTGGCTGCTCGCTCATCAACCCGACCGCCGAGTTCGGCGACCTGGTCGATGGTGGGTATGACGCCGGGCAGATCGAGGACGCGGGTATGGGTGACGCAGGAGACTGTCTAGATCTAGAACATCTAGAGACATGTCGCGGCGAGTGCGTCGACACTCGTACGGATCCGAGGCATTGTGGCGATTGCGACCGTCTTTGCGTTCCCCCAGAACACGCGCGTCCCGTCTGTGCGGATGGCGGATGCGATTTCGAGTGCGAGCCTGGCTACACTCGTTTGCTCGGGTCCTGCGCCCCCCTCGAAGCCCCACGTCCGCTCCGTCCACTCTCTACAAGCCTAGTTGGCTCTCCCCGCCCCCTTCTGCGGTGGGAGTCGCCCCCGAGAGTCGAAGGTGCACGGGTGGAGATATGTGAGGATCGCGCGTGCACCGTCCCTTTACAGTCATTCGACGTCTCTGGGTCAAATAGCCGGCCCCCAGCGCCGCTCCCCAGCGGCGTGGCCTTCTGGCGCCTGAGACCGGTCGATGGCGCCGCGGTCTCCCCGACCTGGCAACTCCATGTCGGTGCCGGGAACCTTCATCCGACCGGGGATCTCGTGCAGGGAACCGTGAGTGACGTCGATGGCGACGGCATCGCCGATCTTGTCGTGGGAGCTCCCTTACGAGATCGGGGCCGCGGCTCCGTGCTCTTGCACCCCGGTGCAATCGGTGGGTTTGCGGAGCGGCGCGAGATCGAGCCTCCTCACGGTTTCGATGTGGGTAGTTTCGGTCGCGCGGTGTCCAGCGCCGGCGATGTGAACGGGGATGGATTCGGAGATATGGTCGTGGGGGCGCCGAACCCGTTTGGCGATCAAGATGGGGCGGCGTTCATCTACCTAGGTGGCGAAGCGGGGCCCGCCCGTGAATCAGTGGTTCATCTTCGAGGTCCCTTCGGGAGTCGCGGTCAGTTCGGAGCCGCGGTGGCCTCTGCCGGAGATGTTGACGGCGACGGCTACGGTGACCTGCTGGTGGGGGCTTGGGCGAGTCGCTCCGGCGATGGAGCGGTCTATATCTATCGCGGCGGGACCCCTCCTTTGGTAGATAGGCCTCAGGAGATCATCGGACCATCCGGTCAAGCATCGGCGTTCGGGCGTTCGGTGGCGCCGCTCGGCGACGTCGACGGCGATGGGTATGACGATGTAGCCATAGGCGCTGATGGTGGCGATGGCAGAGTTTACGTCTACCGTGGCGGCCCTTCCGGTCTGAATGTGGAACCCTGGCAGACGCTCCAACCAACGGCGATCACTGGCAGCGAGAGCGGCTTCGGCGCCGCCCTCGCGGTGGGCGACTTCGATGGTGACGGTCTAGTCGACCTGGCGGTAGGGGCCCCTCGAGAGCAGGCGTCAGCGGGGGCTGTTTACGTGTTCCGCGGACAACGGATCGGATTCGTAGACGAGGCGCTTCGTTTCGGTAGCCTGGATGGCGGCGGCGCGGGTGAGAGTCTCCGAGCAGGCGACCTGAATGCCGACGGCCGCGCGGACCTGATCGTTGGAGCACCGGGTACCGTCGTAGCGACCAGTGACGGTGCGGTTCACTTGCTCTTCGGTGCTGCAACGATCCTGGTGCAACGCGATGTGTTCACGGGACCGGTCGGGGCCGAGAGCCGGTACGGACGATCCCTGACGACCGGGGATTTCGATGGAGATGGGGTCATCGACGTGCTGGTTGGGGCGCCCTTCATGAACGACAACGACGGCTCCGTGTTCTTTCATCGCGGTGCCGTCGGTGGCCCTCGAAGGATTGCCGACGTTCTCCGAGGACCTGGCAGCGTGGCTTCCATGTTCGGAACGACCTTGGCATGGAGTATCGGACGCATTCTTCTTGGCGCCGTGCCCAACGGCGCCGGATGAGCGCGAACGCGCTCAGGGGAACCGCCGAGCGCCGCGATCTTCCCGCTCATGCTCACCGCGTCCCGCGCGCAGGAGGATCCTTCGGCCTATGAGAACCGCGCTCTTCGCTTCGATGATCCTCCTCCACGCGTGGCCCGCGTGCGCCCAAGACGCCGGCGACGAGGCGGCGCGCGTCGAGGCCCGCCGCTTGCTCGCGGAGGCCGAAGCGCACACCGACGCGGGCCGTCCGGCGCTCGCGGCGCGCAGCTACCTCGCGATGCACGAGGTGATGCGCGGCGCGGGCCTGCCGCGCGCTCCGGTCGCGCTCTACTCGGCTGGCCAGTCCCTCGCGATCGTCCCGGGGCGCCAGGCCGAAGCGCGAGATCTCTTGCGCCGCTTCCTCGACGAGTCGACCACCCTGACGGACGCGTCCGACATCCGCGACTGGCGCTCCACCGCCCTCGAGACCATCGCCGAGCTCGAGGCGAGCATCCCGGCGACGGAGCGCACACCGCCACCGAGCGCGGCCACCTCCGACCCCAGCCCCCGGGGACCCGACCTGGGAGCGAGTACGAGCGAGGGCGAGGTCCACCCGGTCGGGCCGATCGTGCTCGCCGTCGGCGGCGCAGGGCTCATCGCGGGCGTGATCATCGGCGCCGTCTCGCTCGGTCAGGCCGGCGACTTCCGTGGCGTGTGCGACGACCTGGCGATGTGCCCCACGGCGCTCCGGCCGCAGTACCAGGAGATGCGCGACTTCTCCGCCGCCGCCGACGTACTCTACGTCGTGGGCGGCATCACAGCCGCACTCGGCCTGGTGCTCACGCTGGCGGTGCAGGAGGGCTCCGAGGAGCGGGCAGTGGCGGTCGACCTCGACTGCGGTCCCACCGGGTGCCGCGCCGGTCTCGAGGGGAGGTTCTGATGGCTCGGACGTTCGCGTGGGGCATGGTCGCGCTGACCGGTGGCTGCTCGCTCATCAACCCGACCGCCGAGTTCGGCGACCTGGTCGATGGTGGGTATGACGCCGGGCAGATCGAGGACGCCACCACCTCGGACGGCGGGCGCGACTCCGGCACAGACTCCGGTTCGCACGGCGACGCGGAGGTCGACGCCGGTAGCTGCGTCCCCGGGGCCGAGGTCTGCAACGGCGTCGATGACGATTGCGATGGACGGGTCGACGAGGGAGACCTACGCAACCTGTGCGCGGAGGGCGGGGTCGCCTGCATCGAGGGATCCTGTCTTCGTCCCGTGCAGCTCGCCGCCGGGAGCGAGCATGTGTGCCTCGTTGCGGAGGCGGGGGATGTCTGGTGCTGGGGCTCCAACCGCCAAGGCCAGTTGTGCGCGCCGACGGTGGAGGAGCACGCGACGCGGCCGACCAGGACCGAGCTCGCCAACGCCACGAGCATTGCCCTTGGTGACCGCCATACGTGCGCGCGCGACGCCGACGGTGCGGTTTACTGTTGCGGCGACAATGATTGGGGGCAGCTCGGCGACGGGTCGCGCACGCCGAGTCCGTCGCCCGTGCGCGCCAGTCCACTGCCCAGCGCGAGCTCGGTCGGCGCCAGCAGCACGGGCTCGTGCGCGATCTCGAGCGGCGAGCTGCTCTGCTGGGGGCGCGAGGTCGGAACGACCAACCGACTCACGCGACCGGTGCCCGTTCCCGGGCTGAGCGATATCTCGGCCGTGTCAGGCGGGCAACAGCACTTCTGTGCCATCGCAGGCGCTGGCCGCGTGGCTTGTTGGGGATCGAACTCCTTCGGCGTGCTCGGTGATGGCACGAGCACGCCCCGACCGGGTCAGTTCGTGACCGTGATGGGGCTGACGAGCGCCGTCGCCATCGACGCAGGCAACTACTTCACCTGCGCGCTCACCCCGGCTCGCGACGTCGGCTGTTGGGGGATCAACACTGCAGGACAGATCGGTGATGGTTCACTCGAGAACCGCCCGGTGTTCACGCGATCGATGACAGCTGGGATGCACGTGACGCTCGCCGCCGGGAACACGCACGTTTGCGCGACGTCGATCGACGGCAGGGCGCAATGCTGGGGGAGCAACGTCGCAGGCGCGCTCGGGCACGGCGGAACCGAAACGGAGTCGCCGTTCCCGGTCGGCGTTCGCCGGGCTGATGCGGTCGTCCTGGTCGCGTCCGGCGGGGCCTTCTCCTGCGCGACTTTCCTGAGCGCCGTTCAGTGTTGGGGGGCGAACGATCGCGGACAGCTCGGGGACGGGTCGACCGCGAACAGCTCCGTGCCCGTCCAGGTCGCGTTCGACACGCCGTGAATCTCGAGTGCGCGCCAGCGAGGCGCCCGCCGTCACACCCTCGAGTCGCAAGTGCTATCGTCTCCCTCATGCCTCGCGCGCCGATCGGACTCGTTCTTCTGGTCTTCGCGCTCGGCTGCGACGACGGCACGGGACCGTCGGACGGCGGCGCTCCGCCCGTGGACGCTGGTGGTGAGGGTGTCGACGCGGCGGCTGCCGATGGCGGCCCAAGGGACGACGGCGGCCCGGCGACGAGCGGCTGGCGCGACGAGACGCCCGTGCCGGTCCGTATCCAGGAGATCGCGGTCGAAGCGCACGGCGGTCGGATCTGGGTCGCCGGTGGCTTCGACGGAGGCGCCGCCATCGTCTCGACGGTGCGCGTCTACGACCCCGGCACGCGGGCGTGGTCCACGGCGCCCGACCTGCCCGCGCCGCGCCACCACATGTCGCTCGTGAGCCACGGTGGCGACCTTTACGCGCTCGGCGGCATGCAGACCGCCGCGTTCGAGCCGCTCGACACCGCGTGGGTCCTGCGTGCAGGCGCCGACCAGTGGACGCCGATCGCGTCGCTCATCGAGGAGCGAGGCGCGGCGGCTGCAGGCTCCGTCGGCGGCCTCATCGTGATGGTGGGCGGCAACGTCGAAGCGGGTCGTCTCGCGAGCAGGACGCTGATCTACAACCCCACCGAAGACGCGTGGTCGGTCGGACAGGGCCTCACCGAGCCGCGCGAGCACCTCGCGGCGGTCGTCGTCGACGACGAGCTCTGGGCTCTCGGAGGGCGTCGCAACTCGCTCGGCTCCACGCGAGTGGACGTCGAGATCTATGACCCGAGCGCCGACGCCTGGCGCGACGGCCCAGTGCTGCCGTACCCACGCGGCGGGTTCGCTGCCGCCGTCTTGGCGGGCTCGATCTATGTGATCGGCGGCGAGGAGCCGACCGAAGTGCTCCTGACCGTGGACCGCTTGGACCTCGCCACGGGCGTTTGGAGCGCCGCCCCGCCCACGCGCGTTCCGCATCACGGGCACGGAGCGGCGGCAGCCGCAGGACGGTTGTATGTGGTCGCCGGGGCGAGCCGGCCCGCGTTCGGGGCAATCGATCTGGTCGAGTCCTACGGCCCGCCGTGAGGCGCCGCTGCGCACCTCCCGGAGAGCGGACGGACGACCTGCCCCCGCCGCACCCATCGCGCCCGCCGCGGCTCCAGCCGCGATGGATGCCCGAGGACGAAGGGGAGCGGTGAACGTCCTCCAACAACTCGAACGCGTCGCCCAGGAGCGGGAGGACGAGCGCTATCTATTGGTCGACAAGCTCGGCCAGGGCGGCATGGGGCAGGTGTGGCTGGCCGAGAAGCTCGGGCCCGACGGCACCCCGTTTCGCACCGTCGTCATCAAGACCATCCTGCCGACCGGCTCGGACGCGGAGGTCGCGCGCCGCAAGGAGCTGTTCCTGCGCGAGATGGCCATCGCGGCCAAGCTCGAGCACAGCAACGTCGTGCGCGTCACCGACTGGGGCGACGACCTGTTCGGCTCCACGCCGTTCTTCGAGATGGAGCGCATCAAGGGCATCAGCCTGCTCGGGCTCTTGGCCGCCCGCGGCACGCCGCTGAGCGAGGACGCCCAGTGGGGCGCCTTGCCGCCCCAGGACGTGGCGTGGATCGGCATGCAGGCGGCCGCGGGCCTGGACTACGCGCACAACTTCTTGCGCACGGGCGAGGACGACACCGAGGCCGGGGTGGCGCACCGCGACGTGACCCCCGACAACCTCATGGTCGACATCGAGGGCGTGGTGAAGGTGGCGGACTGGGGCGTCACCAAGGCGCTGAACGCCGCGGGGGAGGCGTCCGAGACGCGCATGATCGCCGGCAAGGTGAAGTACATGGCGCCCGAGCAGCTCCGCGGCAAGATCGACGTGCGCGCCGACATCTACGGCCTCGGCGTGACCCTGGCCGTGGCGCTCTCGGGCAAGCCCGTCTTCCCCTCGTCGCGCGACGAGCCGTGGGAGTCCATCGCCATCCGCGTCATCCAAGGCCAGCGCCCCCGCGTCGCCGAGCTCGCGCCCGACGCGCCCCCCGCGCTCACCGACCTGCTCGAGCGCATGATGAGCGTCGACCCCGGGCAGCGCCCCGCGTCCGCCGGCGAGCTGGTGGAGACGTTCGCCCACCTCGCCGAGGCGCTCGGAGGGAGCCTCCACGCCGTCAAGAAGGCGTTCGCGCAGCGCGTGCGCGAGCACCACAAGGAAGGGCGCCGCACCAAGCGCGCGATCGACGCCGCGCACGAGAGCGCGCCCTCGTACTCCACACGGCGGCCCATCACTCCGGCGACCGAGACGGACGAACCGCCGCGGCCCGACGAGGGGTCCCGCGCGCCCGCTGGCCTGCCATCGACCGAGGCGCTCGCCTCAGACAGCGCTCCGCGCCCTGCCCAGAGCGAGCCGCCCCGCAGCCGCCGGCGCGCGCTGCTCCTCGCGCTCGTCGTGAGCACCCTGGTGCTCGTCGGCCTCCTCGCCGGTGTCTTGGGGTTCGTGCTGCCGGATCGGTTCGCCGCGAGGCCGGAGTCGCCGAACGCGCGGCCGGGGCTCGACGAGTCGACGCCGCAGGCGACGGCGGCGGACCGCATTCTCAGCACGGAGGCGGCCTCGGCAGCGGACACGAGCGCTCAGCTGGCGGACCACGCCGACTCCCGCACGGAGGAACATCGCGACCTCGCGGACGATGGCGAGTCCCAGCTCGTCGTCGGGGGGGCGGACCCGCCTGCCGACCCGGCTGGCGCAGAACCCGAGCTGGGCGAGCCCACCGCGACGCCACCTCCGAGCGGCGCCCGCGCACGCGGGCCGCGTCCCTCGCCCCGCGAGGTTCAGCCCCGCCCCCTCGCCCCGCCCCCGACCCGTCCCTCCGCACGCACCCGCATGAACGATCTCGGCTTCTGATGCTAGAAAGGTCTTGGATGCTTCGCACTGCCCTGCTCCAGAGCACCACATCTTGCCTGCTGCTCGTGGCCGCCTGGCCGGCCGTTGCCCAGGACGCTCGCGAACGCGCTCGCCGCGCGGTCGTCGAGGCCGAGGCGCACGCCGACCACGGTCGTCACGCGCTCGCCGCACAGCGCTACCTCGAGGCCTACGACTTCATGCGCGAGGCCGGCATGCCCCGCGCGCCGCTGGTCTTGTGGAACGCGGGGGAGCTGCTGTCGCACGTACCGGGACGCGAGCAAGATGCGGTCGACCTGATCCGGCGCTTCCTCTCCGAGTCGTCGACCCTCGCCGACGAGGCCGCCCAGGTACGCGACACGAGATCGAGCGCGATGAGCCTGCTCGACGAGCTCGAGGCGCGGGCCGGTCCGCCGCCGCCTGCGTCGCCCACCGCCGAGACCCCGGCGGCCCATCTCAGCACGCCTGGCGCGCCGCCCCCAGCGACGGCCGCGGGGGGACCGGCGTGGACGCCACCGTTCGCACTGCTCGGCGTGGGTCTGGCGCTGGGGGCGGCGGCGGCGGGCCTCGGGATCGCCGTCACGTTGCGTGATGACGAGCTCTCGGCCATGTGCACCGACGGTCGCTGCCCCTCTTCGGCACAAGCGCTCGCGGACGAGGTGGGACACCTCGCGCTCGGCGCCGATCTCGTCCTGGCAGCGGGCGGACTGGTCACCGCCGCTGCCGTGGTCTGGGCGATCGTGGCCGCGAGCCAGCCTCCTTCGGAGGCACGTCCGACCGTATCGGCAGGATGTGGCGTTAGCGGATGTACGATCGACCTGCGGGGGAGGTTCTAGTCATGGCGAGAGCTTGGTTGTTCTCGCCAATGTTCTTGGCCCTGGCCACGGTCAGTCTCCCCGGCTGCTACTGCGCTCACCTGCCGAGCCGCTATACCTATGGCGACGACACGGGGACAGATGCGAGTCCTTCCGACGGCGGAGTCCGGGACGGGGGCGCCGTTGAGGCGGCAGTCCAGGATGCAGAGAGCGGGGCGGACGCGGGAGATGACGCCAGCGTCGACGGCGGCCCGATCGACACGGACGCGGGGTTCGATTGCTCCCCCTGTTCGTGGGGTTGCGCGCCGACCGCACCGAGGTGCGCCACCCTCATCGAGATCCGCGCGGGCGGCAATCACAACTGCGTCCGCTCCGAGAGCGGCGGCGTGTGGTGCTGGGGTCGGAACACGAGCGGAGAACTCGGAGACGGAACTCGTGTGAATCGACCGCGTCCGACCCGGGTGATCGGCATCGTCGATGCGGTTCAGCTCGCAACGGGGTACTCGCACACGTGCGTCCGGCACGCAGATCGGCGTCTGACCTGCTGGGGCAATGGCGCGAACGGGCGTCTCGGCCTCGGCGACGCGGTGCCGAGCAGCGTTGTCGTACCGACGACGGTTCCCGGTCTCGAGGTAGCTGACGTCGCCGCCGGGTTGGACGCGACCTGCGCCGTCGCGACTTCGGGTGAGGTGCGGTGCTGGGGCAACAACGCGAACGGGCAACTAGGAATCGATCGGGCCACGCCCGGGCTGAGCGAGCCCACGGAGGTTGTCCCCGGCGTCGACGCGAGGAGTGTGTCTGTGGGCTCCGGGCACGCATGTGCCGTCACGCGAGCGCGAGGCGTGGTCTGTTGGGGCCGTGACGTCGAAGGTCAGGTGGGGAATGGGCCTGGGGACGCCGACCCGGTCCTCGGACCGAGCCCGGTCGCGCTCACCGACGCCGTCGACGTGACGGCTGGTGCGCAGCACACCTGCGCGCGCGACGACGGAGGCGAGGCCTACTGCTGGGGTATGGGTACGGACGGCCGCCTCGGAGACGGGCGAAGGATGAGTTCCGAGATCCCGGTTGTCGTGTCGCGGCCTGGAGCCGAGCCCTGGCTTCAGGTCGTCGCCGGGAACATGACCACGGCGGGTAGAACGGGAGCTCGGACTTGGTCGTGGGGTGGTGGGGTGGCGCTCGGGACCGAGGGAGGTTCCCGCGGCGGTCCCGGCTTCATCGACCCACCGCTCACCACGGCGAGCGACATCACGCTGGGAAGCGGCCACGGATGCGCCCTCGCATCCGACGGACGCGCCATGTGTTGGGGCGCCAACACCGATGGACAGCTCGGAGACGCAAGTGGCGCCTTGAGCTGGGGCCCCGTGGTAGTGTTGGATCCCGAGTAGCTCGGCGCGGGCCGGCGCGCGGGCAAGACGGCCATGCACCTTCCCGAGCAGGGTGAGCGCGGGCACGACGCGGAGCTCGAGCTCGGTGTGGTGCTCCCGCCCACCGCGCTCCGCGACGCGATCGATGATCCCGCAGACGCGCCGGTTGTGCTCACCCCCTCGGTCGAGCAGGACGCTGGCGTTCCTCCCCACGATGGTCGTCACGTCGAGGTCTCGGTTGTCGCAGCGCACCTGGAGGATCATCTCGTACGGGCGGCTCAGCGCCTCGGTCAGCGCGAACGAGCGCACCTCCAAGGCGTCCTCGCAGCTCTCGATCGTCAGCTGGTAGCGCACGTGACGCTGCGTACCGATGGCCGCGCCGATCTCGCGCGCGAGCGTGCTCGCCAGGCTCGCCGTCGCCTGCACCGTGCGCGCGACGCGCGCCGCGTCCTGGAGCCGTGCGTCGCCGGTCGCGCTGCCGAGCGCGCCGAGCGCCCCGCCGGCCAGCCCCGCCAGGCCAGCCGCGCCCCCCAGGGTCCCCGCCGCCGTCCCCGCGCCGTCCCCACGCCGTGCTGCGTCCGTGCCGCGCCTCGCCTGCTCGACCGCGCGCGCCGCCTGCGCGGCGGCGCCCGCCGCCTCGCCGGCCGCCGTGAAGCCGCGCTCGACGTCCCGCTGCGCCTCTGCGCCCGCGGCCGAGCCCACCAGGCCGCCTACCGAGGTCCCGAGCGCCTTCGACGCGTCCTCGACGCCGCCTGCGATGCTCGCCGCGCGATCCGCGTCGGATCGGGACCCGCTTCCGCCCTCGTCGCTCATCGATTCCTCCTCGCGCTGTCGAGCGGCGCGCCGCGGCCACCTGGCCGCGCTCACCCCGCGTTCGTCCGGCTCTTGCGCCCGTGCCCACCGTCATCGGTGCGAAGGGCGAGCGGTTTCCGTGGTCGCGCACATTTTCTCAACGGCGCCCTCCCGTCGGCCGGGCGCGCTCGAGAGCCGCGCGCTCGTCCGCGACGAGATCCCGCGTCATCGCCCAGACGGCGTGCACCGCCGCCGTCGCGCCGGCGAGCCGCGCGGCCACGACCGGCGAGGGGGCGCCCCGGTGGGCCTCCTCGATGCTGCGCGCGGCCTCCGGGCAGGCGCGCGCGTCGTCGAGCTCGTCGAGCGCCTGATTGCAGACGCGGTCGACACCGCGGCCCAGCCGCTCCAGCAGGGTGCGCAGCCGAGGACCGATGCGGCCCCGCGACACGCCCCGGCTCCCGCGTGTCCCTCCGGCAAGCGTGCGCTGGGCGGCTCACGTGCCGAGATCGGTGTCGTCCCAGCCGACCCCCGCGGAGAGCATCCACGTCAGCGCGTGGCGCCGCTCGTGGACCACGCCGCCGTCCGCGCGCGGATCGAACCCCTCGGGCACCGTGTCCTCGCCGAGCTGCGCGGAGCGCACCGCGTCGTGTGCGCAGTAGAAGAGGTCTTCGCGCCGCGCGACCTCCTCGAGCGAACGCGGCTTCGCCTTCGCGAGCAGGTCCGCCACCGTCGCGTCGAGCCCGGGCAGGAACTCGAAGAACAACGCCCGGATGATCGGCTCGCCGATCATCGGGCCGTCCACGGTCGGCTCCGGCTCGAACCCGAGCGCCCACGCGAGCGGCCACAGGTTCTCGAGGCTCCACCCGATCACGCCGCGGTGCGCCGCCGCCTCCTCGCGAGGCAGATCGAGCAGCGCCTGCTCCTCGACGGTGAGCGCGCTTCGCAGCCCGCCGCTTCAGCGAGCGCTGCGTCTGGCGCCCACGACTCGATCTCACGCTGGCCTGATGCTCTCGCTCGACGAGGGGCTCCTTCCAGCAGAAGGCGACGCTGACCGCCACGACGCGCTCTCGCGGAGGGCGTTCGAGTCGGCTCGGCTTCCCGCGCGGGCGGCCGCGCTGGCGCGGCTCGTCTTCCATCCCGCTGGCGCGCGGAGAGACCTCGCCGCGATGGTCCTCTCCGATCTCGTTCGAAGCGCGAAGGCCAGCAAGCTTCGAGCGCTCGACCGCGAGTACCGCAGTCCGCGCTTCAGTCGCGAGTGGGATGTGCTCGCGGAGCTCGATCGGGGTCGCTGGTCGAGACGGTACGACTTCCCATCGAAGCGCAGCTCGGGCCGATCGCGATCGGCAGCGCGCAGCGCGACGGAACATTCGTGAAGACGCGACGCGCGACCTCGGGCGGCGGGATCGCGCGCCCAACGTCGCTCGGCGAATCCCCGGGGCGGCCAGCGCTCAGAACGCGAGCTCGAGCGCGATGTCGCAGCCGTCGAGGGCGGGCGGCACGTCCTCGTCGTGCTCGCAGTAGTGGTCGCCGTCGGGACGGCAGTAGGTCGGCGCGTTGCGGCGCACGCAGCCGCGCACGGCGCAGCGCTCGATGGGATCGTGCGAGCGCGCGCGGAACGCGCCGAGCTGGACGTTCGTGGTGCGACCCGCGTAGACGCCGTGCTCGATCGTGGCGGTGTGGGTGCGCGGGACGGCGTCCGCCGCGCCGCTGCACGCGGGCTCGGCGCACTGGCGCAGACGTACGTTGACGTCGCCCGCGGGGCCGCGCGCGGTGACGCAGACGTGCCGCGCGGCGCCGGTGAGCTCGATGCGCTCGCTCGGTACGGTGAGGGGGCGGCTCGGGTCGACGCCCGCGCCCGCGACCTGGACGTAGAGCACCTCACCCGCGCTCGGCGGCGTGTCGAGCTCGATCACGATCGTGCCGTCGCCGCAGCCGGCGAGGAGGCACGCGAGCGCGAGGCGGCGCGCGCTCAACGCGCCTCCGGCGCAGGGCGCTTCGCGATCGCGACGAGCAGCCAGCCGAGGGTGACGACGGCGCCGAGGATCGCGAGCGCCGCCGGGCTGACGTGCGGCCCGAGGTCGACGACGCCCGGGTGCGAGAAGGTGTAGCCGAACGTGACGACGCACCCGACGAAGAGGACGGCGGGCGGCGCGATGCCGCCGGGGAGCCCGCGCCGCGACGGCTCGCTCACTTGGCCCGCACCTCCGCCGGCACGGCGTGCGCGCGCAGCTCGTAGCGACCGTCGACCCGCTCCCACACCTCGCGCACGCCGGCGTCGCGCGCGCCCTCGAGCGGGCGCTTGAGCGGGCGGTAGCCGTCGGTCAGCGGGATCGCGTCCACGATCCGCAGATAGCGCGGGCGCGCCCGCGGTTCGAGCTTCTCGTCGATCAGCGCCGCGAGCCGCGGGACGTCGAGCCCGTCGCCGCGCGGCACGATGGTCGCGGCGAGCTCCGCCGGCCGCTCCGCGTTCCACGCGTGCACGGCCACCATCTGTACGTCGGGTCGCCGGTAGACGAGGTCCTCGACCTCGCGCGTGAAGACGGGGCCGCCCTCGGTGCGCACGACGTCGCTGAGCCGGTCGACGAACCAGTAGTCGCCGTCCGCGTCCTGTCGCAGGAGGTCGCCGGAGACGAACCAGCGGTCGCCCGGCTCGAACGCGTCCTTCGCGATGCGCTCGCGGTCGGTGCCCCCGACGTAGCCGTCGAAGCCCGCCATCGGGTGCCCGCGGTCCACGCGCGCGATGAGCATGCCGGGACGGTCGACGCCGCAGCGCTGCAAGAACCCTTGCTCGTCGCGCACGAAGTCGTCCGCGCGGAAGTCCCACGCGACGATGGACATGTCGGTCGCGCCCGGCAGCGGCGCGCCCAGCGCGCCGACCTTCTTGCCGCTCGCGTTCGCGAGCACCGCGTTGCCCTCCGTCGACGCGTAGAACTCGAGCACGCCCACGTCGAACCGGCGCGTGAGCCGCTCCCACACGTCGAGCCGCATGCCGCTGCCCGCGAAGAGCCTCACGGGGTTGTTGGCGTCGAGCGGGTCCGGCGGCGCGTCGACGAGCGCGCGGCACATCTCGCCCGCGTAGAAGACGACCGTCGCGCCGTAGCGGCGCGCCTCGCCCCAGAAGTGCGCGGGCGAGAAGCGCACGCCGAGCGCGAGCCGCGAGCCGCCGACGAGCGCGCCGCCGACCGCGACGAGGATGCCCGCCGCGTGGTGCAGCGGCAGCGCGCAGTACACCGTGTCGTTGGGGCTGAGCGCGCAGCCGGCGGCGGCGCCGAGCGCGCTGAACGCCCAGCGGCGGTTGGTGATCCGCGCCGCCCGCGGCTCCTCCGCGCGCCCCGCGGTGAACAGGATCATCGCCTCGTCGGCGGCGCGGCCGGGGTTGGGCTCGTACCACTTGGGCAGCGACACGCGCGCGGGATCGATCGCCTCCATGTCGCGCACGCCGTCGGGCAGCCGCCGCTCGGGCCCGTACGGGCCACCGAGCGCGAGCACCGGGCCGGCGAACGCCTCGCGCGCGCGCGCCGCGTTCGCGGGATCGGCCACGACGTGCTCGACCTCCGCCGCCTCGAGCGCGCGCTCGATCCCGAGCCGCTTCATGTCCGGGCTCAGGAGCACGGCGACCGCCCCGAGCCGGTTGAGCGCGGTGACGATCGACAGGTACGTCGGCCGCGGCTCCATGAGCACGGCGACGCGCCGGCCGGGGGTGACGCCGCACTCGGCGAGGCCGCGCACGATGGCGTCGACGCGCCGGTCCGCGTCCGCGTAGCTGAACGCGCGCCCCTTCCAGAGGAAGAACGTCGCCTCGGGCTGCGCCTCGGCCTGCTCGGCGAGCGCGAGGCCCGCGCTGATCTTCGTGTCCGCGCGCAGCTTGCGCAGGCGCGTGAGCCGCGGGAGCTGCCAGCGCAGCGCGTCGAGCGCGCCGGTGAGCTCCTCGCCCGCGCGCGCGAGCCCGCGCACCGCGTCGCCGGCCGCGCCGGTCGCGAAGCCGAACACGTCGCCCAGGCCGAGGTCGAGGTCGTCGAAGGCGGTGTCGTCGACGTCCTCGATGCGCGGCGCCTCCACCGGGCGCAGGCGCTCGGGCAGCTCGCCCCCCTCGTCGACCCAGCGCGTCCACGCCGTCACCGTGGGCCACACCTCGCCGAGCGCGCGCGAGCCGACGACGAGCCCGAGGTGCCCCGCCCGCACGCCGACCTCGTGCGTGTCGGCGTTGAACGCCGCGCTCTTGATCGCGCGCACCGACGCGGGCCGCGCGATGTCGTCGCGCAGCCCGACGAAGTAGAGGATGGGGCACGAGATGTCCGCGAGGCTCACGGTGCGCCCGTCGATCACGAAGCCGCCGGAGGCCATGCGGTTGGCGACGATGAACTCGTCGACGAACGTTCGCAGCGCCGGCCCGGGCCACGCGACGAAGCCCTCGCCGCCGAGGAAGCGCCGCCGGCTCTCGCGCTTCTCGAGCGCCTTGCGGTCGTGGAGCTTCTGCACGAACTCGACGAGCTGCTCCGCCTCCTTCACGGGGCTGACCATCTTGAAGCCGAAGCTCGTGAGGAAGCCGGGGAGCCCGTCGATCTCGGCGAGCGGCCGCTCGATCACCTGGCGCAGCCCGCCGATCATCAGCTCGGCGACCTGCTCCGAGATCGGGCCCGGCAGGTTGCGGTGGATGTCGACGGGGCTGCCGAACGTGATGACGGACGCGACGCCCTCGCTCTCGCGGTACGCGACGGCCTGGTAGCAGAACATGCCGCCCTGCGAGTAGCCGGCGACGTGGACCTTCTGCCCGCTCGCCGCGCCGACGCGCTCGATCGCCTCGGAGACCGCGCGCACGTGGTCGTCGAGCGTGCGCGCCATCCCGCCCTCGATGCGCTCGGGCGCGCCGAAGTCGACCATCCAGACGTCGAGCCCCTGGCCGAGCAGGTAGCTCGCCGCGCTCACGTCCGGCGACATGTCGTAGATCTCGCTCGTGACCATGAGCGGCGGGATCAGCAGGATGGGCGTCGAGCGCGCGCCCCGCTCCGCGCCCTCGACCCCGCGGTAGCGCCGCAGCCCGTACACGCGATCCGAGTGCACGACGTCGAACGGCGTCTTGTGCGGATCGGTGAGCCGCCCGAGCCGCACCATCTCCGCCGCGTTGGCGTAGCTGCGCTTCAGGATCTTGAAGGTCTTGCGCCAGCTCATGAAGGTCTCCTCGCGGAGACTGTAGCAGGGGGAGTATGCTCGCGGTCCGAGCGCCATGAGCGGGCACGGAGAACACGAGCGGACGGATCCGAACGTCCTCCTGCCGAGCGGGCCGCCGACCGAGGAGCTCGAGGTCCGCGACAGCGAGCCGCCGGCGGTAGAGAGCCCACCGCGGCCGCCCGCGTCGCCGCCCCCGCTGCCGAGCCGGCGCGTGCCCTCGCGGCCGCCGTTCGACAAGCCGTTCCCCGCGAGCCGGCCGAGCTCGGTCCGCCCGCGCCCTTCCGCGCGCCCCCGTCCGCGCCGCCGCTGCGCGCGGTGCCCCCTGCGGCGCCGGCGACCGCGTCGAGCCGGCCCACGCGCGACGAGATGCCCCCGCCCGCGCGCACGCCGGAGCGGCCGCCCGAGCGCCAGCGCTTCTTGCAGATGGAGTCCGCCCTCGACGAGGCGCGCAGCGCGGTCGCGCGCCAGCGCCACGAGCTCGACGAGCTGCGCAGCGCGCTCGGCGCGCGCGAGGCGCGGCTCGAGGCGATGTTCGCCGAGCTCACGCGCGAGAGTGAGCAGAGCGCCATCGAGGCGCGCCTGCGCGCGCTCGACGAGCGGGGTGACGCCCTCGCGCAGGAGCTGCGGATGCGCGTCGAGCGCGCCGAGCAGCGCGGCGCGGACGTCGGCGCGCTCGAGGCGCGGCTGCGCGAGCTCGAGGAGGGGACCGAGCTCGCCCGGATCCGCATGCGGCTCGAGGTCGCGGGGCAGAAGGTGCGCGAGGCCCTCGAGCGGCTCGAGCGCGTCGAGGCCACGCAGGCCGCGCTCGGCGCGCGCCTCGACCGCGACGAGGAGCGCGAGCGCCGCCTCGCTCGGCTCGAGTCGCTCCTGTCCGAGCTCGCCGACGAGGTCCAGAGGGAGCGGGACACCGCCGCGCTCGACGATCTGCGCGCCCGGCTCACCGACGTCGAGGCGCTCACCATCGCCGCCGGCTCGGGCCTCCGCGTCCAGCAAGAGAAGTTGCAGGCGTTGGCGGACAGCATCGTCCCGCCGCCGCGCGCCCCGGTCGCGTCCGAGGGGCTGACGCGCATCAAGGGCATCGGCCCGAAGTTCGCCGAGCGGCTCGCCGCGATGGGCGTCACGCAGGTCGCGCAGATCGCCGCGTGGACCGACGAGGACGTGAAGCGCGCCGCGCTGCAGCTCGGGATCAAGCCCGACCGGATCCGCCGCGCCGGCTGGGTCGCGAGCGCCCGCGCGCTCGCCGGCGGCTGACGGCTCCTCGTTCTTGGTACATCGCGAGGGGCGGAGGCGCCTTGTGCGTGGGTCGGGACCGCTCGAGCGAAGGTCGCCCGAGCGGCCGCGGCGGGAGCGTCAGCGCGGCTCGTACACGAGCCGGATCAGCGTCGCCCGAACGTGCTGCAGCGCGTCGTACGCCTGCTCGTCGCGCGCGATGTAGTCGAGGGCCTCGGCGACCTCGAGCGCCGCGATGCACTCGTTCGCGCTCCCGAGGGCCGACTGGTAGCGCAGCGGCCGATTCCGCCCGCGCGCGTCCATTCCCTCGGCGAGGTTGAGGTGTACCGAGCAAAGCGCCCTGCGGAGCTGGCGGGCGAGATCGGGGTCGCTGCGTCCGATCGACTTCGCGACCGGGCCGACCAACCGCGCCGCCTTCAGCGAGAGACCGTAGAGCCGGAACGTGTTCATGGAGGCTTCCTTTCGTCGTGGGCGATCCGGCGATCGGATCGCGCGTTTCCCCACCCCCAGCCGCGCGCGCAGGCGTGTCGAGCCCCCGCGCGGAGCCGCGCGCAGCTTTTCGGCGCAGCCGAAAAGCGAGCACGGCGAGCACGGGGGCTCGACACGCCGAGCACGCGGCTACCCTCGAGAAACGCGCGAACCGACGCCCCCCCGTCGTCATGTGGAACGGGGACGGGGACGTCGGACGGGGACGGGGACGTCGAACGGGGACGTCGAACGGGGACGGGGACGTCGAACGGGGACGGGGACGGGGACGGGGACGTCGAACGGGGACGGGGACGGGGACGTCGAACGGGGACGGGGACGGGG